>JBHJHM010000001.1:0-125719 GCA_050330865.1 Leptolyngbyaceae cyanobacterium
AGTCTGTCCTTGATTCGCAGGGTCGTGTGATTGGCACGTGGGCTGATGTGATCAATCGTGCGAACCTGGGTATGGAAGTGATGCACGAGCGCAATGCGCACAACTTCCCGCTTGACTTGGCGGCGGCTCAGGCTCCCGAAATCATCGGCTAGGTCTGGCTTCTACTAGTTTGAGTAATCGAAGAGCGTCCTGTCGCATAGTGGCAGGGCGCTTTTTGCTTTAAATGCGCGCCAGACCTTGATACAGGGCACTGCATAATGCCGTTAAATTGCTTAAACCCCCCAAACCCCAGAGGATTGATGTTATCCTATAAGTGACTCGGACCCATGCGGTCGCAACGCCCAAACCATGTCAGGACCGGAAGGTAGCAGCATTATGGGATGCTTGTAACAGGCGTGGCCTCCGGGTCTCTTTTTTTTATTGGGGTCACGATACGCTGCGGTGACCTCGTTAGAGTTTGATAGTAATGTACAGGTCGGTTACCCCCCGTGGCTAAGTTCAGAATTCACTGCTTATCCTGGTAGGAAATTAATAGGAGGGATTAGCATGGCGGGCTTCGGAGATCTCGTTCAGAAAGCGTTTTATCTGGGCGTGGGCGCCGCTTCCTATGCTGGTGAGAAAGCTAGCGGTACACTCAAAGACCTACAAGGACAAGCTCAGAAACTTGTAAACGAGCTTGTCGAGCGCGGCGAACTGACTGCCGAAGAGGCGCAGCAGGTTTTCAACAATATGATGAGGCAAGCTCAGGAAACTGCTGAAAATGCTTCGGGCTCTACGCCTGAGGGGCCTCGCCGGATTGAAATTTTAGAAGAAGAGACCAGCAGCTCTAAGACGTCTGAGGCTAATGAGGCAGAAGCCCTTCGTCAGCAGGTTGAAGCTCTTCGTCAGCAGCTTGATGATTTGAAGCGCAAGGATGTCTGATGAACGATTGGGAAACCTGGGCGAGAGATTTAAGCGAATTTGTAGAAGGTGCAGCTCGTGCAGCCGGGGAATGGGCTGAAGCCACTATAGATAAAACGATTGAGGTGGTCGATGCGGTTGCTGATGAGGTTGAGAAGCAAATAAGCCCAGCGATAGATGAGTGGGCGGAAGGCTTTTACAGTGCGGTTGAGCCTCTGGAACATAAGCTGGATGCAGAGACGGAGCGGATCTCCGAAGAGTTTGCGGCACTTGTCGCGCCGTTGATTAACCCTTTGGCCGATAGCTTGGAAGCTTGGCTGATAACGGTGACAACCCCCGTCAACCAAACTCTCGATCCTCTTGTGAACGAGCACACTGCCTGCGTCGGCTGCCGCCACTACCACGGACAAGCCTACGGCGGCAATATGTTGGTCTGTGCTATGTACCCCTATGGTCCCGATCAGGAAAAATGTTCTGACTGGGAATCGACTTGGGATCGATCTGCCAATAATGGGTAGAAGTGACCAACGGGTCCTTGTCCTTTACCGAGCCGCAGGGAATGTTGCAATGCTTGTGTGACATATAACTTAGCTTTGCGGGCAGCTGCTAGTGGATCATGCCCTAAAGCTAGGTTGGCGGCGATCGCGGCAGCAAGCGTGCAGCCTGTGCCATGGGTATCTGTTGTCTCAACCGCTTCCGTCTTTAGGATGAGCAACTCTTTGCCGTCAAACCAGACATCAATCCCTCTGACATTTCCCCCCATTCCTCCACCTTTCACAAGTACAGCCTGAGGGCCTAGAGCGTGGATTTTCTGAGCCGCGGCTTCCATATCGGCTAGCGTTGCAATTTTGAGGCCACTAAGCAGCTGGGCCTCATGACGATTCGGAGTGAGCACCGTTGCAAGGGGAACCAGCGCATCGCGGAGTGTCACGATAGCAGCCTCATCAATTAGCTGGGATCCGGTGCGAGATACCATAACTGGATCCACAACCCACATCTCCACACCCGTATCCGGAATTGATTGTGCAACAGCCTGCATAATTCCAGCGTTGAGCAGCATTCCGAGCTTGGCGCTTTTTACATCAAAGTCGCTCACAACCGCATTGAGTTGCGCCAAGACGGCTTCAGACGATAGGGCATCAACACGAGTGACACCGCAGGTGTTCTGAGCAGTCACACAGGTCAAAACGCTGGCACCATGTACCTGATGAAAAGCAAACGTTTTCAGATCGGCCTGAACACCGGCACCGCCTCCGCTATCTGAACCGGCAATCGTTAGCGTAACGGGGGGAGTCAGTGAAGTCTGCATTCGTAAAGCGGCTAACGATTGGGGCGACGACGCTGAAGAAACTCAGGGATATCCAGCGTGCCACCACCACTATTAGCGCCCGGGGTCGGCGGCGGAACACTCAGATTGTTTCGCTTAAGGGGGGTAATGCGCGCAGTTGTATCAAGCTGTGCTGCTGGCTGCGCCTCCAGGTTGAAACCCGTTGCAATTACCGTAATTTGGACTTCTCCCTGTAAGCGATCGTCGATTACAGCTCCAAAGATGATATTAGCGTTTGGATCGACCGCTTCGTAGATAATCTCAGCCGCTGCGTTCACCTCGTGAAGGGTCAGGTCGCTACCACCTGTGATGTTAAAGACTGCCCCCGATGCACCGTCAATTGAAGACTCCAACAGTGGAGAAGAGATGGCTGCGATCGCGGCCTCACGAGCACGTGATTTGCCAGATCCCACACCAATCCCCATTAGAGCTGAACCAGCGTCGGCCATAACAGCCCTGACATCGGCAAAATCAACGTTGACGAGTCCAGGAATGGTGATGATATCTGAGATACCCTGAACCCCCTGGCGCAGAATATCATCAGCAGCCTGAAAGGCTTCCTGTACTGGAGTTTGCTCCGAGATCACAGACAACAGCTTATCGTTAGGGATCACAATCAGAGTATCGACCCGAGTTTGTAAGGCTGCAATTCCTTCTTCAGCCTGTGAGGTCCGTCGCCGTCCTTCAAACGTGAAGGGACGGGTTACGACACCGACCGTAAGAGCTCCAGCCTCCTTAGCGACCTCCGCAACCACAGGCGCCGCGCCTGTGCCTGTGCCGCCTCCCATGCCTGCCGTAATGAAAACCAAATCTGCTTCTTCTAACGAAGCCGCAACCTCATCGCGAGATTCTTCCGCTGCCTTTTGACCAATCGCGGGGTTTCCACCCGCCCCTAATCCTCGAGTAAGCTTCTGACCAATTTGCAGTGTGTTATCCGTAGCAACATTGGCTAAAGCCTGAGCATCAGTATTAACTGTCCAAAACTCAATTCCAGAAACGCCGCTATCGATCATGCGGTTGACAGCATTACAGCCGCCGCCGCCGACGCCGATCACTTTAATCTTTGCGATATTGCTGGGCACAGTCTCACCGTTTAGGAGCATTTCTCTCGGAACTACTCTGGGTTTACTATTAGCGTGGTCAACGTGACCAGAGCCACCGACAGGCTGCAGATAATTGCTAACCCTATCGTGAGCTTCCCTAGACGAAGCATACTCAGTGGGAGCATGAGAGCCATTCGTCGAGAAAGCGTCGGAATGAGCATCAGAGGGTGTTGAGTTTACAGACATAAAATCCAATCCTACGCAAAACTCAATTCCGAGCAAGCAAAACCCCAGACAATTTAGACAACTATAAAGTACTTCGGTTGAAAAACCAAACAGATAGACAGCTACCTAAAAATATCCAAAACTGTGAATATTCAACACTCTTTGGCTAAAAAGTCTGCGTTGTTTCCACTCGCTCAGACCAGCTCAAAAAAGCTACCTCATAAGAGCTAAATTTTCTCGTAAGTCTACCGCTTTTTTACCTTTTTTTAAGATAAAGCCTCTGAAAGCGAGGCTTTATGGGGACGTACGAGCTTTGATTGTCGGTGTCTCAGGATTGCTCAAATCAATATATTCGACCTCTGGAACATTGTCGGCGCCTGTAAGAGAACGTAACTGAGCCAAGGTGGATAACTGTTGTTGAATAGTCCGGGCATCCAGAATACCGAGATGAACCGTACCCACCTGAGTGTGAAGGATCACATTGCTGGGAACTTGCCAATCGATTTCGGTAATGGCCACAGACGTCGTTTGTATTGCCTGATAGAGACTGGACCATTCATCCTGATATTTAGTGTCGAATCCTTTGATTCTCAGTTCAGGCAGGGGCGTATCAGGAGCAACGGTGGTGAAACCAGATTGAGCCATCCAGTGTCCACGAGCATCCAATAAGCCGGGCTGATGGGCCGGGGAAGTGTCCTGAGCCTGACTCGACAGAGGCTTGGGCTGTGTAGGAATGGTGACAGCAACCGGACGGCGCTCTTGAACGTAGACGTTGAGGCGAGGTGGCAAGAGTTGTCGTGTCACTTCGGCATAAGCTACAGGTGACTGCGTTTGAATCAACTGAGCCAACTGATCGGGTTTAACCTCCAGCAAAGATTGAGGATACTCTATAGGAAACAGCGATCGCACCGCATCGTCCGACAGTCGCTCGTTCCCTTCCACCGTGATCTGATGACTGCTGCGGAGGACCCAAACCGGACGTGAAATCAGCCAAAGTGTACCGGCAGCCATGCCAGTAATAGCTAAAACGCGCCAAATATTTTGGACGTTACGGATGCGACGTTGCCGCCGTAGGGCTTGCCGCCGATCGGCTAATTCTTCTGGAGAAGGGGAAACAAAGTCTGTCATGGGCGATCGCGCCAACCTGAGAGGATGATTTTTACGGATAGTGTTAAAGGTGCTGTTGCCAGCCTACTTATTTCACAATCTGGTAGAGCTCTGGTCTAGGGATGTGGCGTTGATTCTAGCGATTCTAGAAGAGACTGCAACAGGTTTTGCCAACGCAATGCAAGCTCTGCATCAGTAAAGGGAATCCAGCGTTTTTCACCGGTCGCCAGTGTTAGCTCTAGACAGACGTCACACCCGTTTGGTGTGGCTACGTTTGAAGAAGCAGGTTGGTCTTTGCTGGATAAAGTGATCTTAGTCACCGATCGCAGTAAGACTTCCTGAGTGTCCTGGACACCTTTCTGGGTAGGTCGTCCCCAGACCAGCGTTTCACCCGTTTGTCCAAGCGCTGCGTAGATATCGTACTTGGCCCGCTCAAAACTAGCCGCCCACACTTTGTAGGCTTCTAGCTTCCGATATTCGTTCCAACCGGCCCAGGTCAGCCAGCTAAACAGGCCTAGCAAGGGCAGCCACAGTAATCCTCTTTCCATGGCTTTCAGAATAAGCCAGGACATTCAGGTTCAGCAACACAAATGGGGATTTTATGTCGATGTCGGAGACGTGATAGATCGCGCTCCTTGTTAAGTCTTGCAAAGAGGTTTTGATAAGGCTTTACAGCGTCATGAACAATCTTGGCTAAGGGTTACAGCTCAACAGCCAGACATTGGCACAACATGAGTTGTTTCCCTGGTCCTAATCATATTTGTTTTAAGGAGACAGAACATTGGCTTACCTCTCTTTGCTTGCAGTTGTTCCTTCCACCTTGGCGTGGAGCCCTAAAGTAGGGCTCGTGATGGTGATTTGCAATGTGTTGGCGATCGCCTTCGGCAAACTCACGATCAAATATCCCAGCGAAGGCCCAGAATTACCTGCCTCAAACTTTTTTGGCGGCATGGGACTCCCGGCTCTACTAGGCACCACTAGTTTCGGTCACTTACTGGGAGCAGGCGCAATTCTGGGCCTCAATAGTATCGGCGTTTTGTAAGTTGAGGATGGGTAGATAGGGGGATAGGGGGATAGGGGTTGAACTCGGATTCGCCCTTCACCCTTGCTCCCCTGCTCCGTCACTCCCCACTGCCTCTGCCGCCGACCGTCCGTCCGTCCGTCTGTGTTCCGAAACGCCAAATAACCGCTGCAGCTTCGGCACGCGTAACCGCTTTATCAGGTTGAAAAAGGGTCGTGTAGCCAAAAGCTCGGCGGATGTTAGCAAAGTCGCCCAGCTGGTAATCTGCTGCGATCGCCCTCAGAGCTAGCGGTTCAATGCTGGTAGCGTCTTGAAAGCTCCACAGCTCAGCAACGGTCTCAGGGGATGTTTCGGGTAGCGTTGCCCGAATATCCAGCGGTACTTTCCAGAGGATGAGCGTTTCTCTCGCTAAGGGATCATCGGGACGAAAGTTAACCGCTGTACTGCTTCCTGTCAAAGCGCTGGGGATGATTCCAGCTTCTGCTAATCCTTGAATGGCGGCGAAATCAGGATCGGTAGTGGGGACATCTTTGAATGTAGGCTCATCCGTTGCTATGCCTGCCCGCAGTCGTACGCCTGGCTCGTCTTCATGCAAGGCATTGTGAGTTTGAAAAAGCCAGCGTGCATATTCTCGACGAGTAATGTTTTGGTTAAAAGGAGAAACACTCGTTTCAGAGTCTGGAGCTGTATCCGATCCTTCCGAGCTAGTGTTAGTAGCCGGTTGAGTTGCAAGTAAGTCAAGTGCCTGCAGATCCTCAATATAGGACTGTAAATCTGTTGGTACCCCTGTCAGATTAGGTTCTTCTACCTCGGAGCTACGGTCATTACTCGCAGATGCAGTTGTTGCCGACGCTACCTCAGCCTGACTGCTCTCATCTGCTGTGGCTTCATCCTCTGTAGAGGTGTCGGACGGAGAAAGATTCGCTGAGGTGTTTTCTGCCGCATCAGACTCTGCGATCTCTTCCCTATCTGGGCTTTCTTCATTAGCATCAGAGGCTCCTTCCGACGCTAGCGATTCTTCTAGCTGCGGATCAGCTTCCAAAGAGCGTTCAACACTACTCCCCAAGGGACTACCGGCACAGCCAGCCAGCCCGCTAACAATGACGAGTCCGGCGATCGCGCTGGTTACTTTTCTCACCACCATGCTGCCTCTCAAATCCTTGTGACTAGAGAATTTTGAACGGTTCTCATTGATCCCATAGTCTTTAATTAATTTAGCGCGCTCTATTACGCCATCCTCTCATCCTCTTGCGCCTGCGCTTTCACCCTTCTCACCCATGAGGACTTCAACATGACTGGCAAACCCATCATTATTGACTGTGATCCCGGGGTCGACGATGCCATTGCGCTCATGCTAGCCCTGCGCTCGTCTGAGCTATCGATACAGGGCATTACAGTCGTTGCAGGCAACGTGCCTTTGGCACTGACGCAGCGCAACGCCCGACAGATTTGCGAGCTAATGGGACGGCAGGATGTGTCGGTATATGCCGGGTGTCCCCGACCGCTGGTGCGATCGCTCATCACAGCTGAAGCTATTCACGGCAAAACCGGTTTAGACGGTGCCATCCTGCCGGAGCCGACGATGCCACTGCAGTCAGCCCATGCCGTCAGCTATCTTATAAAAACGCTACAGACCGCTTCTGAACCGCTGACGCTAGCAACATTAGGACCGTTGACAAACTTAGCGGTTGCGATCGTCCAAGCTCCGGATGTTTTGAACAAAATCGAGCGGGTTGTCATGATGGGAGGCGGTATTACCCACGGCAATATTACGCCCTTTGCCGAATTCAATATGTATGTGGATCCGCATGCTGCTCATGTCGTCTTTGAGGCTGGCATTCCTGTGACAATGATAGGCCTCGACGTTACGCATCAAGTATTGACCACCCCAGAACGTTTAGCGGCAATTCGGGCTATCGGCAGCCCTGTCAGTCAAGTTGCCGTCGATACGTTAAGTCATTACGGTAAAGCCGACGAGGCCAAGCTGGGGACAGTGGGGGCTCCCCTTCACGATCCCTGCGTAGTTGCCTACCTGCTGCGCCCCGACTTATTTCAAACAGAGTCGGGGGATGTCAAGGTCGAAATTGGCAGCCCGTTGACCCTAGGGCAAACGGTCGTTAGTTCTTCTAAATCAGAGGAGCAATCAGTCACGATTGTGACCGCCGCGGACGCAGAGGGCATTTACGACTTGCTAATTAAACATCTAGGAAATCCTTAATTTGCTGGTCTCGGGGACTGGGGTTGGTAAGATTGAAGCGGATTTACTCCCCGTATCCATGAGCTACACCACTGAAGAACTCCTCGATATTCTCGATCAGGAACTAAGAGCAGCTTGGCGTGGCGAGCGGGTCGTTTTGTCCTCGGCTCAGCGTCTCAACCCCGTGGTTGCTAAGGCGCTAGGCACAGAGAAGCTAAGCAAGGTTTTTGCCGTTCAAGATTTTCGCGATCAGATTCATCAATACCAGCGCGACCACCAGGTTTCAGGATTGGTTTGGCATACCTGTCGGTTTCGGGGGCGATCGCTACAGTTTCCAGAAAGGCATCCTCAGCTTATTGCTATCCCAAAGGACAAAGAGGCTCTAGTTGCGGCGAAAGCATCTGTCATTGAATTCTGGCGTTCCTCTATTGAGGGACTCCGTTTGTGGCATTCCGGATCCCCACCGCGCCCTCTTGAGCGCTCTCGGGTAGAGCAATGGATTGAGGAAACCGAGTGGGCTGAGGTGGACGCTACGCGTACAGAGCTATATCTCAGCCTCTGCTGGGGCGATCCCAAGGAATGCCACAACGACTGGGCCAGGCCCGATTCTGGGTGCCAACGAATCATTGCGGCGATCGCAGAGCCTAGTGCAATCAAGGTATGATTTGGGGATAGTTTAAAGTGACTTGCTCGCTTGTTGTTTATTGGACTGTCAGCCTCATGCCGTTTGCCGTTGGTGTCATCGAAACCCAAGGATTTCCTGCTGTTTTAGGAGTCGCCGATGCTATGGTCAAGGCAGGCCGAGTCACGCTGGTGAAGTATGAACGAGCCGAGAGCGGTCGCCAATACGTTGTCGTTCGAGGCCCCGTGTCTGAGGTAAAGCGAGCTGTTGAAGCTGGCATTGAGGTCGGCAACAACATGCCCAATGAAGGCACAGTCACAACGCATTACATCATTCCCAACCCGCCTGAAAACCTCGACGCAGTTCTGCCCATCTATTTCAGCGAAGAATCAGAAGATTTTTGGCTCGAAGAAATGCGCGGTATTTTACCCGGCCTGTAATGAAAACAGCCCTTGCATGACTTTAAGCCAGCACAGCGATGTTCGGAGAGCTATGTGGCAACATTACGACTAATTCCCATTCCTTCTTTGCTGTGCCGCCTTACCGCCAATGTGTAACTAACTCTGAATAAAAATTAAAGATTCTGCGACCATACAACAAAGCTCAGCAAGAGGACACGACAAAGTGCTCTGTGCTCGTACAATGAAATCTGCGATATAGGCTTAATTAGGAGAACGGGAATGCCCCAGGCAGTTGGATCGCTGGAAACGAAAGGTTTTCCGCCCGTGTTGGCGGCTGCGGATGCAATGGTGAAAGCGGGTCGAGTGACTCTAGTGAATTACATTCGGGCGGGCAGTGCTCGGTTTGTGGTTAATATTCGCGGCGATGTATCAGAAGTCAAAGCAGCTATGGAAGCAGGCGTTGCAGCAGCTGAGAACGCTCCTGGTGGTGTTTTAGAGACTTGGGTGATCATTCCGCGCCCGCACCAAAATGTAGTTGCAGTTCTACCTATCGACTATACCGAAGATGTTCAGATGTTCCGTCAGGCCGTGGAGCAGCCTGTATTGCCAGGTGCGAACGGGGGTAGTCAGCGATAGGTAGGTTGCGTAATCGCATTGACGGCAGGTATCGCCAAAATGCCGGTTGGGGAATTTCCTTCGACGACGATGCAGCAGCCTCTGTTTACCGATGGCGATGCCTGGTTAAAGCCATGATCTTCTGCTGGTGACAAACTCATTCAGCTGGGTACGATGACGGCATCCGATTCATAGATGCAGATAATATAGCTAGCCTTCCGAACAAGTAAAATTACCTCATCTCCCCGCTTAACAAGCCGCCCAGCTAGCTTGAGACTTTGAGCGGGATCTTTTTCGCGACGATACAAGCTGTAGAGCCTTTGTCTGCTGTCGGCAAGGCCTAGAACGGTGTCGGCTAGATCAGGAACTTTCAGGGAACACGCTCGATAGCCAGTTTGGCGATCGCCGATAACCCAGCAATCGGCAGGCCCCAAAGTGGGTTGAATCAGATTAGGAGAGGTTTGCGTGGGTGATTTGACAAGTGTTCCGTCTGGTTCGTGTACCCAGATTACATAGCCTCGACGAATCGGCGTCATAGCGACTTGATTACCACGAGCCGTTAGCTTAAGCAGAAGCCCCAGCGTTTTGGTTGGCTCCTCCAGGACTCGGAAGAAACTATAGAACTTGCTATCCAAAGTAATAGCAGAGAGCCGTTGAGGCTCCTCTGGGACTTTGATATGACACGTTGCATAGTCTTCCCGCTGAATCAAAAGCTTCACGGGCTGCAAAGGCCGCTTTTCTTTGGCCCAGGTATTGCTCAGGAAAGAGGATGTCGACACGAATTCTTCCGAAGAAACTGGAATCAAAGGGCAATCCCTAACACTGGGAAGCCATCAAAAATCTGTCGCATCCTAACGAACTATCGCAGCTTCACGCAATTTCGATTTTAATGCTTCACACCTAAAGGATTCGTCAAAATCACGGTCGATTGCGCAAGAGACTATCCCTCGAACAAATTTGCCTGATACTCTGGACATCAGTCAGTGGACCGTGAATCTCCTGTTGCAAAATCTCATAGAAGGCTCTAACAAGCAATTCGCTGTCCCCAACAACTGATTTTGTCGCTAACGTACCGCGGTCTTGAATAAGCCTGTGGCTCTCAGACATACCTCTTTTTGTATTTCCATTGGATATTTTGCATATCAAGGAAGGACGAATGCTAACGGCGGAACGCCCAGACATACCCACCGTATTTCCCCTCACAGCCGTAGTCGATCAAGCTGCTATTAAATTGGCTCTGCTATTAGCAGCTGTTGACCCTGAGTTGGGTGGTGTCGTCATTGCGGGCCGGCGAGGAACTGCCAAATCAGTGATGGCACGAGCCATCCACCAACTGCTTCCCCCTATCGAAGTCATCCCAGACTCCTGTTGTAATGCTGATCCGGCTCATCCTGATCTTTGGGATGATGCAACCCGCGAGCAATTGGGTCAAGCGTCACAGACGCTGTCTAACGTACCGACGGAAGTCATTCCAGCTCCTTTCGTCCAAATCCCCTTAGGCGTAACAGAAGATCGTTTGCTGGGCTCAGTCGATGTGGCGAAATCGATCCAGGCGGGCGAAACAGTCTTTTTGCCGGGGTTGTTGGCAGAGGCAAATCGCGGCGTACTGTATGTTGATGAAATTAATTTGCTCGAAGACCAGGCTGCTAATCTCCTCCTATCAGCCTTGACGGAGCGACGTAACCAAATTGAGCGCGAGGGGATTAGTTTTCAGCATCCTTGTTCGCCCTTACTCATTGCCACGTACAACCCCGAGGAAGGTTCCCTACGCGATCACTTATTAGATCGCATCGCGATCGCCCTCTCCGCCGACCAGCCTTTGACGTTAGAAAATCGTGTTGCTGTAGTCGAACAATCGACACTGTATGCCAATGATCCTCAGGCTTTTTTGGCTGACCAAGCAGAAGATCTCGACGCCCTCAAAACCCAAATCATCTTGGCTCGTGAGTGGCTCAAGGAAGTTACCATGACCCGCGAGCAAATCCAGTATTTGGTGACGGAAGCGCTGCGAGGTGGGGTTCAGGGGCATCGGGCTGAGCTGTTTGCTGTACGAGTTGCTAAAGCTCACGCAGCGTTGGATGGACGCGCGACCGTTACCGCTGAGGATCTACGCGTGGCGGTGGAGTTAGTCATCTTGCCGCGTGCCGTGATGATGCCCCCTCCGGAGGATGAACAACCGCCCCCACCCCCGCCCCCTAGCCAGGATGACACCGACCAGCCAGAAGAGCCTCAGGATGACGACAACCAAGACACCGATAACGACGATGACGACGATGACGACGATCAGCCCGATGAGCCCCCTCCTAGCCTGCCGGAGGAGTTTGTCTTTGATCCCGAAGGCGTTGTCCTCGATCCGTCGCTGCTTCTCTTTGCCCAAGCGATGAACCGCCAGGGTAAGTCTGGTAGCCAAAGCCTGGTTATTTCTGAAGATCGGGGCCGTTATATTAAACCGATGCTGCCTCAGGGGCCAGTACAGCGGATTGCCGTGGATGCAACCTTACGGGCTGCCGCTCCTTATCAAAAGCCTCGCCGAGCGCGCCAGCCTCATCGCAAGGTTATTGTCGAGCCGAGCGATATTCGAGCTAAGAAGCTGGCGCGCAAAGCAGGCTCTCTCATTATTTTTGTTGTCGATGCCTCTGGCTCTATGGCTCTCAACCGAATGCAGTCTGCTAAGGGTGCCGTTCTACAGTTATTAACGGAGGCTTATCAAAATCGCGATGAGGTTGCTTTAATTCCTTTCCGTGGCGAACAGGCTGAAGTGCTGCTACCACCTACACGCTCGATTGCCATGGCCCGTCGCCGCTTGGAACGAATGCCTTGTGGAGGCGGATCGCCCTTGGCGCATGGCCTCACGCAAGCTGTGAGGATTGGAACGAACGCCCAGCATTCGGGCGATATTGGCAACGTGGTAATCGTGGCCATCACGGACGGGCGGGGCAATATTCCTTTAGCGCGTTCCCTAGGTGAAGTTGTTGATTCGGAGGAAAGACCCAACATCAAGCAAGAATTGTTAGATATTGCTGGTCGGATTCGCGCCACGGGCTTTCAGCTGTTGATGATTGACACAGAACGTAAATTTGTTTCGACGGGCTTCGGTCGCGAACTTGCCAAAACGGCTGGGGGCAAATATTACCAGCTGCCCAAAGCAACTGATCAGGCGATCGCGGCCATGGCTCGGGGCGCTATCGCCGATCTCAAAGGATAAATAGTCGGTACTCTTGTTACTGGCTATTCAAAGCGTTTTTAGGGATTTCCTCAAACAGGGAACGTTTAAGGGAGCAAAAAATCAAAATAGGGTAAACGCAGTCAGAAACTAGCTCGCCCCTGTTAGCCATAGTTCTGACGCTTCTCCCCCTTAGGCTCCTTGCGAAGCCAATAATAGCTGTCTCCCACCAATGTCCGAGTTCGGATACCACAATGGTAGATATTGAAAGAAGTTCCCTTTATGTGACCGTAATCTCACCAGTTTTCCATGTTTTATCCTAAAGGTGACTTAAGCGTCTATCCCCTACTCACTCAATCTCGCAGCATTAAAGCAATTTCCTCTAAGCAGCCATATTCCTTTGATATAGACTGCTTGCTGAATCTAAGCGTTGATAGGGCAATCTAAAGACGACTTAATATACCGGCTTTGTTAATCTTCATTATGTTCTTTCTATGAATTTGAGCACTGCCCAATCTACTACTCAGCGCGCCTTAGCTGCTATTGTCCTGACTGATGCTGTCAGCTTCAGTGCTCGCATGTCAGTCGATGAAGAAGGGACACTAAACCTCATCCAGCGGGATTTGCAACTCATGGCGGACCTGTGCGATCGCTATGGTGGACAGGTCCTCAAATCAACGGGTGATGGCCTGCTGATGTCTTTCTCTAGTGCTGCCCAAGCTGTTAGTTGTAGTCAAGAAATTCAAAAGGAACTTACGGGTCTAGCAGAGGGGTTGGCACCCGAGGAATATTTGCGGCATCGGATCGGGATTCATCTGGGCGATGTCCTGTTCAGTCACGGTGATGTGCTGGGCAATGGTGTCAACATTGCTGCGCGCCTACAAAGCCGATCAACGCCTGGTGGGATCTGTATTTCCCAGACGGTACACGACGTTGTCAAAGCACGTCTAGATATTAAAGCCTCCTTTCTAGGCCCGCTACAGCTAAAAAACATTAAAGAACCTGTACCTGCCTTCCAAATTCCGCCCTTGGGAGAATCCGCCACAGTGGTTGTGCAGGCCGAGTCGCCGTCATTTGTTGCCCCAGCTGACTCGTTAGTGCTTGTCGCTCAGGCTCTGCGGCAAGACACTCAACAGCACCGCATCAAAAAGCTCATTTTTGGGACTTGTCAGGGAATCTGGGAAAACGATCCAACCGTCCTTTCCCAATTTGAACTTCTGCCTCTGCTAGAAAAGCTACGTCAGCGCCACAGCACTCTAACATCATTAGAAACGGCTCTGCGAGCCATGGCAGCGCGGCTCAATCGTAAGGCCGAGTACCTAGCCATTACTGATACCATTCTCAATACACTCAAACCGGTTTATCAAGCCCAGGCTGATGCTGCTGAGAGTAAAGCAGAAACTTCCCTACCAAACGATGAACAGGCCACTTATCAAGCAATTGCGGCTGACCTAACTCAACAAGGGGAACATTTACGCATCAAGAAACTGCTGTACGCGATCGTGCATGCTACCTGGGAAAATGACCCCACGGTGCTGGCACAACATGCAATGACAAACCTCATTGCCGCCGTCCACCAAATTGCGCCAAGCGAAGCTTACTTAAGTGATCATTTGGAATATGTCATTCAACGTCTCAATCACCAGTCCCGCTATACCCAGGTAGGGCTGCTCATCTCGGAAGTATTTCAACAGCTATATGGAGCGTCTGTTGATTCAGCTCAGCCTGAGGCTGAAGCAATTGACTCAGAATTTCATGGTGTCGAACATACCGTGATGGCTGTCCAAGAAGCTGTTGTGGATGAAGATAGCGTGACCTCCGTAACCTGCTTAGACAAAGCAACCCAATTGTCGAGTGCTACACAGCTATCAAGTCCGACTCAGCTGTCCGGGGAAAACACGATTGCGCACACCATGCTCTCAGCCGATGCCAACGATGAAAGGGCTTTTCCTGAGAGCACAAATAGCTCGGTGGAGCCCAAAGAACGCGATCGCGCGAATCTTTTCGGCTTACGTATGGAAATCATGCGGTATACAAGTCCGCTCCGGGCTAAAATCTTGCTGATGTCCACGGTTCGCAGCCCTTTCGCTTTTTCCCAGCAAGACTGGATCACACTCAAGTCGAAAACGCTGGATGAGCTGATTCAAGATACCTTCGCCTACTGTACAACCTATGCCGATTTAGAAAGTAAACTCACCATAATGTGTCACTGCGTCGATAATGCCGCAGATAACCAGCAAACTGCAGGGACCATTCTCCAGGCCATGAAGCCTTTTTACCCAGCCACTGTCCCCTCTTGACGCCCAGCATGCTAGTTCATAGTCCTCGCTCTACCGTCAGCCTCAGTCTTGCTTCCACCTCCATGACTCCCCAAGACCTGCTCAATCTTTATGCTGCTGGTAAGACAAACTTCAAACGGGCTGTCCTTGTTGGCATTGATCTCGCACGATCAGATCTTATTGGAGCTAACTTACAGCAGGCGGATTTAGAGAATGCCGATCTTACCCTGGCCTATCTAACCCGAGTCAATTTTCAGCAGGCAAACCTCTCTCGTGCTCAACTAGCTGGCGCAAATCTTAATCAAGCTCAGTTGATGCGAGCTAACCTCCGCGATGCAAATCTCCACGGCGCAAGTCTGCAGGGTGCTGATTTGCGAAGTGCGCGCCTTACCCTAGCGGATCTGATGGATGCCAATCTACTGGAGGCAGATCTCAGAAATGCTGACATCAGCGGTGCTAATCTGACGGGGGCCTGCCTCCGCGGTGCCAACCTGCGCCAAGAGAATCGAAAATACACTGCTAACCTGCGCGGTGCCAACCTCCGACAAGCCGATTTGGAAGGGGCTAATTTACGGGGCGCTGACCTAGCTTACGTTAATCTCAGCGAGGCCAACTTGGCCAACGTCAGTTTTCGAGGAGCTGACCTGCGGGGCGCAAACCTACAAAACGCCTATCTGGTTGGAGCCAATCTCGAAGATTCTATTTTGGTGGATGCCAATCTTCATCAGGCAGACATGACTAACGCCTTTGCCAATCGAGCTGATTTTTCCGGCTCCAATCTCAGCCAGGCACGTTTACACGGTATTCGTTTGGCTGCTGCAGTGCTGGCCCAAGCCTCTATGACTGATGTGGTGTTGACCAAAGCCCAAATGAACCTTGCTGACCTCAGCCGTGTCGACATGACTAACGCTAACCTGAGAGAAGCCACATTAGTGGAGGCCTACTTAGGGCGTACCAACCTTACCAAAGCCGACTTAACCGACGCAATTCTAAACAGAGCTGAACTCAGCAGTGCCAACCTTATGGAAGCTATTTTGACCGGTGCAACCATGCCAGATGGCAGCATTCATGGCTAGTACTCAACGGCAGAAGTACGCGCACCCTTCGGAATGCTTGAACGGCTCACCCGCCGTGATTTTACATTTTGCATTTTGAGTTCCGCGTAGCGGTACTACTGCAGTGAATGGTTGGGGGAGATAGCCGGGTGATTGGACGAGGCACGGCATGTCGCGTTTTTACATTGTTATGATTCTGTTATCTCTTACCCTACACTTCTCTGCTCTCCCTATCTTTCTTACAATTCGCTTTCAAAGCATCATGTATGACGATTTTGGCGCAAACGTGAACGCAGTTAGTTCCTGATAGATGGCCTCTACCTGTGACACATTCTTTGTCAAGGTGTAGCGCTCTAGAACTCGCTGGCGAGCTTTTTGACCTAGCAACCGTGTCATTTCTGGTTGATCGCGAAGAATTGGCAGAATTGTCTGCAGTTGGTGAGCTACCCGTTGAGTATCCATGACAATGCCTGCTCCTGCTTCCAGGACCTCACCATCGGCTCCAGCGTCGGTGGCAATACAAGCGGTGCCACACGCCATGGCTTCCAGCAGTGAAAGTGACAGGCCTTCGACCAGTGACGGCAAAATAAAGGCATCGGCTCCCCGAAGAATATCAATACGACGTGTTTCATCTTTGACAAAGCCCAGCCAGTGAATCGTTTCATGGTGACCATAAAAGAGTCGTAAGGATTGCTCCAAAGGACCGTTACCAACGATAACCAGCTTACATTCGGAACCTAAGCGAGCTTGTTTCCAAGCTTTAAGTAGAGCTTCTACATTTTTCTCAGGTGACAATCGCCCTTGGTAAACAAAAAGATGCCTAGCACGGAGAGCAGACTTGATGGCAGAGGGACCAGGTGAATATTTGCTAACGTCAACTCCGTTGGGAATAACCGCGATCGCGGTTTCAGAAACCCCCAAACGAACCAGCAGGTCACGCTGCAGTCGCGAGAATACAATCACGCGATCGCACCGAGCCAGCATGGGCGCATAAATTTGATAGCTAACGTGCTGAGTTCCCGAATTGAAGGTCCTCAACTTGCGGTCAAATGCCGGGTGAAACGTAGCAACAAGGGGAATTTTCAGGGTTTGACAAATATCCGGAAGACGGAAATCGAGCGGCGAAAGCGTCAGCGAGGCATGCATCACATCTGGCCGCAATCGCTCTAGGGCTTCTACCAGGAGTTTCCCAGCACGAGGGGCAGGCAACGTGATGATTTGTGACTTAAACAAAAAGGGCAGCGAAACTTCCTCGCATTTGCCAGGAGTCGGTGCCTCCAAAACAAATGGGTTAGGCCGTTCATCAAGGTCCGGTCGACTGTGGTTGAAATGGAGAAACGTAACCCGATAGCCACCCCTCAGCAGTGCTTGAGTAATTTCCCGGCTGTAGGTGACATTGCCACAAAAGGGTGATTTTTTGCCAAGCCATGCTACATGCATCTACGGGAAAGAAACCTTTTAAGCCGCAAATTTAAGGGGTCTGACCACTGTTGACCAAAAAACTGAGATTAGTCCGTCTCTGTCTCAGCAAGAGACGTCTTTACAGTGCTGTCATTGCCCGTATCGGCACTATACCAGGTCAGCAGACCCCCCGTAGCGACAATCATCCCTAAGCTGATGAAAACAGTTGGGAGTCCGATTAAGCTTTCGGCGATACTCGCCAGAGCCAACGGTAAGCTCAAGGCAATATTGACGACATTGTTTTGCAGGCCAAACACTTTGCCACGCATGGTAGCGGGCGTTTCTTCCTGAATCGTAGTTTGCATTGGAATGCCGATCGCAGCCGCAAAGAATCCCAGCAGAGCGATCAACCCCAAGATCGGCCATAGTTGCTGAGTCACTAACCCCATGCCAGCCAAGACAGCGGCCATACCTAGCGAGCCATATAAGCTCAACCGCCCACGATTCAGTTGCTGGCCAAATTGCCCAATAATAGCTGCGCCCACAGCAATCCCTACACCGCCAGAGGCCAATAAAAAGCCAAACTGGTCAGCGTCGAGCGCTGGCATAATTTCTGCCAGTCGTACCGCCAGCACAGCCAACGCTGCAAAGACCGAGAATAGAAGCACTAGTTGGATAATCGCATTCCGTACCGGGGGCTTATTTTTGAGGTATTTCAGCCCTTCCTTAATATCGTCCCAAGGATGAGGTGCTTCGTGTTCTGGCATTTCGTCCGCGTCGGCGCGAACAAAAAGTAGCAGTAGCCCTGCAACCAGATATCCCCCTCCAACTAATAATGCTTTCCCCCACCCTGCGCCGCCATCAATGGATGTGAGCCAGACATCGGCGATCGCGAGTACTGGCTCACCAATCGCAAATCCCACGATGACCGAAGCCATCATCGTTGTTGTGTACAAGGAATTTGCTGACAGCAAGTAAGGTTGTTCGACCAGTAAGGGAATGATGGCCTGCTCTGCTGGAGCAAAAAATTGCGTGAGCGTAGAGACCGCAAAAGTGATGAACAGAAGAAACCCAAACCCAATGGGGATATGGAAAAGGGAACCCCAATCCTGCGCAATCCATAGGCAAAAAGGAAGCCCGATAACTAGGGCTCCCCGCAGCAAATTAGTGAGTACCAGAACCCCTTGTTTACTCCAGCGGTCCACATACACCCCGGCCACCGAGCCGAACAAAATAGCTGGGATCGTAAAGGCAATCATAATAGCTGAAACCCAACCACTAATCGATCGGCCTGGTATATCAAACTGCTGGCTGATAATGGCAATCATCAAAACCAGATAGACCTTGTCAGCTAACTGTGAGAAGACCTGCCCTCCCCAAAGCACCAGAAAATCGCGATTGGTCAAAACGGGCAAAAACCCGCTTCCCGATGAGTTCTCAACCGCTAAATCCGATTGATTTTCGGAGTTGGTCGTGGGTTCTTTCGCCCCGTTGCGTTCGGTAGCGACTGGGTTATGACTTGAAGAGAACTCAGTTTCTGACTCACGCAACATTATTCAGAGGAGATTTCAGTAGGAAAGCACGTATCTATCAAGGCGGCTGAACGGATTGGCCGGTCAAACGCATATTCAGTATATTGCCTTAGCAGCCGCTCAATACGCTGCCAGAGTGCTCTTGTCTTCTCGGACCCAGACATTAATCCAGCCGTGGCTTGGCTAGTGAGCAGTTCTGGTTGACCTAAGCGCTGCAGCAGCGCTAGCTCTAGAGCCGTAATCGGAGACGTTTGGGGCTGTCTAGGCGATCGCCCATACTTGCCCGCAGAATGTCTTCTTTCCTTAACAATGTAACGGCTGCCTCCGGAATTTGCCTCGGTCAATGGGAAGGGATGTTGACCCAGCTGTTCCAGACTCACAACCCCACCAGCTGCAGGATTGAATCCTGCTCGCCAGTCCGATGACACAAGATTGGGTGTAATTTCCACCTGGCTGAGGCTACAACGCTGGACTTCAGGGGCCACGCCAGCGAGTGCCAAGAAGTGAAAAATTCCTTGGTTAAGGCACGCTAATATGCCATCACCAGTCGCTTTCTCTAACCTTTGTAAATGCTCCACGAGTAGCGTGAAAAGCTCCTCTTGAGGCTGCTCACTGAGCGCTTGGCACAAAACCAACTCGGCCAGATATTGGCTAGCCGTGAGCTTTGCTAGATCAGCAGAGAGGCCAGGAAACGATCGCACAGTGTCTGCCTGAACCAGCTTGTCTAGCCGTTTTCCCTGGACTACGAAAATATCGTTTACAACAAATTGGCTACTACGACCAGCGAGCCGGGATTTATGCTTGCGAGCTCCCGGTGCAAGAACCCTAATCAAGCCCTGTTCTGCCGTTAGAATCGTCAATAACCGGTCGGTTTCTCCCATGGGCATTCCCTTCAAGTTGATGCCCGTTGCCTTATAGGAACGACTCATACTTTTCCTTTATCGCACCTCCATCTGCTCCTGCTGGTGTACAAGTACTGGGCCTTGGGATGTTCCCAGGCGCGTAGCTCCAGCTTGCACTAACAACAAGGCTTGCTCTGCTGTTCGGATCCCTCCTGAGGCTTTAATCCCAACCTGGCCATGCGCAATTTCCTGCAGTTGACGGACTGCCGCAACGGTTGCGCCCCCCTGCCAACCTGTGCTTGTCTTGAGGAAAGCGGCCCCCGCCTCCAGACAAATTTCTGCCGCGATCTGAATTTCGGGAGGGGTCAGCACACTGGTTTCCAATATGGTCTTAACCGTGCATCCCGTAGCTTCACAAATTGCCGCAATTTCTTGATAGATGCGATCGCGCTGTCCTGACTTGAGCCAGCCCAAGTTAATTACCACATCCAGCTCAGTGGCACCATTCTCGACGGCTTCCTGAGCCTCATAGAGCTTGGTAGCAGATGTCGTCGCCCCAGTTGGAAAACCTATGACAGTACAAATTTCTGGCCGTTTACCCTGAAGCTGTTCGCGGGCCAGGGAAACATAACTAGGTGAAACACATACAGCGGCAAAGCCAAAACGATCCGCTTCGCTACACCAATGCATTACTTGCTCAGGTGTGGCAGCGGGTGTCAACAAAGAATGATCAATCAGGGGAGCTAGCTCAATTTGAGGTAGTTCCTGTAGCGTCTGCGAACTATCCATACTTGGTTTAGTCACGGTTTACCTTGACTTCACGGATAGTAACGCAAACGTGCTGTGCGCGCTGTGGAGTGGTTACCGACACAAATGGAGACAACTCGATCCATTTGGGGAATGATTAAGGGGTGTTACCGTCGTGCCTGCAGAGTGTAGTGAGCCTATGTCCCCTCCTTGCATCTCAGCCATTATTTGCACCCACAATCGGGATGACTATCTGGGTGCCGCGATCGATAGCCTGCTAGGTCAAGCGTATACAGACTACGAAGTCATTGTGGTTGACAATGCCTCGACAGATACCACACGAGCTGTTGTTGAGGCCCGCTTGCCCCACCCGCGCCTGCACTATGTCTATGAAGCCACACTGGGCTTATCAGTTGCCCGCAATGCCGGCGCTAAAGCTGCTCAGGGCCAAATCCTCGCCTATTTAGACGATGATGCCGAAGCCAGCAATGGTTGGCTTGCGGCGCTGTGGCATATCTATGAAACCGATCAACAGGTAGCGATTGCAGGGGGGAAAGTCACCCTCATCTGGCCACCAGACCGTACTGCGCCGAATTGGTTATCCAACAGCATGTCTGGCAGTCTAGGAGCCTATGATTTAGGGAATGAGGTTGTCTACATTACCCAGCCGGGACTGACGCCCAGAGGTCTGAATTACTCAATTCGGGCGGACTTCTTAGAAAGCATTGGTGGCTTCGACCCTAATTTAGGTCGGGTTGGAAAAAACTTACTTTCCAATGAAGAGCTTTACATGACTGAAAAAGCGCTGGAAATGGGCTTCAAAGTTGCTTATCTACCAGACGCGCTCGTGGCTCATAATGTAGCTCCAGGACGTTTGGACCCGAAATGGTTCATGAGCCGCAGTTGGTGGCAAGGTATCAGTGAATGCTATCGCGAAGAAATTGCTGGTAAAGCAGGATGGCAGCAGCTCCGATGGGGCGGTGAACGATTACTACGAGGAGCTTACAAATCCATCAAATACCTTCCAGACCCAGCTCAACGATTTGAAAATTTTCTCTATGCCTATGGCCAGGTGGGATATCTCATAAGCGTAATTCGTGGCCTTTTGCGTCCGGCCTCTAGTTGACCTGATCCCCCCAGATGGTTGTACCGTCTTGAAGGGGTGTTCTACTCAAACTGACGTTGTCTATAGATTAGTTCTGTCTGTAGACAATTATGAAGCAACTACCGCGTCATGATTGATCTTTAGCTCACTTGATAAACACCATTCACCATGACTGATACATCCTCTAAGATCCCGGTTTCCGTTCTGATTCCAGGCAAAAACGAAGAGAAAAATCTGCCGGCTTGCTTAACAAGCGTTGCCCGTGCCGATGAAGTTTTTTTGGTGGATTCTCAGAGTGAGGATCGTTCAGTGGAGATTGCCGAGAGCTTTGGAGCCAAGGTGGTTCAGTTCCACTTCAATGGACGTTGGCCCAAAAAGAAAAACTGGTCTCTGGACAATCTACCGTTTCGCCATGAATGGGTTCTCATCGTGGACTGTGACGAACGTATTACCCCTGAACTTTGGGATGAAATCGAGCAGGCAATTCAGCAACCGGGATACAGTGGCTATTACCTCAATCGGAGGGTGTTTTTCCTGGGACAATGGATTCGCTTTGGCGGCAAATATCCCGACTGGAATCTCAGACTGTTTCGCCACAAACAAGGACGCTACGAAAATCTGAAGACCGAAGACATTCAGAACACAGGTGATAATGAAGTTCATGAGCACGTTGTCATCCACGATGGTGCAGTCGGCAAGTTGAAACACGACATGCTGCATGAAGACTTTCGCGACTTGTACCATTGGTTGGCCCGTCACAATCGTTACTCTAACTGGGAGGCACGTGTTTACTACAACATCCTCGAGGGTTTGGATGAGGACGGTACAGTTGGGGGTGATTTATTTGGTGAGCCTGTACAGCGAACGCGTTGGTTTAAGCACAAATGGGTGAAGTTTGTTCCCTTTAAACCTTTTGCGCGATTTGTTCTGTTCTACTTCATTCGCTTGGGATTCTTGGATGGTCGGGCAGGATATATCTATGGGCGTCTCTTAAGCCAGTATGAATACCAGATTGGGGTCAAGCTTTACGAACTACGAAAATTTGGTGGCACCCTCAATCCTGGCAAGAAAAGCGAAAAGCCCGATACTAGTCATCCAACGGAACCAAAATCAGCCGCACCAGCCAACGTGCAGTGAGTGTCAGGAGGATATTAGGTGATTATGACGCGATCTGCCCAAGGGTCTCCTACCGTCCCTCCCCCAAATGGTTTGACATCTAGTTTGGGACCTCCATCATTGATAGACCTACGACTGTACGACCAGTCTTGGTATAGTCCTGGAAAACCAAAGTGGATGATTTTGCTATGGTGGCTATTACAGGCCACAATTTTCCCACTCACCCTCCACGCCCATCATGCTCCTCGACGGAGCCTTTTAAGGCTGTTTGGAGCCAAAGTGGGAAAAGGGGCCGTAATCCGTCCCTCAGCACGCTTTCACTACCCCTGGAAAGTGACAATAGGCGACTACAGCTGGATTGGCAGCGGCGTTGAACTATACAGCCTGGATTGGATCCACATTGGAGAGCACTGTGTGATTTCACAAAACAGTTACCTCTGTACAGGGTCGCATGATTTGTCAGACCCTGCTTTTGGTTTACAAACAGCCTCTATCACGCTTGAAAATGGAGTCTGGGTAGCGACTGATTGTTTTGTGGGTCCTGGTGTAACGATTGGCGCCAATGCGGTTGTTGGAGCTCGCAGCAGCGTTTTCAATGACTTACCTGCTCAGCAGATTTGTCTGGGAACACCTTGTCGTCCTCACAAAAATCGAGTCGTCGGATAAAGTTTTACTTAAGTTTCACAGAAAACCCACTGGTCGGATTCCTAAAGCAAGATTATAAGTACAGCAGATACCTTTGCATCAGTTCCCAGTGATGGAGCAACAAGATTACAAAAACTATAAGGACTACGTCGAACAGATTGACCTCCAGCGCTATTGGTTGGTCATAAAGCGACGGTGGTTACCAACATCTGTGGTGGTACTTCTTTGCGTTCTGGCTGCTGCTTATGCTGCACTTAACGAAAAAAGTCAGTACCGCGCGGCTGGACAAGTGCTAGTACAAGGCCGCGATCGCTCTGCTTCGCTCACAGGAATTGCAACTGAACTCGCAACACAAGAGACGTTAGGTCGTGAGACGAGTGCTCTGGCGACGCAGCAACAGCTCATGCAGTCCACTCAGGTTTTGGCAAAAGTTGTTGAAGAGTTAGACATCAAAGGGCCTGATGGAGCCCCCCTGGATCCTGGAGCGCTACGGTCAGGGCTTGCCACTAAGCCCCTGCCAGGCACCAACATCGTATTGATTACCTACGAATCGCCTAATCCAGAGTTGGCGGCAGCGATCGTTAATCAGCTGATGGAGTCTTATATTGAAAAGAATGTCGAGAATAACCGAACAGAAGCTCGAACGGCTCGGTTATTCATCGAAGCCGAACTCCCTCGGGCTAAAGATGCCGTTGATACCGCAGCAGAACAGCTTCGTTTATTTAAGGTCCGCAACGAAATTGTTAATCTCGAACAGGAATCAGCAGCCACTGTCAATTTGCTCGAAGCTATTGAGCACGAAATTAGAGACCAGCAGGCTGAGTTGGCTGCTGTGTCAGCACAGGTTAGTGCCCTAGAAAATCAGCTGGCCCTATCACCACAGCGGGCTCAAGACCTGGCTAAATTGAACGATGCTGAAAGTGTTCAAGCCGCGATCGCGGATCTAGCTGAAGTCCAAAGCCAGCTGGCGACAGAAAGAGCCAACTACACTGAGAATCATCCTATTGTCGCTAGCCTCAGACGACAAGAGGCAGCGCTTCTTGACTTGCTGAATGATCGGGTTGAATCTGTGGTGGGCCAATCCTATGGCGGCAGTGTTGGCGACTATGAATTCAGTCCTGTGGAAGCTAACCTGACAACAGCGCTGCTGCAATCCCAGGTTCAGCAGCAAGCCATGGAACAGCGCCTCCAAGATTTGCAAAATACTCGCGCTCAATATGTCAGCTGGTCTGAGGTTTTCCCGGCCCTGGAAAAAGAAGAACTACAGCTGCGAAGCGGTTTGGGAGCAGCCCAGCAGGAGTATGAATTACTCTTAGGCCGTCTCCAAGAAGTGAGACTCGCCGAAAACCAAACCGTTGGAACTGCTCGGATTCAGGAGCTCGCTGCGGTTCCACCTGCACCTTTGGATAACCGCAGCACGCAAATCAAGCTCATTATTGCGGGCGCTGGAGCAGGCGTTTTTCTAGGAGTTGCTGTTGCCTTTGCGCTTGATTTATTAGATAAATCAATCAAGACGGCGAAGGACGCTGAGGCGCTCCTAGGCTACACCTTACTCGGACTGATCCCGAAGTTCACCACTTCACCGGATGAGGCCGATGCAGACGACTTACTCCTGTCTCAAAAGGGAGGTATTTCACCACGGATTGTCACTAAATCGGGAACGCATCCCTTGATTGCAGCTGCTTATCAGATGCTGCAGGCAAATCTTAAATTCATCCGTTCTGATAGTCCGTTACGGATTTTTGTGGTGTCTAGTTCGGTGGCTAAGGAAGGAAAGTCTGAGGTGAGTGCCAACTTGGCTGTTTCTATGGCACAGGTAGGTCGTCGGGTGCTGTTGGTGGATGCTGATATGCGATCGCCTTCGCAGCACCACCTGTGGAATGTCATCAACCGAGTGGGGCTCAGCCATGTATTGGTGGGCGAGGGTACACTTCAGGACGCTTTACAGCCAGTGGCCGAAAACGTGACGCTTTTAACGGCTGGAGTCGTGCCACCTAATCCCCTAGCTCTGGTTGACTCAGAGCGGATGGCAACCTTGATGACGCACCTTTCTAAGCAATACGACTACGTAATCTTGGATTCCCCACCTTTGATTGGAGCCGCTGATGCAGCGGTTCTAGGGAGGATGGCGGATGGTGTTTTGCTCATTGTTCGACCCCGCCAGGTAGATTCGGCCAGTGCGTTGGCGACGAAAGCGCTGCTTAGCCGCTCAGGAGCTGAAGTATTGGGCTTCGTTGCCAATGGCGTCAATGTCAACAATGAACACGACGATTATGTCTCCCACACGCGGACTAAATTTGATTTCCATACTGAAGAAGAGAAAGCCTTGCCTTTTTCCCTAGAAAATACTCCTAACGGTAACGGGACCCATTCTCAGAATGGCTCCGATCCATTTCAAGAAACTAATCAGGGTTCTGCCGCGTCGCCATCTAGTGTAGATATTTCAGAACGTTAATTCTTTACCCATGAATGTACGCATGGTTTCTCGTGTAGGTTTAGACACTATTCGATCTTTGGGTGCTGTTACCACGTGCATCCTAATGGGCGTTTTGGTTGTTCAGGCGGCGATCGCTCAAACAACCGATGATGACTTATTAGCCCCGCTCCCCGACGCCTCTGATGAGATCAATCCCGAAGCGATAGACCCCGAAGAGGCAGAACTTGAAGAGACAGAATCTGAAGAAGGGGAAGTCCCTTCGTTACCACCGACGCCGCTAGAGCAACCCGCACCGACACTTCGTGTTCCATCCTCTGACTCCTTTAACTCCTTTAACACTGGGACTGCTAACTATTTGCTAGGACCCGGTGACCAGATTGGTATTGCCGTAATTGGGTTTCCAGAATTTGAAAGTACGCGAGTAATTTTGCCTGATGGGACAATTGCACTTCCCTTGATTGGTTCTGTGGACGCGGCTGATAGAACCGTGGAATCACTACGCGATGAGATTACTCGGCGTCTGAGCTTTTATCTGGTCGAGCCCGTTGTTGAGCTCAATTTGTCAGTGCTGCGTCCGGTCGTCGTTACCGTAGCTGGCGAAGTGTATCGCCCCGGCCCTGTACAGCTGAGCAGCCTGACAACTGTTAATACCCGTGTGGGTGATAATGCTCAGCTGAGTTCGGCCTCAACCGCACCAACTTTGAGTACAGCGTTAGTATCAGCTGGTGGAGTTCGCCGCAGTGCTGATTTGCGCGACATCGTTGTTCAGCGACAACGTCCGAATAACCGTGAAGAGACAGTCAGCATCAACTTATGGCAATCAATCTTTGAAGGCGTTGAGGGCAATGACATACTTCTGCAGGACGGCGACATCATCTTCGTCCCAGAAGCTGCTGAAATCTCCGATATCGATCCGCTTGTCGTTGCTCGATCGAGTCTATCTCCTAACTTGGTGCGAGTGCGGGTTATCGGCGAGGTGATCCGTCCGGGTGAGGTGCAAGTATCTCCAGAAAGTGTTGTTTCTGATGCTTTGGCTGTCGCCGGAGGACATAACGATGATGCCAATTTGTCGCAGGTGGCCTTGGTTCGTCTGCAAGATAATGGCCAGGTTGAAGCCCAAGAGATTAATTTGAGTAGCTTCACAGACGGAACTCCCATTCAGGAGGGAGATGTCATTGTCGTTCCTAAGAAAGGCTATCTAGACTTCTTCGATGCTGTTAGTCGAGCAATTCAGCCAATTACATCGCCGTTCAATTTTTTCTTGTTGCTTGAGCGGATCTTTGACTAACTAGAAGCAATGAGAAAATTGGGCTAGATAAGCTCGTCTATTAGAATTTCTAAGGAGATTTATGACGTTAGTGGGTGGGTTGGAAACAGGGTTGGAAATTCTCTCAACGGCTATAGTTAGCCTATACGGATTTCTATGCCTCTTTTTGCTATTTGAGTGTTTGCTGGCGTTCCTATTCCGCGAGCAGCAGGCTGCTCCAATATCTGAAAGGTCTGATCCCCTTTCGTTTGTCATCCTTATGCCAGCTCATAACGAGGCCGATATTATCGAGAAAACCTTGACTCAGCTAGCGCCAGAAGTCAATAGCCCGAGCCAGATTACGGTGGTGGCTGACAACTGTCAAGATGACACTGCTGCTATTGCTCGTAGCACTGGGGTGACAGTGCTTGAAAGGCAGGATGCTACTCGCCGTGGAAAGGGGTACGCCCTTGATTATGGATTGAAGGTATTGGCAGAAACCCAGCCGGTTGTTGTGGTCATCGTCGATGCTGATTGCCGGGTTAGTCCTGGAACGAATCGTAATATCGCTCAAGCTACGCACGACTCTGGTCAGCCTACGCAAGCTGTTTACCGCATGGAACAACCACCAGACCCTTCTCTGCGCGATCGCCTCTCGGCCTTTGCCTTTATTGTGAAAAATCGGGTTAGAGCGGGCGGCCTTTCTAGACTGGGGGTTCCAATTATGCTGGGGGGAACGGGGATGGCGTTTCCCTGGAAGGCGCTGCAATCGGTTGAGTTGGCTAGCGGACATATCGTTGAGGATATGAAGCTGGGTATTGACCTCGCAATCGCAGGCTATATCCCCACACTTTCTCTAGAATCTGAAGTCGTGGGTATTTTGCCGGATGATGAGGCAGCGGCGACTAGCCAGCGTACTCGCTGGGAGCACGGTCACCTACAGGTATTAACAACGTACGTTCCTAAGCTGTTGGGTCAAGCGGTCCACCAAAAGCGACTCGACCTTTTTACTTTAGCGGTAGATTTAGCAATTCCGCCGCTGGCACTTTGGAGTCTTCTGGGCATTGCTTTGACCGCTATCACGGGTATTGCTGCCTTGCTTAGCATCGATAGCTTGCCCTTCCAAATTCAGCTGATAGCGGACATCGTTCTCATGAGCGCAATTCTCCTAGCTTGGTCAGTTTGGGGACGTGAAGAGTTGTCCTTTTCGCAGCTGCTGGCGGTTCCGTCATACATACTCTGGAAAATCCCCCTGTATCTGAAAGCCGTGGTTGATCCTCAAAAGAGTTGGATACGAACCAAGCGGAATACTTGATGGCTGTCGGTAGATGGTGAAGCTTGGATGATATGGGGCGAAAAGCACTTTACCTTTGAAATAAGCCGTCATCTCAAAATTTTCTAAGGATTTGTGAGACTGCAGAGTAAAAGTGTGAATCTATAGGCATCGGTCCTTATGGGATGCCCTTATGATTGACGCCCACTCTGCTTCTTTCGATCAAGCTATGCAGTTTCAGCAACTTCAAGCCCAGTTAAAGGCGCTGTGGCAATCGCCAGATAAGTTCGATGTGCGTGATTGTCAGGTGCTGATTGTCCCATCGCTGAGCCTTGATCAAGCCGAACTTCAGAAAATCGCGGGCGTACACTACTACGAAGAAAGACTGCTGTTCTCGCTAGCACGTCTGCGGAATCCCTTCACACGCTTGATGTATGTTACGTCACAGCCTTTGCACCCCACCATTGTGGACTATTACTTAGAGCTTTTGCCGGGGATTCCTAGTTCTCATGCTCGCAATCGGCTCGATTTGTTTGCCGCCTACGATGCCTCGCAGAAACCCCTGACCCAGAAGTTGCTTGAGCGACCTCGGCTACTGAAGAAGATGCGCGAGCGCCTAGATCAAAGCCACGCCTACATGGTGTGCTTCAATTCGACGCTGTTGGAAAGAAAACTAGCACTAGCACTAGGAATTCCGCTTTTAGCCCTTAATCCGGATTTGCTTCACTGGGGCACTAAAAGTGGGAGTCGTCAAATTTTCACTGAGTGCAATGTGCCGCATCCGGACGGCAGTGAGCTTGTCAGTAATGCCGAAGACCTAGCCGAAGCTACTGCTGATCTGTGGGAACGTCAACCACATTTGAAACGCATTGTTATCAAGCTCAACCAGGGCTTTTCAGGCGAAGGAAATGCCCTTCTAGATTTGACTCCTTTAGCAGCAATCGCCCCTGGTAGTAGTAGCCATTCACATCGAGTCACAGGTTTGGCAGATGCCTTTAAAGCATTGCGCTTTCAGTGCGACACAGAAACCTGGGAGCATTTTGAGCATAAAGTTCATACCTTAGGCGCTATCGCTGAGGCCTTTATTTCAGGTGACCAGAAGCGATCGCCTAGCGTACAGGGCTATATCAATCCTCTGGGAGAAGTCGAGATGCTATCGACCCACGACCAAGTTCTAGGAGGACCTGACGGTCAAATTTTCCTAGGGTGCTCTTTCCCAGCCGACGCAGAGTATCGATTGCAAATTCAATCAATGGGAGAAGCGATCGGTAAAAACTTAGCGGCAAAGGGAGCAATCGAGCGCTACGGAGTAGACTTCATTGCTGTACACCAGCCTGACCAGCGTCCTATGTGGCAGCTTCATGCTATTGAAATCAACTTACGGAAGGGGGGGACAACTCACCCATTCATGGCTCTTAAACTCCTCACCGATGGTCATTATCGTAAAGAAGATGGATTGTTTTATACTCGGCAGGGACAGCCCAAGTTCTATAGAGCTTCTGATAACCTGCAAAAAACTGCCTACCAAGGACTCTTACCCAGCGACTTAATGGACATTATTGTGAGTGATCACCTCCATTTCAACAGTGTTGAAGGCGTAGGAGCAGCGTTCCACCTCATGGGTTGTCTTTCTGAATATGGCAAGCTAGGGCTAACCAGCATTGGGAATACCCCTGAGCAAGCCAATGAAATCTATGCTCAGGTAGTCGCGTCACTTGACCGAGCAACTTAAAGGGTCGGCCATTACGGTGACCAGCTTCCAAAAATGTGTTTTAGGCTAGAGGCACTATCACGGTTCCTGTGAAGATGACTCCCAATGAAGGCCATCGACCTATCGAGATAAAGTGCATTGTGCCTCGATAGATCATGGTACAAGCGATGGCGACGAGGACATATCGTGTATCCACAAGGTTCTAATAATTATCAAATCAATTTCTCAGGCTTGGGTTGTTGGCTAGCCGTTATTGGCATTGTTTGGCTGTTGGGTGCAGCAGGCTTGGGCTGGCTTGTGAAGTCTATTGCAGTTCTCTTTGGCCTACTGTTGGTTTTGCCAGTCCTGGCTTTAGTGGGTTTTCGCTGGTGGTTAAAGCGAAACTTGATTGAGGGCACCTGCCCTGTCTGTGAAACACCATTGACAGGTTTGAACAAAGCACAGACTACTTGCCCGAATTGCCGGACCTCGCTGCAGGTTACGCTTCAGGGATTTGAACGATTTACGCCGGATGGAACTGTCGACGTCAGCGCTGTGGATGTCACAGAAAACGAAACGGGTTCAGCGGATGCTATTGAAGTTTCCGTAGAAGTTCTTCCGCCCTCAGAGGGCGATCGCAAAACTGCTAGCAACTAGACTACCTAAGAAAAAAGAAGTCTTCTACCGTAAATATGCAGAAACAGGCTCCTAAATTCATCAGCAGACGCTAAATCAATCCAAACCTTGAGCTTTGAGACGGGCTATGAATTCAGTTTCACGTTTTTCGAGCTCCGCCTGCTCTAATTTCAAGCTTTTTTCGAGTTCTTGGATTTCGTCTCGCCGTGCCGCTGTCTCTAATGCCCGCCGCTCTACTTCTTGACTTTCCAACGTTAGCGACTGACGCCATTGTTCAGCGCGCTCTGCCTCTTTGGCTAAAAACTCAGGTGTAATTCCTTGGGCCAAAAATTGGTCGATAATATCCAGCAGCCAAGCTGTTGCATCTTCCACTGCAACAACCTGTGTGTCGCTTTCGTCTAGTTGCACTAAGACGATTGCCCCATCACCAACCCCTAGGGCAATCTCTGTCTCAATTTTTTTTTCTCGGGAGAGCCGTTCCCAAAGGTAATCCTCAACCTGTCGCGCTAACAGTTGCAAGACAGCGTTCCCGAGGAAAGAAGCACGCTCCACCTTTGCTAGATAACGCATGGACTTGGGATCTTTCTATGGCATGAGTATACCCTTCTCCTTGGGGTTGAGGACCAATAATCCTACGGCCACTAAAAAGGATGTGCCAAAAAAACGATAGGCACATCGACAAGCCTGAGTGAGGTGTGATCACAGTACAACACTAGAAAATCGCGTCCGTTGTTTGTTGTCCTGTTGCCAGGGCAAGCAGCGCGTGAAGGGTCAGCTACTGTTGTTCCTCACCACTTGATAGCTGTGTCTGAATTTATGAGCCACTCTGTTTCTACATCATGGACAGCGTCTTCGTACTCTGGCCCTATATCGCTTGTGCCCAAGTCAAGTTCTGTCCGCAAGTCTAGCCCTGCTCAGTTGTCAAACTACGACCTGATTCAGGAATGCCAGTCTCAGCGACATCCAGACAAGGTTGCCTTCGCTGAACTGGTAAAGCGCTACCAGAGCTCCGTAGAGCGGTTGCTTTATCATTTGGCTCCTGACTGGTCGGATCGGGCTGATCTAACCCAGGAGGTCTGGATTCGTGTTTATCGGAATCTTCACAAGCTCCAAGAAGTAGGGCGTTTCAAAAGCTGGCTAGGCCGGATTACGACCAACTTGTTCTATGACGAACTACGTAAGCGCAAGCGCCATCAAACTCCCCTTTCGCTGGATGCCCCCCGATTACTCGATGATGGTGAGCTAGATTGGGAAGTCGCCTCTGAAGGCCCGAATCCTGACGAGGTTCTGATGACGCAGGAGTTTTACGGGCAGCTGCAGCAGGCGATCGCGGCGTTGCCAGAAGTTTTCCGCACAACAATCGTCCTGCGTGAGATCCAGGGATTGAGCTATGAGGAAATTGCGGATATCACTGGCGTTTCTCTGGGAACTGTAAAGTCCAGGATTGCCAGGGCTCGGCATCGCCTGCAAGAAGAGCTGAATCTCTATTTCAAGCCTGAGGTTGTGGCGTAGCCAGCCTCTGAGCCATCAAACGGGATAAAGACTTACCGAATTTATCAGCCTCTTTTGAGAGATCCAGGTATCATGAGGATTGCTTAGGAGAAAAGATGTCGCGGTTGGGCCATCTAGACGCTATCTTTCTCTAGGCCATTTCCTGACATCGCTATCCGCCAGCAAGTTCGCAAGTTTATGAACGCGTTCCTGAGTTGGGAACTTATTCCCTCATAGGAACCGTCTCTAGTGAAGAGGGTTCTGCTTCCCGCTATGAGTATGAGCCGCCAACTATCTGCTTCGGCAGAGCACTTGATACCGAGTTCTCTAAACTGTGCAGAGCGCAACGCAATGAGTCAACAGAGAGAGTTGGATGTAACGAAGCGCGATCGCTATGAGCTGCTAAGCGCTTACTTGGATGGAGAGGTTTCTCCCGACGAGCGTCGTCTTGTTATGACCTGGTTGTCAGACGACCCCGATGCTCAATGTTTATATCGGAGGCTATTGCATATTCGACAAGGCTTTCAAGGGATGCGCCAGACTACGCGCATGTCGGCTGATGTCGAAACATGTACGGCTACGGCTGTTGTTCGCAAACTGAATTACCAAAGCCGATTCAGATTTACCTGCATGGCAGGGCTTACTGCAGCTGCGGTTGCTTTTATAGGCGTCTTTTCTGGTGCCTTAAATCAACCTATCGGTTCTGCGGGTCAACTCCAAACTGCTGCCCCCTCCCCAGCTGGAGATAGTTTGGAAATTGCCCTCGACCAACCTCCAATCAGTATTCCCAAGTCAGCAATATCGCCCCAAGCGGCTCCGATGGAATCCGTACTGCCTCGTTCCGGCGTTCCCTCAAAGTTCGACTCTGAGCTATAGGATTCCAATTTGTCTGGAAGTAAAGATTGGAGGGGCACACGTTGTCGTGCTTCTCCAATCTTTTTGCTTGGCACTACGGAGATGGGACTAATTGAATATTCATTTCGAGCTTACTGGTGGTAGTGGTAGAGCAAGATGAGTCTGACTACTCAGCCCAACCTGGAGCGTGATTGTAATAACTTTGGCCTCAAGTAACCGACTTTTAGCTGGCGGTGCCCCGGTACCGGCATTGAGGGCATAGGCAGGGTAGCAGGCGGCGCTAATGCTCAAGCGGAATGAGTTTCCGGGAGCTACACAACAGCAGGTTGGCTGCAGCAGCAGGGTGCAAAGAGTCCAAGCATCGGCCAGAGCTTCGAATCGCCCGTAGCCTTGTGTGAGTGGATAAACGCTACCGTCAGGCAATCTTTCTGACAGTGTGCAGCTAAGATCAAAGCTAGGGCGATCGCTCTTGCAAAACAGCGCGAGCCTGATCTGCCCTACAATTCGTAGCGGGTCAGCCAAGGGCGAAGAGGTATAGGTTAGAACATCGCTGCGACAATCTAGAGCTGAGCGATCAAAAGATCCTGATGGCATGCCTGCATGACCACCTAAAGAAGGAACGGGTCTCCAAGGGTCATGTACTATGACATCAGTTCCGTTCAATTCTGCATTCATTGCCTCGGTATTAGCGGCCTTATTTTGCCCCTTTATATCTGGATCAGCTAATAGCTTGCCAGCTTTCAGCTGCCCATCTAACTGATTCATAGCAGCTAAGCCGCTACTTGATAGCTGCCAAACCTGATAGGCCGTTTGTGGCCATTTGGAGAACCGTCGCCACTTATTTGTCCCCATCTCGAAAAGGTTGACGGTAGCTACGTACGGAGTCACTTCACTTTTCAGGAATGCGCTAAACCAATCAACCTGAAGCTGATCAATCGGACTATTTGCGTGAGAACCAAAGTCACGCATACCGACTTTAGGCCCCCAGGGAATGTGTCCCCAAGGCCCTAGCCAAAGCGGTTGGGGAAAGCGACTGCGCGCTGCCATTTCGCGATAAAGGCGCATATCGCCCCGGAGATAAGGGTCAAACCAACCCCCGATATGCAACATTGGCAAATCAACCGCATCAAGTTGGGGCGTAATCTTTCGCCAATAGGCATCATCCTCTGATCGCGTCAGCCAATCGTGAAAAAAGGAATCTTCAGCGTATTGAGTCAATACCTCTGGACAGGCTGCGATTTCGTCTTGTAAGGGCAGCTGCCGTGATGCTCGATAGAGCGCCTGGAAAGCTGTTTGATTACCTTCTAGACGTGCTGTTTCAGCCGCCAACTGAATGGCCCATCCCAGACCTGCCTGCAGGAGGAGCGCATCATTCTCGTAGGCCCAGTCTGTCTGTGGATGGTAGCCTACCATCGCCGGCGCGATCGCAGCTAGAGCAGGGGGCTGTGCCTGAGCGGCAAACAGCTGGGTCATGCCCTGGTAGGAAAATCCATACATGCCCACCTTGCCATTGCTTTGAGGCAGCTGGGCAGCCCACTGAACTGTGTCATAACCATCGCTAATTTCATGTTCAAAGAGGCGAAATTCTCCTTCCGAGGTTCCCCGACCGCGAACATCTTGAATAACGACGATGAATCCTTGCGCTGCATACCATACAGGATGGACGTAAACGACCGTAGAGGCAATTTCACGCCCGTAGGGTTGCCGCATTAACAACACAGGAAAAGAACCCGCTGCATCGGGGCGATATACATCAGCATCCAACCGCACGCGATCGCGCGTCATCATCGAGATGGTTGCTTTGGGACAAACCGAAAACGGCTGGGGCACGGCAGATCTTGAGAATAGATGCGTATTGGAGTAGAAACGGGTTGAAACAACGGAGCAATAGGACTTTGAAGTTTGAGTTATGAATTTTAATTCAATTCAAAACTCAAACTTCTCTGACATCCAACACCTATTGCCCACAGTCCTCTTATCCTCTAACTGAAGCAAAGACATCGCCTCGTCGTAGCACGGCAAAATCCTCTTCATCAAGTTTCGCCGGTATACCGGAGCGAATGAGTTCAGCAAAATCTTCATTGGGGACCATGATACAGAGAGCGTACAGCCTAGTGTCGCCGGTATTTTCAATCCCGTGGATACCGGTAGGTGGCACCAGGATGCTGTCCCCAGCAGAAATGGGTACCGTCTTGCCATCGCAAGTAGCTAGTCCTTCACCCTTGAGGACAAAAAACATCTCGACCGCAATCTGATGGCGATTAGGAGGAGTTTTACCACCAACGTCAAAAATCTCGACACAGTACGTCAGAGACATATTGGCAACCGTTGGATCGAACACGATAGCTAGCCGATTGGTATCATCAGGACTGATACGGAAAGCCTGATAATCTTGCGGCGATTTGATTATCGGTAAAACGCAGCTCGTGGGCACATCACAGCTGGCGAGATTCATAGGTTGATGGCTCCAATCTAAACTATGCAATACGTAGCAGGGCTTAGTCGCCTTGATTACACATTCTCTCCTCAGCAATCTCTTGATAACAGAGTGTCTCTCCCACTGAGGTAACTCCCGCAACATTCTTCATGTTTGGTACAGCGCAGTAGTATGGTGGTAGGTACTATTGCACTAAGACACCTCATGCACTGTCCTGTTACAGGGGCAGTAATCTTGTAGAAATGCACAGCCTTGATTGCCAGAAGAGAAAATGCATTTGAATTCTTGGCATTGAACAGATTCGTCAGCTACAGTCATGTAAGCCCTGAGTGAATTGTGGTATCACTTTCTACTCGTTGCATCTAGCCGTTTTGGACTGCCTGCTGAACACAAGATTGGCAAAAGCTGAGCTAAATCTGCTCAAAGACTAATTTAGGGTTGTCCGAGTATAATTCTTGTGAAAACGCCTCAACTTTACGTCAACGAAGCGGGTGTCTCTAGTTCCAAACCCGATGAGGTGACACTCCAATTGACAATTGGAGGCAAACAGCCATTGGATAGTATCGATTGCGTATGATGCAGATCCTGCTTGCTAATGTGGATCATGAAACTCGTCAAGTCCTTTGTCGAGAGTTGGCAACAGCTGGGTATAACGTAAAAGTTTGGGACACACAGTCCGATAGCACTGGCAAGCCGGAGATCTTAGCTCCCACAATTGTGATCAATGATTGGAAACTTGAGGTTTCTGGTAAGGAGCCATCTACCTGGCAACAATTGAAAGCAGACCCTGCGATACCTCCCATTTTTTGCTTAATGCTAACGCCTCGAAACGATTTTTCCGAACATGCGATTGCTCTAGACAAAGGGGCTGATGATTTTTTATCAAAGCCCATTGATCCGAAGGAGCTCAATGCTAGGCTATCAGCCAGCGAGCGTATTCTTCAGTTAGAAAAAGAACTCAAAGAACAAAAGCAGTTGCTAGCAACAGAATTGTCTGAAGCAGAAGCTTATGTGCGATCGCTATTGCCGGATGATTTAACTGAAAAGATTCCTATTAAAGCACGATTCTTTCCTTCGCGGCTGCTAGGAGGAGATTGCTACGATTACTACTGGTTAGATCCTGATTATCTGGTTATCTACTTATTAGATGTTTCTGGGCATGGCCTCGGTTCAGCCTTGCTATCCACATCAGTTTTAAACGTTCTACGCTCTCAATCGCTTCCAGATGTCAATTTTTACCGTCCCGAGAAAGTTCTCAAAGCACTGAATGAAACCTTTCAGATGCAGTATCAAAACGAAAAATATTTCACGATTTGGTATGGCGTCTACAATCGCGCTAATCGTCAGCTGCTGTATGCTAGTGCCGGTCATCCTCCGGCAGTGGTTGTCTCTGATTGTAGGGGTGAATCGCAAACGGTTGAATGTTTAAGAACACCTGGATTACCCATCGGAATGTTACCAGACATTAAGTATCAATGGCATCGGTGTCATATTCCCCCTCATAGCCGACTCTACGTATTTAGTGATGGTGTCTACGAGATTCAGCAAACGGATAACACGATGATGGGCCTGGATGAATTTGTTGAGATCTTATCCAAACACACACCTGATAGGACAATTGACGATATTTTGAGTCAGGTTCATGCACGTAGTCAAAATAGCGCATTCTCTGATGACCTCTCGCTTTTAGAGGTATTACTGGCTTAATATAGCTAGCACCCTAAATTCATCCTCGAAAGTACTCACTTCAAGCGATTTGGTTTCCAAATTCCTACGACTGATTGAGTATTGCTAAAACTTTCTTTTAGGAAGCACCTACAACTGTTTTTTCAAAGGTAGTGCGATCAGGCAAAATCTCGAATACACGGTCCATACTTGTCAATTCAAACAACATACGGACCTGCTCATTTACAGAGCAAATATACATGTCTTTTTCGGAGGCGCGAACTTTTTTAAGCGCAATCACTAGGACACCAAGTCCTGAACTATCGACAAACGTAATCTCGCTCAAGTCAACTAGCAGTTTATCCGCACCTTGCTCAAGAGCAGCTTCTACCTGCTGATGGAACGCATCTGCTTGTGTGCTATCAAAAATTCCAGCTGGCTCAATAATGTTGACTTTAGGTTTCATAAATACCTTATTACTTTGCAAACGAATGATAGATTCACGCAGGCCAGGAGACCTCCCGAACCAAATCTATCTCAGTCTACCTAACTGCAGGGTACCCTTCGGCGATATGAAATATATGGTCTAAATCATAGGCTGACAATCCTTTAATGTTTTAGCTGAGGTCAATTGCAACTAGACCCCGCTGCAGTGATGAGTCACCGCCATACCCAACCGTAAATATCGGACCCAGGTGATCGGTTAAAGGCTTACCAGCCTGTTCGAGGGCTCTTAGCCAGGGAAAGCGACGCATTAATGAGGGGGCTAGATAAGGCCAGTCAAGATAAGCCAAGCTGTTGTAGGACGGGTCTAGCTGATCGATCAGTTGGGTAAATAGAGGCTGTTCTGATAACGGGGAGCCATTGTCCTCTAACCTTAATGCCTGCTGCAGGGCCGGTAAAGAAGTTGAGAAGACTTGGTAATTGTTGATCGCAGTGTGAACGCCAACAACTTGAGTTTCAAGGTTGGCTATACCATTTGGTTCTGTGAGCCAGAGAGACAACCGAGTCCACACAGTGATATCGCTATCGCCCAGGCGAACGTGACTGACGTTGAGACCTTCTTGCTGTGCCAGCTCATCAATTGTGCCAAGCGGTTTATCGGCAACAGTTTGGGCTGCCAGCACCCAGCCTGAAGTCTTGCCGGCAACCATTCCCAGAGCATACTCTCCCTGGACTGACTCGCCTAGAATGCCAGAAGCTGTCTCGGGAAGATCCAAAGATGACCAAAAGACATCGAGAGACTGCTGGACAGCCTCATACCCGCCTACATCCTCAGCGGCCTCTGATAGGAGTTGGGGCAGGTTGTTGCCAGACAGCACAAAACGGGTCGCAGCAGGCATCAGCTTGAGCGCTTTTGTCGGTGGCTGTTGTGCAGCATCGTCGGCACTGAAAACCGTACCAGAAGCCGCCGCAATTGCAGTATCTCCCAACAGCCCAGATGGAGTCGCGCGGAATGACATAAACAAATGGTGGGCTCGACGTCCATCATTTGCCAACGGCATTACTTCACCTCTACCTTCTAAACCGAGCCAGGTAAATAAAGAAGGCGCATTCGCGTATAGCCAGCCGATGCGATTGGCGGGTAGGGACGCCACTGAAGCGCGATAGGTTGCCTCTTTGGCTAGGCTGATATCGGGTGCTTGAAAAGTTGCGATCGCCTGACGCAAAACCTGGGGATGGTTAGCTAACAGTACATAGCGATTGCTGACAACAGCAGAAGCCAATGATGCCAGTGCGAGGGGAGACGCTGACGGTTGTTCTGGCATCTTGAAAGTTGTGTTGACAGGCGTTTGATCGTAAATCAATGGAATGCCTGAAACCGTCTCAAAAACGAGCTTTTTCCCGGAAACCGCACGTTTTTGCCACAGTAGATGGATGGCTTCGCGCGCTTTCTGCCCATCCTGGCAGCCTAGGACAGCCAAGTAGCCAGTTTGCTCGCCGTTAGTGCCGTCATGATCGAGGTCAATAGCGGTTACTGCAATCGCAATTTCCTGGCCTAACCAGGGACGAACATCGGTGTCGTAATTCCACCCCATAGAGTCTTTAAGGGCAGTCTGCAGTGACTGCCACTCTTGGCGGGCTTGAAATCTTTCGCTAGGCGATGTCAGCATTTGACGCAGCTGCCATAACCGATCAGGCCGTGCCAGGAGAGACACCATAATAGGGGCTTGACGCGGCACAAACTGGGCCGCAGCGGGTACTGCCTGTCCGCCTTTCGTAAGAAGCGCACGAGGATTTTGAGACGTCAATCCCCAAAAACCGGCGATGCCTGCTAAGAAAATTAGCCCTGAAACGAAAGCGATCGCGGTAAGAAAGGTACGAGATTTCATGCGGCCCCTGCCATCCTGCACTGGAATACCAACGGGGTTTGCGCATCGGCATAGTCCCCGCCTGAATAGTGTATTATCCCAGCGACCCCGTAGGACGCGGTAGGTCGCGTTTCTACAGAGTTAACCTAAATAATCTCGCCAAACAGCAACTAGCTGTCCTTGAATATCTACTTGACTAGCAGGGAACTCCTGTACTGGATAGTTGGGATTAGCCGGCTTAAGCTGAACCCGATCACTCATACGATGGAAGTACTTGAGTGTCGTACTATCTTCCACTAGGGCTGCAACAATAGTGCCTTCTCGGACACTTTTGGGGTCATTGACTGGACGCATGATGACAATGTCTCCTTCATCAATCATGGCGTCAATCATGCTGTCGCCCTGAACTCGTAAAGCATAGTCACCCATTTTCAGAGGTAGCCCTGAGAAGTCCAGACGTTCAACATCGCTGGTGTCTTCAAACACAGTACTGACAATACCAGCCGCGATCGTGCCCCGAATGGGAACCCCTTGATAGTCTTGCAAAATCCGAATCGTACGGGCTTGGCCCTCGGTCCAATCGATATAGTTCTTGCGGCGAAGATGGTCAAGACGACTCTGAATAGGGGCTGGTGACTTGAGCCCCATAGCCCGCATCATCTGACGAATTGAGGGTGAGTGCTGATTTTCACGAATGTAGGTTACTAGCCAATCGTAAAGTTCTTGTTGGGCGTCTGTGAGAGCTTCCATGGCAGCGATCCCGGAACGGCTTGGAATATCAGAACAAGCGTACCAACTTTCACAAAGCTTGTCTACCGTGTTCCAGAAATTTGTACTATGAGCGCTGGATCGTCTTGGAGAGAGTACGTTTTTAGGAAAAAGGGGCAAGGGTAACGGGTAATCGAGGATGAGATGGCGTGAAAGTTATCCCCGTCAAATGTAGTTGAGCCATATGCTCACGAGCCTGCCCTGGATGCTGACTTGGTCAGCAGGAAATATTACTAGTACCGCTACGCGGCATTCAAAATTCAAAATTCAAAATTCAAACCTAAGGCAGATAAGCCTTTCCAGCATTCTGAATAGTGAGCATACTTCTGCCGTGATGTACTAGATAGTTGGGGTTGGCTGGCCTCAGCTCAACGCGATCGCCAATTGGATGGAAATATAGCTTTAGCCATCTAGGCTAGGACACCGAGTAGCGTCAGGTACTCAGCGCATGGCCAGATGGCTTCGCCGTCTTGTCCTGACGGACTTGGCGACGGCTATACTTGAGGGTTGTGCTATTTCTTCAATCCCATTTGAACGCGCCATAGGCCGCTATAGATACCTTGGCGCTCCAGGAGCGATTCATGGGTGCCCCATTCGACGAGTTGGCCGTGTTCCATGACGTAGATGCGGGCGGCGTTGCGGATGGTGGAGAGGCGGTGGGCGATCGCGATGGTGGTGCGATTTTGGGTGATTTTTTCGAGCGATCGCTGGATAGCGGCTTCGGTTTCGTTATCGACGGCGGAGGTGGCCTCGTCTAGGACCAGAATGGGAGGATTCTTAAGGATGGCGCGGGCGATCGCTAAGCGTTGGCGCTGTCCACCTGAGAGCTTCTGACCACGCTCACCCACGATGGTGTTGTAGCCCTGAGGCAGACTCGCAATGAACTCGTGAGCTTCCGCTATGCGGGCAGCCTTCTCGATAGCCCTTTGCTCCGCTCCAAAGGTCCCGTAGGCAATGTTTTCGGCCACAGTACCGTGGAAAAGAAACACATCCTGACTCACCAAACCGATCGCCTGCCGCAGATCTTGAGGAGCGAGTTCGCGAATATTGATATCGTCCAAAGTAATGCGACCGGCGTTGACTTCGTAAAAGCGCAGGAGGAGCTTCACTAGAGTACTTTTGCCCGATCCGGTAGAACCGACAATCGCGACTGTGTGGCCTACGGGAATCTTCAACGTCAGGTGCTCGATGACAGGCGTATGGTCACCGTAGGCAAACGTGACGTCCTCAAAGCGGATATCCCCTCGCACATTACTCACGGGCAAACGCCGCTCTCCGGGTTTGAGCGTAATGGGAGTATCCAGCAGATCCATGACGCGACGGGTGGAAGCCATGGCGCGCTGGTACTGGTCCAGCGTTTCACCCAGGCGCGTCAACGGCCAGAGTAAGCGCTGAGTCAGAAATACCAAGACACTGTAGGTGCCCACCGCTAACTGACCTTCTACGGCTAACAACCCGCCGTAGAGCAGCGTTGCTGTGAAAGCCGCCAAAATCAGAATGCGAATGAGGGGAATAAAGGCGGCGCTGAAGGCGATCGCGCGCCGATTGCTCACCCGATACGCCTCACTCTCTTCGTGGACTCGCTCAGTTTCATAGGACTCAGCGGTGAAGCTCTTGATGGTGAGGATGCCGGACAGGTTATTCGACAGGCGGCTGTTGAGAACACTGACGCGCTCCCGTACCTCAGCGTAGCGAGGAGCGAGGAGCCGCTGAAAGGCGATCGCACCCCAAATGATGAACGGCATGGGCAAAATTGCCATCCAGGCCACCGCTGGTGCCATCACCCCGAAGGCTCCCCCAACCAGAATCACCGTGGTGATGACCTGCAGAACTTGATTCGCCCCGACATCCAGAAACCGTTCGAGCTGATTGATGTCGTCATTCAGTACCGCCATTAGCCGCCCGGTGCTGCGGTCTTCAAAATAGGCCAGTTCTAAATCCTGCAGGTGCGTATAGGCCTCGATGCGCAAGTCACGCTGAATGGTTTGGGCCAGGTTCCGCCACAGGATGGCGTAGGCATATTCAAACGCTGACTCCAAGCCCCAAACGAGGACAGTCAAGATGGACAGGACGATAAATTGCCCTTTGATGCTGGTAATGCCCCGAGTAGCAAGCCAAGAGTCCTGCTGCTTAACCACAATGTCTACGGCTAAGCCGATGAGGATAGGAGGAGCGAGGTCAAACAGTTTGTTGAGGACTGAGCAGGTGCTGGCAATCCAGATCGGACGACGCTGGCTACGGCTGTAGTGGAGTAAGCGCTGAAGCGGATGAGGCTGTGTCATAAAATACCCTGACTGCTGAAATCGGCTGCTGAATATACGCAATCGACTGTAGAGCGTGTGTAGTGACTATACAGCCCTATTGTGGAGCACTGATGACCGATCGCCCTTCGCCCCCTGTCGCCAACCGCTGGCACCTCGCTGCTTTGAGCTACGCGGTTATTTTCCTCGGGATTCTCTGGTTGGCCTATACCAATCGCATTCCAACTCGCTTTATCCAGTTTCCTTATGCCGATAAGGTGGGGCATATCGTGCTGTATGCGATCGCGGCCTATCTGGGCCATCGCTGGCTGCGTTCGCGCCACCTGCGGCTTGGAGGCATCAGACTGCCGTTCTTTCCGGCCCTGTTTGGCCTGTTTACGCTGGTTGAGGAATTGGTGCAGAGCCTGTCGCCGTATCGCACGTTTGATGTGGGCGATCTGGTCTGCAGTTTTGGGGGAATTTGGGTGGGCTGGTGGTTGGTGGGGCGATCGCGGCTACGGTACGCACATAAACCTAACCCTCACCGCCCCCAGAGCCCGAGAATCGAATTCTCTGACTCAGCACCCAAGTCCTCTGAAGAGGACTACCATACTGAAACCCAATAGCCTGAGTCTGTCTGTCTGCTTAAAGAGCCAGTCCCTGACGGGACTTTAGACGTGAGTAGCAAGTTTTGAACTCGGTGCGCGGCGCGGTGTAAAGGTTCACATTCGGTTCGAGATGTATGCAAGATATAAATAATGAAAGTGTTGCCCGCTCTTGAGGCTCATTATGATTGCCCAAGCTCAAGTCTCCCGTTCCTATTCAATTGCAGAATACTTTGAGCTCGAAGTGGTCTCTGAGATGCGCCACGAGTACATTCAGGGAGAAATCATACCCACGACACGAGGCACCCCAATCACAACAGAATTCTGCTGAACCTTGCCGGGGCACTCAACTTTGCGCTGAGGAGGGAAGCTTATCACGTTTTTGCGGCTGATCAGCGGCTGTGGATGCCGCGACCCCAAATCCATACGTATCCAGATGTCATGGTGGTTAAAGGGGAGCTGGCCGATGAGGCTAATCGGCACGATACCATCACCAATCCAATGTTTGTGGTCGAAGTGCGGTCCAAATCACCTCGCAACTACGACCAAGGGGATAGATTCACAGCCTATCGCACGATTGCGACCTTTCGGGAATACGTGTTGGTCGATCAATATTGCTGCCGGGTGGAGCGCTACGCCAAAACGGACGCGAAAAAGTGGCTGTTTCAGGAATACGACAGCCTGGAAGATGTGCTTGAGCTAGATTCGCTGTCTTTTACGATCAGTCTCGCAGATATTTATAACAAGGTGGAGTTTGAGACTGAAGCAGCCGCTTCTTAGCCAGAGGCGAGCAACTTTTCTCGGAATGTTGTTTTGATGAAATGAAGCTTAGAGATAGGTCCGAGGCGATGCCCTTGACGCCATAATTCTTTCAATGAGTCGAGAAGGTCCCGCTGTGCCCATACAAAAAGCGGTCGAAGAGGTACTCAAGTCACTGCGCTGGATTGCAGGACTCATCGTCACCCAAAACTGGTTAGCGCTGCTGGTTCTGATCATCGTTCTTGTTTACGTCCTGTTCAATCCGCCTGAGCTGAATATCTTCAACATCTTGGGTGACGACAACACGGGTTGGCTGACGGGGCCGTTTCAAGGTGAGAATGGCTTACCAGATTGGTACCTGCCGGCGTTTGTGCTGTTCGAGCTGGGGCTCATTGGCTGTGCCGTTTGGCTTGCGGTCCGGTCCTTGCCCCGACCGGATGCGGCTACCTTGGCCCAGGTGGCGGAGCGAAAAGCTATTAAGGGACTACGCCCATTCAGCGCTGAGGATGCGACGATTTTTGCTAAGCTGCAGCGGACCCAGAACCTGCGGGATTGCCTGGAATCGATTACCAGCCCCAGCTTTCGGTTTGGGATTTTGATGGGTGAGTCGGGCTGTGGCAAGACGTCCTTTTTGCAGGCAGGGGTGTGGCCGCAGCTGCAGCAAGAAAGCGCGACACACATTGGCATTTATGTGCGCTTTAGTGACCAGGACCCGGTTCGCACCATCGCCAAGGCTGTCGCTGAGCAACTAGAGGTGCCCTTAGACTGGCTGATTGCTAGCGAATCGGCTCATACGCTGGCGGGAGGCGGACAAACTGCTGGTCCCGTGCCCACGTACGCGCAGCAAGTGGCACCGCTGCAGTTGCAGAAGCTACTGACAGAGGCAACGGATGCCGTGGCGAAACCGCTCGTGCTGCTGTTAGATCAGTTTGAGCAGTTCTTTGTGCATTACAAACGAGAAGAGCAGCGGCGACCTTTTATCCAGGCACTGGCCCAGTGGTACCGCAGCGAAGACCCTCTCCCCGTCAAGATGCTGGTGGCGATTCGCTCTGACCTGATGTACCAGCTCGACGACCTGCACCAGGCATTGGGCTACGCTCTGGGACCCCACGAAGTCGTGCAGCTCAAGAAATTCACCTCAGAGGAAGCGGCATCGATTTTGGGGGTGATTGCCCAGGAAGAGAAGCTGGCCTTTGAACGCCGATTTGTGGTGGACCTGGCCGATCAGGAGTTGGCGAATCGGGAGGATGGGCTGATCTCCCCGGTGGATTTGCAGATTTTGGCCTGGATGATTGACCGCCAAACCGGAGTTGAGACACGCGCTTTTAACCGCACGGCCTTTCAGAAGTTTGGTGGGGTAGAGGGATTGCTGCAGCGATTTTTAGAGCGGACGCTGCAGGCCCGCGTGATCCCGAGCCAGCGTCAGTCAGCGATGAAGGTGCTGCTGGCGTTGACGGACTTAGACCGCCAGGTGCGGGCTGGGGTGCTGACGATTCCCGCTTTGGAAGGCAAGCTCAAGGGTACGGTGAAGCCGGAGGAGGTAAAGGAAGCCGTAGCCTGGCTGGCGCGAGGTGATGTGCGGCTGATTACGCCCCAGGCCCAAGACCGGGCAGTGGGGTATGAGCTAGCCCACGAGCGACTGATTCCCGCCTTGATGCAGCAGGCTGGTAAAGAGCTGTCGGCAGCGGATAAGGCTAACCAACTGTTGGATCGGCGGGTGAACGAGTGGTTAGGGAACCAGCGACAGGCACGCTACTGGTTTGGACCACTAGAGCTATGGCAGATTGAGCGGCAGGTGCCGTATCTGGTATGGGGGCCGAAGCGCCGCCAGAAGGAGCAGTTGCTACAGCTGAGTCGGCGACGGATTTACGGCATTGCAGCGGCGGCAGCGCTGGTCATCGGCATCGCGGCTGGGTTTAGTGGTTGGTTGTTTTACACGCCAGCGGGGCAGATGCGGCAGGTCCGGACGCAGCTATGGAATCATATCGAGCAAACAAACAGTACTTTCAAAGCGGCTCACGGGGCGCTGGCCTATGCCAAGCACGGTGAATGGGCCAACGCCAAGACAATATTGCGTAAACATGTGGCTAGACAAGACAAGAGTGTGTTGTGGTTTATCCAGGAGGCAGCTCGCTTTTTGCCGAAGATTGAGGAGCCATTGGCATTGAATCAATACCTAATACCTTTAACAGAGAATATTAAGAGCGATCAGTATAAATCGGACGCGTTGCGCGCTATTGCCGCTGCCTATGTCGAGTTAAACGACCCGGCCACGGCCCAGACCCTGTTAGAAAAATCCCTCACCGCCGCCGAGGCCATTGAGTCCGACAGGTATAAATCGTCGGCGTTGCAAGCCATTGCTGCGGCCTATTTGGAGTTAAAAGATCCGGTCACTGCCCAGACCCTGTTAGAAAAATCCCTCATCGCCGCCGAGGCTATTGAGTCCGATGGGCAGATGGCATCCAGGGTGTCGTCGATTATCACGACGATTGATACCTTAAACGAGCAAGTCCTCAGGCAAGATCTATTGGGGACGGTTCTGACGACTGCCCGTAACGCTGAAGCCTCAGTACCGATGGTAGAAATTGCCACGCTGTATGCCCAGCAGCAGCAGTGGGGAAAGGCGCTGGCGGCCCTGCAGGGGAGCCGGGAGAGTGAAAAGATTGTGGGACTAACGCGCATCTTCACCGCTGAGGCAGAAACCGAAGATCTGCGATTCATTGAAGGTGCAATTGTTTTACCCATGGGCGAAAAGGGCGCGATCGTGATTGACGATGCTGACCCTCCCACTTTTGAGGTTATGGTCCAAAGTCCGGATGAAGATTGTGAGCACTATGCCGATTGGGTGGAAGTTCTGACCCCCGATGGTGATCTCAAGGGACGAGTCGTGTTTAACCAGCCTCATCTGGATGAACCCACGTTTACAGCATCGCTGACAGCATCGAACCCCATTCAATCCGACGAGGCAATTATCATTCGCGCCCATTTCTATGGAACCTATGCTTCTGGCGAAAATCCGCTCGTCGATAGTGTTTTTAGAGAACGCTTCAGTGATGAGGGGCGTTATGAAAGATCAGGCTATACCGACCAAGCCTTGCAGGGCACGATGGCCGATGGGTTTGAGTCGGTGCGGCTTTCGGCAAATTATGCGCAGTGGCTGGAGGACGAGGAGCCGTTGCCGGAGTGGGAGATGTGTAAGGAGGAATGAATTCGGAATTCGGAGGTCGGAAGTCGGAATTCGGAGGTCGGAGGTCGGAGGTCGGAGGTCGGAGGTCGGAAGCTGGAAGGGGCAAGGTGGCATCTATCTTTAGAGACAGGACAGAGGCGGGACGGGTTGCGTCTCGGGCAAAATAATGGGTGATAGCGTGAAGCCTAAGTTAGGCTAGCAGCGTTGCCCTCCGGTTACTTATGGCTACAACCATGCCAATTAAAGTGCTGCCGTCGCTCAGGGTAACGAATGAGCAATTTCTAGGATTTGTCGCAACCAATCCCGAGCTAAGGCTAGAACGGACTGCCACTGGAGAGATGATTGCCATGCTTCCGACGGGTGCTGAGGGCGGTCATTACAATGCTGAACTCATTGGCGATTTCGTTGTTTGGAATCGTCGTCAGCCCTTGGGTAAAGTCTTTGATGCTTTGAGCGGATTCCGGTTATCTAATGGGGCGATTCGTTCGCCCGATGTCGCTTGGGTGACTCGGGAACGGTGGGAGCGCTTGACACCTGAAGAGCGCAAGGGCTTTGCCCCGCTATGTCCTGTACCAGACTGATTCAAGCTTGTGGTTCTACGGGTCCGTCAAGGTTTAGATGAGGGCTTCGACAAGCTCAGCCCGAACGTATCGATTCCGCTCACCCTGAGCAAAGTCGAAGGGTACTCGACAACCATCAACTATTGGCTGACACATCACTACGCTTCCACAGTCTTTTACAGTTACTGTATGTTCAGCCCGATCGCTACGGGGTCGAAGGCGCACTGTTTGCCTCGATATAGGCCGGATTTGTGACTGTTTTCACCGTCAGCACATGGGGCGGGGTCGCGTCGGGGGGATAAATAAACTCGACATCGACGAGACGATCGCTTCCCGGCGGTATCGTTAGCTGCAAAATGGGTTCGCCTTCTTGCCCTTGGCGCTGGACTACGTGCACATCAGTCGAGCCAGGAACCCCGATGTCGGTGGTGTAACGGAACCGAACCGTACCTCGGAAAAAGACGCGATCGCTCGGACGTTGACGGAACCGCAGGGCCGAGTCCAGGGTTTCATCCTGGAGGGGCGTCTGCAGTTTAAGCTCGACCTGCTGGGGCACATCAGTATCGTTATACAGCGGCAAAGACAGCTTGTAATGAACCCCATAGTTGCCATGGGCCCGATAAGCCGTATCGGGATAGCGCACTAGCATCGGCGCGCTCTGGATTTGCTCTGTCCCGTAGGTATTGTGATCCACTGTGCTGATGACATAGGAAATCGACTCGCCCGGAGTTGGAATTGTGAGGCTCGATCCGTCTGGTTCATCCGTTAGTCGTCCCGTCCACTCAGATCCTTGAGCAACGCCTGCTACCCGGCCATAGTAAAAGCGTTCGATCGGGTTACTCTTCTGAAACGCATCCGGGTTTGTGGGGGGAATGTCCCGGGGGCCTGCAAGGGTACCATTCACTAAGAGCCAAAGCCACTCTTCTAACGTCGGAGCCCGTTCGCGGCCATCCTCTGTCTGAGGCGCATACATCGACAGCGTTGCGGCGTAGACCGGGGCGCTACTAGAGAGCTGCATCAGGACCGACCGTCCATTGCTAGGAGCGCGCTGTCCGGCTGTGAAGGTTGAGCTGTTGGTAGACAGGACAGTACCAGGTGGGACCGTGGCATCGACGGTATACGGCAGTTGCTGTAGCGGAATCGGAGCATTCATCAAGAGATAGGCCTGCTCCGGCGGAATCGTGACCTGTTCCGGCCATTGAGTTTGCCGTCGGCCCTGCAAAACATCCGTAACGGTGCGGCTGCCGGGTCCTGCAAAAACGGTGCCGCCTGGATTTGAGACCAGTGCGGGCAAGTTGTAAAATGGTGCCTCTTGACTCAGGTAGCTGGCTCCCTCTAAGACTTCTAGCGTGACGGGCTCAGAGTTGGGATTGTAAACAACGGCCCCGATAAACAAGGTCCGGCGATCGCCAAGATTCACCCCCCGGGCAATATGGTGGGCAAACAGATCAAACCGGCCCTCAAACGGAAAATTGAGGTGAGCTTCCCCATTGGCCATGCCGTTAGGCGGAAAGGTAGAGAGCAGAATTCCAGGCTGCTGTACCACTTCGGGACTGTTGCTGTTGAAGACCGGAATCTCGTTGAGCTGCCCCGGCAATGAACGGACTTCCTGCGGCTGAATGATTTCGTAACGCCCCGTAGGCACGGCTTCACCCTCAATTGCAGGGACGGAAGCGAAAAGAACCGGTTCTGGGGTAACAGGGGCGATCGCCGCAACCTGGGCAATAGAAAGCCACGCAAATGCAGTCAACATAAGTCAGCACAGATAAAAACACCACACTCCAAGGCCAGGTATCCGAGCCCTTGTCATCGAGCCAGGTTACCGGCAATTAGATTACACAGTTTCAGCTGTATAAGTATCAGGCCGATTCATCCAATACATGTCAAAGCGTGTATCAATTGAAACAGCTGATACATGATTTCACCTAATAATCGCTAAGTCTAAACCTATCATCAAGACCCCTTCTTATTCAAAAGAGAACGCTCTTGTTGTCGTTCTCTAAGCATCTTGATGCAGCGTAGACTCTTCTTAAAAACTTGATAGACGTTATCAAGTCAAGCGGACTACTGACTTTATACCTGGGTGGTAGTGGGTGTCCCGGAAGGTTTGGTGGGGGGGAAGGGGGGGAGGGTAGAGGGTAGAGGGAGTAGTGGGGAAGCAAGTTCGGAATTTGGAATTCGGAATTCGGAATGGTTTGAGGTGATGGTGCATAGACCTCAGGCGTGGGTTCAGGCGATCGCGTAATGGGCAATCCCGATTCTTGCGCTCAAAACCTGCTCCGGCTGTTCGCCACCCGTTAGGGTACAAGCATAAGGACAGCATCGTCTTCAATTTTGGCTTCATACGCAGGAAGGGGTTCGGAAGCGGGACCTTGAGCGACACTGCCATCGGCGTGAGCCAGCCAATCCCCCCAAACCCACCCAATTCAAAAAGTCCCGTCGCTTCATACCCTTGCTCCACTAGACGTTATCCGCTGGCGTCAGCTCGCTGGAGCGTCTGAACCAGCCATAATGACGGACAGCTGCGATCGCTACAAACAGCAGGTCAGCCCCGACAACACCGCCAATTAACAGTTCTGAGCCACCCGTACCAAATCCATAGCTGTGGAGTCCCGTTCCCAGGACAAAGTTGACGCCATACCAGGCCATTAACACCGCATTGAAGGCAACCACGCTGGCCACGCTAATGCCAAAGTTGCCAATCCAGCCTACTAGCCGACCATGCAGCGGAGCCAGATAGCACAGCAGCGCAATCAAGGCCCAGGTTTCCTTGGGATCCCATCCCCAGAAGCGGCCCCAAGAGAAATGCGCCCAGATGCCTCCCAAAATGATCCCTGCCGTTAACAGCAGCACACCCACCTGCTGGACTCGGTAGTTGAGCTGAGACAAGGTTTTGATGCGTTGATCGGCAGCGGGTGTAAACAAGTAGTTGCCCAATGTGACGTGGCCGAGCCCCATTGCCAGGGCAAAACTAGCATAGCTGAGGGCGATGGTCGGAACGTGGATGCTGAGCCAGAAGTTATCGCGCAAGACAGGGACCAACGGCGAAATACTGGGGTCCAACACCGCTGGGAGGCTATCTGCCAAAATCAGGCACATTACCGACAAGGGAGCCGCTGCCAGCAGATAGTAGCGACTGCGGGAGACGACCTCAAAAGCAAGCGCGATCGCAGCAATGCCAAAGCCTACCCACACAACAGACTCATACATATTTGTCACCGGCGGACGTCCCGCGATCGCCATGCGCAAAAAGAAGCCGTAGCTCTGCACACCAATACCGGCTGTAAACAAGCCAATTGCGGTCCAATAAAGATTCCAGGGCTTAACCCAAAAGCTGACAAGCATGGCTACGAATGCCAGCCCATAGAGCCACCACGCCTTAGCGAAGGGATGGAAATGGTTAAAGTGTACTTCGCGCTTAAGGACAGCATCCGTAGGATAAATAGCTGGACTCAGCTGTCGTAGCCCAGCTTTCAGCGTATCGGCCATCGGGCCTACCATCGGCAAATGCGTAATGCCGCCCTGCAGCAGGGCCTGCTGCATGAGCGCAAAATTTGCCATCAGGGGAGCTACCCTCTCGGGCTCATACAGTTTCTGAGCTTCATTGAGCCCCGCCCACTTGCCCTTGATGTCCTCAGGATGAGGGACTACAGGCAGTGAATTGTTCCCCACAGACTGATAAAGCAGATTTAGGCGCTCTTCAACCGTTAAGGCTTCCCGCCCGTTACGGCTCAAATCTTCGCCGTTAAATTCTTTTTCGTGGGCCTGACGCACAATGCGCGTCAAAGCCTGATTAGTCATCAGTTCCTGGAAGGTGAAATGCTTCCGCTCTAGTGCCAAACCTGCCGCTTCTTTGAGAGGACGATAGCTGACTAGGACAAAGGGCTCTTCATTCCAGTTTCGGGTATTGAACCACATGGCCAAGTAGGTGCTGAGGGCATCCTCTTGCACGCTCTCCGCTGGCTGGTACGTGGTGGAGCCATGAATTTTGGCCACCGTTTCCTGAGCCACCGTATCAAGCGGCTTTTTACGCCCATCCAACTGCACCGCCAGCGTTCGCAGCGATTCTAAGCTATCCGGCTGAAATTGGCTGAGAGGCAGCAGTAATAACAGGCAGCCCAGACAGAAGCCAATGAAGAATTTGAGGATAGGTAGAGGTTTCATGGTGAGGATAGAAGGGGGGATGGGGAGTAGGGTGAATGAGTAGAGGAATATTTGGACGTGTCGCCGGAGGCGTTAGAGGTAATGATGTCAGGGGTAAGGGTAAAAGGGAAAGGGTAACAGAGTGGCTGGGTAACAGAGTGGCTGGGTAACAGACATAGAGAACCGATTACCAACTACCCATCGCCCATTATCAGTCACTATATAGATCCCTTTCTCCCTTACCCTTTTTCCTTGTTTCTTACTTACTACTTACTAAATACAGCCAAGATCGGAATCACGGTCGCTTTCTCTTCGGCAGGTGCCTCAGCTTCAACCGTGTCTTCCTTGGCAAACCGACGAAATTTCTTCATTAAGCCGGGGCCATAGAACATGATACTGATGCCTAACACAACCATAAGTGAACCGCTCCAGGTGAGGGCTGTAACCCACCAAGGCTCTCGTTTGAGTTGTAGCGTGGATTGATGCAAATCACCAGGATTCCAGGAAGCTTGGGCAAGTTTCCAGCCCCGAAACCAAGTGGGATGGTTCATCCATACCGAGCGGTGGGCGGCGGTATCGGTTTGGGGATCAAACAAGGTAACGCGACTAGTCCACATGGCGACAGACTCGCTGCCCTCGTTCCGCTCGACGATGAAGTCATCTAGCTTTACATAGAATGGGAGCTGCAGTAGCTTCGGACTAAATGCGGCAAAATACTCCCCTGCAGGGGTTTCCAAGCTAGTAGGCTCCCCCCAAGGCAGCCAAAAATCTTGTCCCTCTGCGGTGGTAACCAGCAAAGCTGGCGAGCCTTCGTTGGCCAATGTCCCATCAGCGACTGGAGTGACGGGAACTACCTGACGCTGTACCGTAGCCTGGTCTAAATGCTCGACTAGGGAAATCTTGAAATCAGCCCAGCCTGGGATCACAGGCTCACCTGGAACGAAGGCGCCTGATTTGAAGCCCTTTGAAGAAGCTGCGGCATAGAACAGCTGATGGTCGGGAGCCGCCACGATGCGGAAGTAGTCTGTCGCCACAGTCTGGGGTGCTTCGTAGCTGACCTGCAGCTGCAACACCTCACCCGATCGCACCGGTTCAAAGCCAGGTTGAGCAAATACAAACCAGCGCTCACTGACGTTACCTTCAGTCAGGTTGAGCTGCACAGCTGGATTGCGGAATTGCTGCGAGACAGAGGTCGGCTGATTATCGCCATTGAGACGAAAGTCAGGCCAGACCTTGGCGACTTCGACGCTTAAGCCATTTCGGAGACGGATGGTTCGGCCCAGAGCCTGCTCGACATCGAGGGTGCGATCGCCCACCTGCAGCAGACCATAGGCACCCTTCGCTGTGTCAGGTGCGCTCAGAAGCTGCCGCAGCTCCAAATCATCCTTAGCTTGAGCAATCTCTAAGTGAGCTGGGCCGATGTCTATCTGGCTGTAGCCAACGGGTGCTACTGCCAGCCAACGCTCCAGAGTTTGCCCCATGCGATCGCTCCGTAACCGCACTTTTACAGCTAGATTATCGACTGTCCCATCATTCGTAAAACGAACGGTCTTAACAGCTTTATCGCTGTAGCTTGCTAAGGAAAGTCCAGCAAATTTTTCCGGATAGACCGAGCCATTTGGTCTGATAAAAATGTCAGTTTGCTGTTGTGCCTGTTCGGGAGTCACGACCTCAAGTAAATCGCCCTCAACCCGAACTTGATTGTTAGGGCCGCTATCCGTTCTGACTAACAGCATCCCCTCAGTACTCAGGTGAATAACTGCAGCTGAACCCGCAATAATTACAACCAAACCCCAATGGGTTAATGCAAAACCAATCTTACGAGGTCCTCGCCAAGGGTAGCGACTCAGTGTTGAGATACCCAAATTAATGGCTAGCAAAAACATCAGCGCACCGAACCAGGTACTCTTATAAACCTCTCTTTGGACGGTCGCCGATCCCACGTTTGATTCGTAAAAGGTGGCTGCGATCAAGATGGCTGCGATCGCCATCAACAGAGGCACCGCTAGGCGAACTGAGCCTAAAAATTTAATCAATCTAGATGGCATGACTGTCCTAAGGATTTCTCCTAAAACCCGTCTCCATACTCTTGAGGGTTGATCAACTTCAATCTGCAGCGGTTGATACAAAACCAATGTTGGTTGATGCGGTTTTGGATAGATCTTGATGCTTAAACTGCATGAGGAATTTCCACCAAAAGAAAGATGCAGAGATTGCATGGATTCTATGCGATCTCCGAATCAAGAAAGATCAAATGGTATTTGATTTAACAAAATTCGAGGATTTCCTTGCCTATCTTCGACTTTAACCGCACCTTTTCTGTGGACAGAGAATTTTTCGCCAGAGGAGCTAATTGGTTGAGCTGGCGAGCATGATTTGCCATTTTTAGCTTTCGGTCGCAACAGCGACATTACAAGCTAAATGGAAATTTTCTCTCCCTATCTTTGGGTTCGTGTATCAGAGCTGTCAGCTTTTGTGTGGTGTGCTGTTGCTTGTCTTTTCAAGGTTGGATTTTCTTGAAATTTGGCCTTGTAATGTTGCTAGGAGATTGCTGAGGACATGGCTTCAAATGTTAATAGTGCTTCCCAGGAGCCTGCGCTCCAAGTTGAGTTGTTAGAACAAAGTTTTGAGAAGGTAAAGCCTCAAGCCAACGCGTTTGCTGGCAGCTTCTACGAGAACTTGTTCATGGATTATCCAGCTGCTAAGCCTTTGTTCGCCAATACAGATGTGACAGAGCAAAGCAAAAAGCTGTTGGCCTCCCTTGTTTTCGTGGTTGAAAACTTGAAGAAGCCCGATGCTTTGACCGATGCCCTCAAGGGATTAGGCGCTCGTCACGTCAAATATGGCGCTTTACCAGAGCACTATCCTTTGGTCGGTAATACGTTGCTCAAGACCTTCGCACAGTACCTTGGCGACGACTGGACACCTGCAACACAGCAAGCTTGGATTGATGCCTACGGCGTTATTACGGAAGTGATGCTGGATGGAGCCGATTACTCGCAAACGGCTGTGCAGCTTGCCACGTCATCAGATGATGTCGATGAAGCAACCGGGTTAAAGGTCGCGCTGTTGGAAAGCAGCTTCGAGCAGGTTAAGCCTCATGCTGATGAGTTCGTGACTAGTTTTTACAGCAACCTATTTACGGATTACCCGGCTGCTAAGCCGCTGTTTGCCCACACTGACATGAAGGCTCAGGGCAACAAGTTGTTAATGTCGCTCGTGTTTGTGATCGAAAACCTCCGCCAGCCAGGTGAGCTGACAAGTGCGCTGAAGGGATTGGGGGCTCGCCACGTCAAGTATGGAGCGCTGCCGGAACATTACCCCTTGGTAGGCAACAGCTTGCTAAAAACCTTCGAGCAATATCTAGGCGCTGATTGGACACCTAATGTGAAGCAAGCCTGGGTCGATGCCTATGGGCTGATTACAGAAGTCATGCTGGAAGGAGCTGACTATTCCCCTGCGGCTGTCCAGCTTGAGCCGACGCCATCAGAAGCAATTGAAGTGCCCGAAAGCAACATCAAGACAGGGACGGCAGCTGGTCTCATTGGAGGCGGTCTAGTTGTTCTCATCATCATGATGTTTCTGATTTGACGCCTGGAGCAGATTGAGGAGATATCGATGGCGTTAAATGGAGGGCGTTCCTTCCACTGGCAGTCTTTCATTAACCTGCGGACAGCGATCGCCCTTGCTTGCATTGCGCTGGTTACTTGGTTTGCGGCTGCGTTTGCTATGGACAATAAACAGGTATTTCTGCCGGGCGAAACTTCTGTTGGGCACTACCTGTTTGAGACGTCCTGTAGCTCTTGTCACGAGGGGTTTAAGCCAGTCACAAACGATACCTGCATGCGGTGCCATGAGGCCGAGATGGCAGAAGATGTCCACGGCACGCAAAAGTTCCTTGACCCACGCTGGGCGGGTGACTTGGAAAAACTGGAGGTGCTGACTTGCACCACCTGTCACAACGAGCATGTCCACATGTTTGGTCGTGGGGTGCATCTTCAGCCCGACATTTGTATGGTTTGCCATCAAGGCATCATTAAAGGCGATTTGAAGAGTCACGATGGGTTTTCAGCCGATGGTTGCTGGACGGCAGGATGCCACAACTTCCACGACCATCGCTCAATTTCGACAGGATTCCTGCGTGAGAATCTTGATCAGCCGCCCATGTTACCTGTGCAAGCCTTGCCAGCTCGAAATGTTGTCACTGAGCTAGGGGCTGCCCCTGCTCCTGACCTGGCTCAGGAATTTTTGGGAGGTGGGTCATGAGAATCGTCGTTGCCTGCTTATGCGCCTTGTGTTTAATGGTAGGTTGGGCACCCTTTGCCGGGGCCGATGGGCTGGATCAGGCAGCTGTGGATGAGGCAACGCAGCTATGGCAGACGAGTGCTCATGCCTTCAACAGCATCAATTGCTCAAGCTGTCACGAGAACGCTGAGACAAAAGCGTTTGTGTCCAGTCCCGACCACGAGAGCTGCCGTTCTTGCCACGAGCAGTCTGTGGATACCTTTTTGCTTGGTAAGCACGGCATCCGTCTGTTGGAAGGGCAAGCGCCTCTGATGCCAGCCATGGCGCGGTTGCCCATGAAAGCAGAAGCTCACAATCTGCAGATGAACTGCAATACCTGTCACGACGTCCATTCTGTGAATACGGTGCAGGCCGCTGTGGACGCTTGTCTAACCTGTCACAACGACACCCACTCTTTAAACTACGAGAACTCTACGCATGCCGCGATGTTTGCCGCTGATTGGAGTCTGCCTCGGCCCTCGGCGACCTCGGTTAGCTGTGCGACTTGCCATCTGCCTCGCCATCAGGTCAAGTCGGGGCAGGATACTTTCACCCTGGTCAATCACAACAATACCTACACGCTGCTACCGCGCGATCGCATGGTGAAAGAGGTTTGTATGAACTGCCATGGTGTGGAGTACAGCTACAACAGCATTTTTGACGATGAGTTGGTAGAGGCAAATTTTGATAAGCCCCCCAGCCAGTCACTGGAAACCTTTGACTTGGTTCGCGCTTTCGAGCAGCGACGCTCGGGTCAATAAGGAGCATGGTGGCGATCGTCAAGTCCAGTGTTCGCACGACGAACGTTTTCAACCCCTTACGTTTCTCGACCTCACGACTCAGGCAGGTTCAAAACGCCTGTAACAAGCAGTTCACTCTCTAACGCAAAGGAGACTATTTCCATGGCAATTTTAGAAAAGTGGTTGCGGGCTATTCGTACTCGCACCGTTGCCTTTATCGCCATCATTTTGGCGGTATCAGTAACGGCCATTTCTTGCAGCAGCAGCGGCGGCGGTGGCACCACCGCAACGGCAACTGCCGGTGTTGCCCCCGAGCTTGTAGCTGACTATATCCACACCGTATTGGCAGCTGACCGCACCGCTTACACTAAGCACGTAGTCAACCGTGTCAAGACGCTAGAAGGTAAGGCCAAAGACAGCGGCGTTCTCGCAGTGGAATCTACTGAAAGCTGGGAGCAGGCTGACGGAATTCCTTTACCCGCTCAAATGTTCCGCCTGGGCTCGGAAATCGCGAATGAGTCTGGATATTTCACCTACAACCTCATCTCTCCCTGGTACATCAATGACAACCATGCACCCAAGGGCGAGTTTGAAGAGACCGCAGTCCAATCAATGATCGAAACTGGCGAGCCCGTCAAAGACTATCAAACCGTTGGAGATCAGCAGTTCTTTTCGGCTATGTACCCTGACAAAGCTGTCGCTGAAGCTTGTGTGTCGTGCCACAACACTCACCCCATACACTTAGAGCGCTACCCCGATAAGCAATTCGTGATGGATGAGGTAATGGGTGGCATCGTGATTAACATTCCTCTGGCTGGAGCGTAACGAGTAGCTGCCGAGCAGGGCGATCGCAACCGCTCCTAAACGAGTGTCTGCTGGGAAGTGGGCCGGGTCGCTTCGGCCCTTTCCTGGTAAGTCACGCGCATTTTGCCGTAGGCATCACATTCGCGGCTCACTGAATGCGATATGCTGAGCTTGTAACAAATCTTAAATTTCAGTACTATTTACTGTCAGCCTTCCAGTTCTGTCCCTCAAGCGCTAAGTCTACCTAAGCTCATGAGCCGATTTCGTCGCCACAAACCTGACCCTGACACTCAAGACGCTGTGTCTGCAGCCGTAAACCTTGCTGCCGGGGAAGGTGGGCCTTCAACGGTGCCTATGCCTGATTTAGCCGCTGTTGCGCCCCAACGGCGATCGCCCCAACGGCCCCGAGGAATCCAGCCTGGATTCAAAACGTTAATTGGTTTGACGCTGCTATCGGCCTTGCTGTTGTTGCCTTTTGCGCTCAGTCCTTACTACTTAGACTGGCTGCGCGAAAGGTCATTTGATCTGCACGGTTTCCTGCGCGGCGAATGGTACAAGCAGACAACAGGCTTCACGGCTCTAGCCTTTGTATTGCTGGAAATTATGTTGACGGTTCGTAAGCGTAGCCGTAGCTGGATAGGCCGGATCAAGATTCCAGGCTCTATGATGCTCTGGCGTAGCCTTCACATTTTTGCTGGGGTGGGTCTTCTAGCTATCGTTCTAGTTCACACAATAGGTTCCAATGGTTTAAATTTTAATGCAGTTTTTTTATGGGTTTTCTTCGCAACGACGCTTACGGCTTTAGTCGGTGTTGTTGCCGAGACTGGCGTTCTAGAATCAACTCGCAGCTACTTTGGCAAGCTGCCTGGTGGGGCTATTCTCACTAAGGGGCCGCTAATTCGTGGCATGCGTTCGATCTGGCTAGTTAGTCATATCTTCTTTGTCTGTGTGTTCACTGTCATGTTGGGATTTCACATCATCCTGGCCTACTACTATCAGTGATTCTGAGTGGCAATTCTGGCAGTTTTTTCGACTGCGGCAATAGCCGCCAGGCTCACGCTGACTTGGACCTTACGAATTGAGGAGGAGCACGATGAGATTTGTTCATTGCGAGACTTATCAGGGGGCCATCGCTGCTGTTCACGTTGAATTTCCTACTCGGAACCTTTATGGAACCTCACAGGAGACCGTTGATTCTGGGATTATTACCCCAGTCGTGATGAAACATTTTGGCGATGGAATTTTCTTGAGTCCAGTGAGTACGGTTGCTGAGGCGATCGCAGCGGCTAAGGCCCATATCGAGCAGGAAAATCGCTGCTATGTTGACCAGGTGATTAGCGATCAAATTCCAGCTTCGGAAGCTGTTCAACATTTCCAAGATTGCGATATTCCTCTGGAAATTGTTCCGCCTCTGGCAATGGAACGCCCTTACTATGCGCCTTGTTTGCCGGGTCCGACACAATGTTTACTGTCGCGTCAAGGACCCAGCATGGTCAGTGTTGGCTAGCAAATGACTCGCGTTCCGTCGCTGCAGTTGGTAAGGCCCTGTAGACAGGCCTACTCAACCCTCTGTAGCGACGGCTTTGTAACAATTGAGTCTACGCCGAGAGCAGTCTTTAAGTAACTTGTTTTAACGGATCGTTGATACAGAGATACACAGTTATGACCGTGGAGCAGCTGTCCGACAATTTAGAAAAGCCTAAAGCGAAGTGGATTGCCATTGCGATCGCGGCAGCGCTTGCTGTCATTGCCTTCTGGTTAACTCGCCCGGAACCATCCGTCGGGAGTTTCTCACCCGTGTCGGGGCTCATGACCTTAAAAGCGACAGCTCAAGAAGCTGTCCCTTACGAAGTTGCCATGACGACCCCCAAGCCAGTGCTGATCGAGTTTTATGCCGATTGGTGTACGACTTGCCAAGCCATGGCCCCAGCCTTGCAGGCTATCCATCATCAGATGAATGATCAGGTGAATTTTGTCATGGTCAATATTGATGACCCCCGCTGGTTGGAGCCGGTGCAGCAATTTAAGGTCAGCGGTGTTCCGCACTTGGCGTTGCTAAATGCCAATCATACTGTTGTAGACACCTTTATAGGAGAAGTACCTAAGCCAGTGCTCATCCGCCGTATGACCGAACTCTTAAGCTAGGTCCCTCTGATCAGCATTGCTTGCTGCGGATTGTTCGCTGCGATGTGCCGCTCACCTTCTTGGCTGACTGAATTCCTTTTTTCCTTGCCTCCTGTCTCAGGAGTCCTAACCTATGGCTATCCTTAATCGGCTACTCCGGTTCTTAGAACTGCTAGAGCAAATCACTGATTTTACCGACTTCCTCACCACGCCTACCGGCGGTGCTATGTTAGCCTGTCTGCTGAGCTATGCGGGGCTGTTGCTGGCTGGCTGTGATAACCTCTCTGCCGCGATTCTCGCTAGTGCTATAGCTCTGACCCTACATTGTGGGCTCAATCGCCCCAAATTCTAAAAATCTATGGCTAACCGATTGCGCCGATGTCATTTAGGCTGGGCTCTTGTCAGTAGTGCAGTCTTATTTGTGGCACCGATTGCGTGTTCTGCTGACGAAACCCCGCTGACGATAACTCCAGGAGAAACTGCAAGTCTGTCAGCTCAAGATATCCAGCCGCTCCTTGGGGCTGATGTGGTCTATTTGGGTGAACAGCACGACAGTGAAGCCGATCATGCTGCTCAGCTAGAGATTATCAAAGCAGTCCATGCTGAGAACGCTAATATTGCTATTGCTCTTGAGATGTTTCAGCGCCCCTTTCAGCCTGTGATCGATCGCTACCTTGCGGGTGAAATCTCTGAAGCCGAGCTAGTAGAGCAAACTGAGTATTTAGAACGGTGGGGCTTTCCGTGGGAGTATTATGCCCCCTTTCTTCGTTTCGCTCAGGAAAATCAGCTGCCTGTATTGGCCCTCAACGCGCCTGGTGAAGTCGTGAGCAAGGTTGCCCGCGAAGGGCTCGCAAGCCTTGAAGGGGAAGAGCTGCGCTATATTCCTCCTATCAGCGATATCGACACTAGTAATGAAGATTATCGCGCGTTCGTTAGCTCTATTTTCGGGAGCCACGGGGGACACGACAACTTCAACTTCGACAACTTCTTTGCCGCTCAGGTGACTTGGGACGAAACGATGGCCGAGACTATCGTCACCTTTAAGCAAACCTCGCCCGATACGCTCGTGATTGTTTTGACGGGGAATGCTCATGTTATGTATGGCTATGGCATCCCTGATCGCGTCGCACGTCGTCTGGGCGATTCTGTACAGCAAACAAAAGTTCTGCTCAATTTCCCTGAAGAGTTCATTGATGGCGATCCGGGTGAAATTGCTGACATCCTCTGGTATAGCGAGTAAGTTTGACTAAAATCAGGCTGTGTCCTGACATTTTTCATTCGTACGGAAGATGCGTCAACTAAAGCCCTTTTTCTACTCGACTGCGATCGCCACCCACCTCCTCATTGCTATCCCTGCTGCTGCCAACTGTGCGGACACAGTTGGCAGCTTGGAGTATTTTCAGCCTGCTATGGAACGTCTTTGGCAGCAGCTCCAAACCCAGACAGACTATCCCTGGGGCACAGAGCGTCCCTATGGGGAATTAGTGGGCGATCGCATCGTCCTAACGCCTGCCTTTGATGACTTAGAAGGTGAGCAGAAGGACCAAGTAATTGATCTTTTGCAAGCGCATGATCAGGGTGGTCTCTACAGTCTGCTGACCGAAGAAGAAAAAGCACGGCCTGGCATCGGTGCGCTATCACCCTACGAAATCTACACTCATGATGGTCGGCTAGTGACTACGGCCTACGATGGCTGTACCCCTGTGCGCCTTCTGACCGAGCGGGCTCGCTATTCCTACTATTACAATCGCCTACCCTTCGACCCTGACACCGGTGCCCGTGCCACGTTTGAAGATCTCCGCAATGCGGGCCAGCCTTTTTGGCGCAATGTGCAGTTTCCCATTTCTGCGGAGGAAGAGCGTGCCGTACGCTTCAGTTTCTGGAGTGCTGTCGGAGCTGACAAAGAAAGCCAAGGCTGGTGGATTGCTTGGGTACCTGAGGAAGGATACTTTGAAATCAATGTGCCTCAAGACTACAATCCCGCTGAACTACAGAGATTCTGGCGGGTATCCACGATTCAGTATCCATACAGAATTGTTGCTACGGATGGGACTGAATTACTGAGACGCTGGTAGGAAATCGCTTTACCCAACAAACCCTGCTTAAGCCTAGCTGCAGACTCAGCGTTCGACGTTCAGCGCACCATTGCGTCGCAACCATCGGCGCTGTTCGGAAGATAGGCCGGTCGCATCAGTGAACAAAGCACCTCTGACACGACATTCCTCCAAACAAATGCCGTCCAGTTGAGCATTTTCTAAATTCGCCTGACGCAGATCGGCATTGCTTAAGTTAGCACCACTTAGATTGGCATATTCCAGGGTTGCCCCGTACAGCGAGGCGTCGCGGAGATCAGCCTGCACCAGTATGCTGTTCCACAGCGTGGCGTGATCGAGTTGAATTGAATGCAGCCGCGCAGCCGTCAAGTCCGCTTCCTGAAAGTTAGCGCTCAGGGCATTGGCTTCAGAGAAATTAGCTCCGACCAAAATGGCAGCGGTCAAGTTGGCCTGAGTCAAATCGGCAGTCGCAAACGAAACCCCTGAAAGCGTTGACTGCTGCCAGCTAGAGCGGCTAAGTTGAGCCCCCTCAAAGCTTGACAGACTGAAGTTTGCACCGTCGAGCCTAGCCTCTGTAAAGCTAGCGTATTGGAAGCGAGCCTGAGGACCACTCGCCGCCCTTAAATCGGCTTGATCGAAACGGGCATAGGAGCCTCTAACGCAATCAAATCGAGCACCGTAGAACTGTGCATTGGTGGCCTGAGCCCCCTGTAAGTTCACGCGATCCAGCTGGGCTTGCGTTAGCACAGCGCCAGTCAGCCGACTATCGGCTAAGCAACTGCCAGATAGTTCCGCTAAAACCAGTGTCGCATCCGCTAAATTTGCCCCTCGACCAGAAATATTGTGCAATCGCGTACGACGCAGGTAAGCGGACTCTAGATCCACCCTGTCCAAACACGCCTGACTCAGGTCAATACCACTCAGCTCCGCTTTACACAGAGAGTCACCGGCTTTAACCCGTGCCAAAACATCAGAAACTGTGAGTTGAGCCATAGGACAAATTTAAAGACGCGCTTAGCATCATAAATTATTTCAGTAACAAGAGATACACTTTTGACTCTAAGTTTCCCAAAAAATTCATCTTTTAATCTGCTCACTCAGCTGAGCAAAGCTCGTCACGAAGTTGAGCTTACGCCCCTTGCTTAGATGAAAATCATCTCGCAGTGCAAGCAGCATGGACTTAGTATCTAAGGAGCACTGTATAAGGAGCATTGCGGATCGAAGACGTCACTGACGTCGCGATCGCGTCGAATACGAAACCCCAGCATCATTGATGGGCGCAAGGTTGGCTCCTATAGTCCCTATTCAGGTTGAGTAGGGACTATAGAATGCGGATTTGGTGTGACACAATTTCCAACTTTTTCAGGCTTGCCAACAATTAGGATCTCATCCAAACAATGTCAGAACTATTCGTCCCAATTTTCATCTTTACGATTAGCTTAGTGGTGCTTGTAAAGGCTGCCGACTTTTTCACGGAATCTGCTGAGCGGTTGGGGCTTCTAATTGGCTTACCCCCTTTCATTATTGGTGTAACGATTGTCTCACTGGGAACCTCAATTCCAGAGCTAGTTTCCTCAGTTCTCAGTGTTTTTCAAGATGCTTCTGAGATTGTCGTTAGTAATGTCATTGGTTCGAATGTCGCCAATATTTGTTTGGTTCTTGGCGTAGCTTCAGTGATGACGGTTAGAAGTTTACAGATTACTTATGATTTAGTCAGTGTCGATCTCCCCTTATTTGTGGGTTCGGCCTTCTTACTATCGCTCATGATTAAGGATGAGTTCTTTTCTAAGGGAGAAGCTCTGTTACTTGTTATCGGTTACTTAGTGTATTTGTTTTACACGCTCAAAGGGAGTGAACAGCACTCAGATTCTGAAGCTTCCGCAAGTCACGAAGAACCTCTAAGGATTCATCGCGAGAATGTCAGTGCTCAAATTCTGAGACAATTAATTCTTATTATCCTTAGTTCAATCGCTATTTTTTTTGGTGCCAGGTACACAATTACCTCTCTGATTGAGATTTCGGCAATACTCAATATTGGCAAAGAGCTGATTGCCGTCAGCGTAGTCGCGCTAGGAACTTCACTGCCCGAGCTCTTAGTCACAGCTAGTGCGGCACTCAAAGGCAAAGCCGAGATTGCCGTGGGGAACGTGTTAGGCTCCAATATCTTCAATATCTTTATTGTGATGGGAATCTCGGGCCTTCTGGGTCCCCTAACCATTCCTCAATCCGTTATTGAAACGGGCATTCCAACACTGCTTGCAGCTACGCTCCTGATGTTCTTCACCACGCAGGATAGACGGCTCAGTATGTGGGAAGGATGGCTATTTTTTATTTTATATTTCTGGTTTATTGCCCAGACTTTTGAATGGGTTTAAATTTATACAGGCTGAAATTTATACAGGCTGAATGCTTCTTCTGTCCACACAGCGAAAACTCGACAGGCTATATTTGGGTAGAGATTCCTCAGCTGACTTACCGACAAGCGCTGCTATGACTTCCCCCACTTCTTCAGAATCCGACGCCTACGAGATTGATGTGCAAACTCTGGCCCAAAAGCTGCAGGCAGGCGAAGCGAACCTGCAACTCATTGATGTGCGCGAGCCCCAGGAAGTCGCAATTGCTGCGATCGCAGGCTTCCAGAATTTGCCACTCAGTCAATTTGCCAATTGGGAAACCCAAATTCACAGCCAGTTCGATGCGGCGACTGAAACCATCGTTATGTGTCACCACGGTATGCGTTCAGCTCAGATGTGCCAATGGCTAAGAAACCAAGGATTTACGCAAGCTAAAAACTTAATTGGAGGTATCGATGCTTATGCCGTTCATATCGATACCTCCGTACCACGCTATTAAGAAGGCGTTTGAAACGTATCAAATGTCAGGCTGCTGGCATCCCCGTGCCAGCGGCGCTACGGAGCGATAGCGTAGCTGAAGCATCTCAGTATAAAGCCTGAGACCTAAATTCCACCCTGCGGGAAGCCGCATAGCGCCTACGTTGTACTCAGCTCTTCTCGGAATGACCGATGCGGCTTTTCAAGTAGCCCCTAAAAATTAGGTATTAGCGAAGTCGCTAATGTCTCTTGAGATTCAGCTCAGGATCTTCTAGCTATCCATTGACGCTAAGTAGAAAAGCACAATTGTTTATAAAACCGGGCTTCGACTTCGCTCAGCCCTCAATGCCTCGACTGGTGGGGTGAGCGGAGTCGAACCCCAAACTGATCATGAGTTTAATTCTGCCCACCTACTTAGCTAACGTCTACTGAGATCACTTCGACATCAGCAGACTGTGCATCCTTGGCGGCTGTCGGTGCTTTACGGCCATTCAAGAACTCTAAACAGATTTGCGAAATTTCAGCAATGAGTAAAGTTGCGATCGCGGCATCGTCAATCCATCCGATAACCGGAATAAAGTCAGGTGCAATATCGATTGGCGAAACAAGATAGAGCAAGGTTCCAGCAATGAGCAACCAACGGTACTTGGGCGTACGGAGTGTTTGCTTATACCAGGTATAAAAAGACTGAGCAATGTTTTCCATGGGCCCTTTCATCAGAGAGCAACAGTCTTATTTTCGGAGAACGATTAAAACTACAACAGTGTAGAAAGTTCACCACTTTAAGGGTAAGAGCCGTACGCATCGATCTTTTTATTCTGTCTGACGCCAAAGCGGGCGAAAGCAGTGTCGCAATGCCTACATCAGTAATCTCGCTCTCTAGATAGACCCCGATGCTTCACGGGTTGTCTACTATTTGGCTTGAGCTGGTGTCCTGAGAAGGCTTGAAACCAGCCTCAGCGCGAAGGTTATGTGCATGCATAAACTTCCGTGAACGGATAATCTGGCTGTGATGACATCTTAGAGAATTAGCATAAGTCGTTCATGATTTTTCTCATTGCTTAAGAAGGAGTTCTCCCATGCAAGTCGCCCGTTGGGTCAAGCAAGTCATACCGATGGCCCTGGTTTTTCTGCTGTTTTTAACAGCCTGCTCTGCCGCACCCTCCAAGTACGATCAGGTGCAGCAAGAAACGACTGGCTCCAAGGCGCCTGCTGCAGTTGATAAGCAGGCTGAGAAGGGAGGTACCTTCAATCAGTTCTTTCCAGACGCTGAAGACGGCTATGAAGTAGTTCCCTCTCAGGAGAAGGCTGGATTTGCGGAATACAAGCTGAAGCAGGATGGCAACACAGTCGCCATGCTGGTAATTAGTGACACGATTAGCCTGCCAGCCGCCGCCGCCAAATATGAAAATGCGACGAATAGTGTGGCAGGGTATCCAGCTGTACAGGTCGGGAATACAGCAACCAGCATCTTGGTTAATGGTCGCTATCAGGTCAAGGTGCTGTCCCGCGATGATGCCTTCAGACCTGAAGACCGAGCTGCTTGGATTCAAAAGTTCGATCTTCAGGGGCTATCGCAGCTAGAGGCTGATGCCAGGCTCAAGCCACAAGCTAAAAAGGCACCTTCGCTGCTAAGACGGAACAAAGCGCCCGTTCTTGAACCGGAGCCGACTCCAGTGCTCGTGCCTCAGCCTGCCACTTAAAGTAGCCCGCTATCTGAGATGCGGTTGCTTGCTGCCAGTGATGATCCCTGAACCCAAAGGAGAGCGTTGTGAGTAAGAAGATTTACGAAAAGGTTGATAAATTGCCTAAGGGGGGCCTAACAGTGATGGCTCTCAAATCCTTAGATAAGTTTGTTCCTGGCCAGTGGGACAACTTAGTAGGATTCGACCACACCATCAAGACTGTCACTGGTGAAACCGATGCTGCGATGGTGCAGGCAATCGGTGAGCGGGCGATCGCGCTATTCAACGACAAGTCACAGGGCTACCAGCAAGCATTGTGGCTGTACGAAACCGTCGATTCAGCCTCTGGATTTTTGGGCACAGCTGCTTTAGCAAATCGCATCGGTCAGGATTCTTTTCTGGGTTTCTTACAAAAGCTAAGCCCTAAGCCCGAAAAGGCGCAGACGATTGATCTGTCTGTGAAGCTAGTGACAGAAATCGTGGCATTCTGTCGTATTAATGGCATTCCAGGCGATAGCCTAGGCGATTTTCTGAGAGCGCTGGGCGACTACAGCGGCGAGTCACTAATGCGGATGGTGGCACTCGTGTCTTTTGACGGTGTGATTCCCCTTGGGGCCGATTTTGCTTCTAAAGGACTCGCGGCTATCAAAGGCATGGGGCCTTCCGACTTGGACAACAATCGGACGTTTAAGGGCGTTAAGGATGAAATTCCTGGTGACAATGCCAAAGGAAAGCTGGCTTTCATCACCGAAAGCTTTGAATCGACTCAGAACTGGATGGAGAAGATCGTCGGTGAGAGGGGGATTACGCAAAGCGCACTGGTTGATAATCTAGCGGGATTTGTAGAAGGCTCTAAAAGCAAGCTGGACTACCTTGGCGCTTTCCTTGATATTTCGGTCAAGTACTACGAGCACACAGGCGTTCAAACACTAGCACGACGCTTGATTGAGCGAGCGGTAGCAGAACTCTAGTAATGCTCAGCAGCAGCCTGTTGGTTCTGAACTCACGTGGTTCAAATCCTATTTACCTTTTACATCACACGTTAAGTAGCTAGTTTGTCAGGAGGACCATCGTTATGCATCAGCAGTTCAAGACACTTGCGCTACTAGCCCTGTTATCAGGATTGCTGGTAGCGTTGGGGTATTTCATTATTGGGGGGCCGACCGGGATTTTCATTGGCCTAGCGCTAGCGGCTGTCAGCAATCTGAGCTCTTGGTACTTCTCTGACAAGATAGCGTTGAGTGCATATAAAGCCCAACCTGTTTCACGCGAGCAAGCTCCGAGCCTCTATGCCAGTGTCGCAAGGCTAAGCCAGAAAGCAAATATCCCCATGCCCAAGGTGTATGTGATCCCTACCCAGTCGGCTAACGCTTTTGCCACCGGGCGGAACCCAGATCACGCAGCAGTAGCTGTGACGCAGGGCATTGTGAATCTGCTGAGCCTCTACTCATTATCAATGCGTTTTCGCGACAGGGGCTGTCTAACTTATTTGCGACCCACCCTTCTACTGAAGCTCGGATTGAGCGATTAGAAGCCCAAGCGCAGCAGCTAGCGGGTACAGCTGTGTCAGCGGGTCTGTAACCGAGGTCTTCAGCAAAGCACTCGACGAAGCTTAATCGACAGGCTACATTCGTCTTACAAGACCTATAGTTAGTTTTCTAAGGCTTTTCTTTGTTATCGCCGCCGTTAGTTTCACCAGAACAAGACGGCGGCTGATTTAGTTGTGGCCTGAATATGCAAACAATACGAGGTCTTTTGACTTGAATAGCTCGGCAGTACGCCAAACTTTTTGCGACATTAAGCGCACTGACAAATCAATTTTTTGTGCTATGTCCTGCATTTAAAGTCTAAAAGAATGCTGTTTCTGATACAGCGACCAAAAAGCTACTCCTATAATGTGTAGGACTGTGGTGTGTGGGGTAGAGAGATGTCTTCTCTGCCCCGTTGTTGTCTGAAGCTATCGAAGCGATGGTTTCAAAGATTTTGTAGTGAACTTAGGGTGAGAGCAAATGCTTTCTGCGTATCTACTCGTTTCCCATGGCAGCTCCGATCCTCGCCACAAGGCAGGACTGTCACGAATTGCCGATACGATGCGTCAGTCGCTTGATTGGTCATTATCGGATGACCCCCAAACGTCTTTTCTGGCTTCCGTGAACGGCCTCAGCCAGTCACGATATACCCCTGCTTATCCTGTCTCCAAAGCGTTTTCTACGCGATCGCCTAAAGTTCCCTATTGTTCTACCCTGCCTCCGGCTCCTGTCGTCGGAACGGCAACCTTAGAAGCTGCTCATTTGCCCTTGGCTCAGCAGATTGCTATTTTTGCCCAGCGCGTTATGGCCCAAGGATTCCGCCGAGTGGTAATTGTGCCGCTGTTTTTACTTCCAGGCATCCATGTTAAAGAAGACTTGCCCCGCGAAGTTGCGGCAGCTCAAGACCTGATTTCGTCAGAGCTAGAGCTGTTGTGTGTGCCTCATCTTGGCAGCCATGCCTGCTTCAAGCGCTTCGTTGCATCGCGCCTGAAAGCAACTACGGCTGATCGCTGCTTGCTATTGGCGCACGGAAGTCGACGCCGCGCAGGCAATCGGAGCGTACGACAGTTGGGCGCTATTTTGGATGCGGATGTTGCATTTTGGGCCGTCGATCCAGATCTCGAAACCCAAGTTATTGAGCTGATGCAGCAAGGCTATCAACATATTGCAATTGCTCCCTACTTTTTGTTTCCGGGTAGCATCACTGACGCCATTACCCGACGAACTGAAGATCTGGCTGAGCGACTGTCGCGATTATCGCTTCGTCTCTTGGCTCCTTTAGGCACCAGTGCCGAACTAGGGCGAGCAGTCGCGGAGCTAGCTTTAAGCGCATCACAGTCAATGCCTATGCCCGCGTGGGAAGGCGATCGCCGCTCTATCGCAGAACGGAGTATTATCGCTTAATACTTTCTTAATGTAATGTTTCAGTAGAAAGTGTGCTATTTCAACAGAAATTGTTGTTTGGCACGCTTAATCTTGACTGAACGTAATTCAAACAGGCTGGAATGTCAGAATCTACAGGGCAGTGGGAAGTGAATACTCTCCCAGGAAAGGTTTATTTGGTGGGAGCCGGGCCGGGTGACCCGGGGCTGTTTACGCTGAAAGGCAAAGCCCTGTTGGAGCAGGCCGATGCTGTCGTTTATGATGCCTTAGTGAGTGCGCCCATCCTAGCGATGGTGAATCCCCGAGCTAAGCTGCTGTCGGCGGGAAAACGTCGAGGGTACCATTCCCTCTCTCAAACTGACATCACACAGCTCCTGGTTGAGCAAGCGCACCAGCACTCAATTGTGGTGCGCTTGAAGGGAGGCGATCCGTTTGTCTTTGGACGCGGCGGCGAAGAAATGGCTGATTTGGTGGCAGCGGGTATCGCGGTCGAAGTTGTGCCAGGCATTACGGCAGGGGTAGCGGTTCCTGCCTATGCGGGGATTCCGGTTACCCATCGACAGTACAATTCGAGCGTCATCTTTGTGACCGGGCACGAAGCTGCAGGTAAATATCGCCCTCAAGTGAACTGGCAAGCAATTGCCCAAAGCTCAGAAACGATTGTCGTTTACATGGGTATCCACAATTTGCCCAATATTGTCAAAGCGCTCACCCATGCTGGTCTGAGCTGGGATACGCCAATTGCCCTCATCCGCTGGGGAACCTGTCCCGAGCAAGAAGAACTGATTGCAACGTTGGCAACTATTGAAGCCGAAATGCTGGCAACTGGATTTACAGCGCCAGCGATCGCGGTTATTGGCAATGTTGTCAAGCTGCATGAAACTTTGGCGAGCTGTCGGCCTGAAACAACAACATCATCTTTTTCAGGAATGCTTGCAAGAATAGATAGCCCGAACCCCCTTGCCGGAAAAATGACGGATACCGTTGCTAGGATGGAGTAACAAGAGGTTAAGTCAATATCTCGCTCAAACGTTATCAAAATATCCCTGCATAAGAATTCATGGCTGCTACCATCCAGGTCGAAAAGAAGAAACTGAAGCATCCCCCGCTCGAAATTTATACTTTGGGCGATCGCGTGCTGAGGCAACCTGCCAAGCGAGTCGCCAAAGTGGATAATGACATTCGTCAACTCGTCCACGAAATGCTGCAGACAATGTATAGCTCTGACGGCATTGGTTTAGCAGCCCCTCAAGTTGCGGTGAATAAGCAACTGCTGGTTGTGGACGTTGATCCCGAAAACGCCGCGAATCCGCCCTTGGTGCTCATCAATCCCAAAATCATCCGCACCAGTAAGGAACTGTGTACCGGCCAAGAAGGATGTCTCAGTATCCCCGGTGTGTACCTGGATGTTATCCGCCCTGCTGCCATTGAGGTGAGTTTCAAAGACGAGTCTGGCCGTCCCAAAAAACTTAAGGCTGACGATCTCCTAGCCCGCTGCATCCTCCACGAAATGGATCACCTTACCGGTGTTCTCTTCGTGGATCGCGTCACCAACCAAATTGCCCTCAATCAGGAACTGCAGAAGAATGGTTTTTATGCCAAAGACGTAAAGGCAGTTGAAGAATAGGGAGTAGAAATTCCGAACTCCAAATTCCGAATTCTATATCCCAACCCCATCACTCCATTACCCACCGACCCCTTCACCCTGCTACCCTGTTACTCATACTTTATTAGTCGGGGAATAAGGTTGTGTGGACACCGAAAAGCGGGTTGTTCTTGCTAGGGTCTTGTGTCGCTGCGATCGCGGCAGTGGGGTCCATTTTTGAATTGTCGTCCGGTCAGCCCGATTGGGGGACTGCTCCAACAGCCGTTGTTTTAGCGCTCAGCATACCCATGGTCGGCGTATTCTTTTATGCGGCTGTGCGCGATGCTAGGGCAAATATGTAGTCGCCTGATTCCCAATCCATGTGCGAACGACTTTGCCCTGTAACGCCTGTCCTAAAAGAGGCGTATTGGTAGCGGGCGATCGCAACGTCGAGCGCTCCACGGTCCAAGTAAGTTCTGGGTCAAATAAAAATGCTTCAACCGGGCTATCTGGTTCCAGCTTATGGGGCTTGAGGCCCAAGCAGTGTGCTGGTCTGAGACTCATGGCCTGTAATAATTCCAGGGGTGTCCATTCGCCCGAGGCAACCAAGCGCTGCCATAGAGCAGCAAAGGCTAGTTCCAGCCCCGTAGCACCCGGCGGCGCATTCTGGAAAGCCACCGTTTTTTCTTCGTAGGTATAGGGGCTATGCTCGATGGCGATCGCATCAATCGTTCCCGCCTTGACACCGTCGACGAGAGCTAGCTGGTCAGCAGGATTTCCCAACGGGGGCGCAAGGCGCAGGTTGGGATCATAGCTTAGAGCATCCTGCGTCGAGAACAGCAGATGTAGCCAAGTTGTACTGGCTGTGATGGGCAATCCATCGGCTTTGGCTCTGGTAATCAGTTCGACACTGCGGGCGGTTGAGATTCGCATTAGGTGAATCGGCGTCCCGATTTCGCGGATTAGCTCCAACAGGCTCGCTAAGGCAGCGGTTTCGGCAGCCGCGAGTATCCCCGCTAACCCACCCATAAGTGCTAAGGCCCCGTCCCGCATTGCCCCATCGCCTGTTAATGATGGGTCACAGGGCCAGAGTGCAACTGGACACTCTAGCGGCTTCGCATATTCTAATAAGCGCCGCAGCAGAGCTAAGTTACTAATCGGACGACCATCGGCCAAGCCTGCAAGGGCCGGCAATCGCCGATTGGCAAGCTCAGCCAATTCGGTCATTTGCTCTCCCTTTGTCCCACGGGTCAATGCAGCCCATGGCATCAAGCAGGGTTGGGGCATCGTGGAGTCACGAGCACGATTTAGCAGATGATCAAGCGAGCCAAGCGTATCCAGTGCTGGGCGAGTGTCTGGCAAGATACCTACCCGCGTGAATCCACCCGCGATCGCCCCTGCCATCAAATCTGCTAGCGTTTCACGTGATTCATTACCGGGTTCACTGCTGTGGCTATACAAATCCAGCAAGCCAGGTGCTAGTATCTTCCCCGTGGCATCAATAATATCTATTGCGTCTGTATCTGGGGCGTCAGGCAGGACTGGGGCGATCGCTTGGAACACCCCATCTGCTATGAGTACATCGGTTACTTGATCTGTTTGCGAACTAGGGTCGAGCAGTCGTACCTGCCGTAGTAAGGTGCTTGCCATTCCTCTAGAGCGCACCCGCTGCCGTCTGGTCGAAGACGCTGCCAGACAGGTGAATGGTGATGTTGGCGGCTGTCAGGACAGGGGCACTCTCGACGCCATCCGGGTAGTCGATAACGCTAACAGCACCGTTCCCTTGCTTGAACTTCCAGAATGAAGCAGGACCGAGCCCAACTGTGTAGCAGAGAATGGCCTTGTTGATAGCATCGTGGGCGGACACGAGAACCGTGACTGAATCTTCAAGACCACTATATTTAGCAACAATTTCTTTCCAGGCAGCGATCGCGCGTTCCCAAACCTGATCTAAGTTTTCGCCGCCATTCCCCGGCATTTGAACCGTTTCGGGCTGCTGCTGCCATTGCGTCAACATGCCGGGATAGCTGGCTTCAATTTCGTGATCGTAGAGCCCTTCCCATTCGCCATGACCGATCTCTTTCAGACCATCGGTGGTTTCTAGAGTGATGTCCGGGTGATGGCGCAGAATGATTTCGGCAGTTTCCTTAGGACGGGAAAGGGAACTGGTCACGGCAGCATCAATCTTCACATCACGCAAAAACTCTGCAGCTTGTTCTCCCTGACGCTTGCCGTTCTCGTTGAGAGGAATGTCGATTTGTCCTTGAAAGCGCTTCTGACGGTTCCATTCGGTTTCACCATGACGAACCAACAGTAGCCGTGGCCCTTTGTAGCGCGATCGCATCGTTGGCAGCGTCTCGCCCATGTGGCTAGTGAGGTTCATGGTCTCTAACTGTACGCCTTCGCCTAGGGTGCCAGCAAAGTTCAGCAGGCTAATGGCACAGTTTGCTTGATGCAGATTTTCATGGCGATCCGGCCCGAGCCCCAGAGCCGTCCCGATGAGAGCCCGATTGATAGCACTGTGAGCAACGACTAGCAGCGTCTGTCCTGGATGTTTGGGCAGAATAGTCTGCCAGAACTGGGCAGCACGGTCGTAGAGCGATCGCACGGGGTAGAACTCGGTCCCATCCTCTAACGGCATTTTGCAATTAGCGGGATCGTGATACCAGGCATGAAAAATCTCAGGATTCTGAGCCTTGGCCTCTTCAAAGGACAAGCCTTCCCAGAGCGGCAGGTCAATTTCTTTGATGGTGTCGATTGTCTCAGGTGCAGGAACACTGGGTACCTCGGTGCGCAGGACTTCGACGATAGCCGCTGCGGTCTGAGCTGCTCGCTTCAAAGGACTCGCGTACACATGATCAAATGCAATACCTTGCAAAGCTTCCCCAACCTGCTTCGCTTGGGCAATTCCTAAGTCAGTGAGTGTGGAAACATCAATCTGCCCCTGAATGAGCTTCTTTAGGTTGTACGTACTCTGACCATGCCGAACAATCATGACGCGCGTTTTCAAGACTCTCCCTCCCCCTGCGTAAAAGCCAGTCCGATTTTACCGTCTCGTTGGAGATCGGTTGTTCGTTGTTCGTGCTTGATTAGGGGTTGACCTTCGTTCTTTGTTAAAGGTGCGAGAATACACTGGAAGAGACTACTAAAGGAATTCAAAACCTGCTTTGTGTCGGGAGATGAGAGCATATGACGGCTAGAGAGCAATTGATGAAAGAAATTGAGCAGATCTCGGATGCGATCGTTGAGGAAGTCCTTGATTTTTGCCTGTTTGTTAAACAGCGTCAACAATCTCGGGCTGCAGCAGTCCGGCCCGAAACGTCCGAATATCAGACGGGAGGAATTCTGGAGCTTTTGGAGAATGTTAAAGAGATTCAAGCCCAGGTTCCTAAAGAAGAATGGGACAAATTGCCTCACGATGGCTCAATTAATCATGACCACTACCTGTATGGTGCGCCCAAAGTAGTACAGGAATGAAGACTGTTTTTGCTGATACAGGATATTGGATTGCTCTGCTTGATCCCAAAGATACACTTCATCCAAAGGCTGTCGAGCTCAGCATTGCTCTCGCACCCGCTCTAATTTTTACCAGTGAAATGGTGTTTACCGAAGTCCTGAATCATTTTGCTAAACGTGGCAGTTTTCTCAGAATAGCTACGGTGGCTTTAATTCAGAAAGCCGAAAGTAATCCTGGAATTGAGATTGTTCCTTACACTCCCGACTTGTTTCAACAAGCGCTTTCACTTTACAAGCAACGCCCCGATCAAGCTTGGGGATTAACTGACTGCACCTCTTTTTGCGTCATGCAGCAACGTAATATTCTTGAAGCGCTTGCCTATGACAAGCACTTTGAACAAGCTGGTTTTGTTGCTCTACTTCGGGAGTAATGCCGTCAAGGAATATCTGCTGCGATAGCTTGTAGAGTCGCTATATTGCGAGAAAAAGGCTGATAACGAATATGATAGACGAAATTATTGTGGTGGCGGAGGATTCGCCTGAGGGCGAGAAGGGGCTGTGGGGCGATGCCCAGAATGTAGTGAGGCGACTGCGAGAGGTAAGACTGTCGCCAGATCTGCTGGAAAGGAACATGTTGGCTTTTCTGAGAATGGTGGGGAAGCTTTTTAATCAGGCGGATGCAGTCATTGGGAAAGAAGCCGATTTACGCTTGGATGAAGTTGAATTATCTGTAGAAATTAGCACTGAGGGCGAAGTTAAACTTGTGGCAGGTGGCAAAGCTGCTGGCAAGGGAGCCATTACCCTTAGATTCAAACGATCTAACTCAAATTAATGCCTAAGCATATTGCGTTAATTATTGGTATCAGCGAATATAGATTTTTACCAAAGCTGGCCTACGCTCAGAAAGATGCTGAGCTAATTGAACATTTTCTTAAAGAGGCAGCAGGTTTCAGTCCTCAACAAGGAGGTGGGATCTGTCTCTGTACCAATACTTCTCCAGAATATAAGAACTACAGCACCCGACCCACCCGAACAGAGTTACGGCGCGTTTTACGCAGATGCTTTAACCAGAAATTTCTGTCGTCAGAGGATAGCTTCTGTTTTTTCTTTAGTGGCCATGGTGTCCGATACAACAACAAAGACTACCTGATGCCTATTGATGGCGATCCTGAAGAGCCTGATGAAACCGCTATTGAATTGAATTACGTTACCGAAAGGTTGACACGTAGTGGTGCAGGACATGTGGTCATTATTCTGGATGCTTGCCGTAGCGAAGGGCAAAAAAGCAGCCAAACCGATTTTGGACAGAATATGCCAGAAGGTGTAACCACTATTTTTTCCTGCTATCCCAAAGAGCCGTCCTACGAGATTGGGGCTCCCATCAACCAAAGTGCGTTTACTTATGTTCTACTACAGTGCTTTCGGCAGCAAACTGCTGAAACAGCTCTAACCATTGCGCAACTAGAGACATACCTGAAAGACGAAGTCTCACAGTTAAATCAGCGTTACGGTAAGCCAGCTCAAAGACCTCATATTCGCTGTGATTTTGCTGCCAATGGCAACAAGATTCTTTTGCCTCACTTGCGAATACCCCTGACCTTAGAGCAGCTTAAGGCACAGGCTTTTCGATCAGAGGCACTAGAAAACTGGGTTCAGGCTCAACAGCTTTGGATGAAAGTTTTACATCGAACTGAATCGTATACCCCCGATCACGTGGAAGCTGAATTAGGTTTGGAGCGGGTAATCTTGAAAAAACAGAAAGGGGGGATAACATCAGGAACAAACCAATTCAAACCAAAACTTACACCTCCTCATGCTTTTTTATCTCCACCAAAAGTAGAGCGTAAAGAATTAATCAAATGCGATCCTTCGAAGCTACTTTTTCTTAAAAATGTTCGAGATCCAAGTGATGGCTGGGCTTACACCTTAGAACGTATTCAACAAACAGGTTCTTTAATAGAGAATCGTGTCTTTGAGCTTTTTTGGCCATTGAAAAGTAGGGGTGCGAAATCAGCTTCAAAAGGCGACCTTATGCTCCTAAATCAACACGCAAGAGTTACACACGTCGTAGAAATGCTGGATAATGAGGTGAGAGAAAGTGAAGTTGGCTATTTCCGCTGGGTAAGAATTGTTTGGTTGCCGAAACAAGCAGACTGGGATCAACTTCCACACCAGCGAAAGGTGTTGGGGTTCGAACCTCCTAGAATTGGTGGCGGAACCACCTACTCATTCACCAGTCCCAACTTTGGAAAGTTCCGTGCTGCTTGGGACAGCCTAGAAGCTTTTCAGATACATATCTTTCAATTGCTTATGGAGTCCGAACTATGTGAACTAGACGAGGATAACGGGAATGAACTTCACTCTGAAAGAGGCATCGATTACAGCCTACTGAAGGTTCTATTAAAAAATAAGGAATGGAAAGCGGCTGATATGGAAACAGCGCGTCGGATGTTGGAAGTTGTCGGACGTAGCGAAGATGACTGGATTCGAGGCGAAGACTTCAAAAACTTTCCTTGTGTCGATCTCCAAACAATTAATTACCTGTGGTCAACGTATAGCAAAGGTAGGTTTGGCTTCAGTGCACAAAGAGATATTTATGTTGAGTTCGATACAAAGCTTGACAGTATACATATTCTCAATGAAATCTGGGAAAAGTTTGGAGATCAAGTTGGTTGGCGCGTAGGCGATGCATGGATTAGTTACTCTGATGTTAAAACTCATATCAACGCGCCTAATGGCCATCTTCCTGTATGCCTTTATGGCTTTCTATTTGGTTCACCTGCCTTTGTTGTCGGGACCTCAGAGGTTGATCTCATAGGAACCTTTTCTGCTCTTGTTTCTAGACTTGAAGAGTGTAAGCTATAAGTCTTTCAGGTATTTCCAACTCTCTTGATTTACTTTTCTCCTAAGCTTCAGCGAGTTGAGTAATGGTCAAGGACTAACCTGGGTGTACAGCATTTATATTGCCTCAGTTAGGCCAAAGCAGTCCTCCGGGGGAGATGTTTTTATGAAAGAATTTGGAATGGCTGCTTTGGAGCTTGACTGATACGCTCGAAATTAGCAAATAACAGATTGACTAATCATGAGTGAGCCCTCTGCCTGGTATATCGTCAAATCAGAATCTGGTACATGCCAAATCGTTGTCTCCAGCGAGCTTGATGAAACGATCGCTCAAGCGAAGTGGGGGCCTTTTGAGTCGCAAGGCGACGCGATCGCCCGCCGGGTGGGATTAATTCGTGCAGGCAAGTGTAAACCCGCGTAGGAACAATCAAATGATTGACTCCACGCGGGTAAATTGCACTCTCTTAAGACAAACGGTCGTTTCTGACGCTGTCTATGGCTGTAACTGAGCTGATGGACTCTCTTCTGCCTGCACAACCTCGATCAAAAGCTCTTGAGCCCTAGCATACTGCGGATCCTCAGTAGTCCCAATACGCTCACGATCTTCAGCGAGATATTCGCGTTCCTCATCTGAAAGCTCAACAATAAAGTCCGGTTCAATGCCTTGCTTGTTGATATCGCGACCGCTCGGCGTCAGGTACTTAGCAATGGTAATGGCAACACCCGAGCCATCGGGTAGACTCCGCACTGATTGTACAAGTCCTTTGCCAAACGTTTTGGTTCCAACTAACTGAGCCCGGTCATTATCTTGGAGAGCGCCTGAAAGAATTTCGCTGGCGCTTGCCGATCCACCATCCACCAAAACGACTAAAGGCTTATCGGTTAGCGATCGGCTATTAGCGGATTCTTCATCGACCACACCTTGTCGATTGACCGTAGAGACAATGGTGCCCTCATCCAGCCACATCCGGGCAATTTCAATGCTGGAATAAAGGAGTCCTCCTGGGTTAGAGCGGAGATCTAAGACATAGCCTGTCACGGCCTGGGTTTCTAAATCTTCAATGGCGTCCCGCATTTCACCCGCAGCATTATTACTGAACTGCGTTAGCCGGATATACCCTACAGGACCTGCAGGGGTTTCTTTGATTGAGGCACGAACTGGATGAATTTCGATGCGGGCACGCGTCAGTTCAAAGTCGATGACTTCATCTTCACGGCGGATAGTCAGAGTCACCTCGGTGCCAACTCGGCCCCGAATACGGCTGACAGCATCATTTAATTCCATGCCCTCTGTACTCTCGCCATCAATCGCAGTGATGACGTCTTGAGAGCGTAAGCCTGCCTCAAACGCGGGAGTATCTTCAATGGGTGCGACAACTACGATGTTGTCTGAGTCTTCCTCTTGAGTAATTTGAATACCTACCCCTGTGAGTTCCCCAGAAGTATCGATCTGCATGTTGCGGAACTCTTGAGGATCCATAAAGCGTGTATAGGGATCGTTCAAGAGACCCAGCATTTCGCGGACAGCCTCATAAGCCGCTTCACGACTGGTATATTCCTGCTCTAGGTAATCCGTGCGGACTGCTTCCCAATCAACTTGGTTGAACGTAGCATCCACATAGGTGCGATCAACTAGCTGCCAGACTTCGTCAATGACTTCTTTAGGACTTTCTTCAAAGAGGTTAAAAGCCTTCCCCTCTTGATTCACGTGTACTCCTGTGAGCACAACAATGACCCCTGCAGCTGCCGCTGCAGTTGCCCCTAACACTAATCCGCGCTTTGCGATCGTCATAAATCTATCTTCCGAAGGCAGGTATGCCCAATCTAGCACACGCGACTTAATGCAGTATGAGTCGCGAATCAGGCACTTTAACAGTCGCTCTACGATAGCAAATGAAAGCCACCTAATTAGATCTTCCTAAAACTTTCAGATTTTCAGGAAGAGGCTGATTGCGACCTTTTTGCATCGGCTGCTCTTCATGCTGTCTCAGTTTTAACTGCTATCTGAGGCCTATCTATTCAAAAGAGAGCTTTTATCGATCGCACTTCCTTAAGGGTCAACCCAGCGGTCATCGGCTTTGATCAAATTAATGAGTTCGGCAACACCTTGGTCTTCAGGTACTTTCTTGATTTCTTCACGCCCTCTGTACAGGGAGATGTATCCTGGCGTTTTGCCAACATACCCATAATCGGCATCTGCCATTTCGCCAGGTCCATTCACAATGCAGCCCATCACAGCAATGTCCAGTCCGGTGAGGTGCTTTGTGGCTTCCCGAACCTCATGCAGCACATCCTCCAAATTGAACAGTGTGCGTCCGCAAGAAGGGCACGCCACGTATTCCACCATGGTTTTACGAAGGCCTAGCGCTTGCAAAATGCTGTAGCAAACAGGGATTTCTTTCTCCGGGGCTTCTGTTAGTGAGACTCGGATGGTATCACCGATGCCTTCTGCTAGCAGAGTACCAATTCCCGCAGTCGATTTGATGCGGCCATATTCACCATCGCCAGCTTCGGTCACACCTAGGTGTAGGGGATAGTCCATACCGAGTTCGTTCATCCGCTTTACCATCAGACGGTAGGCGGCTAGCATTACGGGCACTCGCGAAGCTTTCAGCGACATCACCAAATTACGGTAGTCCAGCGATTCGCAAATACGAATGAATTCCAGGGCTGACTCCACCATCCCTTCGGGGGTATCACCATAGGTGAACAGCATGCGCTCAGCCAGGGAACCGTGGTTCACACCGATCCGCATAGCTTTGTTTTGATCCCGTAGGGAAATAACGAGGGGTTCCAGCGTCTCGCGGATTTTGTCGCCGATTTCTTCAAATTCTGCTTGGGTATATTCCGTGCGATTTGTCTGAGGCTTCTCAAATACATACAGCCCCGGATTGATACGAACTTTGTCGACATGCTTGGCGACTTCCAGGGCAATTTTCATGCCGTTGTGGTGAACGTCTGCGACCAGAGGAACTGGTCGATAGGTCGCTTCCAGCTTCTGCCGAATCGTAGCGAGAGCTTTAGCATGCGCCATGCTGGGGACCGTAACTCGGACAATTTCACAGCCAATTTCATGGAGCCGTCGAATGGCTGCGACGGAGCCATCAATATCCAGGGTGTCTTCATTGATCATGGACTGGACAACCACTGGATGTCCGCCTCCAATGGTAACGTCACCTACCTGGACAGGACGGGTTTTACGGCGGTGAATGGTGGTATCAAATGCAGTTTCAGTAGGGGTAGAGATAGTAGGAGGAGACGGGAGGGTTTGCATGGCCCTTTACGCTCTTATGTAGGTTTGCTGATTGCGCCATCTTCAGAGTGCCATAGAAGCGGCTTTTTCGGGAATGATTTGAGCGGGGAAGGGGGCGTGAGGGAGTAGGGGGGAAGGGGAGAAAGGGAAAAGGGGAAGGGAAGAGTAGGGAAAAGGGGAAGGGGAGAAAGGGAAAAGGGGAAGGGGAGAAAGGGAAAAGGGGAGATTGATTGGACCGTGTATTGCTTTCGGAACAGAGATATATGACTCGCTATCGTCGCAATCTGTCGCTGAGTATTGCTTTTATTGTGCCGTTTGGGCTTGTTACTAAGTTCTATCGAGGTGTGGGGCAAGCCTGGTTGAATGATGCGTTTGGAGGGATTCCGTACGAGGTGTTTTGGATTCTGCTTGTGGCTTGGATCTGGCCCCGGATGCGTCCTGCCGCGATCGCTCTCGACGTCTTTATTGCCACCTGTCTATTAGAGTTCCTACAGCTGTGGCAACCCGCTTGGCTCCAAGCCATCCGCGCCACACTTCCCGGTCGATTGGTACTAGGGAATACCTTTATCTGGAGTGACTTTCCGTACTACGCGATCGGCTGTATCGTCGGCTGGCTCTGGCTGCGCTTGCTACATTCAAGGCCCGACAGTATTATCTCCCCTGAAAAATAGATATCGCCACGAGATGCATCCTCAGCAAGCGGAGCGTACGAGATGTTCCAATGTCAGATACCTCTCTAACTCTGCTTCTCCTTTGATAGGCAAGGCTCCGGATTTGCTTTGTGCCAATAGATCGCTCACACGTGCCTGGAATTCTGGCGACGGACGAATTGCCAGAATTTGCTCTGATGTAGGCTGACTTGCCAGCAAGGTAATGATTTCTTGCTCGTCTAAAAAGTTCGACTGTCGCTGCTGCAATTGGAACTCTTGCAAACCTAGCTCTAGAACTTTCGGAAGTTGAGACTGAACTATCTGTAGTCGCTGAGCCAGATCATCAGGAATGTTAATTGTAATGTGCCATGACAGGTACAGGTGGACAAGTTAGTTCCATCATTAAGAAGCTGATCAGTAACTTCTGTACTGGGTGTCCCGCGAGAATGATGAGACAGGCATTTTAAGCACAATCGTTGCAAGCCAATTTAAAGACCTATCTGCGTGAGACGATCGCGGAAGTCTGACCAAGCGATCGCCTGTTCCAGATACTGGGGATTGTCCGGCGTGTATGGCCCTTGCAGTCGGTCAATAGTTTCAATAGTGGCCTCAGCCGGCAGGACTGGAACCTCTGGATCAGGATCGGTAGGCCGGGTCAAAGAACTAGAGAAGCCGCGAAAAACAACTACGTACTCAGCTTCCCCCGCGATCGTGGCATTGACTATCAGCACTTCTTCTGGGAATCGCAGTGTATATCGCTCTAACTGGTGAATCGGCAGTGTGTCTGTCATAGCGTTAGCTCATTGCCGAGCGTCCCTGACGTCCTAGTCGAACAAAGACAAAGTAGGCTAACGAAATCAAATAAATGATCAGGCCTACAATGCCGAAAAAGCCTAGGAATCCGTTCGTGTAGGCGAAATGGAAGTAGTATTTATACAGCAAAGGCGGCTGCAACCAAGTTTCGCAGGCTTCACTCGCGAAGCGAGCTTGCGAAAAGGCACAGGGCAGGAAAAAGGCAAAGAAGACAGCCCCAGCAGCACTGTAGATTGTGACGGCCCATCGCCAAGCGACGAATGCAAATCGCAGCGGTGTACGAGACTGCTCACGAATTTCTTCGTTCAGGTCTTCCCAAAACCAAAGACTAATGGGGATAAGGATGCGCGCCATCAGCCCTGAAATGAAGCTGAAACTGAAGCCTCCGATCATGAGATAAACCGTGATCATGAGCAAACTGGCAACTTTCCAGTAAATAGTCAGCAGCAGCTGAATACTGTCGGATTTTTTGATGAAGGCCCAGAGCAGCAAAATCAGCGGTACCAGTACAGTGAAGAGCACAGCCAGCCGGTAATCTGCCCAGACAAACTTTTCTAAGGCCCACATAGAGGCGATGAGACCGCCCTCTACAGTCACCAAGGAATTTAGAACGGTAAGTGCCATTTAATTTGAAGACGCGTAATTAAGAGAAACTGAGCAGCCTTATCAGAGTATCACTGGTAGAAAGGGATGTGGCCAACGCGACCAGGCTTCCAGGCTTTTAGAATGATGAGGATGCCACTTCATCTGAGGTCTTGGTTTCATGGTTTCTCAGCTGATACCCCAATCATCTGCTGCAGTTGCTGAGCAACGAGTGCTTTTGCAGGGGGTCGCTTGGCAGCAATACGAAGCATTAGTGGAGGTTTTCGCCGACGATTTTCCAACTCTGAGGCTGAGCTACTTGGAAGGGGAACTAGAGATTATGACGAATTCCCCAGAGCATGAAGACCTCAAGAAAATGATCGGAATGTTGTTCGAGACGTATCTTCAAGAAACACGGACGCGCTTCCATGCAGGGGGATCAACGACATTTCGCAAAGCGGCCAAAAAACGAGGTCTGGAACCGGATGAATGCTATTGCTTGGGCAGCAAAAAGGAGTTTCCCGATCTCGCAATTGAGGTCGTTATTACCCGCGAACTAGTGGACAAACTGGATATTTATAAGGGTTTAGGTGTTTTAGAAGTCTGGGTCTGGCAAGCAGGTAACTTTGCTATCTACCGACTCCGTTCAACCGGATATGAACGAATGAGCCAAAGTGAGCTATTACCCACGCTGGATATGACGCTGCTAGCAACCCATGTGAAGCCTGAGGAGCAGTTTGATGCGGTAATGGCATTTCGGGAGGCGGTTAGCAGGGGGGATGGATAGACGGCGTCGGCGGAAAATCCCAATGCTGCCGCTTAAAATCCACTTTGGCTGTTCGCCGCCTAAAATAGACACGTTCTCCCAGCAACAAATTCATGACAGTTGCCGCTGCTGCTGTACCGACTTCAAAGACGTTCAAAAAGTTACAGGCCTGGATGCGATCGCAGGTCGGTAAGGCTATCCATGACTACGGCATGATTCAGGATGGGGACAAGGTCATGGTGTGCCTTTCAGGAGGGAAGGATTCTTACACGCTTTTAGACATGCTGATGAGCCTGCAGCGAAGTGCGCCGGTCAGGTTTGAACTGCTGGCTGTGAATCTGGACCAAAAGCAGCCAGATTTTCCAGCTCATGTATTGCCTGAGTATTTAACACAGATTGGTATGCCGTTTCGCATCGTGGAACAGGATACCTACAGCGTTGTGAAACGTGTCATTCCTGAAGGCAAGACGATGTGTGGCTTGTGTTCGCGACTGCGGCGGGGTGCACTGTATCGAGTTGCAGCCGAGGAGGGCGTCACGAAAATCGCGCTGGGTCACCACCGGGACGACATTATCGAAACCTTTTTTCTCAATATGTTCCATGGGGGGCGCATGAAAGCCATGCCGCCCAAATTACTCACAGACGATCGCCGCCATATCGTCATCCGTCCCCTGGCCTACTGCCCTGAAAAAGACATCGCTCGCTACGCCCGTCAGCGTCAGTTTCCTATCATCCCCTGCACTCTCTGCGGTTCGCAAGAAACCCTGCAGCGCGTGCAGATTAAGCAAATGCTGACTCAGTGGGAGCAGGAATCACCGGGTCGAGTAGACTCAATCTTCCGCAGCCTCCAGAACGTCTCGGCCTCGCAGTTGGCCGATACGGATTTGCATGATTTTACCGGTCTGGAGACGCTGCGATCGCCCTACACAGCCGAAGAAACCATGGCTTCAGAGGAGCCCCTCTTCTGAAGTGCCAATGAGCTATAGACCGGACAAAGGTCACTGTTGGCGATGCCAAAAATTACTGGCAAACAAAGCGGCTTGCGTGCGATCGCGCAACTGTAGCTGACTCAAAATGCTCGTGACATGGTTCCGAACCGTGCGTTCAGAAATGAAGAGAGTCTGAGCAATTTCCCGATTACTCAGACCCGTGCTGATGAGCTTAAGCACCTCTTGCTCGCGGGGCGATAGGGCAGCCAACTTAGGCGAAGTCGATGGCATGGAGGTTGGTAGCGTCTCTGGTGAAGTCAGCGTTTTCTCAAATAGGCCCGGCCCCATATGGGTATATCCCTGGTGAACAACCCGAATAGCGGTTGCCACATCCTCGATCGGAGTCTGCTTAAGCAAATATCCCTTAGCTCCATAACGCATTGCCTGCTGTACGTATTCGTCGTCATCAAAGGTTGTAAGAACCAGAATTTTGACCTCTGGAAACGCTGTACAAATTTGCCGAGTCGCAGCCACGCCATCCACCTGGGGCATCCGGATATCCATTAGAACGACATCTGGTTGACGCGGTGTGTTGTAGAGGGCCGTGACTTGCTCAATAGCCTGCTGACCATTTTCAGCATCGCCAACAACCGTCAAATCGGGTTGGGCCTCTAGTAGGTTGGCGAGCCCTTGGCGAATAATGGTTTGGTCCTCTACCAGCAGCAGGTGAATCATAGTTCAATCCTTCATCCGTCCCTTCGTCCTCGAACAAATGTCGCTACTATGAAGCCAAGTTGAAACAACTGCATTCGACGCACAAGATGCCTCTTGATGACTATTTCTCTAAACAAGGATAGCCAAACAGCTACACTCCTCCAACGGCGCGATGCGACCTGGCAGGACTATGTCGCTGTGCGCGACAGCGAGACGCTTGATTGGCGCAAAATTGCATTTCATCAGGGGTGTTTGTGGGTTGATATGGGTACAGAAGGACCGAGTCATGCTTCATTTAGTGACTTAATGACTGCGGCTCTCTTTGTCTGGGCTTTTTTACATCCCGAAGTTGTGCTGCAATCCTATGGCCGTTGCCTGATTGAAAAGCCAAAAACGCAAGCCTGTACTCCTGATTTGGTGTTGTACAAAGGTGAGAACATTCCTCGATGGCAGCTAGGTGAACCACGTCGGATTATCGCGCCGCGCCATCGCTTGCCAGATTTGGTGGGAGAAATTGCTGACACGACCTTGAGTGTGGATTTGGATGAGCAAAAGCAGCTCTACGCCAGCTTGAAAATTCCTGAATACTGGGTCATTGATGTAAAAGGGATGCGGCTTTTTGCTTTTGGCCTGTCAAAAACTGGCACGTATGAACCTATGCAGGTCTCGAAAGTACTGACGGATCTACCTATTGCGCTCTTAGAACAAATGCTGGAGCGATTGGATACGGAAACGAATACAGCAGCGGCAAACTGGTTGATGCAACAGCTGCAAACTCAAGCTTGAATCACGATGAGAGCCGCTTACTAAGGGGATTTCCAGGAATAAAAATACCGGGCTGCGGTGCATTACGCTCCGCTAATGACACCCTACAGTTGGTAAATTCTTTCCTGGAAATCCCCTAAAAATGAGCGCGCTTCATGTTCCGTTAGACCGAAATGCACAAGGTATCGCCTTCAAGTTTAGGCTGGATGGCCCAGAAGCTTGGGCAAAGTCACGATAATGCTGATGCGGCATCCTTCGCCGGGAGCGCTCCAGATTTGGCAAGTTCCTCCCAGATCCGTAGCCCGTTCACGCATACCTCGCAGACCGAATCCGGTCGTGTTCTGACCGGGATTGAAGCCCCGACCGTTATCCAAAATTTCTAGATGGAGGCGATCGCGTTTGGCTACCAGTTTTACCGTTACCTGCGTTGCCTGACTGTGTTTGACTACATTCGTCAGGGCTTCTTGCACGATACGAAATAGGGCCAGATTGATGTCCTCAGACAAGGGCTCCGGTAGCTCAACCGTGCACTCGGAAACAATCTGGCCAGGTGTGCAGATGTCTTTCACCAATGCGGGAATAGCAACCGGTAGGAGGGCTTCGCGAGGACTGGTCCGCAGCGCCGATACTGAGCGCGAAACCTCTCGGAGGGCCTGGTAAGCACCATCCTTAGCGCTAAGTAAATAGCTCTTGGCCTGAGTTGTACTTGAAGGCAAAAACAGCAAAGCGTTTTCCAGCAGAATTGTTTGTGTTGTGAGGGAGTGCCCCAAAGAATCATGGATCTCGCGGGCAATGCGGTTACGTTCCTGAAGTGTGGCTTGGCCCTCTATTTTGGCTGCATAGCGCCGCAATTTCTCATGGGCAACTACTAACTCTTGTTGACTGCGATAAGCCGACAGCAGGGCGTTTACCAGCAACGAAACAAATACCATCACCATGCCAAAGAAGAGTAAGGCATTTATCTTAAGGGCATTTATCTGCCACTGTGAAAGAGATGCAGCACCAAACTCAGGGGAGTGTAAACGTTGAATGTTCTGACTGATGATGGGATCAAGTTCAGAAGAAGCAATGAACCAGTAGAGGATCAGAATGGCTCCTAACACCATCATCCGTCCCCGAGTTTGAAATAGCTGACAGCTACGGATGACCACAACCAGTCCTAGTTGCGGTAGCAATCGCAACATTATTGGCGGTCCACCAACATCCGAAGTTAATAAGAGTATCAAGCTCAATTCAGCAGCTGTATAGGCCAGCTTGGTCCCATAGTATTGAGGCAGGCGCAGGCCCATTAATCCAAAGGGAATTACGAGTAGAAACTTGGTCCAAGCAATTGCTGCATCGGAAGTGATGGTTATGAATGTCAGTGTCATAAACACCGCCATTCCTAGCAAAAACCATTCCAAGTAAAGGAGTTGTCGCCGGGGAGAGGGCGATCGCATCATGTTTAGTTTCACCGATTTCTGCCCTCACCAAATTCTCGCTAGCTCTAACTTTATAGGGTCTGATTTAAACCCCTCTAGGGCTCAACCTCCTATTGCTCTGTTTGGGCATTAGGACAATTGTCTCAATTGTTGACAGGACATTTTTCCGGGGGAGTTTGGGAGCTTTGCTTCAGGCAGTGATCAGGGAATTTTCCTTAGGATTGACCCATTCCTCGATCCCGTTAGTATTTCTCGACTGCTATGAAGAATCAGGCTTTGCTCAAAGGGCTGCTACCTTTGCGGCGCTGGCTGTGGATGCTGCTTCTGTTAGGTAGCACACTGCTGTTGCTGAGGCTGTTGGGTGGTCTGCTATCGCTATCGTCTCACCAATCGCGAGAGGACGCCGTGGTGGAATTAACCACGCCTGTGACTCAGGAATCCCTAACTATTCGCTTTGACGGTAGCGGCACCGTCGTTTCGGTTGACACGGTCAACCTTAGCCCTAAAACCACTGGGGAGTTAGAAGCTTTGTACGTTGAGCAAGGAGATACTGTGCAAGCGGGACAAGTGCTAGCTCAGATGGATACGGGTAGCTTGCAATCTGAACTAGATCAGCGGCAAGCACAACTCGCTCAGGCTGAGGCTGAATATGCAAAAGTGCTAGCCGGCGATCGCCAAGAAGCCATTCAACGCGCCGAAGCTCAGGTTGAAGCGGCTCGATCGCAGCAGGCACTAGCCGCTACTCAGCTCAATCGTTTTCGTGAACTCGCAGCCCAGGGTGCCATTTCCCAAAACGAACTGGATCAGTACATTAATGAGTCCCAGGTTGCAGAAGCCAACTCGAATGAGGCTCAAGAGCAACTGGATGAACTTCTCAACGGATCGCGCCCTGAAGATATTGCGGTGGCTGAGGCTGCAGTGGCTGCCTCCAAAGCCCAGGTTGCCATGATTGAAACCGAGCTAGACGACGCCCAAATCGTTGCCCCTTTTGATGCCATCGTGAAACAGACTTACGCCACTGTTGGTGCGATCGTCACCCCCACAACGAGCGCCTCGGCAACCGCCTCAGCCACATCGAGTTCAATTCTGGCTCTTTCTTCTGGACTTGAGGTTGAGGTTGATGTCGCGGAAGCCAATATTGGCCAAGTCAATGTGGGGCAGTCGGTGGAAATTTTAGCGGATGCCTTACCCAATCAGCCCTTTGAAGGCGAGGTCCGGCGTATCGCCCCCGAAGCCGTAATTGAGAACAATGTAACGACCTTTCAAGTAATGGTGGAATTACGCACTGGTTTGGACCAGCTCCGTTCTGGGATGACGGTAGATGCCATTTTTATGGGGGATGTTTTGGCCAATGCCCTGACTGTACCGACTGTTGCGATCGCAACTGAAGCCGGTGAACTCGGCGTCCGGGTACCCGATGAGGCAGGCAATCCAGTATTTCAGCCCATCACCGTCGGGCTCACACAAGGGAACAAAACGCAGGTGCTGTCGGGGCTGGAGATGGGCGATCGCGTGTTTTTAGATCTGCCGGAGGGCAGGCAGGCGAATGAAACCGTTTCACCGTTGCCTTAGAACCATCGAGTTTGGCATTTGCAAAAACGAAGTGTCCGCTAATACAAAGCCACCCCATCATTCCACTACCCCATCACTCTACCGTGCATACACAAGTCTTCGTCCAACCCGCACCTCCGCCAAAGAATCAAATTCTCTGGCTCCATCGCTCAAGTCCCTTCAGGACTGAATTCCGACAACGCAAGAGGTGCTTGTGCAATAGACCCCCTTGCGAGAAATCCGACTCACTACATTCACGACCATCATGGCTTTTAACGTATTCGAAAATGCCAGCATGGCTCTCAAAACCTTAGGAGCCAATAAACTGCGCAGCAGCCTGACAATGCTGGGCATCATTATCGGCAATGCTTCTGTCATTGCGATCGTCGCAGTGGGGCAGGCGGCTCAAATCTATGTGACGCGGCAGTTTGAAGAGCTGGGCACCAACGTTTTGTTTATTACACCTGGGGATGCTCAGCGGGGTCCTTTAGCCGGATCTACCAGAGCTGATACCCTGACCCTGGCCGATGCTGAAGCGATCGCAGCGGAGGTTTTAGCCATCACCGCCGTTTCGCCTGAAAAAAGTCAGCGTTTTCGCGTGACTCGGGGTGTCGCTGAGACCCAGGCTAACGTTGTTGGCACAACCCCTGAATATTTGTCAGTCAGAAATGTTGCGATGGCCCAAGGTCGATTTCTCAGCCCAGTTGATGTGCAAAGCAAACTACAAGTTGCTGTGTTGGGCAGTGAAACAGCTCGTATTCTGTTTGGCCAGGCATCGCCTTTGGAGCAAAGAATTCGTGTCAACAGCTTGAGTTTTACAGTGGTTGGCATCGCAGCAGAGCGAGGCTCTTCCTTCGGCCAAAACCAAGACGAGGCTATTTACATTCCCATCCAAGTCATGGCAGATCAGCTCGTTGGGCAGGAATTCGGGAAGACCAGTCCTACAGTACAGACGATTGCCGTCTCAGCGAGTAGCGAAGAGGATACCAGCGCCGCCCAATACCAAATCATGAATTTATTGCGGTTGCGCCATGGTATTTTGCGCGGCGATAACGACTTTACGGTTCAGAGCCAGCAAGACTTATTGTCAACCGCGAATAGTATCACCAACATTCTGGTGCTGATGCTGGTATGCACTGCCAGTATTTCGCTCCTGGTGGGTGGCATCGGCATTATGAACATCATGCTGGTATCCGTGACGGAACGAACGCGCGAAATTGGCTTGCGTAAAGCGATCGGCGCCAAGAGCATCGACATCTTGTCGCAATTCACTATCGAAGCCGTTGTTCTGGCTGTCACAGGGGGAGCCATCGGGACGGCTCTGGGAATTACGGGCATCGTTGTGTTGACATTGCTCAGTCCCTTATCAGGCGGCATTAGCCTGACGGCGATCGCCATTTCTTTTACAGTCTCCGGAGGCATTGGCCTCATTTTTGGCATTCTTCCCGCCCGGAGAGCGGCTCGCTTAGACCCTATCGTCGCTCTACGTAGCTAGCAGCAATCAATTCTTGTCCGCATCTTCGACGCAATTCAGGTATCCGGCAAAAGGGACTCAGCCATTCTGAAAACCTACGTGACTTCACTCATGGCACTCATTGACCTACACCACATTACGAAAACCTATGGCGTTGGCAACCTGGCAGTGACTGCTCTCAACGATGTTAGTCTATCCATTCAGCCGGGTGAATACTGCGCCATCATGGGGCCTTCGGGCTCTGGCAAATCGACGGCGATGAATATTATTGGTTGCTTGGATCGCCCGACTGGGGGTGCTTATCGGTTGGATGATGTTTCTGTCAGTACCTTGAGGGCCGATGCCCTAGCGGATATTCGTAATCGTAAGATTGGCTTCGTGTTTCAGCAGTTTCATCTACTGCCCCAGCTAACCGCGATAGAAAATGTCATGCTACCGATGGTGTATGCGAATGTTGCCAAACCCAAGCGTCAAGCAAGAGCAACCAAAGCGCTCCGGCAAGTAGGTCTTGGCAATCGTCTGCACAACCGACCAAATCAACTGTCAGGGGGGCAGCAGCAGCGGGTCGCGATCGCCCGCGCCATTGTGAATCGTCCCAAACTCTTGCTAGCCGATGAGCCTACGGGAGCCCTCGACTCCAAGACCAGCCAGAGCATTATGGATATTTTTGCGGCGCTCAACCGTGATGGTATGACCCTTGTGATGGTGACCCATGATGCCGAAGTTGCACAACAGTGCTATCGCACTATCTGGTTTCGCGACGGCACTATTCTGAACGATCGCCTCTCACCTAATGAGATTGCAGCAGCAGCGTGGCTGTCTTCCTAAAGCTGTTTTCCTAGAAAAGGGCCTTCACGTATTCCCGGCGCATGCGCGCGATCGTATCGATCGAAATACCCTTGGGGCAGACCGCCTCACATTCACCATGGTTGGAGCAGTCGCCAAAGCCTTCGGTAGTCATCTGGTCAGTCATCGCTTTGACGCGCTGCTTCCGTTCGGGATGCCCCTGAGGGAGTAGAGAGAGATGGGCCACTTTGGCCGCTGTGAAGAGGGATGCAGAGGCATTAGGACAGGCTGCAACGCAAGCTCCACAGCCGATGCAGTTGGCGTAGTCAAAAGCTAAATCAGCGTCGCTCTTAGGAATTGGCAGACTGTTAGCCTCAGGAGCTGATCCGGTTTTGACTGCGATGTATCCCCCAGCCATGAGGATGCGATCAAAGGCAGAGCGATCAACGACAAGATCGTTGATCACAGGAAACGCATTGGCCCGCCAAGGTTCCAATGTAATCGTGTCGCCGTCTTGAAAGTGACGCAGATAAAGCTGACAGACAGCAGTTTGCGATCGCGGACCATGGGCCTGTCCGTTGATCATCATGCCGCAGGAGCCACAGATCCCCTCGCGGCAGTCGTGATCAAATTCAACGGGGCGATCGCCCGTATGAATCAGTTGTTCATTCAGCACATCCAGCAATTCTAAAAAGGACATATCTGGCTCGGCATTCAGAACGCTGTACTGCTCAAATCTTCCAGGTTGGTCAGCGCCCGCTTGACGCCAAATTTTGAGATGAAGCTTCATGTTGAGTAATTCAGTAACCAAACGATCGCTTCTACCAGTCTAAAAGCCCTGGCTTTTCTATGCGACCGCTAGTCTGAACCGACAGGTCTCAATAAGCTGACAGTCTGTAGAAAGCTTTTGACTTGATAGCCAGGGGCGTTTTCAGTTTCCTTAAAGGGCATACAAAGATGAGAGACCGGATATTCCAAGTGTGAGGTTATATGAACTGAAAAATCCGATTCTGTGTCGATGACTGCAAAATGACTCTATTAGACAGAGTCGCTAGCGGTCATTTTAGGTCTTCTTTCATGATTACCCAATACAAAACCTCTCTCTCAGGCACCGCAAACGATACTGAAGCCCGAATTCTCAAGGCGGCTCAGCGTCTTTTTGCACGACGCGGGTATAGCGGGACCACCACTCGGGATTTAGCTCAGGCAGCGGGGGTTGCAGAGGGAACGTTATTTCGTCACTTTGAAAGCAAGAAGGCGATTTTGATAGAAGTCGCAACCGCTGGTTGGGTCGAGATTTTGACCGATCTACTGACTGAACTCAGCGAGATGGCGAGCTATAAGGCAATCGGTCAAGTGATGCGCCGTCGCATGGGGAATTTTAGCCACAATGCTGACATGATGCGGGTTTGTTTTATGGAAGCTCAGTTCCATCCAGAACTCCGCGAGCAGGTTCAAAGTGAAGTAATTGCCAAAATGACGGACGTTGCTGAAGCCTTCTTTCAAACCGCGATGGACCGTGGCATTTATCGACCCATGAATCCGCGCGTCGTGGCTCGCATTTTTCTAGGAATGTTTGCTATTTCCGGATTCAGCCAATCAACCCTCGGTGATGAAGCCGGCTCCCCCAAATCCATGCAAGAACTTGCCGAAGGCCTCACCGATATTTTCCTCAATGGGGTGCTGGTGAAGCGGGACGTTAAGTAATCGCCCCATCCAACATCCGAATCCGCCCGACATCGGCATCAATTGTCACTTCCATGCCCATAGGCAAAGTCAAAATCGGCTCGACATGCCCGATCGCAGCATTAGACCAAGCTGGGATTCCGAGTGGCGCAATGTGGTCTTGCAGAACGTCCTCCAAAGTCAAAGCCCCATAGCCGTTCGAGGGTCCACAGTTGGTACATTGCCCGAAGACAAAGCCTGCCAGCGAGTCCAGAACGCCTGCTAGCTTCAGCTGGGTGAGCATGCGATCAATGCGATAAATCGGTTCGCCAACATCTTCAACAAACAGGATGGCTCCAGCGAGGTCAGGTAGATAGGGCGACCCCACAATGCCAGACAGGACCGACAGGTTGCCACCGTAGAGCCGTCCTTGAGCTTGGCCGGAGGTGATAGTGTTGATGCGGAATTTCACCTGCATGAGGCGATCGCTGTCTTCGGCGGCAGGGGCATTCTCAAAAGTCAAGGCTTGTCCTTCAAACAGAATTTGCCGGAAAGGATCGGTCTGGTCCGGTCGCCAAGCAGTGAGACCATTGGGGCCATGAAAGGTGACAAGGCCGGTTTGGGCGGTAATGCCCAGTAGTAGTGCTGTCAGATCGCTAAAGCCGGTAATGATTTTGGGATTTTGGCGAATCAGGTCATAGTCCAAATAAGGGAGAACCCGAGCGCTGCCCCAATCCCCCCGGATGGGTAAGAGCGCTGCAATGGTCGGGTCCGCAAAAAATTGGTTGATATCAGCAGCACGATCGCGATCCTGCCCTGCTAAATACCCATAGCGATCCAGCACGTGAGGAGCGGTCTGAGATGTCAGCCCCAAGCCGCGCACCGCGTCCGTCACAATATCAAGGTCTTCGCGGCGAAAGGTGGCCCCAGCCGGGCTGATGATGCCGATGGTGTCGCCCGGTTGGAGGCGGGGGGGTTTCAAGAGGGGCGCTGTGCTGGCCTGCGCCTGCGCCCGCTGAGAAGTGGCTAGGGGGGTGAGGGCCGCGATCGCCCCAAGTCCCTTTATCAACTGACGTCGTGCGAGTTTGCGTTTCCTCATTCTGCCTTCCAGACACCGATTTCCTTCAAGGAAACTAGTCCTCAAGAACCCCGGTAAAATGCAAATATTAGTAATCAAGGAAATTTTACATGGTGCAGCGCATAGAGCCGGGACCCGGACAAGAATCCGTTTGGGATTATCCCCGTCCACCACATGTAGAGCAATCACCGCGACGCATTCGCATAGTCTTCAATAACGAGACGATCGCGGATTCACAGCAGACGTGGCGGGTCCTAGAAACCAGCCATCCGCCGGTCTATTACATTCCGCTAGCGGACGTGCAGCAGCAATATCTCGTGCCTACACAGCGTGCGACCTTCTGTGAATGGAAAGGAGTGGCGCAGTATTACGACTTGGTAGTGGGCGATCGCACCATCAGCAATGGCGTGTGGCGCTATCCGCAGCCCACAGAGCGCTTTGAACCCATCAAGGACTGTATTGCGGTCTATCCCAGCCAGATGGATGCTTGCTATGTGGATGATGAGCAGGTTCAAGCCCAGGCTGGTGACTTCTACGGCGGCTGGATCACGAGTGACATTGTAGGACCGTTCAAGGGCGGTGCTGGGACTTGGGGCTGGTAAAAAGCTAGGCAACCACTATCCTGACAAACGGCAGTTGTCGCAGGAGCACGCTTACACCGAAGCACAGTGGTGTGCCAATGATCGTGACCAGCCCGAATTTGACTAAAGGACCTACCGCTAAATCGGCAATGTTGAACTGCAGGTAAAGGATGATCACAAGATGGCTCAGGTAGACCGCGTAGGCATTTTGGGATAGCGATCGCAGCAAACGCCCCTGAAAATTAATCCGCTCACGAAACAAGACCAGCAACCCCAGACACAGTCCCACACAAATTGTGGCTTCCCAAAAACTCCAGAGCAAAGCCCGCCAATCCCAACCGCCTGTTGCGATCAGACGCGTTAGGCCAAGCGTAGACTGACTCATGCTATAGAGGTAGCGTAGCAGCCCCGCCCCACATCCAATGCTCAGCCAAATTAACCCGCGTGATATAGGCATTTGGCGGACCCAGTCTTGACGATAGCTGAGGATGCCCAGCACAAACAGGCTGGAATATTGTGGAAAATGGGCGATTTCAGTCGGTAGAATCCCCAGCAAATTAATCCAGCGATCAATGGGGTACTGAATCCGCACCCCGAAGGTTACAGCAGAAAGTAGCAGGACATAGGCCACAATCCAGCCGTGGTTCGGTGGCGGCAGAACGGGGAGCTGTTGCCGACGAACAAACCTTCGCCATAGGGCGTACAGTGCAGCGTAGGCAATCAGATGCATCAAAAACCACAGGTGGGCAAATTCAAGCTCAAATTGTCCGAGGTAGGTCTGAACCCAAAAAGACAGAAAAGATTCTGAGGGAGCCGCCAGGATGTAGAGAATAGGTGGAAATACTACCAGAACAAAAAATAAGACGGGAATTCCCAGACGCCGCAGCCGGTCTAGTAAGAGTTGGCTTGTGCCTTTGCGATCGCCAGCACCCGGCAGAAAATATCCCGAGATGAAAAAGAACAATCCCATGAAGAAGGCTGCATTCACTGCAAAGAATGGCCCCAAAATAGCCGCCCGCTCTGGATTGAAAATAGGCCAGTCGCCGCCGGTAGGTCCGTAGGGCTGCGCTGCATGGTGGGCAACGACTAGCACCGTCAGAAAAACGCGCAGGTTGTCCATAAAGACTAAGCGAGACATAGCTTGTTTTCCTCCTTATGCTCAACGCGCCTACAAACCAGGCGGCTCCAATTAAAATCGCTGTAGGTTGCGGTTGAGGAACATTGGTGCAGCTCTACTAGAGGCAATAACCCAACGCCCAAACGCAAACAGCCGACACCTCAAGCGGTATCGGCTGTTCAAGAAATTCCCGAAGGAATCAGAGTAGGCGCTAAGACCTACACAGCAGCGGCGGTAGCAACCTTCGCATCCAGTTCGCCAGCAGCGTACTTAGCAGCAAACACCTCAACACCAGCTTGCTTGATCTTGCTAGCGTTACCAGCGGTGCCGAACGCCTCGTAGCGATCGCGGCAGACCTGCTTCATATACTTGATAGCAGGCTTCATGAAGTGGCGCGGATCAAAGTTGGAAGGATCCTTAGCAGCCGCCTCACGAATTGCAGCTGTAATAGCCAGACGGTTGTCAGTGTCGATGTTCACCTTACGAACACCGCTCTTGATGCCCTTCTGGATTTCCTCAACGGGCACACCATAGGTCTCAGGAATCTGACCACCGTACTCGTTGATCATGTCCAGCCACTCTTGGGGCACAGAGGAAGAACCGTGCATTACCAGGTGAGTATTGGGCAGCCGCTTGTGAATCTCTTCAATGCGACTGATAGCCAAAATTTCGCCGGTAGGCTTACGCGTGAACTTGTAAGCGCCGTGGCTAGTACCAATGGCAACTGCTAGGGCGTCTACCTGAGTCGCTTCCACAAACTGAACCGCTTCATCCGGGTCAGTCAGCAGCTGATCGTGGCTGAGGGTGCCCTCAAAGCCGTGGCCGTCTTCCGCTTCACCAGCACCGGTCTCTAGGGAGCCTAAGCAACCCAGTTCGCCTTCAACACTGGCACCAATGGCGTGAGCCACCTTAACCACTTCAGCGGTAACGTTGACGTTGTACTCAAAGCTTGCCGGAGTCTTGGCATCGGCTTCAAGGGAACCGTCCATCATGACGCTGGTGAAGCCGTTGCGAATTGCCGAGTAGCAAGTCGCAGGGCTGTTGCCATGGTCCTGGTGCATCACCACAGGAATGTGGGGATAAGTCTCGATCGCACCCAGAACCAAGTGACGTAGGAAGTTCTCACCTGCGTACTTACGGGCGCCACGGGAAGCCTGTAGGATAACGGGGCTATCCGTCTCATCAGCAGCCTGCATGATTGCCAGGATTTGCTCAAGGTTGTTGACGTTGTAAGCTGGGATGCCGTAGCCGTTCTCAGCTGCGTGATCCAGCATTAACCGCATGGGGACGAGCGCCATAAAATCCTCCTAATCTTTTCTTCGCCATCGGCAATCGTAACTTCGGACCGATAGGTATCCATACCTGTCAATATTAAGACAGAAGCTTACTCTTTATGAAGGAATGTTAGGAGAATCTGTAATCTCTGCGCGGAGAGAAATTAATTTCCCTCTAAGCTCAAAACTAGCCAGCTGGTTTGAAGTCGGGCGGTTGCGCCTCTAGCAAGGCCTTCCTGGCAGCGCTATTTAAAGATTTGGGAAAAGTCTTAGAACCTTGAAAAAATGGGTCGCCTGGGATTCGAACCCAGGACCAATCGGTTAAAAGCCGAGTGCTCTACCGCTGAGCTAGCGACCCCTGTTGAGTACCTGCACTAAAGAAGCACGGTTAACTACGTTACCACAAGAATTCCCTACTAAGCGGGAAAGTTGACAAAGTGTGAGTGGTTTAGTGATCAAGCCGGCACCTTGACGCGCTCAGAGCCTGATAGCTCAAAAGCATCGTGGACAGCTTTAAGCGCCTTTATACCGTCAGCTTCAGATACCAGGCAGCTGATTTTGATTTCGGACGTGGCAATCATCTGAATATTGATGTTTTGCTTAGCAAGGGCGTCGAACATACGAGCCGCAACGCCTGGGGTCTCGATCATCCCCATGCCGACAACACTCACTTTAGCGATCGCCGCTTTCACAGAGACTTCGCCGCAGTTCAATTCAGTTGAAGCGGCTTCAACGACTGCTTTGGCGTGAGCTGCTTCCGACTGAGCCACGGTGAACGCAATATCACGGGTGATCGTGCCATTGACCAGGCGACACCGCTGTGACTGAATAATCATGTCCACGCTGACCCTAGCATCGGCTAAGAGCTGGAAGATCCGAGCTGCCATGCCAGGACGATCCGGCACGTGTCGGATCGCTATTTGAGCTTGCTTTTGGTCCAGTGCGGCTCCACAAACAGCAGGCAGCGCAGTTTTGCTTGGTGAGCTAACAGGATCTTTGAGGAAAGAGCATGTCACATGGAAAGCTTGGCACAGCGCTGCGATCGCCCGGTCGCAATCCTCTACGCAAATAGCACAGCTCACTTTCACCTCTGAGGTCGAGATGAGCTGAATGTTGATGCCTGCTGCCGCCAGGGTAGAGAACATACGAGCAGCCACGCCAGGCCGACCAATCATGCCCGCGCCAACGATGCTTATCTTAGCGACTTGGTTATCGACCAAAACTTCAGCCTGGGTGAGTTCCGTAGCTGTCTCGCGCAGAGCCGGTGCGATCGCAGCCGCTACTGCCTCCGCCTTAGGGAGATTTTGACGCGCCACAGTGAAGGCAATGTCGTTGGTGTTGCCTTCATGAATAGACTGAATTACCAAGTCAACATTTAGATCTTGAAAGGCAATCTCGCCAAACAAACGAGCGGCAATGCCAGGACGATCAGGAATGCGCAACAGTGCTACCTTTGCCTGATTCAAATCAAACTCGACAGCATCGACGGGGTGGACTAATTCCAACCCTTCGAGTGACTTGGGTTGGCGGGTAGGAGCCACAACCCGTGTCCCCGGAGCGTCTGTCCAGCTCGAGCGGACAACGAGCGGAATGCCATAGTTACGGGCAATTTCCACCGCGCGCGGATGCAAAACCTTGGCGCCTAAACTAGCCAACTCCAGCATCTCATCACAGGTGATCGTCTCCATGAGTTGTGCTTCCGGCACTAATCGAGGGTCCGTTGTGAGGATACCAGGAACATCTGTATAGATTTCACACTGAGCGGCTCCCAGCGCCGCCGCAAGGGCCACAGCTGAGGTGTCTGACCCTCCCCGCCCTAGCGTTGTGATTTCCAGATCGGTGCTTTGCGTGATCCCCTGAAATCCGGCTACGACCACAACCTTACCGTCGTTCAGATGACGCTGAATACGTTCCGTCCGAATGTTGAGAATCCGGGCCCGCGTATGGTCAGCTTCCGTCACAATACCGACCTGTGCGCCCGTCAGTGAGATCGCATCCTGGCCCATTGCTTGAAGTGCCATGCTGAGGAGGGCGATCGAAACTTGCTCGCCGGTAGAGAGCAGCATGTCCATCTCCCGACGACTGGGACTATCGGCAATTTCGTGAGCCAGACGCACTAGGCTATCAGTGGTCTTACCCATCGCTGAAACCACGACAGCCACCTGATTGCCTGCTTTGGCTGTCTGCATAACCCGCTGGGCCACCGCCTGGATGCGCTCGACGGAGCCAACGGAAGTTCCCCCAAACTTTTGAACAATGAGCGCCATAGGTCCGCTAAATTTTGCTCGCTACCATGATTGCTGGCTACCCCGCTTAGCGGGGTCTCCTGCACGCTGGTTGTAAACATCACGCCAGCGCTATCCAAGCGTACCGTATGTCGTTTCTTGCTCCGTGCTTTTAATCAAGAGCTTTTAGGGACTTTAAAGAATCTCAATTTAGTTGGTCAGAACACCTGGCCAGTTCTCATCAGCCTTGGCAATGTTGCCAGGAATATCCTCGGACCAACGTGCTTGTACGTCTTCGTTGTAGTTGAGGTAAAGCTTCCCATCGACGATTTTCCAGGCCGTTGGATCGATGGGTGCAGTATTCCCCTGACTGACTGCCCAGGCACAATAGCCACCGTACTCAGGCGCATAAGCTTCTGGGTCGTTAGCAAAGGCATCGCGGTTTTCAGCACTCGCAAAATACCAGGTCGCCCCCTCCCACTCATGGGCAAATTCGTCGCTGCCCTGAACGTAGGCATCTTCGGTAAAGTAAGCCACCGGATCGGCACCCTTAATAGCAACACCCTCTTCTACATAAATTGCTAGCGATTCAGCTTCTGCAGAGACCGCCGGGCTTTCACTGCCCGTCGTCCCAGTTGGTGTATTCGAGCCGCAGCTAGCAGCCAGTAGTACAGCCAATAAGAATGGCATCAACAAGAACTTACGCATGATTTTCTCCAGGATTTTAAGCAGCGAGAGGCGTGATGGGTAGTGGGCACAAGGGTAAAAGGTGAAGGGAGAAAAGGGAGCGGAGGAGGTAAGGGGAACAGAGGGAGAACGCAAAACTCCGAGCTCTTAACCCCCAAACCATCAACCATTGACTATCAACAAATCACCAAGAACCCAAAGCCAAGGAGCAAAAACCGACCACAAAAAAACACCCATCATCTCCAAACTTATTCCCCCAACCTGAGGTCTACCTGAGAGAACCCCCTAATCTGAACGAGTAGCGGCCACTTGCAGCACCTGAATCAGCCAGGCCTTCATGCGATCGCGGGTTTCGGGGGTATCCCACGCAGTTTCGCCAACCAGGCAAGGAAAAACGGTCAGTGCTGTAACTGTATGGGCTGCTTGGGTGGTTGCCATGGTCAGAGTAATCAGAGGCAAAGATACCAGCACGGATGATTGGCTCAAGTTCTGGAGATAGGCACTTGGATTCGCGATCGTAGGATCGAGTACAGCAACATTAGGATGCCATACACGCTGCAACAGCTCTGCTTGTTCCAACGTGTCAACCTCTAGAACACGGCACCCAAATTCTTGAAAAATATGGGGTAGTCGAGGTCCTTGGACCCGAGCTGGCTGTTGCTCGGTCTCGGGGGCTGTTGTCTTTAAGTAAAGAATCGTGAGGCGGTTAGGGGCTGGGGCTGTCGAATGGGACTGCAGTAAAACACTGCCCAAACTGCTGGCAGGCCACACCAGTTCGCGATCAGCGGGGAGATCACCCATCAGGGCCGACCATTGACTGGGAACAAGCGCCACAATCAGTGGCTTCGATGCATCACCATGAGTTTGCAGATATATCAACTCGTCAACACTCTGATGGCCTTGTACCAAAACCAAAATAGCTGTGAGAGGCAGATAGGCAGCAATTTCCACGGCATCCTTAATTTGCTGAGTCATCAGGAGCCGGTAATTTAGCTGGTTAGCTTGTGCTTGCAAAGGGGCGACGTACTCCCATTTGACGGGAGCAACGAGCAGTAAAAACCGGCTATTGCTAGTTGTCGGTGACTCTGGAACCTTAGGTAGCAGCAGAGTAGAGCAGATTCCCAGCTGAGCATGGGCTGTCAAGACTAATTCGCCGCCATGCAGCTGAGCCAGTTTGCGAACTAGCAACCATTCCAGCCAGTGGCCCATTTCCCCTGATAAAGGCGTTGAGGCAGCCGTCATTGCTGGAAAAGGCAACGAAAAGGTTGTATGGGAAAACTGATCGCGATACAGCTCCTCAGCAAATGCTTGAGAAATAAAGGCTGTCCATCCTTCCCAAACTTCCAGAGTTAAGAGTGGTGCTCTTGATTCTGGCGCTACCGTGAGCTGCTGTGCCAAGGCGGTTTGCATTAAGCAAACGAGCATTTGCTGCAAACGCGACGGATCAGCCACAAGCGTAATCGCTGGGGCTCCCGGACACAACAAAGACGGCATAGCAGGTAATTCGCTATCCTCCTGGCCGACTCTGAGTGCAGCCTGACGATAGGATTCTTGCCAAAGCGTGGATAAATTTACCAAGGACGGAATCAATCGCAAGGTCCCGCTTTCAATACGGCCCAAGTCAATCAGGGTATTAACCCACGCGGCTAAGCGTCGCGAATGTTGTTGGATAAGGCTGACATATCGCTCTTGGCGAGCATTTAAAGTCCCAATGCGACCTGTTTTTAGCAGACTCGATAAGCCCAGTAGCGAAGTCAAGGGTGTCTTGAGTTCATGCCCTAGGTAGGTCAGCAAGGCCGTGTTGCTCTGGGAGAGTTCTTGCTGCGATGTGATGTGAGTTTCCGGATCAGCGGGTTCTGCAGGCGGAGGCACGGGGGCGATCGCCCCCATGACAGCATCCTCCGGCTCAGGTTCAGAAGACGACTGCCTCAAGGCAGCGGCTAACAGTTCGGTTGTGTTTAGCACACCCAAATATCGCTGCTGTGGATCGACTACAACCCAGCATGGCGTCGGATCGCCAGCGACGATTTGAGCAGCTGCCTCGAAAGGCAGGGTGACTGTGATCAGCGATAAGGCGATCGCCGCATCATCCATCAGGTGTGAACTGCTGACATCAGGTCCAGCAGAAGTACCTGACCCGGCTGGGCCAACAGCGTGGGAAGACGGCATTGGCACAGCTGGCTTGTGCACATAGCTGAGCAGATGATGGAGGCGTACGATCTGTACGGGCTTCTCTTCCTCGTTCACTAAAACAAGGCAGCCAGAAGCCTCTGCCGTGCAGGCTGCCAACCAACGAGCTGGGGCATCAGACACTCGGCACTTAGGAACAGAACGAATAAATTGAGAGAGCGGTGACAGGGTCATGCCTGGTGCCGCTTGAAACGACGGTGGTTAAGAACTCGACACACAATATCTCAAGGACTCACATCACTTGTATCAAGATGAACTTATCGATCTTATAGATTTATTAACTTTTGAATCGATTCGAGTAGTAATCAACAAGGAAAAAAACAAGCGCAAGTAAGGCTGATCGCAGGGCTCGCCGTTTGGGGGTATGAGAACCAGAAATCAGGATTGCCAATCTCTTGTCTGCCCATGCGGCTGGCTATAGACATCGAATACATCCAGCCTATCTTGAGAATCAACACCCTAAATTATGGCGGTCAAGTTCACATTCGGGAACCCTCCCTAGGCACGATTTGCATTACGATTGATCGTAAGAATCGTAAGAAAAGATTAATTTTTGCGGTTTGCGAATCAGATTAGCCAGGTTAAGGGCAAGTCTTCCAAAAAACTCGATTTTGGGAATACAGCTCCAACCAAGAAGGGCCATGAATTGAGTTTTTTGAGTGAGTCTGAGACGTTGCATTCACAACTCCTGATCGGTAGTTTTATCCCCTCCCTTGAGACAGCGCAAGCGTTGGTAAAGCATTTGGATGTCCAGAATTTCCAGGTCCATCGCAGTGAATCGGAGGCAGCTTTCTTACAGTGGATTGGTCAAAATCGTCACCGCGTTGACTGTTTAGTGTTCGAACCAATTGTGGCATTGCCGGATCTACTGGAAAGTCTGAAAGCACGCGACATTGTTTTACCCACGCTGGTTCTAGCTCCCACCGTAAACACTTCTACCGAAGCGCTGATTCAGGCCTATCACAAAGCGATTGTCCGGATTCCTCAGACAGCTTTGCCAGATGTCGAGCGTTATATCCGCGATGCGATCGCCCAGTTTCTGAAGCTGCCTGACATTGCTGCTCCCGACGCCTCAGGGCCCTCTTTGGAAGACACGCGTCACTTTCTCTTGAGTTTGCAGCAGCAGCGGCTCTCGGAAAAGCTGCAAGAACGGCTCGGCTATTTAGGGGTTTACTACAAACGCAATCGCGACAATTTCCTCCGTAATCTGCCGCCCCCCGACCGCAACCGAGTGTTGGACAGCCTCCGCTCTGATTATCGAGCTATTATCCTGAGCTACTTTGCTCCGGATGGTAATCTAAACCAGAAGATAGACACTCTAGTGAATACAGCTTTTTTTGCGGATATCTCCGTATCTCGGATTGTTGAAATTCACATGGAACTGATGGATGACTTCTCGAAGCAACTTAAGCTTGAGGGGCGCAGCGAAGAAATCCTGCTCGACTATCGCTTGACACTTATTGATGTCGTTGCTCACCTGTGTGAGATGTATCGGCGCTCTATCCCGCGTGATATGTGATACCGACTGCCTTTCACCCCATGACAGCCTACGCTAAGCTACTACACTGTTCCTCTGTTAGCTCTTCAACAGCCAAACCATGAGCGCTCTTAAAAAAACTTACGTCCTGAAGCTCTACGTTGCAGGCAACACTCCTAACTCAGTGCGTGCCTTGAAGACGCTGAATCAAATTTTAGAGCAGGAGTTTCAAGGGGTTTATGCCCTTAAAGTTATTGATGTTCTGAAGAATCCTCAGCTCGCTGAAGAGGACAAAATCCTGGCTACACCTACGTTGTCTAAAATTTTGCCCCCACCAGTCCGTAAAATCATAGGCGATTTATCGGATCGAGAGCGTGTTCTCATCGGTCTCGATTTACTGTACGAAGAGCTGCGTGACGACGACCTCTATGGCTAGGCGCTTTTTGCTCAGTTTTTTGCGTGCCTGAGTGCCCTGATATCACAAAGACTTTCGACTGGGGCGCGATCGCGTTACGCTTAAAGGCTGAAGTTACCCGCCTAAGCTGTTCTGACTGGCTCACTATAAAAGCCGCTGTGAAACCTCTATGAATCAATCCCCTCAAATCGATTCCTATGCCAACAGCCGCTCTAATGGCATTGCCAAAATTCGAACTCTGATTGAGGGGTTTGATGACATTAGCCACGGTGGGTTGCCTATAGGTCGGACAACACTGGTTAGCGGCACCTCAGGAACTGGCAAAACCCTAATGACTGTTCAGTTCCTTTACTTAGGCATTATTCATTTTGACGAGCCTGGCGTATTTGTCACATTCGAAGAATCACCCTCCGATATTGTCAAGAATGCACTCAGCTTTGGGTGGGATCTACAAAAACTGATTGATGAAGGAAAGCTTTTCATTCTCGATGCATCCCCTGACCCAGAAGGGCAAGACGTGGTTGGCAACTTCGATCTATCGGCTCTGATTGAGCGAATTCAATACGCTATCCGTAAATACAAGGCCCAACGGGTATCGATTGACTCGGTTACGGCAGTTTTCCAGCAGTACGATGCTGCATCGGTGGTACGACGTGAGATCTTTCGGTTAGCAGCCCGCCTCAAGCAGATGGGAGCCACCACCGTAATGACAACCGAACGGGTCGACGAGTATGGACCGGTAGCCCGCTATGGCGTCGAGGAGTTTGTTTCCGACAATGTAGTGATCCTGCGCAATGTTTTGGAAGGCGAGCGGCGTCGCCGCACCATCGAGATCTTGAAGCTGCGCGGAACAACTCATATGAAGGGGGAATATCCCTTCACTATCATTGACGAGGGGATCAATATTTTCCCTCTGGGAGCGATGCGGTTAACGCAGCGATCGTCCAGCGTGCGGGTTTCTTCTGGCGTCAAGACTTTAGACGAGATGTGCGGCGGCGGCTTTTTCCGCGACTCAATTATTCTAGCCACGGGTGCCACGGGAACCGGCAAAACGCTTTTAGTCAGTAAGTTTTTAGAAAATGGTTGCGCTAGCGGGGAGCGGACGCTGCTATTTGCCTATGAAGAGTCGCGGGCTCAGCTGCTGCGTAACGCGACTTCTTGGGGCATTGATTTCGAGGATTTGGAACAGCGGGGACTGCTCAAAATCATCTGCGCCTATCCTGAGTCTGCTGGCTTGGAAGATCACTTACAAATCATCAAGTCCCAAATTTCTCAGTTCAAACCGGCTCGGATTGCGATCGATTCGCTGTCAGCGTTGGATCGCGGTGTTAGCAACAGCTCTTTCCGCCAGTTCGTTATTGGCGTGACGGGCTATGCCAAGCAGGAAGAAATCACAGGTTTTTTCACCAATACAACTGAACAGTTTATGGGATTACATTCCATCACGGAATCCCATATTTCGACGATCACCGATACCATTTTGATGCTGCAGTACGTTGAGGTACGTGGCGAAATGTCGCGTGCTATCAATGTATTTAAAATGCGCGGTTCTTGGCATGACAAAGGAATTCGCGAATATACCATCACGGATCGTGGCCCTGAGATTAAAGATTCCTTCCGCAACTTAGAACGTATCATCAGTGGCTCGCCCACACGCATTGCGGTGGACGAGAAAAGCGAGCTGTCGCGTATTGTTCAAGGTGTCCAGAGTGACGAGGGTTAATCGGTTGCTGGATCCCAGAGTTCTCAGCTAAAACCAGCCTGTTTGTGTCTACCCAGCAGAACCCCGGGCTCTTCTCAGGTAGCCCTTACTTCCCTTGAAAATTGCTCAGGTACAATTCATAGAAGCGTCAAGTGTTTCTCAACGAAGCCCTGCACCATAAGAATCAATGGTTCACTTCATTGAGGAGCTTCAATCCATGAAACGCTTCACCCTAGCCACGTTATCTGCTGCAGCACTTGGCCTCAGCCTCGTTTCCGGTGCCAACGCTGTTAGACCTCTTGATTTCTCGCCCCTCATTAGTACTCCTGCAACTGAAAGTCCCGTCTTATTAGCCGAAGCCACCACCGGATTTGTGACTGTCGAGCAAGATCACCCGACAACTGGCACCGCCCGTGTGGTCACCGAGAACGGGCAGAACTATCTGGTGTTTGACGAAGCCTTCGACACGGCCAGAGGTCCCGATGTGCAAGTCGTGCTTTACGCTGGCTCTACTGCCCCCGTTAACTTGACTGAAGGTGATTACATTACGGTTGGTGCTTTGCAGAGCTTTGAAGGCGCACAGCGTTACCTGATTCCGGCTGACATTGATGTAGATGATTACGGTTCGGTTGCCATCTGGTGTCGCGAGTTCAACGTCACCTTTGGCTATGCACCGCTATAAACGCTGGTCATTGCATTCTGAATAGTGAGCATACTTCTGCCGTGATGTACTGGCCTCCAAAAAGCGCTGAAATCTGGGGCATTTTAGGATCTAGCTGCGAATGCTGCGGTAGCGATCGCTCCGAATTCCCTCCAGCACCAGCTGAATCTCTTCGCCATCTTCGCCCAAGGTTTTCAACAAGTGTGAGCCCAACTCCATGGCTGCTTCAAATTCAGGCTGCACCACTTCGCGAGCTCCCAGTTGTGTCAAGAGATCGATTTCTTTGTCGCTGTGGGAACGAGCAATGATATCGAGGTTGGGTGAACGCGATAAGGCATGCTGCAAGAGAAGACGTGTACTGGTGGGGTCGGGGAGCGCGATCGCTAATGCTTTGGCCGTTTCCAGATGGGTTTTCTCCAAAACCTGTTCAGCATCCGCATCGCCATACACAAAGGGAATCTGACGATTTCGCAAGCGTTGAATCGCCGCCTCACTATTCTCAATCACAAGCACCGTGTAACCTCGGTTCAGCAAAATGTTGACCAGCACCTGGCCCACTCGCCCGAACCCCGCCACGATGATGTGATCAGCAATATTTTCGGGGACCGAAAACAAACGCGGTTCGGCCTGCTTAGCCAACCAATTCTGCAAGCCTGGAATCCGTTTCAGCCCTGTCGTAATCCGAGGCGCACTTTTGATCCAGGCCGGGGTCAGCACCAGCGTGATAGCTGTGGTCCCTAGCAGCAGCAAATACTGTCGCTCATTAATGATGTCAAGCGTAAACCCCTCCAAAGCCAGGACAAATGAAAACTCGCCAATCTGATTCAGACCCACGCCTACCAGCAGCGCGGTCCTAAAGGAATAGCCGAAGCGCAGCACTACAGGGAGAATGATGAGCGCTTTGCCCAGCATCACTAAGGTCACTAGGCCCAGAATAACCGCCCAATTAGCGAGTAGAACCTCAGGATCAATCAGCATCCCTACGGAGGCAAAAAAGAGGCAAGCAAACGTATCTCGCAGGGGCAAAATACGCCCGAGTGCTTGCTCCGAGTAGTCCACCTCGGCGACCATCAGCCCTGCCACAAAGGCCCCCATCTCAATGGAAAGTCCCAGAATGGATGTAATCCAGGCAACGCCCAGGCAAAGAGCAATCACCGTCAGTAGAAACAGCTCTTGGCTTTCTGTAGCTGCTACGGTTCGCATGAGCCACGGCACAAACCAGCGTCCCAGCGCGATCGCCCCTGCTAAAAACACCGTAAATTTCAAGGTTGCGCCCCCCAGCGTAAACCAAAAGGTTTCGGGTTGGTCCAGTGCGGGTAAAAATGCCAACATCAGACCCAGCGCTAAGTCTTGGGCAATCAGCAAGGCCAACATTAGCTGTCCGTGCAGTGCTCCGGTCTCGCCCCGATCAGTCAAAATCTTGAGCACCACGGCTGTTGAGGACAACGACAGCACAAAGCCCAAGAACACGCCTTGGAGTGGCGAAGTTGCCCAGCCCATGAGGAGGGCGATCGCCATGACTAACATCGTCGTCAATCCCATCTGCAGCAGGCTACCCTGAATTGCCAAGTTCTTGACTCGCCTCAGTTCAGCCAGCGAAAACTCAACCCCGAGCGCAAACAGCAGAAAAGCCACTCCGATCTCAGCGAGCCCCTCAATTTGCTCAACCTCGTCGAGCAGTTGAAACCCCGAAGGGCCAATCAGTAGGCCCGCAATTAAATATCCTAATAGCGCTGGCTGACGCACTCGATGCGCCAAAAAGCCTCCAACAGCAGACGCTCCCAAGGCAACTGTTAAATCTAAAACAAAAGCATGTTCAGCAGCCAATCATCAACCCTGAAAGCGGCTAGTCCAGTATGGCCCTATTCGTCTGAAATGGAAGCAGATAGAGATGTAGATCCGTCACACTTCTGGCGTTATTCCCAGCTTCCCGCCTCACAGGCTAAGAGCTTATCGAGAGTCTTGAGCGTGTTTTCATCACCGAGGTCGCGCAAACGCGATTCCGTACCCATGTTGATCAGCTCCATCTGCAGTCGCATCTGGTAGGCTGTCAGGATTTCTTCAGAAGGACCCCTTAGCCTGCTTCTTTGAGGCGGGGAAGCAGCTGCAAAAGGCACTTGAATATCGTATTCCAGCTTTTGGACTAGGGCTTCGACAACATACTGCTGCTCGGGACGTGCTTGGACTAAGAGTTCCTGCATCGGAGTTGTCAAAATGGCCTGAATTTGGTCTTCTGATGCCTGTTCCTGCAGCCAAGACTCAGAGGTGGAAATAGGCCAGTCAGAGGTTTCACCGTCTACTTTAGCGAAGGCATGGGCCTCAGCAAAGGATATCCTGCCATCGGCATCGTAATCAGCTGAGTCAACCGGATTGCCAATGCGATCGCGTCCACTTATACCGGCAAAAAAGCTGGAACTGTAGTCCCGGTAGTCGGCCTCATTCACAAGGGGCGTACAGCCGACTGAGGGGCGAGTCTTCACCGTCGCGAAAAATCCGCAGCGGGTTTGAAGCGCAACTGGCTGCTCAGGGTTACCCCCTTCATAGATTAAGTTGGCAAACGACCCAGAGAAACACTGAGCCATCATTGTGACAAAGGGAATTTCTGCTGGCCATTGGTCCAGCATTTCGGCGAGAGCTTGTACTGATAAGAGCTCCTCGTCCCAAAGAATCAAATCATTGTTGTCAGGATCACTGCGGTTGAGTAAGCCGTGACCCGTGAAATAAAAGAATGTAGGACAGTCCGATGCTCCTTGCTCGGTTTGGGGATAGCTTTGCAACCAGTTCTCAACATTCGATCGCGTTGCCGCTCCAGTCAAATTCTCGATATTGGGCACCTTAAATTGTTCGCGACCCAGTAAATCGATATAGCGTACCGTGGGCCGACCATCGAGACCATTGGCGAAAAAGGTCGTTGCTGTCGCAGGATCCCAGCCCATATGCTCCAGCGTGTGCTGAAAGTAGCGAACATTTTTTTCTAATGCAATCTCGTTGTAGCTCGGCGCCCCGCCGCCCGCTGTTACCAGAAAAGCAGTGGACGGGACCTGCTCAGCCCGCGCTGATTGGCTGCTCAGAATCCTTAAGGGGGAAGCGGTCAACGACAACTCAGGCCCCCCTTTTTGCCAGGTGACTGTCCCTGCGATCGCGCCTAATAGTGCTACAAACGCAAACAGTAGTCCCCGCCTTTTTCTCTGTTGCACCAATCGAACCTCACAGCGTATCTGCCTCTATTGTGGAGCGTGATCTAAAAAACGTCTCCGGTAGAAGGGGAGTGGATGAGTAGATGGGTGACAGGGTGGATGGGTAACGGGCAAGGGAATTTTGGACTGTGATAGAGAAAGAAGGGCAGGGGAGGCGAGAGTAAAGGTCAAAGGAAAAAGGACAATCCTTTTCCCCTTCCACCCTTTTACCCTTCTACCCTTCCTCTCTTAACTAAGTTCCCACTGTCCAGGAGTTGATGTAGATCTGCTGCTCTGCTGTGAGTGAGTCGATTGCAATGCCCATCGCTTGCAGCTTCAGACGCGCAATGTCCTTGTCAACTGATTCGGGAATTGAGTGCATACCCGGCTCTAGGGAACCTTTGTTCTTCACCAGGTACTCACAGGCTAGAGCCTGGTTGGCGAAGCTCATATCCATGACGGCACTAGGATGTCCCTCAGCCGCCGCCAAGTTCACCAAGCGTCCTTCACCCAGCACGATGATGGACTTATCGCCCAATACATACTGCTCAGTAAAGTTGCGAACCTGCTTCACTTCCTGCGCCATCTCTTTGAGTGACTTGAGATCAATCTCAATGTCGAAGTGACCCGAATTGCAGACCAGCGCGCCATCCTTCATGGCTTCAAAGTGCTCACGACGAATGACGTGCTTGTTACCCGTTACGGTGATAAACAAGTCGCCTTGAGCGGCTGCCTGATCCATGGGCATGACGCGGAAACCATCCATCACAGCCTCGATCGCACGAGTCGGATCAATTTCCGTCACGATGACATTGGCCCCCAAGCCTCTGGCCCGCAGAGCCGTGCCTTTGCCGCACCAGCCATAGCCAGCCACCACAATCGTTTTGCCAGCCACCAGAATGTTGGTAGCCCGAATAATGCCATCAAGGGTTGATTGCCCTGTGCCATAGCGGTTGTCAAAGAAATGCTTAGTATCGGCATCGTTGACATTCATGGCGGGGAACGTCAGCACCCCGTCGTTAAACATGGCTCGCAGGCGCACAATGCCCGTGGTCGTTTCTTCAGTCGTGCCGATGATGTCCGACAGCTGCTCTTGGCGTTCTTGTACCAACGTGGCGACCACATCGCTCCCGTCGTCAATGATGATGTTAGGACGATGGTCGAGAGCAGTCTCGACATGACGGTGGTAAGTATCATTGTCTTCGCCGCGAAGAGCAAATACGGGGATACCATAGTCAGCGACTAAGCTCGCCGCGACATCGTCTTGGGTTGAAAGCGGATTACTGGCAATCAAAATAGCATCCGCACCCCCATTGCGGAGGGCGATCGCGAGATGAGCTGTTTCTGTGGTGACGTGACAACAGGCAGAAATCCGAATACCGGCTAGAGGCTTTTCCTGCGCAAACCGATCTTGAATCTGACGCAGAACGGGCATCTCACGCCCAGCCCATTCGATCCGCTGCTTTCCCTGTGCGGCTAAGCCAATGTCTTTAATGTCGTATTGAATTCGAATTTGAGTTGCAGTCATAGAGTTAACCCTTGCGTTTGCGGCTGCGGTGTTCAATCATCTAGGACCGCACAATCCAAAAGTGCCAAACAGTAGCGTCTGGCTGCGCGATCTTGAGGTTTAAAGCCCTAATAGCATAGCGAAATGCTGTTGGAAGGGTAAGGGGAGAGCGGCTAGGGCCACAGTATTCGTGACTGCACAATGACTTATCATCAAACGTTCTCGCCTTTCACCAACATCACAAAATCTCAAGTTTCCTAAACCAGATCACCGACATTCCTCAGGTGCTTAACCTTGCTTTAGGTTGAATGGAGCCCGGTCATAAACCTTAAGAAATGCTAGGAACCTCGTCAATAGGGAACCAGAAGCGCCGAGACTGCATATAATGGCGTACGATTTAATTAATATCGATGTACAAAAGTTATTGCGTACAGATACGTTTATTTACCACTAGGTAGGAAGTTCATCGGGAGCAGTAATCGCCTTGGAAAGCACAAAGGAAAAGATCTTGGTTGTCGATGACGAGGCCAGTATTCGCCGGATCTTAGAAACGCGCCTCTCAATGATTGGCTATGACGTCGTGACTGCTGCCGATGGCGAAGAAGCCTTAGAGACGTTCCATACCTCCCACCCGGACTTGGTTGTATTAGACGTGATGATGCCCAAGCTGGATGGTTATGGCGTGTGCCAGGAGCTCCGCAAGGAATCTGACATTCCCATCATCATGCTGACAGCTTTGGGCGATGTGGCTGATCGCATTACCGGTCTAGAACTGGGAGCTGATGATTATGTTGTGAAGCCATTTTCGCCGAAAGAACTTGAAGCTCGTATTCGCTCGGTCTTAAGACGAGTCGACAAGAGCAACGCAACGGGAATTCCGAGTTCTGGCGTCATTACGATCAACAATATTCGTATCGACACCAACAAGCGCCAAGTGTACAAGGGGGACGAGCGGATTCGGCTCACGGGGATGGAGTTCAGCTTGCTAGAACTACTGGTCAGTCGCTCCGGAGAGCCCTTTTCGCGGGCCGAAATTCTGCAGGAAGTCTGGGGCTACACGCCGGAACGTCACGTAGACACGCGCGTGGTGGATGTTCATATCTCCCGTTTACGGGCTAAGCTTGAGGATGATCCAAGTAACCCAGAGTTGATCTTGACGGCTCGGGGAACCGGATACTTGTTCCAACGAATCGTGGAACCGGGTGAAGAGTAGTCTGCTAAAATCTTTAAAGTTTTTACAGAATTGAATCAATGGTAAGGACTCGGGCTCGAATCGCCATAGACGCAATGGGTGGCGATCACGCCCCTGCTGAAATCGTAGCAGGAGCCATTAGAGCAAAAGCCGAACTGGATGCGGAAATTCTACTGGTCGGTGACCCAGACCAAATCGCAACCGCGATGCCAAATCCAGAGAACCTCAAGGCTATAGAGATTGTTCCGGCTGAAGGCATTATCGAGATGCACGAGGAACCCCTGAGCGCGCTGCGACGCAAGCCGAAGGCCTCGATTAATGTGGCGATGAATTTGGTGAAGCGCGATCGCGCCGATGCGGTTGTCTCAGCAGGGCACTCGGGGGCCGCAATGGCCTCCGCGCTACTGCGATTAGGACGCTTGCGGGGGATTGATCGTCCCGCGATCGGTGCCGTTTTCCCGACTGTAATTGCCGATAAGTCGGTGCTGATTTTAGACGTTGGGGCAAATGTGGACTGTCGCCCTAGGTTTTTGGAACAATTCGCAGTGATGGGCACTGTTTACTCTAAATATGTTCTGGGTGTGGCCGCTCCTCGGGTGGGGCTTTTGAACATTGGCGAGGAACCGAGTAAAGGGAACGACGCGGCGATCCAAGCCCATCAGCTACTCGAAGAAAATCCCGGGATTCCCTTCGTCGGTAATGCTGTAGGTCGCGATATCCTATCGGGACAGTTTGACGTGGTCGTTTGCGATGGTTTTGTGGGTAACGTTCTCCTCAAATTTGCTGAGGCTGTGGGCGAGTCAATATTACAAATTCTGCGCGAAGAGTTACCTCAAGGGGTGCGGGGTAAAGTCGGCACCTTAGTATTGAAAAATAATCTGAAGCGGATCAAGCAGCGTGTCGACCATGCTGAACATGGGGGTGCTTTGTTGCTAGGCGTGGCCGGTATCGCGGTCATTAGTCACGGTAGTTCCCAAGCACCCTCAATCTTCAATGCGATTCGCTTGGCTAAAGAGGCCGTCGATAATCAAGTGCTCGATCAAATTCAGGCTCAGTACCAGAAGGTAGCCATGCCTGCGGCAGACGGAGATTAGCGTGCAACATATGAAAACAGGGGTTTCACTGGTAGGCAGCGGTTCGGCGCGCCTTGCAGTGCCATTGAGTAATGATGAACTCAGCCAGATCGTCGATACGTCTGATGACTGGATTGCCACCCGAACGGGAATTCGCCAACGATTCTTGGCTGAGCAGCCAGACTCGCTAGCGAGTCTGGCTGCGGATGCGGGTCGTTCCGCTCTAGCGATGAGCGGTCTTGCTCCGATGGATTTGGACTTAATCATTTTGGCAACTTCTACACCCGATGATTTGTTTGGCAGCGCCGCTCAGGTGCAGGCTGATCTGGGTGCTGCGCGAGCCGTTGCGTTTGATCTCACAGCAGCGTGTTCCGGTTTTGTCTTTGCGCTGGTGACCGCAGCGCAGTACTTGCGTACGAGTATCTACCAAAATGTCTTGGTCATCGGTGCCGATATGCTCTCACGGTGGACCGATTGGGACGATCGCCGCACCTGTGTATTGTTTGGTGATGGAGCGGGTGCAGTCGTGTTGAGAGCCAGCGATCGCGATCGCTTACGCGGGTTTGAACTACGGAGTGACGGAGCCCTCAACGGCTGTCTTAATCTGGCTTACCAGTCCGAGCCACGTGAGCTGATTAATGGCAAGACGGTGCAAAAAGGCACGTTTCAACCTATCACCATGAACGGCAAGGAGGTCTACCGGTTTGCTGTAACTCGGGTGCCAGAGATTCTGGAAAAAGCACTATTCCATGCTGGCTTAACAACTGCTGATGTGGACTGGTTGCTGCTGCATCAGGCTAATCAGCGTATCCTTGATGCGGTTGCCAACCGCTTAAAGATTGCCCCCGAAAAGGTGATCAGTAATATGGCCCAGCATGGCAATACGTCTGCAGCCTCTATTCCTATTGCCCTTGATGAATCCATCCGAGCGGGAAACATCAAATCTGGTGACATCATTGCCTCTTCTGGCTTTGGCGCAGGGCTAACATGGGGAGCGGCTATTTTTGAATGGGGTTAGTCTATTGCGTGGGTAGAAAAATCGGCGTTGCTGATTCTAGATATGAATCGGCTCAAGCGCCAGACTCTGCATGGCCCCCTCAATCCCCCAACACTAGGGGACTTCAAGCACTCAATTCCCCCCAGTATTGGGGGGCAAGGGGGGCGAAATCATACCGCTATTAAGCAACGCCGAAAAATCAGCTGACTCTCTTTAGCAATGTGGTTCGTAGCTCTCAGCTTGCAGGCATTGACATTAATCCACACGGTTTTATGGCTCTGCTATAGAACTTCTTTGCGAGGCGACACGCTGGAACTGCTGCTAGTGGCCGTCACTGCAATCGCAAGCTTTTGGGTATTGTTGAAGGTCTCGTTTCAGCGATCGCCGCGCTGGCTCAAAACCATGTATGTGTTGAATGGTGTTGGGCTATGGCCCCTTGCGTTAGCGGCGGTACTGATGGCACTGGGGATGTATGCGACTCATACAATCGGTTCTTTCAAATCGCCAAACGGAATATCCGTCACGCTCAAAGAGCATACGGGCCTGTTGGGCTGTTCTATCTATCCGTACATTGTGCAGAACATGTTTGAGCGTCATATCTACCGCAGCGATCACTATATCTACTGCTTTACACCCACAGGCTCGTTTACAGTCAAGGATACAAGCTGGAGTGCTGACGAAACTAAGCTCATTCTGACTGTAGAGCGACAGGAGAACGAAAGTAGCCATACCGATGTTGAAGACTATGCCTTTCAGCTGACATCGGAATAGACTTCACGAACCCACGGTTTTATCTAGCCTGTTGTGGCTCTCAGCCGTAAGCTTCTGTATCGATGCCATGCATAGTCACATTAAATGCACCTCTCTTCCCCTCGGCTCTTAACCAACGAGATGTGCTCGCCCCAAGTGCACAGAGCTATATGTATATAGCTAACCCAAAAGTTCTCCCCAACCTGGTGAATCGTCGTAGGAAATGTCGCCGAACTCCTGATCGCCCACATCTTTGCAGAGAAGACAGCCCCGCGTCAGACTTGACCCATCATCTTCTACATTGGCAGTGGATAGATCGATGATTTTCACCCACGCAATATGACCGTCAACTGGGGTCCCGTCAACGGCCCGAAAGCCATCGGCATCTACATCTTCAGGTGATCTGTGACCAGGGGCTAGCTTGTAGGCGATCGCCGGTCCATCATCTTTCCGCACTACCCACAGCTCGCGCGAAGAGCGATTATTGACCTGACCATTCATGCTGCAGACTCCTCTTGTCTCATGACGTTACCCGCTATGACGCTACAAATGGGGCTACTCGTTCCAAAATTCTCAGGACTCACTCGAAGTCGCTGCCTTTGTCCAGCAGAAACCCCTTATCGTAAACATCTGAGGCAACTGTATCTAGTGCTTGCCAAGCTATTGCGATCGTGGGACTTAACAAAGCTGGCTACAAGACTCAAAAAACCGTTTCCAGGCTTAAGAGCGGGCGTTAAACTTGCGATCGCACTCTGTGTAGATACCGTGAACCGAACTGCCATCTGGGTGATATTCAGGCAATATCTCAATCTGACAATAAAGGGACAGCTACGTCTTGAGAAAGCGGGGTGCACCGACCGCTTCCGTTGGTGACCATGGTTCGACCTAGCAATAATGGATATTTACGCCTGCCTCAAATCTTCGTTCAAGGCAACAGCAGCTTTGTGTTTGCTGACGCTCATGGGTTGTTATACTGACGCCGCCACCTTGTCCACTCCGTCCGAGATTGAAATACAAGTCTCTCAAGGGGATGTCCTCACAGCCGAAGCTACCATCCTCTGGACCGGCGAATGGCTCAGTGCCGATTGGATGGAAAACTGGGAAGTCCGCAGTGGAAAATCTTGGGGCTTTGACAATCTTGAAATAATTACCGATCCGCAATCCGACTTCGAGCCGATTCTGCGAGTTCACTATCCAGCCGGTTCTGCGAGTCCCTCTGTATCCCGTGAAGCAGGCGTACCGCTGGGGGGAGCCCAGTTTTATGCTGATCTGGCTTTACCCCCTCAGACTCAACTAAGGCTTACCTACTGGGTCCGTTTTGCCGAGAACTTCGACTTTGTTAAAGGAGGAAAGCTGCCTGGGCTGTTTGGCGGTGAGGGAGCCAGCGGGGGCAACATTCCAGATGGCACGGATGGCTTTTCTACACGCCTAATGTGGCGACGGGATGGCGATGGCGAAGTATATGCTTATTTGCCCACCAGCGAAGGATATGGCACCTCGATAGGACGCGGCAACTGGCGATTTCAGCCTGGTACGTGGTATCAGATACAGCAGGAGGTCCGTCTCAATCATCCTGAGCGATCAGACGGTCAGATTCAGCTTTGGGTGGATGGTGAACTCGTCATTGACGAAAGCGATTTGAACTTCCGGACAGTAGAGTCGCTGCAGATTGATGGCCTCTTCTTTTCGACCTTCTTTGGTGGGGGGGACCCTTCTTGGGCCACCCCCCGCGATGTCTATATTGACTTTGCTGAATTTGTGGTGACCGCTGTTGAATGAGGTTATACCCGTTCTCTAAATCACAGCTACACAAAGAAATCGATGTAGTCCGCGTGACATGTCACGCGGACTACCGGATCTGTAGCGTTTACAACGAGAATTGGTATTAGACCCTCAGCTTTCGCTGAGTTTGATGTCAGCCTCATCCTGGATAACGATTTCAGGTTTGCCTGGAGTCCCCTGGACGGCGACATACTCTACCTGAATATTCTGGGTCTGTTTCAGCACAATAGGATGGCGACTGCCAAATCCAACTTTCATGTGAGTCAAAGAGCCATCCACAACTTGTTCAAACAAGATACCGTCGAGCTCAGCCACGGCCTCAGCGGGCCGCAGTGTAAACCCATGAAGGTGAACCTGTTCCAAAGCTGAGTTTGAGACGGCTCCATTTGAATCCGCAGGATGGATTCGTAATATCGCTGCCGCCGGGGCTTCAGTGAAATGAGCTTGGAGCACGGTCCGTTCAGGGCCTTCCCCCGTCAGCGTTAAATGGCTGTGGTTGACACTCACCGGTTCGAACAAATCCAATTCGCCGATGGGGAGTCGAATTTCTACTGATTGTGTCGGCGATAGAGTATTGATGAGTTCCTTCAGAGGGGCGGCATCGTCTACCCCGTCATTCGGCCAAATTCCATGGTCGATCGCAGCAATAACCTGGGTGGAATCAAATGCCTTCGAGGCCTGATGGCTCAACCGTAATCCAGCAATATCCCAAGTGGGGCTGAGACTACCAGACAACCAGCACAGAAAGACAACAAAGCTAAAAAGTTGGACATACAGCAGCGATCGCGATGTCCCAAGCTTGAAGGCACGCTCCATGCCAGTCCCGGCGGCGGTAATACTTTGGGAGCCGCGATTCGTCCATTTCTGTTGAGCCAAGTTCATTTGAGTCCAAATTTTGACTAATGAGCCGCCCCACTGAGAGAGCAGGAGAAGCGGGAAGTGAACCGGCTTGAGCACTGAGCTACGCCCTAAAAAAGTAATGATCAGCATCAAAGAGCGGCTAAAGAGCACCCAGCAACAAACGACCCCTGCAGCCTTCCAGGCTCCCTGCAGCAATGAGACGATCAGGAATCCTGGTGTAATCAAGCAAGTCCAGAAGCTGATGCGCTGGTCAATGAGGCTATACCAGGTAAACCAGCCGGTAGTATTGGGTCCCAACGCGATCGCCCGACCATTGTTGCGAAGCATGTTGCCGTACCAGCGGCGCATGTTGTTGTAAGCCCGGTCAACGACAGAACCCGACAACGTTTCGATCGAATTGACGATCGCGTCAGGAACGTAGAGCATGGTGTACTTACGCTGTAGTAGCCAAAACCAAGTGCTCTTATCATCACCTGATAGAAACTTGAAACGACCCCAGAGCCAGTCCGTCAGGAAGTCTTGCTCCAACTGCGTGGCAAAGGAGGGCTGCAGTGCAGCCTCCGCACGAAACAAAGAAAATCTTCCAGTCAAACACATCACCTTGTGCGCGAGCGAGTCAGAGCACATCTGGATGTGACGCTGGGCAAACCGCAAATGGAACCACTCAGAAAAGAGATATGAGCCTTCAACAACCGGTATCTCATCCGTCGTTAAAGCCCCCATCTTGGGAAACAGACGGAAAAAGGGCAAACAGCGACGCAGTGTTCCAGGCATGAGTTCGGAATCACCGTCCATCAGAGCAATCACGGTATCCTCAGGCAAATTCAGCTGAGCCAGGTGCCTCAGAGCATCGGCCATCGCTTTGCGTTTACCATCCTTCTGCGTCATCAAGACGAGGTGAATAGACGGTAGGCCCGGATCTTCTTGCTCAAGGATGGCGCGAATAGACGCATTCTCCTCATCACTGCTGCTGTTGACGAGGACAGTAATAGGCTGAGCCAGCGTTTTGGCCTCATGGGCAATTGCCCGAAACACGCGTTCCGTAATCCAGGGCTGCTCTTTGTACGTGGGCACTAAGAAGCACATGTGGGGTAAATCTTCTACCGGAACTCGATTTGCCAGTCGCCGCCAGCGCGGAAACACCCAATGCAGGTAGTACCGAGCCCGTAGCATCCTGAAAGCAAACCAGGACCAGCGCCAGATACCAATGACCCCTAAGCTAATGAGCCCGACAACATCCCAGACAGCCAGATGTCCAGGGTTTTGCAAGAGATAAAGTCCACCGAGTCCGCAGAGGATAAACGCGAGAAACGTCAGGTTGCTCAACTGATCACTGATTGAGCGTATTGCTCGCCGTGTGGAAGACTGAGCCATTTTGATTGCGCCTCAATTTTCAGGAAACAAACGGATGAGTGACAAGAGCGATCGAGAATAGAGGAATCGAATCTACAGCGGCATGAAGCTGCCCAGCCATGCCGGGACTAACGACTGCGTCCCAAATGTCAACTGGGCCGATTGCCCTACACCACAAAATTGATGCGTTTGGCTTTGCACCTCAGTGGGTGGAACCCGAACCCGCACACGTGCTAAGGGGCGATTCACTAATTTGGCCGGAATTGCCGGTAACAGCGCTTCTGCCCGCGCTTTGGTTAAATCACCCACACTTACGGGATTAACAAACTCTACGGATCCCACAGCCGTCTCTGACTGGCCCGCAAGCTGAACTCGTACAGGCTTTGCGGCATCAATCTGATTGGCCTGCTCGATGCTGACAAGTGCTTCAACCCAAAGATCGTTGCAATCCAAGAGCGACAGCAGAACGGTGGAACGATCGACCTGCTCACCCGCATCGTGCTGCGTACTGTAGACAATGCCATCGAACGGTGCTGCAACAGGAACAATCGCGGTTTTGTCCAGAGCTGTCAGCGACGGGTCTAGTTCTGCCTGAACAATCTCAAGCTCCGATTCCGAAAGATCAATACGAGCTGTTTGAGCCTGAATCGCCTGCAATAGCTGACGCCGTCGCGATTGCAAGTCTTCAAGAGTAGACTGCAGGGGGGTTTGCTGCTCAAGCGCGGTCACAGTTACCTGCGCGATCGCTTGCTCTGACTGGGCCTGCTCAACGTCTGCTTGCGCAATTTTCCAGGCGGCTTCTAGCTCGTCAACTTCCTGCCTAGAGACTGCACCTGCTTCTAGGAGCGAACGAAAGCGTTCGTATTTTGTGCGGGCTGCCGTTTCTTGGGCTACGGCAGCCGCGATCGCGGCGGCTGATTGATCGACCGTTTCTGCTGCGATCGTCACTGTCGTTGACTGCAGGGCCTGATATTGGCTCTCTAGTTCCTGCAATTGCTGGTTCAACAAGTCTAAAGTTTGCTGCTCAGACGCTAGCTGAGTAGGCATCATCCGACTTTGTAAGGGGGCAGCCGCGCCATTGCTCACAGCGAGCGGAACCGGCCCCAACCGGGTGAGGACCTGCCCAGCTTTGACTTGCACTCCTGGTCGAGCATAAAAGTCGCGAATTGTCCCATCTGTCGGGGCTTGAATGCGGACGGTTCGGCCATTCACTAGCCCCCCTCCAACTCTCAGATGAGTTAGGCGGTAAGCAATTGAGGCAGTACCGACACTAAGGGCTAATAATCCTAGTGAAAGACAAGCTCCCCCAACAACAAGACGTCGCCAGGGATGAGTCGAAGTTTTAAGGGAATGCGGATCAGGTTCAGCATTGGGGGCAGACACATCCGGTACAACCCCGCCAGAGGTGGAAGGTCGAAGATTAGCCTTAACCATAGACTCTAATTCCAGGAAAAATCTTACGAGTAAGTAGATACCTGACGAGGCCAGATATCTATCCACAAAAATTGCTTGATTACAACGACAAAATCTGAAATTCGTGCACGGCTTGAAGTAAATGCTTGAAATGATTAAGCGGCCAACCGCACGCTTCCATCAAAATCAAGCTGATCGGTCAAGTAAGTGGCTGCCATTAAACATTGCTATATGGAGGTTGCGGTTGAGGAACAAAACTCAACACCCGCATGGGTTAAGCCGTCGCCTTAGCGAAGCCGTGCCCGGAGGGCTTCACCCGTCCTACCAATAATTATGGGCACTTACTTACACCGCTTAAGAGTCTGAATTAATCTTCAGCAAGAGAACCTTTCGGAAACTCAGTAAAAATACACAGAGCCTTGCCTTGTATGTATGCATATCCTGATGCTTTAAAACACAATTTGCTTGAGCTTCATCGTGTTCTTACGTGTATGCTCCTAGAGATATTAATAGAAGTCAATTTAAAATCAGCAAGTTTGCAAAAAATTCATCAGTAGCATTAATGTCTGATGTTTATAAAGTTCAGCTATTTGGGCTTGTTCCCGAAAGTTGCTTACGACAGAGAAATTTCTCAATTAGTCAAAGTTCCGTAGAACATATTCGCTTCGTGCTTTAGTATACAGCTGAACCGTAATAGTTGTAATCAGCCCTGGCGGTATATATCGTTCGGTACGGTAAAGTACAAAGCCAGTAATATTTCCTACATAATATTCCCTTAAGCTGGGGAACTTGGCTGTCAAGTCAATATCCGAATCAATTAAAATAAACCAACTTTGAGTCACTTAGTAGCACCATATCTAATCTGGTTCATGGCGCTATTATCAAAAGCCTTTCACGTCATGTTTTCCGTTTTCATATATTGCATGCAGCCTTTAAGGGCTGTCGCCGGTCTTTGGCAATTCGCAGCTTTGCGCTTTTGTTTTTTCGTCATACTGATTTTCTCAATACTGCTGCTCCCAGCTATCGCTGCTGCGGCTCCTATGCTGTCAATTGATCAAGTACGCCAGCAATCGGACGGGGTTAGAGTCCTCATGCAAGGGGTCGTGACAGTGCCTAGTGGTCAATTCGAGTCAGCAACCTTCGACCAAGGATTTGCTCTTCAAGATCAGGACGGCGGTATTTACGTCAGCACTGATCACAATCCCGATCTGCACCTTGGCGAAGTCGTTATTGTCGAAGGAACTCTGCAAGATGACGGCCATGGTCAACGGATGGTGCGCTTGGAGCATTGGCAGCGGCAGCCCTCCCAATTTTCAGAACTTTCGCCGTGTCAGGCATCTGTTAAAGAAGCCGCTACCCAACTCGATGGACAGCTCGTTTTTGTGCAAGGCAATATTATTCGTCCGTTAGCCGATGATGCGCCCTATGGCGATCGCTTGTGGATTGAGGATGCTACTGGCACGGTACAGATTTATATGCCCCGCTCCACGCATATTGCGCCTCAAACCCTCTCGTTTTTGCAGCTGGGGCAAGCTCTCCAAGTTGTAGGCTTCAGCAGTCAGTACGATGGCAATGATGAGGTCATCCCCCGGCAGCTGAGCGATATTCAACCGTTGGGGGTTAATCCTCTTCCTCGCGGGGATAGTGCACGTTGATTTGTGTCCGTTGTTCGTAGAGTCGATTCATGAGTTGTGGGTCAATCTTGGTGTGATACATCAGCTTCAAGATTTGATTGAGCAGTGCTTGATGATAGACCCCGCGATCGCGAAAGCGACGAGCTGATGTGACCACAGCTCCAGAAAGAATCATCGGTGCCCCGTAACGTCCGAGCTGTTGGCTCAGCAGTGTGTCTTCAAAGATATCCATATCAGGAACGCCGCCAATCTTCATCAGTAGCGATCGCCGAGCAAAGACACAGTGATCGAGATATAAAATGCGTCCCCACCGCGATCGCACAGTTGTGGAATACCAAGACGTAAACCTCAGCAGCCAATGGTCCCAGTCAAACTGATGTTGGAACCCGCCCCACATCACTTGGGGGTCTTGCACCGCTGCTTCAATCAGCAGGAGGGCATCCTCGGATGGCAACAGAGTAGCGGGATGATGCAGCAGCACTGTCTCACCTTGACTGGCCGCAATTCCAACATTCAGACGCTGAGCCCGATTTTGGGCGGTCGATTCAATGACCTGAAAGTGTGGTAGCTGCTGAAGTCGCTCTAAAGTGCCATCCCGGCTAGGGCTGACGACGGCAATCAGTTCTTTCTCGCCTTGCTGAGCCAATAAATTCTCAATAATTCTAGGCAGATAGCCGTGGCGCACTTCATTGAGACAGGGCAATACAACAGAAATCACAACCACTCCCACAGACAAAGCATTCTCTAGAAGTAAAGCTTAAGCAATTCCAGTGTGTGAAAAAAATCGTTTAGGCTGCAACCGAACCTATCTATAATTCAAAATTCAAAGCGCCTTAAGCCTATGACTAGCCTGCAGATAGAGATTTACCCCGACCGAACCGCCATAGTCGCCCGCGCCCAGATGTTGATGCTAGAGCGTATCCATACAGCAGTTGCTGAGCGCGATCGCTGTTTCATTGCCCTCGCCGGCGGCAGCACCCCCAAACCTTTGTATGAAGCACTCGCCACAGCAAAAGACTTGCCCTGGGACAAACTCCATGTCTTCTGGGGTGACGAGCGCTATGTGCCGGGCGATCATCCCGATAGTAATGCTGGCATGGCTAAAACCGCTTGGTTAGACCAGGTACCTATCCCCCCAGAGCAGGTGTATTTGACGCCGACACATTTCGAGAATCCAGCCGACGCGGCAGATCAATACGAGCAAACGTTACGTCAGGCAATGGGCAGTGAAGCGTGGCCCCAGTTTGATGTCATTCTGCTAGGCATTGGTGACGACGCCCATACGGCCTCGCTCTTCCCTCATACCGATGCCTTGAACGTGAGCGATCGCCTGGTAACCGTAGGCGACAAATCGGGAACACCTCGAATCACCTTTACAGTGCCCCTCATCAATCACAGTCGCTGCGTTTTGTTCTTGGTCGGGGGCAGCAACAAACAAGACGCCCTGACTCAAATTTTTGCCCCTACAGCTGACGACAATACCTATCCAGCCCGCAAAATTCGCCCCCAAGGCGAGCTGTGGTGGCTCTTGGATGCCGCGGCTGGAGAACCGCTCAAAGAGTTGCCAGAAACACAGATTTTTTAGCGTGGATGAGTGGACAGGCGAAGAAGAATGAGAAATTGGGGGAAGAATCCTCAGTTTTGAGTTTTGAATTGACCTGAGAACTCTACACTAATAACCAAGAAACCAGAATTCCCGTTGTTGCCTCACGCCCGTTCCCTACTGTTCCAAAAAATTTCTCTCTCTTTCCGCATATGCCTGTCAGCAGGCTGTAATACTTTGTTGGGCAGGGTTGCAGACCTTTCTTTTATGATGGTCGCAGGATAAAGGTACCTCTATGATTGTTTGTCCCAACTGTAACCACCAAAATCCCGATGGTGCTGTGCAGTGTGAAGCTTGCTATACCCCTCTTCCCGCTTTGGAGAGTTGTCCGAGTTGCGGCGCGTCTGTGCAGTCAGATGCTAGCTTTTGTGGCCAATGTGGGGCGAGTTTGAAGACTGCTGCCCCCGCTGCCGTACCCCCTCAGGAAGAAGAAACCTTCGTACCCATGGAGGAAACCATATCCTCACAGCCCGCGATTGATATCCCCGACCTCATACCGCCCGATCCGCTTGTCACCAAAGCAGCGATCGCGCAACCAGAAGTAGAGGAGTCAGCTTCAAACACAGCAATGCCATCGCCTCTGGCGACAGAAGAACCCCCACCTCCGCTGGCCGCACCCTCAGTACCAGAGCCCGCTAGTTCATCCGCAGCGGCAGTTTCTGCTGGTTGGGGTGGCGCCACCCGAATTCAGAGCCAGCAGGCGAAGCTGTTGCATGTGCAGACAGATACGACGTTGGAATTACCGCCTCAGCTCCCCCTAATTCACATCGGCAAACCGAATGATCGGGTTCCCCCGAACATTGACGTATCCGGTTTTCCGAGTTCTGAAATCGTCTCGCGCGTCCACGCTGATATTCGGGTCGAGGGGGATATTTACTACATTGAGGATGTCGGCAGCTCGAATGGTACTTATATCAACAATATGCCTCTGGCTCCCGGCAATCGCCACCGTTTAAGACCTGGAGATAAAGTTGCTTTGGGCAAAGGAGATAAAGTTACCTTTATTTTCCAACTGGGGTAAGAGTTTGACCCTTAAGCTAGCTTTCAGCTACTGTAAAACGTCTGGATATCCCTAAATGGGTTGAGTGATGTGATTACTCTGTCGTTGCTGCATCCCGTACACAAAAACCCGGTTCAACACTGGACATTTGAGGAGGAGTCGGTCATCCGCATTGGTCGCTCTACCGAAAATGATGTGGTGTTGTACAGTGCTGTTGTTTCCAGACACCATGTTGAGCTGCGTCAGACACCCTCGGGTTGGGAGATTATTAATTTAGGTACGAACGGCACCTATTTAGAAGGAAAACGCATTTCCCAAGTTGCTGCTCAAGATGGGACAGTTATTCGATTGGCACGTTCTGGCCCAAACGTTCAAATCAATATTGGTTCAGGTAGTAGTGAAACCGTTAAAGCACTGATGCGATTGAGAGCAGAAGCTGCAGCTGCCCAACAAGCCAAAGAGCAAAGCACTACAGTCAAAGATTTAGTGAAGGATAAGCCAGCCCGCCCTGCCGAAGAAACGCTAACTCCCTCAAAGCTAGATATTGAAAAGCCACATTCCAAGAGCTGGACCTATATGGAAGAAGAGTAATGTTCTCGGCACTATCACGGTATTGATGGGGTATGGCACTCGGTGATCAGGTCTACGCCATGCGCGAACTAGGCGGTATTCCAGGGGTGTATGAACACCATGGAATTGACTGTGGTGATAACACCATCATTCATTACTACAAAGAAGGAACTGCCACAATTACCCGCACCCCGCGCCCCATCTTTGCTCGCGGCGGTCGTATTTTCATCAAGTATCAGGCAGTTGCGTTTTTGCCGCCGATTGTTGTGCAACGAGCTGAGAGTCGGCTCGGCGAACAGCGGTATGACTTATTGACGAACAACTGCGAGCACTTTGCGACCTGGTGCAAGACAGGACGCAAAGAAAGTGAACAGCTGGCAGGATTTGGTTTGCAGCTTGATCGCTGGAAACTTCCAGAAATTCGCCGTTTAATCGAGGGAACGGCCCGCGATCGCACTCCAGAGGAGGCGATTACTCTGTTTCATCAGGCCCTCACCGATGTATCTTCCGCCCATCAAACTTTAAAGCACCAGTACAATCAGGCGAAACAGGACATAGATACATGGCAACGAGTCGCGCAGGAAGCCTTAAAGCGCGATCGTGAAGATCTTGCCAGAGCGGCTTTATATCGGAAGGTAGAGGCGCATAAAAAAGCCGACACATTGACCGAACAGCTGGCAGAACTCGTCGACGTCCAACTCACTCTGGAACGTAATCGACGCTTCTCAGAAAGCCAGTTGCTCTGAAAGCCAAAATCGGCAATCAATTCTGGTACAGCTATTTTTTACGTGTGCAGATTGCTCCAGCTACTAGCGCGATCGCAGCTCCAAATATTGACATGGGCTCTGGAACGGACACCGGCTCAGGCTGCGGCACGGCTGGTTCCGGAAGTGGCGGCTCGGGCACTTCCGGCTCAGGTATTTCCGGCTCAGGGACCTCTGGTTCGGGCACTTCCGGCTCAGGGACCTCTGGTTCGGGGACCTCTGGTTCGGGCACTTCCGGCTCAGGTATTTCCGGCTCGGGTACTTCCGGCTCGGGCACTTCTGGTTCGGGGACCTCTGGTTCGGGC
>JBHJHM010000002.1:0-21661 GCA_050330865.1 Leptolyngbyaceae cyanobacterium
CTTCCCCAGTTCTCTACCAACCACCCCTCCCCCTCTCCCCCAACCACCCAACCCCCCACCCACCCCTCCCCTCCCCTACCCCCACTCCCCCACTCCCCCACTCCCCCACTTCCCATGCCGCAAGTCTCAGTTGTCATTCCTGCTTACAATGCTATGGACTATTTGCCCCAAACGTTGGCAAATGTTTTGCAGCAGACGCTCGAAGACATTGAGGTTATTGTTGTCAATGATGGGAGTTCTGATGGCATCGAAACGTGGTTTTCGCATCACGTAAAAGATGCCAGAGTCAAGCTTTATTCACAGATGAATAAAGGTCTTTCGGGCGCTCGCAACGCGGGTATTCAGCAATCGCAAGGAGACTATATTGCATTTCTGGATGCCGATGATTTATGGGCATCAGATAAGCTGCGAAAGCAGGTGCACGTATTCAATGAACATCCCAGTGCGGGCTTAGTGTATACCTGGGTCGCGTATATTGACAGGCAGGGAACACCCACGGGTCGAATTCGCAAAAATGAGGCGGAAGGAATGGTGTGGCCGACGCTAATTCAACACAATATTGTTGAATGTGGTAGCGTAGCGCTAGTCCGGCGAGCCTGTTTTGAAAAAGTCGGCCTGTTTGATGAATCGTTGCGATCGCTTGAAGATCTCGATATGTGGTTACGACTGGCAAAGTACTACCCATTTCGGGGCATTTTCGAGCCCCTTGTGTACTACCGTCAACACACCGATAGCCTATCGAGAAATTGGCCGCTAATGGAGGCGTGTTTCAGGACAGTATTGGATCGAGCGTTTGCGTCAGCTTCCCCTGAATTTGCCCATCTCCGACCCCAAAGTTATGCGCAGGCTTATCTATGTCTGAGTTGGAAGCCTATCCAAAACAGACAGAAAGATTACCAGGAAGCCGCAAGACTACTGGGTAAAGCCGTCAGCTATAACCCCAAAATCCAGCTGTCTGGCGAATACTGGCGTTTAAGTCTGGCGATTGCCATACTCCAGTATTTGGGTATTACGGGATATGAGCAACTATTAGCCATGGTCTATCGTGTGCGAAGGCGATTAAGTTTTCGCAGCGATCGCACAATTTCATCTGGCATCCCCTCTGATATTTCTATGCCATAAATCGTCATCATTAGTGTCTGAAATGAGTATTTGAAATATTGCCTCACAGGAATTTGATATGGACTCAGCCCAGTCTCAAAAACACATAAAAAACCTCATCGTTACCGGCGATCGCAATTTCTTTACTCAAAAAAGATTTTCCCTCCTGTTTGATGCACTGGCAACTCATGTCGACACGGTGGAGCGAGTTTCTGTAGAAAATCTCTACGATGCCAAGTGGCTTAAGAAAACGGCCAAGCAAGTGATCAAGCGATTGCCGTTCCCCATTCAAACGGCAGGCAAAGCAAGTGCGATGCGGAAAAATAAGGCTTCTTTTATCAAGCAGTCACAACAGTGCGAGCGCCAAATTCGCTCCTTGAATACTGCGCCTGATTTTGTATTTCATCTTTTCAGCATGTACAGCCCTTTTTGGAATTGCTTTGATATTCCTTTTTCCATGTATCTGGATTACACCATGGCCCTGGCCCACAGAACATGGCAGCCCTGGGCTCCCTTTGCTCATGAAGATGATTTTTTAGCCTGGCAAGCCTGTGAGAGCACTGCGTATCAGCAAGCGGCCTGTATTTTTACGTTTAGTCGTCTCGTGAAGCAATCTTTGATTGAAGACTATGGTGTAGAGTCTCATAAAATCTTTGCTGTTGGTGCCTCAGGGCAGTTCCTGGATCCTTATAAAGGAGCAAAACGATTTGGCAGCGATCGCATTCTGTTTAATGCGTCCAACTTTGAACGGAAGGGAGGCAAGCTGGTAATTGCCGCGTTTCAAAAGATTAAAGCCGCAATTCCAACTGCCGAACTCATCATCATTGGTGAAAAACTTGACCTAAAAACTGACCCAGGCATCCATAATCTGGGTGTCGTTTCTGGTCCTAGAGCGATGCAGCAGCTCTTTTTAGACTGTGATATTTTGCTGGCTCCGGCCCTTTGTGAACCCTATGGTCAGCTTTTGGTAGAAGCCCTGAATTATGGCCTGCCTTGTGTCGTTTCCAATGTCGGTGGCATGCCAGAAATTATTGATCATGATATTAACGGCTTGGTTTTGACTGAACTCACGTCAGACTGTTTGGCAAATGCTGTAATCAGCCTCCTGCAAAACATCCATAGACTGGAGCGTTACTCTGCAGCGGGGCGGCAAAAAGTTAAAGAACAGCTGAATTGGCTAAGCATTGCTGAGAAGATGCAGGCACAAATCAAACAATGTGCAAGCTTAAAACAGTTTTCAGAGAAATGCTGACAAATTACGATGTCTAAACCGAACGGGCTCAAATCAAAAGTTCTGACTGGCGGCCTCTATCTGACTTTGAGGAATGTTGTAGCCGCCGCGCTTTCGCTTGTCAGCGTACTGGTAATTGCCCGGATATTGGGTCCCAAGAATTATGGTATTGCGACGGTTTCTGTCGGCATCTTTTATTTTTTAATTTGGACATGTCGTTTAGGCTTAAATACTTATCTGGTCCGTCAGCCCAACTTACCTGCAAGTGGACCGCAGCAAATCATAACCTTCTACAACACGTTTGGGATTTTGCTGTGTGGGCTGCTCTGGGTATGTGCGCCAGTTGTGGGCACCTGGACAGGACAGGTTGAGGTAACCCAAGCATTGAGAGTGCTGATTCCAGCAGTCTGGCTCGACATGATGGGAATGGTAGCGATCGCCATGCTGGAGCGCGACCTCAAGTTTGGCCCGGTGGGCCTAATTGAAACCGTAGCCCAGTTGGGGAATTACCTGGTGTCTATTACCCTGGTGCTGCTGCAGTGGAGCTACTGGGGGCCGGTTATCGGTACAGTCATGCAATACGCACTGCAGCTGGTGCTGGCCTATCGCCTGCATCCCATCAGCTGGCGCTGGCGCTGGGAATGGTCTTTTCTAGGGCCGGCGCTGCGTTACGGACTCACCTATTCTGGGGCCGACTGGATTTTGCACTTGCGGGCGTTGCGAGTGCCTTTGCTGGTTAGCGGCCTTTTGGGGGTGGAGATCGCGGGCATTATCGGCATTGCCAACCGCTTTGCGGATCAGATGTCGATGCTGCGCTTTATTGTCCGCCGCATGTCGATTAGTGTCATGGCAAAACTGCTGGAATCGCCAGCCGCTACGCGCCGTGCAGTCAGCAACGGGATGGCATATCAGGCGCTGCTGGTAGGTCCGCTGTGCGCCGGGTTTTCGTGTTTTGCCGTTTGGATCATTCCCCTTCTCTTTGGGCCGGAGTGGCTTTTGAGTGCTCGGATCTTTCCGCTGATTGCCTTAGGCACGCTTGTCAGTGCTCTGTTTGATCTGCATGCCTCCGTTTTGTATGCGGCAGGCCACAACCGTGAGGTTGCTAAAGTGAATTTTGGCTATGTCGGTTTATTGTGGTTAGCGGGTCTAGTCTTGCTGCCAACTGCGGGACTGTGGGGCTATGGCGTCTCTGAACTCGTAGCATTGCCCAGCTTCTGGCTCATCCATCGCTCTTTCAAAAAGTTCTGTGGAGCGCCGCAGTATCAAGAAGCGCTTTGGCTGGTGGCGGCAGCGGTTCCTCCGCTACTTGCTGGCATCTGGCTTTCACCAATTCCCGCGTTTGCTATTTTTCTGGCTAGTTATAGCGTTGTGTTTGCCATTAGCGGTGAGGTGAGGAAAATTCCCTGGGAACTGTGGTCTGCTTTTCGAAAAAAGGCGGCTGCGTAAGGCTGTGGGATGACACGCTCTACGAAAATTGTGTCTGTCTACTGATTACTCAAGCGGACTGGCAAAACACCCGATCGCCGAACCTCCACCCGCTGTTTTACTAATTTCCCAGTCCTTAGGATTATCGGGTTGCGGATCAGGTTCACCGTAAACAGAGTCCGGATTTTTGATGTTATTTGCAACGGCATATAAATTCTCAACCATGGTGTGGAAGTCATTCGCGAACCTGCCGTTCCGCTGATTGAATTTGAATCCCCATTCTGCCTTAAATTGCTCGGCAAAATTACAGACTCTGAAGGAACCGTCCGACTGTTCTACGACTTCATGAGCTGTGGGAATGGCGTACACATTGCGGGCAGTATCATCCACAATGTAAGCTCCATATTCGATAAACGCTTGGGCTAGGAGCCGACCTGGTTCCGTTTTCAAAAGACTCAAGTCAAAATCGGGTTTTAAGGCTAGCAAAGAACCCATCCGTACTGCTGGATTGCTACCACCATAGGCGATCGCTTCGTTGCTGCAAGCATAGGCATCGGCTCGGTAAATTAAGCTGTCTTCGTAGGGCTTTCCCAGAGCACATTTGAGCAAATATTTCTTGGCAAACACGTTGATTTTCAACGCATGGTGAATGTGAGGATTTTCCCGTGTCATTTCACCACACCGCAGCGTGCCGCCGATACTCGATAACGAAGACCCGCCATGGGCTCCCCACTTGGATTCTGCTTTGGCATCAAAGGTTACCGTTGGATATTGAAAACCGGAACCCGCTGGCCCTCCAGCACGACACACATGCAGCGGTTGAGTTTGCAGAATCTGTTCGCCATCTTCCAACAAAATTGCCCCGGACATATTGGGGGTTGTGCCATGAAAAGTTGTTTCATAGTTATCAGGAATCGGAACCTGTAAGCCGCTGTACAAATCTTCCCCGTCCGTGTTGCAGCGTTTATCACCACTCCACCCGGTTGTCGTTAGGCGTTTCTTGGGAGCATTGGGCGCGAGAATAATCATGTCTTCGTCTAGGGTGATGCCCGTGACGGCGCGACCTCGCTTTAAACCTGCATCCACATATTGGGCATGGCTGCCAATCGGTCGATTCCAAATACTTTCGGGGTGAAAGGGCTGGAAGTATTGATCTCTGGTTACAGGACACGTCTTATCAGCAGTATTCGCTAGGGAGCTTTCTAGTTGTTTGGGGGAACTCGCGCTGTGCATGGTGATAGCTTGATGGGTGAAAAACAAGTAGCTAACGATCACCACTGCGATCGCACTCAAAACACCAGCCAAGAATTTCAATCTAGATTTCTTGGCAAACAAACGCTGAATTGGCATTTGACTACCTGGCATACACTTTATGGAATACATATTGTGCTGACCAAATACTGAAGATTAGAGTCAGCCCTTGACAGAGAAGAACCGCCACAGCAACCCACAAAATACCCCACTGCACTGCGACCAAAATTGCGATCGCAAACAGTATGGTATAAAAGGCGTTCCAGATCAGCGTAATCCTAATTTTGTCTGCGGCATTGAGCAACTGATAAGCGGCTAAAGCAAACGCCATCGGAATCGCCGAAAGACAAATGATGGAGAGTATGGGAACTGCCGCCAGCCACTTTTCGCCAAAGACAACGGGAACGTAGAACGGCGCCAAGCTAGCCTGGAGTGTGACGAGGGGAATAACCACAAGAGCGATCGTCTTGAGACTGCCTAAATACCGCGCCTGGAATTTTTGAACGTTTTCTCTCACCTCACACAGGTAAGGAAATAGCGACGAAATGAAGGCATTAATGACATTCTGACTAATCCCAATACCCGCGTTAAAGGCAAAAAAGTAGAGACCGAGTGCCTCTACCCCTAAAAAATGGCCCACGATGAGATAGTCAAGGTTCAATCGCAACCGATCAAGCAGGCCAACCCCCAGCATGCTGCTGCCAAATCCGGCAACGTCTTGCCAATGCTCCAGTTGGAACTGTCTGGGGGGCTTCCAGGCATATTGGGTGTTGTAGATGATGGCGCGCACCACCGTCGATAACAGCATGGCCCAAACAATTGCCCAGACACCCAAACCGAATAAAGCCAATAGGACTGTGATAGCGTTGCTGACAAGCGAACTCGCAGCGTTGGAAATTGCATGAACTTTGAGCTTATTTTCCCGTTTGAGGAGGGCCGACTGCACCTTGAAAATGGGAAGCACCAAATACTTGAGGCCTACGATGCAAATCGGTAGTATGAGCTGGTTATCTTCATAAATCCAGGCAACAGGAATAGCCGCCAAGCATTGCAACAGAAACATGCTGCTGCAAAGTATCCAGCTAAACCAGTACGCTGTATTACAAACAGCATTTAAGGACTGCTTTTCTGTCTGAACAATTTTGGCCCCGATACCTACTTTGGACGTGAATACTTCAGCGAAGCTATGCACCGTATAGATGATCGCAATCAGTCCGTACTCATAGGGACTAAACATACGGGCTAAGACAACTGTCGTTCCCAAGCGAAAAATTCGATTTAAAAGTTCAGCGAGTCCCAACCAGCTCGCATTGCGAACAAATTTGCTAGACAGGCGGGATTTCAACTTTTCAACTAACATTACACGCCTGAGATATTGGCAGCATCAATCAAAGTAGGCACTTTTAATTTGCAAGAACGCGATGGGAACTGATGATGACCACTGCAATCAGTAAAATTCCGACAACTAGGTTTTCGAGTTTGGAGGGTGTAACCGGGCGTGCTTTGAATGTGAGGAACTTTGTGAACAGGGCCGCTTTCTTGCGGTTATTGGCAATGGTTTCATAAAAGCGAGTGCCACCCGCCATGATCGGTGACCACCGAAGCACAGGAGCTAGACCGTGAAAGAGAGGCGATAGGCTGCAAATGTAGGCGATCGCCTCAAATTTAAAGTGTCGTTTCTGCGTCCAATCCACCACCACCCAGGAGTTGTAGGTTTCCATGTCCTGGCAAATTGACGGATCGCTCTGGGCTGTTGTCAGAGGCGTTCCTGGCAAGATCAATAGGGTTCGCAGAACGTGAACCACCTTCTTGCAGAAACCACAATCGGCATCGTAGTAAATGGCGAGTCCAGCTCGTTCGGGCGTGTCAATTGCGCGTTCTCCTATGACCCAAATTGACCTAGGTATAAAGACTAACCAGAGCGTTATGGCTAACAATGCCGATGAAATGGGCTGCCCCAAAAAGAAGAATGCGACGCTGTGGATACCCACAAAAAGAAGCACCACTACGTAACGAAAAATATCGGCTTGAATTGGCACTAATAGGAGTAGTAATCCGATGATACTAGCGGTTCCGAAAATAGAATTCAGTAAAGCTAGAGGATATCTATCATCAGCAAGAAAGAAGAATCCTAAAGATCTACCTGTCACCCAGTAGTTTAAATACTGCTGAACTACCAATGCTAAAGTCGCGCTAGACATTACTGAACGGGGAACTGGATTCTGCGACAGATTCATTGCGCGGTCTAAGGAGTACCCACCCCCCAAAGGCAGGAAAATACTCCAAAAAAGAGCCGGCAGCATCAAACTTCCTAGCATTCTGAACTGGCCTAGTCGATGAAAATAGGCAATCCCACAGAGACAAAAACATAAACAGGTTGTTAACCGAGTCCGATATCCAGCAGCCAAGCAGAGAATCGTGATAAAAATGGCGATCGCAATAGAATAAGTAACATAGTTGGAATTGAAGACAGAGAGATTTTTAAGAATAAATAAGCGGCCAGGAAAATGGTTTGAGAATATTCCTCGAAGAAAAAATTGTAGTTTTGAAGGATTTTCGTAAGCAAAATTTGAAGAGCTTCCGTAGATAAAGAAAGAACCTTTGACTGGAAAGAGAGAAAACCCAATCACACAGGCCAGACTAATCCTGAAAAGTGCCAGGGATTTGAGTTCGAGGCTGAAGTTGTTTTTTAGATACGCCATTAATCTCACCTCAGGATTTCCAGAATTTGAGCCGATGTTTGTTCAGGCTACCAGCGGCAGATATTCGGGCCTTCCGTTTGGATGATCCGAAAATCCATAAAGTACATATCCCAGGTACGCTTGGGCGTCTGCCAAGTGGCATCGTTCACAATATCCTGGCTGGAATAGGTCACGCCGTTGTGGACAAAGGTGATAGGGACCGTGTAGTTAGCCTCAGTCCATTTATGAATGAGCTTTTTGAACTCAACGAGCGGCAATCTTTCCCCTTTCAAGGGCCGATATTTATGGCCAATTGCTGCCGCCTCGTCATTGATTGCCAATACATCAATCACGTTATCTTGATAGTCCCATATTTTCAGGGGATTACTGGCAAGCAATAGGTGATTGGAGTCTATTCCTTCGGTTCGGAGGTTACTAAACATTGAGAAGTTGCCGGCTGTACGGAGACCCAGATAGGAATTCATCCCAAAGAAAAACACCAATAACGCAAACGCTACAACCGGCAGTACATTTACCTGAGGGTTTAATAAAGGAATCCCTTGCCAGGGCAGTCGCTGAGTCGAACATAAAGTTGCCAAAATTGGCCAGAATAAAACGGCAGTGCCCCCTAAAAATACGATGCCGTGTAGGAAAGGCATATCGCCAAAATTCCAACCAATGCGGTAGTGCAGACCGGTCAGAAGACTACCCAGCAGGAGAATTAGAAAATAGGCATGGGCTCGATGAATCTTATATTGAAAGACGCTAACCGAAGATCTTTTATCCAAAACATCGAGATAGTTTTGGGGGATGTAACAGAAGAGTATGGCCAAGGCCAAACTGCTGAAATCAACAAATCCGATCAGGGCAAAACTGGCATGCATGGCTGCTGAGAACGCCAGGATCGGCCCCTGAACTCGCGGCCAGAGCAGAAGCGGTCCCCCCACCACTTCCCAGGCAATGACCACGACTGCTACGAGTAGGATCACAACTGCTCTGAGCCACGTGGGAACGCTATCCTGCAGCATCAATACCAAAATACCGCCAGCAGCGATCGCCATCGCAGTCCCCAATGCCAGCAGACAAAATTTGAGCGATCGCGACAGTCGCTTCAGTGGATTGCCCAGCAGCCTCACACACACGACTCCAAGCCCCAGCAAAATCAGAATAGAGGGTATAAAGAGCACTTTTGAAGTAGTAACGATACTTACAAAAGCTCCCATAAACCATCCTAGACAGGAGACTTCGGGATGAAAGAAGTCCTGATTGAGCTTATGAAATCCGGCAAAAAAGTAGGCAAAGACGAGAGAGAGTCGTAAAAAGGGGGAGGTGATTTGAAAGGAGTCTTGGTCGGTCAGGTGAGGCCGTAGCCAAGAGTAGAGAATTCCTAAGATTAAAGGAATATTGATTAGTAGAATAAAATTGACATGATTAGCGACTTCTGGAAATCGAAATAGAAGAATATAAGCTGTGGATGCTACCAAAAAAATAAAAAACTTGAGACGATTGATTCCGGTAAAGACCAACAGCGAAAGAAGGATGACAAAGGCCCAAGAAAATCCGACATGTTTCCACTTTTCAGTCATTTCATATAGGAAAGTGGTGATGTAAAGGATGGCAAAGATGGAAAAGTAGTTCATGGGGGCTTATCCTCGGAGTTTTCGCATCACTTTTTTGAATAAATAGACAGGGGCATCGGGACCGGCACCTTGAATGATTTGCCTCAATCCCAACTCACTGTCCTTGGGATTAAAGGGATATGCGAGAAGGAAGGGGGCAATTTGGCCAATGATGTCGGCTTGGATGACGGAATCTAAACGCTTTGCCTCAGGCACTCCCAGCAAAATAGCGTAGTTGCGAGCGGCGTTCAGAATAGGAAAGCGTTCCAGAAGGGTAAGGTCGTAGAGCTGTTCCTTGGCACTCAGCCATCCGGCCTGACGCTGTTCAATGAAGAAGCGATCGCGCCAGTCTAAGTTGGCGTGAGGATGGTCTTGTATCCATTCCAGCCATTCTTGAAGACCTGCAGTTGCACTGGAGTCAGTGGGTTCGCCAAACAAGTTGGCAATTTGCTTGGCCCCAACTTCAGCGTCTTTGAATGTGTCTGGTAGCTGGCGGAGCTTAGCGAAGCCACTCGCTACTGCAAATCCATGTCCCCCGAAGGAAATTCCCTCCATGCCATCACGAAGGCCGTTGATGAAAGGATCGGCATCCCCGTCTGAAACGTGGTTGGCGTTATGCTCCAGCACAAACTGGCGGCGCTCAGGAAAGGATTGGCGCTGCCCCATTGTGATATGTGGGTACCCACACGCATGGGCTAACTTAGGCGGCAGCAGTCGATCGGCCACTGCAGTCCTTGCTGAAATCCGCGTGAAAGGTTTGAGGGGGATACCAGCTTGGTGACTCAGGGCCAACATGAGCCGCGAATCATAGCCAGCAGTAAGACCCAACCATAGCGTCTCACTAACCTCAGCCAGATTCTTGATGGTGATTAGCAAACTCTGGCTAATTAGCGCAATTGCCTTTTCGGGAGGGCGATCGCACTCAATTGTGGGCATCAGAGGACGAGGGCGAACAGCTTGATCATTAAGGTCAAGTATCTGGCTCGGCAAAAGACGCTGTATCCCAGTCAGCCGCGAACGGGGTGGTGTGAACCACGAGATACCGACTTCGTACTGCAGCACTCGGGGATCGGGAATAGGCGGCTGGTCTGGGAATAAGATTTGGGCTAACAAAGCCGGACTGCTGGATGCCCACAGTTGGCCGTCGGTATCGCGGCCATAGAAGCAGCCCAACAGTCCACTAGCATCCATGTGGATTTGACCGTTGCCCACCAAGACCCAACGCCCCGCCCAGCTAGGATACAAATCAGGCACTTGAGAGCTGGATACCCGCGCAATTTGGGCTGAGGGCTGAGGGTCTGCCTCTAGAGTGGCGATCGCCAGCCCTAACACAGTCCACTCGTTCCCATCGGTGTCCTGCGAGCGGAACACTCTCAGGGCTGGACAATAGGAGAGCCACACTGAAGGCCCCATTGGCTGACAGTGCCAGTCCTCATAGGCACGGAACGGAGCAGGTCCCACAACAAATTGGCGACGATGAAGACGCATCATGAGATAGTCACACCCTGGTTGGCCTATGAGGCTGAATTTTGGCGAATTCGATGGCGATCGGTCAAAGTCTGATTCAAAACGTGATCAAATTTGCCTATCACCTTGCCGAGCAATCTGCTACCAACTCCTAACGTCAGCTTGCGTGCCAGCGGATCAATCAAGGTGGCACGGCGGCGCCAGCCGAGCTTCTTATACTTTGTTTTGAAATAGCCATCTTCGGCCAGATGCCACTTTTCGCGCAACCGATTCAGGCTAGACAGTGTCCACGCATTGCTCCACCGCAGCATGTAGAAGTGAACATCCATCAGCTTCAAAGGCGGCCCAGGCACGTAGGTCACAACACTGTTCGGCTCAAAATAAACCTCTCCCCCAGCCTGACGAACACCCATGCAAAAGTCCAAGTGCTCTTTGGTGTTCATCATGGCCTCATCCAAGGAGTCCAGCTGGTCAAAGATTGAACGACGGACTAGGACACAGTGGAACTCGGCGAGCTCTGTGGGCTGACGATGGAGTTGAGCCTTTACCTGGTCTACCCGCTGCCCCTGACGATACATTTTCTCACGCAAGCGCCGCCGCCCGAGTTTGTCCGTCCACACGTGTGATTCGCCCCCAGCAAAGTGAATGGTCTGATGAACCGGCTCATCCTGACACATCAGAGGCCCAACAACAGCAGCGTTGGTTGCTTCGGCACACTGCAAAAGCTGCTCTAGCCAACCAGGCGACACCACAACATCGTTGTCCATAAAGACAAGGTAGGGTGTCTTCACGGCAGCAAGTCCTATGTTCCGAGCCTGATTAGGAGACAGGTAAACGTCCGTGCGAATCAGATGAAACGGCTTGGCCTGGGATGCTGCTTCCAGATAGCTACGAATGATGGACGGGGAGTTACCGTCTACATAAATCAGCTCAAAGGGCACTTGAGTGTGCTGATAAATACTCTCTAGAGATTGTTGGGTGTAGCTAAATCGCTCGCGAGGAACCACCACAATCGTGACTTGAGGATGCATGGGTATGCCTGGTTTTGAATTTGCGTAATGTCAAGAAAAGTTGGGAGTATTGTACTGGGCAAAACGGAGCAACTTTATATTCGAACCACAGCTTGATAGAAAAAATATCTTGGGTAATGCGTTTGGGTCGCAAGGAGCAGGCCTCGACGCTTGATGCCGATTTCCAGACCCCTGATACTCGGATCTTGCACTTGGCTGGGAAACCGCTAAACACCGCCCTGCACTGAAAGTGTCAGGGCTCACTGACTCAAACCCCTAAAGGGGTTGAAGGGCATGTAATCCTTATAAATCAATGGGTTTAGCCTTTGGTAGTCCCTTTAGGGACTTGGCTCAGTGAGCGCTGAGGTTTCAACTCGGCGCGGATGTCTGGGCATGGCCAGCTGGGTGCAAGATCTAAGTGATACCGATTCTCGCTGTAAATGCTACAGATCTGTTAGCCCTGTGACATGTTACGGGGCTACATTGATTTCCTTTGTGTAGCTGTGATTTAGACAACTGGTATTAAATAATCTTAGGGTGTGCAGCGTACCGCAGCCGATTGAGCCATTTACCGAAACAGGGATGTGCCACCCGGATTGCGTATAAGGCGATCGCCGATTGTATGAGAGTGAGGCCATAGTCCTTGCTGCGAGATTGCGATCGAGTCATCAGAGAGGTGCATCATGTCGGCACAACACCCCTCTCTATGAACGACGAACGCCGCTGAGCTTTCTAGACGTTGACCGGAGTCAGTTCGATGTAGTCGAGTCTGGCAAATTCAAAGCCATCCTCAAAGCCAGTCACCGTGAGGCTATCGCCAGGGGTCAGTGCTATCCCGGAAGCGACGATTGGACTGATAGCGGTTTGAGCATTGGGTAGATTGCTTCCCAAATTGGCATCCAGTTCAAGCGTACCAATTTCCGTTGTGGTCCCGGTCTCGGCATCATTGAGCTCTACTGTAAACCGAGCCAGACCATCGTTTTCATCAAAGGTGCCCACCGTAATGTTGTAGGTTCCGGGTGCTTCGTTGAAACCGTAGGTAGCGCTGCCAACCTCGTCGCCACTGCCTCCTGCAAGGCTAAGCACCTGACCGCCCGACGCTGCATCAATGGTTTCGGGGCGGAAGTTGACGATCGTGTCAGCTTCACCCGCCTCGATGCGAATGGGTGGCCCTGCTGGTGTGCTGTTAGATGTGTCACCAAAGGTGAGGTCGATGCCCTTAATATCCTCGCTCGCCAAACCAAACTGGCTGCCATCAAAGAACAGCTCGGAGGCAAAGTTACCACTGGTTGCTGTTCCCGTAGATGAAGGTGTAAAGCCAAAGACATCTTCATCAGCTCCAGACACACCAGAGACTGAGAAGTTGTTGGTAGTGGAGAAGAAAAGGTCACCTATCGCATCGACCCCAAAGGCGTCCACATCCTCACTCCCTAGACCAATATCACTACCATCGACGAAGAAGGAGAGTGAGCCTGCCGTGTTTGAGCCCAAAGACGTTGGCGTAAACTGCAGAATGTCCTCGTCATTGCCGCTGTTACCAGAGGCATTGAAGTTGCCTACGGTTGAAATCAGCAAGCTACCATCTGGCAAGCTAGCCAGACCATCAATGTCCTCACCGTTGGTGCTTAAGCCCACATCACTACCATCGAAATGTAAGGAGAAACTACCTGCGGTATTCTCCCCGAGGCTAGCCGCTGTGAATTTGACGATATCCGAATCATCGATGGTGACTCCAGAATCATCATCATCGTCATCATCGCCGCCAGAGGTAACAGCGATCGCCCCAGAGTCGAGAAGGGTAACAGGACTACTGAATGAAATGAGAATTTCTGAGTCACTGATGACATCGAAAGCATCGATTGCAATGCTGCTAGTATCGTCATCGTCGTCATCATCACCGCCGGTGGTGACGAATACGTCGGAACCGTCGAAGAAGAGATCAAAGTTTGTGCCATCGAACTGGACAATATCCTGCGGCGTTACCGCAACTCCTCCCACCGTGTCGTTAGTGCTTAGGTTAAAAAGGAGTCCTTCCGAAGGAGCTACGTCATTGTCCAAAATGGTGCCGGTGGCGCTGCCGTCTGTGATCACTGCGCCCGAAGCATTAGCTAACTCAACGGTGAAGGTCTCATCGGCTTCCACTTCTGCATCATCGGTAATGGCTACGGCGATGGTTTGGCTCGTTGCGCCCGCTGCGAAGGTGAGTGTTCCGGTGCCGCCGGTGTAGTCGCTGCCGGCAACAGCCGTGCCGTCAACCGTGGCAAAGTCGACGGTGATATCGGTATCACTGGCTTCTGATAGGCTCACGGCAAAGGTCGCCGTTCCAGCATCTTCGTTAACCGTGACATCGCCAATCGACAGTTCAGGGGGTAACCCACTGGTGTCAATCTGCAGAATTTCAACAGCTTTTAGGGCCGGGTTCTCAATGTTGTTGAGGAACTCCAGGCTGACACTGCCATCGGTAATCGTTGCTGTGGTCGAGAACACCGAAGCGGTATTCAGCTGTCCCGTTACACCAAAGGGATCAATGTCGTCAAAGGCAGTCGGGACAGCGCCTTCCAGAGCAACATCAAAGACGCGTTGGCCAGCGTCAGTGATGCCGTTAAAGAGTTCAGCAAAGTAGAGTCGGACTTCAACTTCAGTCCCGGGGTCAACGGCAAACTCCCACTGCATAGTGGGGGCAAAGCCCGGGTCAAAGCGCTCGGATTGGAAAATAGTGTCAACCAGGGCACCTGCTGGGAGGTTGGGGTCACTCAAGTTGATGTTGGCGTTATTGGCGGTGAAGATGTTGTTACCGCCGTTGCCGATGCGGAAAGGCGATGGATTGGCACTGGTATCTTCACTCCAGGCCAACAAGCCATCGGGGGCTGCCACCTCGCTGCCACCGACATTGACACGATAGAGAATGTCGGAATCGTTGTCGCTAATGGTGGCAGTGCCTGAGCCATCGACGATAGTGGCCCCGGTTGCCCCGGTTAGGTTAACGGCGAAGGTTTCACTGCCTTCAGCTACAGCGTCGTCAATCAGGTCAACCGTGACTGTTTGAGACGTCGTACCGGCAGCGAAGGTAAGCGTGCCGTTTGCGGCTGCGTAATCGCTGCCAGCGATCGCCGTACCATCAGCGGTAGCGAAATTCACGGTGACGTCACTGGCTGCAGCTGCCGAAAGATTCACGGTGAAGGTGGCGGTGCCGTCAGCTTCGTTGACGGTGATATCGTCGATGCTCAGTTCCGGCAGCAATGCTGCGTCGTCATCCACGATAGTCCCAATGCCCGTTGCATCTGCGATCGCCGCCCCATTAGCATTGCTTAGGTTGACGGTGAAGGTTTCATCATTCGCTTCGACATCCGCGTCATTCAGAATATCGACCGTGAGGGTCTGAGTGGTCTCTCCCGCCGCAAAGGTAAGCGTGCCGCTGGTGCTGGTGTAGTCATTGCCTGCAACAGCAGTGCCATCAGCCGTTGTGAAATCCACCGTTACGTCAGCATCACTGGGCTGAGACAAGCTCACGGTGAAAGTTGCCGTACCAGCGTCTTCGTTGACGGTGACATCATCGATTGACAACTCAGGGGGTAACCCACTGGTGTCTACCTGCACAATTTCAACAGCCTTGAGAGCTGGATTCTCGATGTTGTTGAGGAACTCCAGGCTGACGCTGCCATCGGTAACGGTTGTAGTGGCGGAGAATACAGAAGCAGTATTGAGCTGTCCTGTGACACCGAAGGGGTCAATGTCATCAAAAGCAGTCGGGACAGCGCCTTCCAGAGCAACATCAAAGACACGCTGGCCAGCGTCAGTGATGCCATTAAAGAGTTCAGCAAAGTAGAGTCGGACTTCAACCTCAGTCCCGGGGTCAACGGCAAACTCCCACTGCATAGTGGGGGCAAAACCCGGGTCAAAGCGCTCGGATTGGAAAATAGTGTTAACCAGGGCACCCGCTGGGAGGTTGGGGTCACTCAAGTCGATGTTGGCGTTATTGGCGGTGAAGATGTTGTTACCGCCGTTGCCGACGCGGAAAGGTGATGGATTGACGTTGGTGTCTTCACTCCAGACCAACAAGCCATCCGGTGCTGCCACCTCGCTACCACCAACGTTGACGCGATAGAGAATATCGGAGTCGTTGTCGAGGATTGTTGCAGCGCCTGAGCCATCACTAATGGTGGCCCCCACTGCACCCGTGAGGTTGACAGCGAAGGTTTCACTGCCTTCAGCCACATCATCATCAATGAGGTCAACGGTTACCGTTTGGGAGGTTACACCCGCGTCAAAGGTGAGAGTGCCACTAGCTGTGACGTAGTCGCTACCAGCGGTTGCCGTACCATCAGCGGTAGCGAAATTCACCGTGGCGTCACTGGCCGCAGCTGCCGAGAGATTCACCGTGAAGGTGGCGGTGCCGTCGGTTTCGTTGACGGTGATATCGTCGATGCTCAGTTCGGGCAGCAGTGCCGCATCATCGTCCACAATAGTGCCGATACCCGTAAGGTCCGCGATCGCTGCCCCATTGGCATTGCTTAGGCTAACCGTGAAGGTTTCATCATCCACCTCTACGTCAGCATCATTCAGAATATCGACGGTGAGGGTCTGGGTGGTCTCTCCCGCCGCAAAGGTGAGCGTGCCGCTGGTGCTGGTGTAATCACTGCCAGCGACAGCCGTACCGTCAGCCGTTGCAAAGTCTACCGTCACCTCAGTGTTGCTAGCCTCTGACAGGCTGACGGTAAAGGTGGCAGTGCCATCATCTTCGTTGACGGTGACGTCATCAATCGATAGATCAGGCGGTAGGCCACTGGTGTCTACTGCCAAAATTTCAACAGCCTTCAGGGCAGGATTTTGGATGTTGTTGAGGAACTCCAGGCTGACGCTACCATCCGTGACGGTAGTGGTGGCCGAGAAGACAGAAGCGGTGTTGAGTTGTCCAGTGGCGCCGAAGGGGTCAATGTCATCAAACGCAGTGGGGACAGTGCCTTCCAAAGCCACGTCGAAGACGCGTTGTCCCGCGCCTGTAATACCACTGAAGAGTTCGGCAAAGTAGAGCCTGACTTCGACCTCAGTCCCTGGATCGACGGGCAATTCCCACTGCATGGTAGGAGCCGCGCCGGGGTCGAAGCGCTCGGATTGGAAAAGCGTTTCAATCTGAGCCGCTTCGGGCAGACTCGGATCGCTGAAGTCAATAGTGGCGCCTGAGGTGAAGACGTTGTTGCCGCCATTGCCGATGCGGAAAGGAGAGGGATTGGCGCTGGTGTCTTCACTCCAGTCCAGCAGGCCATCCAGAGCCGTCACCGCTTCACCCCCGACGTTGATGCGATACAGAATATTGGAGTCATCATCCAGGATGGTTGCCGTTCCAGCCCCACTGGCAACCGTTGCACCCACTGGGTTGGAAAGATCGACAAAGAACGTCTCATTCGCTTCAGCGAGCGTGTCATCAATAAGGTCAACGGTCACCGTTTGCGTTGTTGTCCCGGCAGGGAAGGTAAGGGTGCCGCTAATAGCAACATAGTCCTCGCCCGCGATCGCAGTTCCATCAACCGTACTGAAATCAACGGTGACGTCACCTGCCGCAGGCTGAGAGAGTGTCACGGTGAAAGTTGTAGTCCCATCCGCCTCGTTCTGCCCGACATCATCAATCGTTAGCTCGGGTATAGCGGGTAAGCCGCTCGCTGTGATTTCGATGTCATCAAAGACTGCCTGGAAGGTGTCTGCTGCCGATTGGCCACTGTTTGAGGAGAACAGACCCACTGCCAGACCCGAGGTCTGACCATTCACAGTGTAGTTGCCGAGGATGGCATCCAAGACGGCTGTACCGCTCAGATTCAAAGCCGTGCCAGAGACAGTCGTGGTGTTCCCCCCACCCGTTTCATACGTCACCGTCGGCGTCGCCGTCGCAGCACTCGGATCAACCTCTAACTCGAAAAAGATCTTCTGGTTCGGCGGTACTGTGAACAGATCATCGGCCTGAATGAAAGACTCAGTGAGAACAACATCATTGTCCTCTAGCAAGATTTGGATTTCGCCACTATCTGATTGAATCGCGACGATTTTAAGATAATTGCTCTGATCACCGGTGCCGATGTAGCCACCAATCTGCTGAAAGGGACCCGTGAATTCTGCCGCTGGGTTAAAGAGACTCCACTTGATATTGAAAGTATCAACCGTTGGATCGATGGTGACCCCTGTGTGGAATAAATACTCACCAGTGTTGCCATCGGCAAATGGATCGCCATCTGAGACAAACTCAATGACGGTTGTACCACCGCCGGCAGCGGTGGCGAACTTGACGTTGTCCAGATTAATGATCTGACCTGGCTGGGATGAAGGCTGCTGGAAGAACGCTTCAAAATCGGTCACACCATCAATCATGACACCGGTCAAACCAGTGGCATAGCCATCCGGACCCGGCAAGTTATTATCCTGGTCAGCATCGAAATCCCAAAGCAAAGTTTGATCGGGTAAGACCAAAACAGACCCGCCGTTGGTGTTGTCACGGATAAAGGGGTCATTGGCATTAATAATGCCATCGTCGTCGAAGTCGTTATCACCCGGCAGGATTAGGTCCGCTGGGGCAAAAACGTTAATGTTATCAGGACCGAATTCAGCGACCCAAAGGGTGCCATCAGGTCCAACCGTGACATCAAGGGGCTGCCCCTGGCCAGTGATTAAGGGGAAAATGCCATCCTCATCAATCACTTCATCATCAGCGGTTCCCAAAATACCGTCAGTGCCCGGGTCGATCAAAGGTTCTAAGGCTGTTCCGGCTGCATTGAGGTTCAACAGCGTGACATTGCCGTTGAATTGAGTCACCACCAGCGCTCCCTGCAGGGCTCCATCAAAAGCATTCGCTGTGTACTCAACAAGGCCATTGCTGGATGACCCGACCGTTGTGATGGCGTTGCTTTCAGGGCTGTCGCGTTCGACCCGAATACCGCTCTGAGTAAGCCGAGTCGGATCCCCTGTGAACTTACTGGGGTCAATCACAAACCCGTTTTGGATATTGACTGAGCCAGGGACTAAATCAGAGACATTCGGGAAACTGTTGGGGGTTACTGACGTGTCGGGGTTGCCATCATCGTCGTAGATGATCCATTCCAAATCCTGATTGGCACGAACGGGAACAGGATGGCCATAGTAGCCACCGTCCGTGACTAAAAAGAGCGGTTCGGGATCCCCAGGACCTGGATCGTTCGGAGCATTCGTTGCCTCACCCGCGCCTGGCTGATCGGTCGGAATTCCGTTGGCATCCAAGGGATTGCCGCCCAAGTTGACGTTGGAACCATTGTCAACCGTGTAGAGTTGCCCAGACTCAGTCAGGGCGAGGTCGTAGTGGTTGCGGAGACCATCGGCAAAAATTCGGAATGGGGCATCGGCTGGCAAGATTGCCTGGTTAAAGCCATCATTACCGCCCCAAGGGCCGGCTTCATCCAGGCCGAACTCATCCTCACCAACGCCATCCGTGACGTTAGGAATGGTCGGGTCATCCAGAGTCGGCAGGTCATAGACATATTGGCGGCCATTTTGCCCAGGAGCATTATCCGTTAGGACTGATCGACTGTTGATATCGACCAAATCAATCTCAATGATAGTGCCAGACAGCGCGTACTCAGCCGTGTAAGAGAAGAACTGGGACGGTGCTCCGTTGTTGGTGTTACCGCCGACTGCCAGATAAAGCGTGTTGCCATCGGGGCTGAGCTGCAGGCCATTAACCGAGTGGTTTTCCTCGGAACGCGGGAGTCCCCGAATAATATCGACGGCTTCCCATTCACTGCCGGTCCAAGTCACCCGCGTGACTACACCAGAATTTGTGTCAAGACCCACCTCCCCGTTCTGAGCAATGCGGGGATCGCTAGAAGATATGTAGAGGACGGGATTTTCGGCAGTTCCTTCGACAACCAACCCGGTCACCTGACGGTTGCCGTTGCCACTCAGTGAACCATCGTCATTGTGATTCTGAATTGACTTAACAACGCCACCCCCGCCAGGGAGCAACAGCTCTTCATGGGCGGCTGCGACATATTCGCCATTCTCAATGGTCACTGTAAATGCATTAATGTCCCCATTTTGTTCGGCTACGTACAGCCGTCCATCGGGACCGAACTGAATTGAAGTCGGGTTGTTCAGAACATCTGGTCCGCCGACAGTACCGTCAAAAGAGCCAACCGAATTAAAACCGATAGAAACCATAGCAGTAGCCCAAAACCTGTGAGTTCAAAAATGCAATTAGTCGATTTATCAGTAAACGTTGATGGATAAAGCTGTTGGAGGACACAAACCCCCGACACTCCCAACAACTCGCTCTCATTCCACAGAAAACTGGAAACTGTGAGGATCGCACGCACAGAATACGGAGTGATCCTGAGAATATTACACAGACTGCACGTAAGAGTCTCTGGGAAATTACGGACGAAGTCTACAAGGCCTGTTTGATCTTTATAGGAGCTTTACTGGGTAGAGTCAGTGCTTTAACTTTGAATAAAGGACTCGCTGCCGCTTCAATAAATCTTTGCTGGTAGAGCTTTACAGCGATCTCATATTGATGAACGATAGGTTAAGAAAACTGTGCTGTCGCGCAATATTTAGCCCCCTGTTCGAGGTAAATGCAGCCCGAACAGAGGAGCCCGGAGTACAGAAAGATACCGTAGAACATACGGAGCTTTTGACAGGATACGTGGGTATTTTCACGATCGCTCCATTACGAACTATGGCTCAAATGCCCACCCTACCGGATGTGAATGGTTTCAGCGATTCACAAACTGTACATTATGGGGTTCCAGATAGGTTCTTAGCGGACGGGTAGTGTCAGTCAACCAGATGGCCTTCACTGAACTCCCTGATTGACTGACAAAACTTTGGCGGCGGGCGGTTGAAACCGCGCTAAACCTGCCTCCGCAGGTTGCCAAAACCCTTGATCCAAACAGTCCGCGCCGGCGGACTTTCGATCAGCAGGCGCGACTTCTAGTCGCCAGCTGCGGCAACGAAACACAAGGTTTCTAGAACTTTTGTCAGTCAACCCGCTGAACTCCACGCTATCAAACGCTCAGACCCTCTAACGTGCCGCTTTGCCCTTCTAGCGCCAGGAACGAAACAGCCTCGGTAGTATGGCCAATTTCGCTGTCGAGCGATTTTTCCTCGTAAACCCGCACCCCAAAACCAGTGTCGGTAATGCTGTCAAGACGCAGATTGGCTGTATCAGAGCCATAGAAAGAGCCCAGCTTGGCAATCAGTGCCGGGGCAGTGTCAAATCCGGCCTCGAAGCTGACCGTAGAGCGAGCGTTGCCGTAAGCTCGATCAGTGGTGCCCCCCTGCAGCAAGGTATCACCGTCTGAGGCCGTCCCCGGAGCGATCGCGAGCCAGCCAATCGTCTCGCTGACATGACCGCCCATGTTCTTTGCTTCCACTTCCTGCATCGCGCTTTGGAATCCAGTGGCGGATTGTCCCTGAGTGCGAGTTGTTACCCAGTCGTTACCGTTATAAGTTTGCACCTGCGATAGCACGGTCGGTGTTGCATCAAAGCCCGTCAGATTAACCGTGTCGAACCCTTTGAAGGAGAGCTGTCCCGAATCATAGGTACCGGCAGCAATCTGGGTGCCGTCAGCTAACGTCCAGTCGCCAGCTTCGATCACCAGATACGAAACCGTCTCTGTTGTATGGGGACCGTCCTTATACTTGGGCTCCTGAATTCTGAGTTGAAAGGAATCATCGGTGATGTTCTGCAGGCGAACCGCAGCCGGATCACTGCCATCAAAGGAGCTGCGCAAAAATAACTTGAACTATTCCGATTATTGAGAAGTGGTTCGAGATAGCCCTGTCGCTCGGGCAACACTGCTAATGCCGCCATGTCCCCAACTGAGTGCCTCCGTTGCTGCCCATGCCCGTAAACTAGCC
>JBHJHM010000003.1:0-8673 GCA_050330865.1 Leptolyngbyaceae cyanobacterium
CGGTGATTGGGTAGGAGAGTAATGGAGTCGAGAGTAGTGGAATAAGGCGAAGGGGTAAAGGGCGAGTCGTATACCTTAGATCTTGCACCCAGCTGGCCATGCCCAGACATCCGCGCCGAGTTGAAAACTCAGCGCTCACTGAGCCAAGTCCCTAAAGGGAATATCAAAGGCTAAACCCATTGATGCATAAGGATTACACGCTCTTCAACCCCTTTAGGGGTTTGAGTCAGAGCCCTGACACTTTCAGTGCAGGGCGATGTTTAGCGGTTTCCCGGCCAAGTGCAAGATCTGAGCATAACCAATTACTGAGTACTCGCTTCCAACGACCAACAGCCATCAACTATTCATCAAGGACCGAACACTTCCTAATTCCCTGTTCCCTAAGACAGTAAACACGCTTCTGGCTTCAGCTCTCGCTCCATGAGGGCCTCTACCGCTTCTTGGGGAGTGATTTTGCTATGCAGCAAACGATAGACCTGCCGAGCAATGGGAGCAGGAATGCCTTCGCGGTTGGCAATATCAATCAGTACGTTAGTAGTGTTGACCCCTTCAGCGGTACTGCCCAGCTCCTCCAGGATGTGATCCAACGGTTTACCGTGAGCTAGACCGTAACCAACGCGATAGTTGCGGCTGAGAGGACTGGTGCAGGTAGCGAGCATATCCCCTAGACCAGACAAGCCAAAGAAGGTATCGGGTTGTCCGCCTAAATGGGTGCCGATGCGAATAACTTCGGGGATGGCGCGAGTAATCAGGGCCGAGCGGGCATTGGAGCCTAAATTGAGCCCTTCACAAACACCCACCGCGATCGCGATTACATTTTTGAGCGTTCCCCCTAATTCAGCCCCTAGCGGATCGGGGCTACTGTAGACCCGAAAGACATCGGAGGAGAAGAGATACTGTACAGCCTCAGCAGCCTCTGGATGCGTGCTAGCCGCAACGGTTGCAGCCGGGAGCCCCTGTTCGATTTCTTTGGATAGATTGGGACCGGACAGCACGACGATGGGATTATCAGGAAACGTATCTTGAAAAATCTGCGACGGTGTGCGAGTGGTTTTGGGATCGAGCCCTTTGGTTGCCGTAACCAGAATCGTTTCGGGAGGAATATTGACTGCCTGCAGCTGCTCAGCTACAGCCGGGACTCCCTTCATCGATACAGCCGACAGAATCACATGAGAATCTTTGATCGCATCGGCTATGGGAATCTGGCTGCGTCGAGACCACAGGGAAACCGTGTGGTCATTTTTCTCGACCAGTCTAGCGAGAGCCGTGCCCCACGCCCCGGCCCCGAGAATAGTGAGTTCTGCGGATTCTTCGCGTGCCTGCTGAGCGTCAATAGAAATGGGGGATGGGGCAGTTGAAGTCATAGGCTAGAAGGGGATTAAAGGACAAGAGGCGAGGCAAGGGGGAAAAGCTGAGTCGGGCGCGGCTGTGCTCCCAATGTCTCGCCGGTAAGGGCGGGTATAGAAAGGGTTTGCCTAAGCTGGCTGGAGCGATCGCGTTTCGCCAGTACCTGCCAAAACATAATCCGGAATACAGTTTTCCTCCATAAATCGCTTGTAGTCCATAGTCTGCTGTTGACACTTGTCTAGATCCCAGCCACAGTGTGTCTGCAGCGTCTCCAGAATAGCGGGCAAGGCATCAAAACCATAATTAGCGTTCATTGCCAGGATAGTACGACGGCGGGTGATATCCAGTAGCGTATGTGCCATCTCGTGACGGATGGCGAATACAACCTCGGCTTTGATATTGGGATGACCCTCAATGATTGGTTGGGCCAAATCAGGAGCCTCATCAATCAACGCCAGGAGTTCTGTCGCACGGGCACCATAGACGCTGAAGAGGTAGTCCAAGCTAATGGCACTAACCCGCGAGCGGTAGCGATCGCACGCCTCGATAATCCGATCATCATCAGGCCAAATACAGCCCGGAAGAGGACGCTTGAGGGTTGGACAAGGGGGCGCCGATTTACCAATTTTCTTGAATGCCCAGTCAGTCATCTCTTCGCCAACCTGACGATGGGTCGTGAGTTTACCGCCAATCAAGGAGACCAGATTACGAACGCCTTCTTGCGTGTGGTCAAAGAGAATGTGCGCGCGTGTAATGCTTCCGGCCTTTTTGCCTTCGCTGTACGGCAGGGGGCGAATGCCACAATAGGTGAAGCGTACATGCTCGCGAGTGAGCCGAGCCGAGGGCAGCACTCGATTCGTCTCAGCAATCAGGTAATCCACCTCAGCATCATCCGCCTTAACCCGATCCAAATCGCCTGTGTACTTTAGGTCCGTTGTGCCAATCAGGAATTGACCACACCAGGGCAAGATGAAATAAGGGCGACCATCTGACTTGGCTTCTACATACAGGGCAGAATCGGGAGCCCCTGGGAACCGATCCACGATAATATGGCTGCCTTTAGTACCCCCAATTTTACGTTCGCTGCCCACCGGGTCGGTTGTGCCATTGCGCTTGCCGAGTCCCAAAACCCGATCAACCCAAGGGCCAGAGGTGTTTACCACAACGCCATGATCCGACAAGTTGACTGTGAAATCTTGCTGGGCAATTTGATCATGAGCTGTGAGCGTAGCAATGCGATCGCCCGCTCGCTGCAGCGAAGTCACCGTCGTATAGTTCAGAACATCCGCTCCCGCTGACTGAGCATCCAGCAAAATCTCCAAACAGAGGCGCTCGGCATATTCTGCCTGACCGTCATAGTACTGAGCGGCGCCTTTAGAATCCTCCGAATCGATAGCGCGGAACAGCTGGCGGAGCTTAGCAGCGCTCAACATGCGGTGGTTTGGCAGTGTTTTGTCATAGCTGAGGATGTCGTATAGCACCATCCCGGCCTGAATTTCCCAATAGCTACGAGAACCGCTGCCATAGATAGGAATCGTCATCTGGATTGGCTTTACCAGATGCGGTGCCGACCGTAGTAAAACCTCTCGTTCACGCAGAGACTCCCGCACTAAGTGAAATTCAAAATATTCCAAATATCGCAAGCCGCCATGAACTAAGCGAGAAGACCAGCTTGTGGTGCCTCCCGCAAAGTCATTTTTCTCTAGGAGTAATACTGATAATCCTCTCAGGGCAGCATCCCGAGCGGTTGCCGCCCCATTGATACCACCACCAATCACAATCAGGTCGTAAGCACGGCTCTGAATGGCCTGGAGATCTCTCATATAAAGTCCTTGAATGCTGCACATATTGGACAGTTGGCGGGGGAATCGGCAAGAGCGGATGAGTCAGAGAGCGACGGCAGCGAAGAATTGGGCAAGCAAAGGAAGTCCCTAAAGCTCACCCTCTACTCTGGACAACTACTCCATCGCTCTATCAACCCATCACTCAGCTACTCTATGCCCCTTTCACCCTGCCACTCCCATGTCTTTCCAAAACTGACATCACACTAACGCAGGTTCCGTGCTCAATGCCTTTGCATTTGCTTCACGGAACATATGATTTGCCCATTCCTTGACATCGTATTGCTGCACCGCTGTGAACAGCTTTTGCATTCTGGCTTGCTGTTCATCAGGAGTCATCATCAGCGCTTGGTCAATGCACTCGTCCATATGCTGGTCGGAATAGGGATTCGTCAAAACGGCGTCGGGAAGTTCAACAGAGGAACCTGTGAACTCCGAAAGAATGAGAACGCCATTTTTTCCCTGGTGAGCAGAAATATACTCCTTTGCCACCAAATTCAGCCCATCTCTGAGAGGCGGAATCCATGCGATATCGGCGGTTCCATAAATCGCCATCAGATCGACATAAGGTACTGGCTCGGTAAATAGCTTGATGGGAGTCCAGTCAAGCTTCGCAAAGCGGCCATTGATCTTGCCAACTAGTTGCTCAATCTGGCTTTGGGCAATTTTGTAAACGCGCATGCCAGCAGCAGCTTTGACAGCGGTCATGACCAGGTTAACTTTACCCTGCAATTCAGGACGACGCTCTAGCAAGCGTTCGTAGCAGAGCAGCATTTCCTTTGCACCTTTCACGTAGTCCACCCGACCGGCAGAGACGATCAGCTTGTTGTCTCCGATATCGTCACGAATTTCCTGAATGCGGGCCTGAACATCAGGTGAATTCACCACGCTGGCAATGTAGCCAGGATTGGTCCCCACCGGGAAGGCATCCAGATTGACCGTACGGCCCTTGTAGCGCAACTGCTTGGTCATTTCGGGCTCCGCCAAAGCCAAACCAAAAGGCGTGAAGGCAGACCGTACAGGTTCTCGTTCCACAATTTCGACTTCCCGCAAGCTACGAGCAACTGATACAAAGTTCTCGACGTAGCGGGGAATGTGGAAGCCGCATAAATCGCAGCAGAGCAAACTATCCACGATCGCTTGACGCCAATGCAAGATGTTGAATACATCAGCCGCTGGGAAAGGGGTGTGGTGGAAGAAAGCGATCTTGACATTGGGCATCTTTTGCCGAATGTAGTAAGGGGTCAGCCACAGGTTGTAGTCGTGAATCCAGATCAAGGCATCATCGGCGGCATCCTCACAAGCCGCATCAGCGAAAAGCTGGTTGATGTGCTGAAAATTTTCCCAGTCAGAGCTTTCGTAGGTGAAGTGCTCAGGAAAAGAGTGCAGAATGGGCCAAAACGCCTCTTTAGCAGTGATGTGATAAAAGTCCTTTACTTGCTCCGCCGACAGGGGAATCCGGCGAACTTCACAACTCTCATTGCCCCCTTCCATCACGACGCGCTCCTCAAAATTAGCCTGTTGAGGATCCGCAACCTGTTTCCACGCAATCCAAGTGCTGCTTTCAGCGTTCGCAAAAAAGGTTTTGAGCGTCGGGACAATCCCGTTAGGACTTTTTTTATCACGGTAAATGATCTTGCCATCGACCTTGACTTCGTCGTAGGGTTCGCGGTGATAGAGAATAACGAGGGAAGATTTCATCTGGAACCTCCTGATTGTGAGTGGCTGGATATAAACATCGACAGCGCTCAGGCCGATGGCTAAGGCAACTTCTATTTGAGGACGTGGACAGGCTAACCAGAAATGAAGCGAAACCTTTCAGGGCTTGGGAGTACGGACTGTAAACCCACCCGATTTCTTGAAAGAACTGCACCGTATTCCGGTTCATGTGAGCACTGACGAAGCGCTTACAGTATATCGGACTCCTTCATTAAGTCTTTATGTTTATCGCAGTAGATAACGTTTCTGAGGCTAAGTTTTGTGAGCGATCGCGCCGCACCCGTCACAAACTTTCCGGTCCAGCTATCATAGGTCCGGTCAGCGTCCCCCAGACCCACTGACAGGTTTAGCCCTCGCCATATTGGTATCAGATTATCTGGCAGTTTCCAAAAAATCTTTCCTCAATTTTTAGCAAACTTGTTAGAAAGGGCAGATAAAGGAGTTTCCCAACGACTTCAATGCCTGCCAGACTAAAGAGAGAACGCTTCAAGAGATTACAGACATCGTGGCAGTCAAGCGCATTCCCAATATCGGTCTTGTTGAAGATGAAACCCAGACGTTGCTGAACTGGGCAGCTTCTGTTATGGCTTCGGATGAAACCTACTTCAGCCGTGGGCAGCGGTTAGCAAAACGCCTCGGGGTACATTACCGGCGTGACGGTCTAACCGAGTTTGGTTTCTGGACACCTGAGCTAACGGCAAACGTGATCCAGTCAGAACGAACATTGGAGCTGGAAATCTTTACGCCACTGGAACCCATCGATTTTCGTAATCCTCGGCAAACGGTTCGATTTCAGCGTGATCTCGTACCAGTGGCACAGCAGGGAGAATTTTTGTGGGCCGTCGTGTCTGGTGTCCGAGCCGGCAGACGCAATAAAGTAGGCTCTTTTTACTGGCTGCGCTACGTGGATGCCGAAGAACGCGTTCATCTAATTCGGGATCCTTTAGCTTACTCGGTACCCTACGGCGTTTTCGCTCCAGCAGAAGTGTACGACATACGGCAGGTGCAGCGGCGACGAGCTGATCTCAGCTATCTGCGTATGACAGCGGCCCCTAAAGGCGTTCCGGATGCCAACATTCCTCGTATTCCGCCTCCCACTAATATTCTGCAGATTCACGTTAAGACGGCCTCCCCAGAAGGAACTTTGGAAGGACTAACACAGACTTTTCAACGCATTTCAGACAAACTGGCTGCAGGGGATTTGCTCACTCCAGCAGAAGAGGTTTATGCCGGCTATGAAGCGGTTCAGTTGTTGCCAGTAGAGCCTACTATCGAATACCGCCGCGAAGACACTAATACAGAACACGAGTTTTTTGCGATTCACGCGAGTTCAGAATCTTTTGCTGCAGATATGGCAGCCCCCCAGCTGACTCCTAAGTCAATTAATGGGTTAACTAACCAATTGATTGATGAGGCAACTGGTGAAGAGAGCGACGAGTCAATTGCCGAGATAGCTGAAGCGGCAACTGAAGATTTGGCTGCAAATCCACCTGAGGAAGCTGCTGATCCTATTTATGAAGATCCCAGCATTGTGCAGGTTACGCTCCGTAAGCCGGACACCCAGAATTGGGGCTATGACGTTCCTATACTGGCTTCATCGGCTACCAATCCAGCTGTCTTGGGAAGTCTGCGCCCAGATGAGGTGATTGACTTTGTGGCAACGCTCCACAACTTCTCCACAGGTCCCATTCAGTTAATCTACGATCTCGTCTATGGCCACTCCGACAATCAAGGACTGGAGCTGCTGACGCAGCAGTTCTTTAAAGGCCCCAACATGTATGGGCAAGATTTGAATCACCAGTTGCCCCAAGTCCGTGCCATCTTGATTGAGATGCAGCGACGGAAGATTAACACTGGGGCCGATGGTATTCGTGTGGATGGTGGGCAAGATTTCCGATTCTTTAATCCGCTCTCGGGGCGCGTAGAACAGGATGATGCTTATCTGCTGGCAATGAGCGATGTCGTACAGGATATCTATGGCTATCGGCGATTATTGTTCACGATCTTCGAGGATGGTCGTCCTTGGCCTGAAGAAGGATGGGAAGAGAAGTCAACCTATCGCGAATTGATCGAGATGAAGTCTGGCTCTTTTCAGTGGGGGCCGCTGATTTTTGCTCACAATACGCCTACAGTAAAGGGATTCTGGGACCGCAAGTGGCGACGAGTCTGTGAAGTTATTTTCCAGGGCGATCACTGGATTACGGGCTGTGGCAACCACGATACCGTTCGCCGGGGCAATCAAATTGAGCTCGATGAAGCGATCAACTGGAACCTTGGTAAAACACTGCCACAGGTGCTGCACCGGGCTTATAACAATTCGGCGACATTGCTTTGGGTACACGGATTTTCGCCGGGATTGCCAATGGACTTTTTGAACGCCAGCGTGGGTACGCCATGGGGCTTTTTTCGTAATACGGACGATCGCTACGGGGTCAAAGTTGTCTCCGAAGAAGTGGGATTTCTCGATTGGGAAATTGAACCAGAGATGTATGCCGATAGCGATGCGTTTCCCCAGCTCAAGGCTCTTGGCTTTCAGGACTATGATCAGCTGCGAAATTTTGCCTGTGCACTCCGGGATGCCATGGTAGAGACAGACTACGATCTCCAAGCGGTTGCTGATATTTGTCGGCATTGTTTGGGTGAAGAGGATGGTATCGCCTGTGATGTGCCTGCGCTAGAGGAGTTGAATGAGCCCAGCCTGCCACAGTTTTTGGCGCGCCTGAATGTACCCAAGTTGAAAGCCTTTGCGATGGCCTTCATGGAGGATGGTCATGATATGTGCAATGTGGGTCGTTATCTCGAAGACTTGGACGGCTCCATCAGCCACTTTGGTTTACAGCTCCGACGGTTCCGAACACAGCGCCCATGGCTACGCGAAAATCTGACCGGGCGCGATCGCTTCAATCGCATTAGTGATGACCAGCGGACAATTTTCTATGGCTATCGTTCGGAGCCTCATCCTGAGGGCGAAACCCCCGACGAAGTGGTAATTATGACCCATATGGGGGGTGAACCGATGGTGGTCAATCCGGGTGACTGGCTGCAGCTGAACATGGCTCAATGGGCAATCACGCTAGCAACTCCGGGCCTTAGCCTCCAGCAGGACTTGAAGAATCTTCGTTCCTTCGAATTACGCGATGGTGAAGGGGTTATTTTGGAACCCTTGGAGCGGGTTCAGGCTCGCCTGGAAAATGGGGTACTGGAAAATGGGGCAAATGCCTGATTCGGCAGAACCCCTTGTCAGCTCTCTGCTGCAAGATTCCTGGGCCGGTCGATATGCCAAGGTGATAGCGATCGCGCTGCTCTATGGTGCGATCGTTCATATCAGCAACATAGCGGGACTGTCCGGAACCCCTTGGTTGTCCACGCCGCTGCTATGGCGCGTAATGGATGGGCTGTTACTGGTCTTCAATGTTGTGGCTGCTATTGGACTTTGGCGAGGCGCACAGTGGTCTATTAGGCTTGTATTCGGCGGTATTTTGCTGCTTCAGTTTGTACCCTACACGCTGCTGCGATCATACTTCATTCTCAAGCCGGAAGATGCCCAAACTCTGAATAGTCTTCTAGGAACAGAATCGCTGCTACTGGCGATTTTGGCGCTGCTGTTGTGGTTTAGGAAATGTGGAGCTGGGAAGAGGGATGTGGGAAGAGGGAATAGGGGTTGGGGAAGCAAAGGGGGAAAGGGATGTAGGTAGAAATGGGGTGATGGGAAGGTGAAGTAATGTTGATGGATTGAAGTTATGGGAGGATTGAAAATGAGGAGGAA
>JBHJHM010000004.1:0-50936 GCA_050330865.1 Leptolyngbyaceae cyanobacterium
TAATGCGGGGGTAGACGGGGTTGCGGGTGCTGTGGTGTCGATGGTGTAAGCTTGGCCCGTGAAGCTCCCTTCTCCTCTTCCGGAGGTACCTGTCCCCCCCAAGGCCACGCTATTGCTATTGAGGATAGTGTCGTCATCGACAAGGTTTAGCTCTAGGGTTCCATCCCCAGAAAGACTGTTGACGGTGACGGTATAGCTAGTGCCGCTGCCGCTAACGCTGGCGATGGTGCCAGAGGCTGTGTCGGTTGTCGCCAGGGTAAAGTCTGTAGTGTCAACCCCTGTAACATTCTCTGAGAAAGTGACATCAAAGGTGACGCTGCTGGCATTGGTGGGGCTCGTATCACCGATAACAAGGCTGCTTACCTCAGAGGCATCATTCACCGTAATAGAGAGCGTTTCAGTGTCGCTATACCCTGAGGTGTCGGTAGTTTGGATTTGAATGCTTGCCGTGCCATTGAAGTCAGCGGTTGGGGTAAAGGTCAGGTCGTTGAGGGCCGTATTGACATCGGTCAGGGAGCCGCTAAAGAACAGGGTGCTGTCGTCTGTGCCATCGCCAAAGGTGAAGCTAATGCCGGTGGTGCCATTGAGGGATAGGGTGCCATTCGTGACCGCAATCACAACGGATTGATTATCGCTGTCGCCATCGGCGATCGCAATCCCTGAAATTGTGTTGTCGGTACTATCTTCCCCAACACCAGGCATCGTCGGCAGGGAGATCACTGGCACGTCATTTTGCAGCTCAAATGCCCCAATATCAAGGGTGCCAAATTCGCGAGCAAAGCCGTCGCCTCGTTGGTCAACAGAGATAACGGTACTTTCAATCGTCCCATCACCGTCAACATCAATACCCAGATCGGTTTCTGTCAACAGTTGAGTATTATCTGCTGCATTGAGTGCGGGACTCCCCGCCAGCAACGCATGGGTAAAGGTATCGCCACCGTTATCCTGTAAATCTCCCAAGAGAGGATCTTGATTCAGAATATCCGTGCCTGTGATACTCCCATCTTCAACGATGTTCACCCCAGTCGTGTTCACCACGCTTCCTGAACTGATATCTATATTCGAAACGTCGCTACCCGTCACACTATTGGCAACGATACTGTTGCTGAGGGTTACAGTCCCCCCAATACGATTGATAATTCCCCCACCAGAGTTTGCAGCAGAGTTTCCGGTGATGGTACTGTTGCTGATATTTGCTACGGAACCGAAGTTATAAATCCCGCCGCCTCTTGAGGATGTGGAATTCCCTGAAACGGTGCTGTTGCTGAGGGTAAGGGTGGCACCACCACGACTAGAGAGGCCGCCACCACTTCCGCTTACGGCGGAGTTCCCTGAAATAGTGCTGTTGTTGAGGGTAAGGGTGGCATTGTAATTGTAAACTCCACCACCCCGGTTACCAGAATTACCTGAAATGGTGCTATTGCTGATACTCGCTATAGCAAAAATGTTCGCTATAGCTCCGCCATAAGTTGCCGAGTTCCCCGCGAAGGTGCTGTTGTTGATAATGAGGGTAGCGGTACGATTGTAAATGGCTCCACCACGGCCAGCAGTGTTTCCCAAAAGGGTACTGTTCCTTAGCGTTACACTTTCTCGGTTTAAGATTCCGCCTCCATTTGCAGTGGTATTCGCTCCTGTAATGACGAGCCCCTCGAAAACAACGTCTTGATCGACACTGCCATTGCTATCTGTAACAGCAAAAACGCGAGACGTATTATTCGCATCAATCGTGATGTCAGGCGTACCGTCGCCATTGAGATCGCCATCAAGGGTGAGGCTGGTAGTGACATCAAGGTCGGTGCCCGACAGCGTAATAGTGCCACCGCTTAAACTGCTATCAAAAGTGATGACGTCGCCACTGACAGCACTGGCTAGAGCCTCTCGCAGACTGGTGAGCCCGTCCGCTGCATCCGTAACATCAGTGAGGGTATCGACGGTGATGAGGGTACTGGCTTCTGCAACCAAGGTCTGCCCATCGATTGTCACCGAAGTGTTGTCATCTTCGCCTTGCAAGGCTTGTAACTGAACCTCGTTTAGCTCAACCCCCCGCACGATCGCGGAGAAGATCGCCCCCTCATCGCCAGCGCTATCAATCGTGTTAATGCGAGCATCTATGCCATGTCCAATTTCCTCTAGCAACACTGCCACAGCCTGTTCATCGGTAGCGTTTGCCAGAAATTCCTGATTTAGATAAATCGTGTCTGTAGCAGCCACATAAACACCACGTGCCCCGTTCAGCTCAGTACTAGAGCGAATTTCAATCGTTGGTAAGGCACTGAAATCTCCTTGCTCAAATTGCTCGCTAAGTTGCTGGAGAGCCTCGAGGTTAATCGCTGTTCCAAAAGCAGACGTCAGCACTTCTGCCTGAAAACCCCCTCTATGTGCAAAGGATTGCAACCTGTCCTGTACGGACAGAAAGGCGCGATTTAGGTTGAGTAAAAAGGTATTGATAGGCATGATGCGTTCCACATTAATAGCGTTAGTTTTGAGCACAGCCGGGTGCACTACAAAAATTGGTTTCTTGGCAGGTTTGCGCTGGAAATTAGCCAACGTAGCTAAATTTCCCGAGTCCCCTGTCTGAGTACTCGGGAAATTCTCTGAACCCTCTCGGGAATTTAATTAAGAGTTCTGTAAATCTATGGAGATGAATTGTGAATGCTTGATTTGTAGTTGATGCCCGCTATTTGCAGTGAGGAATATCGGCACTATTGATTGAGTAAGTTGTGCAATGCAAACATGCTTGGGTAAACGGGAACACACCGCCCTTGCTAAACGGGCAAGGGGGTCGCTCCTATGTTTTAGGCGATCGCTCAGAAAGAAATTACCTGATCGGAGCGTTGGGTCTGTACCTCGACGCCAACCTACAGCGGTATATTCATTCCGAGAAGTCCCCTTAACGAAACGCTAGTGTGGAGGCATCCTGGGAAATCAATGGGGTGGACGTAATGCTCTATTTCTTAGTCGTGTGGAGTATCCTAGCGGCTCTTACCTGGCTTATCGGGACTGCTTTACTTGGTGGATTGCAGGTTACGTGTTTCGATCGCATCGGCGATCGCGCCATCGTCGCTTTGTGGCTAGGGACAGTTGTCTTAGCAGACGGGCTACTGTTTCTTTCTTTAGTCTTACCCTTATCCCTGAAGACAGGCATCGTGATTGCATGTGGAGTTATCAGCATCATTAGCTGGCCTCCTGTACGCGCTGAAATTCAGCGGTTACGGCAATCGTTGTCTGTGTCTGTTGGACTGGCCTTGATCAGTTGGGCAGGACTGATTGCGGCCTACATGTCACAGCGGGTGAACTGGTTCGACACCGGGCTGTATCACTTTGGTTTAACTCGCTGGCTATCAGAATTTGGAGCCGTTCCCGGCCTAGCCCTGTTGCTCGATAACTTCGGGTTTACCTCCGCCTGGTTTGCCTTCGCGGCTCCGCTCACCCCAGACGCCTTAGCATCCCACACCAGTGCTATCACAAATGGGTTTGTGCTGTTGCTAGCGACCTATCACAGCTTGATCACCCTATGGCGTTGGTTAACAGGCAACGCTCAAATAGCTGACAAATTTTGGGTCGTTTTCTCAGGCTTAGTTCTGCCAGCCCTGACGCTAACGACCTTTCTTTCGGCCATTCTAATGTCGTCTTCGCCTGATATTCCGGTCATTTTTCTATCCGGTATGGTGGGCTGGAGCATCCTGACAATCGCGAATAGCCCGTCCTCGCACACAGTCTCTAATCAGACTTGGGATGCGGCGCTGATTCCCCTGGTTCTGGCGGGGGGGGCCATTGCAATCAAGTTATCGGCTCTACCCTTGTTACCGATCGCCCTACTGTTCTACTGGAACCAGCGGACGTTTAATCTACAGCGATTTGTCGTTGGTGGGACTATTGCCTGTTTACTCTTGATACCCCCCATGACTGTGAGCATCGTTACTTCAGGTTGTCCTTTATACCCCTCTTCAGCCTTTTGTGTGGATGTTCCCTGGCGGCTATCGGCTAGCAAAGCTCAGCAAGCTACAGAATATATCCGTGGCTGGAATCGGTTCGCTGCCCCTCCTGCCAACATACCCCCTATCCTTTGGAAGCTATGGCAATGGCTACGGTTTGCGCGGTTGAATGTTGTGATGTTTCTGTTGCTGGTCATTTCTGTGCCCCTAGTGGTCATTACATTGCGGTCAGCCAAAAGGAAAGGCACTGCGGGAATGCTGTGGTTGTCCAGTCTTGGTGCCCTCGGAATGGTATTTATCCTTTTGCGGGCTCCTATGATTCGTTTTGGCTTGGGCTATTTCGTGATGATTCCCGCGATCGCCACTGCTCACTTTAGCGCTCTGTGGTTTGCCCAGTTGCGATGGCGACCGCAATGGTCGATGCTGAAGTCTTCCAATCGCTCTGCCCAAGCTCTGTTAGGCATTGTTGGCGTCCTCAGTGTTCTCGGTATACTGCGGCCAGACATTCAATCCCGTTTATTGCTGCCTCCCGCAATGCCGACGGTAGAGGTCGAATTCAAGCGTTCGCATGATGTCGAATATGTTTTACCGATTGGCGATCGCAATCAATGTTGGGATGCCCCTATCCCTTGTGCACCGGATGATGACATGAATATTCGTCTTCGTAATCCTGAGCGGGGGTTGGCGGCAGGGTTTGTACCTGGAGAATAGGGAAAGGGGAAAGGGGAATAGGGAATAGGGAATAGGGAGAAAGGGGAAAGGGGAATAGGAGAGCCAAATTTGTAAGGGCTAGATATAGCCGTCGCTAAGTCCGTCAGGACAGGATGGTGAAGCGATCTGGCTATGCGCTGAGCACCTGAGGCTACTCGGTACTACTTAGTACCAAACATGCGATCACCGGCATCCCCTAGGCCCGGCAGGATATAACCATGCTCGTCGAGTTTTTCATCAATCGCAGCGGTGAAGATCGGAACATCGGGGTGTTCTTCGTGGAAATGGGCAATCCCCTCCGGAGCGGCCAGTAAGCAAACAAACTTGATGGCCTGGGGCTGGGTTTCTTTAAGGCGATGCACCGCGGCAACCGCAGAATTGCCCGTTGCCATCATTGGATCAACCACGAGCATTTCGCGCTCGTGAACGTCGCGCGGCACTTTGAAGTAATACTCTACGGCAACGTGGGTTTTAGGATCTCGATAAAGGCCAATATGGCCCACGCGAACAGACGGCATCAGCTGCAGCATGCCATCGAGAATGCCTTGGCCCGCCCGCATAATTGAGATGAGAACGAGCTTTTTACCCGCTAGCATCGGCGCATCCATTGTCGTCAATGGCGTTTCAATGGGCACTTTTTTCAGGGGCATGTCGCGGGTAACTTCGTAGGCCAGCAGCATACTGATTTCTTCTAAGAGCTGCCGAAACTTTGCAGTGCTAGTATCTTTACGCCGCATAATCGAAAGCTTGTGCTGAATCAGCGGGTGATTGATGAGCGTGATTTGGCGATCCATCGGTTCAGTATCCTGTCGAAACTGTTCTGCTAGACCAGACTCGGCCCTAAAACACAGTGCCGTCACTTTGGATGATAATCGGCGGTGCGCCTGTGGAACGTAACTGCTTAGCAAGGCGCCGTCCTGCTGCCCAGGTCCCCCCTTCTAGCACTTTAATCAGGGGTAATTCTGTCGGTGTCTTGTGGAGTTGCTGACAAACGCGATCGCCAATCATATCCAGCAATATCACAGTTAGCGCTCGCCATTCCACTACCACCGCCGAGCTCGGCAAATGCGCCTGTGCTGTCACTGCCGAATGCTTGGGAGTCAGCAAACCCAAATCGACACAAAGCCCACCGTTCCGATATTCAGCTAATCCTGTCAACGCATTGAGGTTAGTTACCGTCACACCCGCTGCCGTAAGGGGTTCGACCAGAGAATAGGTGAGCCACTGCGATAGCTTATGAAATGGCACGAGATTTGCCCCCAACGGCTCTGCAGGCAAGGCAAGATGCGGCCAAACATCGCCGAGATTCGTACCGGCGATAGCGACTCGTCCTGGCCAGATAGATCCAAAACTGACGAGTACTTGGGTCAACAGACGGCCAGCATCCCAGGTGTCAGGAAACTGCTGTTGCCAGTAGTCGAATAAATGACCGGGTCGAGCCGGCTTGGTTCCGAAGCGCGCTGGCTGGGCCTTGAGGGCGTGACCTAACTGGTGCAGCAGCGACAGACGGCCTGCTAATCCCACCAGCGGATTCGCCTCTGTAACTTGAAATGCTTGAGCCAGATCGCCTTCCGTCAACCTTAGCAGTCCGGTCGCATCGACTTGCAGCGGTACCCCAGCGTCCGCGGAGAAAGTACCTTGTTGAAAAGCCCGGAGACTGGCAACCGCTAATCCCTCGGAGCGTCCCAAAACCTTGCCGGTCGCAGCGTCAGCGTAGCGCCACTGGGTTCCAGCACCCGCATCCAGAAGCACACTGATGATGACCAAATCCAAGCGCGATCGCGTTGCTGCTGCCACTGACTGGCCTTGAAATGCCTGGTTCAGCTGGGCTAACCGGGGCACACCGCCCGCGTCAAAATGGCGCCAGCGGCTGTGGAAAGGAATTTTGAGATCGGGATACAGCTCCTGCGTTGTTTTCACAACATAAGCAGCGGCAACATCAAGCTGCGAGAGGTTACAGGTAAAGTGCTCCAACTGGTCAGCTTGGCACAACTGAAATAGCTGTTGGCAGCGATCGCGGATAGCTTGAGGTCGCTGCAAATAGGCGATCGCGGCCTGCTCTGCGGACATCGTCATAGTCCCTCGTATTGGCGACCCTTAGTCTTCGTTAGGGTTTCCTCATCAGGCACCTCGCCCTCGGTGTAATAGCCAGCTGCTTTCTTCGCATCAATCTCCACTTGAGCATCCGCCGGAATCAGCTCTTCCGGGATTGAAATTCGCTCGATGACCTCAATGCCTGACTGCGTAATCGCGTCGTACTTCAGATTGCTCATGGAGACAAATTTGTCGATGCGGGTGATACCCAACCAATGCATCACATCAGGCATCAGTTCTTGAAAGCGCATGTCCTGCACCCCAGCCACACATTCCGTACGCGTAAAGTAAGCCTCAGCGCGATCGCCCCCTGTCTGCCGCTTGCGAGCGTTGTACACCAAAAACTTGGTCACCTCACCTAGCGCTCGGCCCTCTTTGCGGGCATAAATCACGATGCCGGCCCCTCCCGACTGAGCCATCGTTACTGCAACTTCAATACCGTGAACCAAATAGGGGCGACAGGTGCAAATATCGGACCCAAACACATCCGAACCGTTACACTCATCGTGAATCCGAACCGCTATGGGCCGATTGGGGTCCGTAATCGCGGCCATATCCCCAATGATGTAGACCGTATGGCCCCCAATGGGCGGTAGAAAGACCTCCAGATCAGACCGTGTTACCAGCTCAGGAAACATCCCGCCCGTCTGCTCAAACAATGTGCGCCGCAGGTCCGCTTCAGGCACACTAAATCGCTGGGCGATGCCTGGCAAATACCACACCGGCTCAATTGCCGCCTTCGTGACAACCAACTCACCCTGTTCTTTCAGAATCTTGCCATCTACCTGTAATCGGCCCTTCGCGACGGCCTCCTGCAACTCTGGAATATTGATGTGGGCCTTGGTAATCGCGATCGAAGGACGAATATCATATCCCTCAGCCCGTAGGTCAGCGAACAGATCGTTATCCAACGTACCAAACGGATCAAGGGACACGATTTTATGAGGGTCAGACCAGCTAGGATGAGGACCAATTGAAACGGTTGGCGCGGTGTTGGTCAGGTCGGCCCGATGGTCAGGTTCCAAGTCGCCGCTGGCGATCGCCAAAGCTCGATACACCGCATAGGAGCCAGAATGCGTACCAATTGCATTGCGGTGCGCTAGATTGCCGAGCGTTGCGATAACAGGCCCCCGTTGCTGCGGATCGGCATGTCCCCACTGAATTGGCGTGGGTTGAGGACCATGATGTCCGGGGTGCGACGTAAGGACAATGTGCTTATGGCGGGGAGGATTGACCGATGCCATATAAGAGACCCTGTGAGTGAACTCTGAACTTACCGTGGGGCATACCCCTAAACTGTAACTGAAGCTGCAATCCTAAGGCGAGCAGGATGCGACCGTCAATTGGTTACGGCTACTTCGATAAACTATTCTTCTACTGGGGAAAATCGATAGCCTGCAGGAAGCTCAGAAACCATAATTCGGGCTTTGTCCTCTGGGCTGGCAAAAATGGTCTCTAAGTTCGGCAAAGACATCAAACTAGAAATAGGAAACTCGGGATGATCTGAATTGAAATTCCCTCTAGAGGCACAAATCTCTGAGCAAAGCTCCTCGTTCACAACCCAGTAGATTTTGGTTGGTTCACTAAGATATGCTTTTTCCCAAAAAGAATTATCAGGGATTCTTCTAAAATTTTGAGGATCGTCAAAACGTGTGTATCCCATGTAGACAGGATAAGATTGAACAAAGAAAAGAGCATCTGGTTCTTGTTGTTCGATCGCACGCATTAGCTCTAAAGATTTTGGATGAATAACCAGAACTTCATTACTTGGATAAGGCACATCTGGTCGCGGAGCATGAATTTCAGATATCCCACTCAACTCCAAAGCTTTCAAAATTCGTGAATCTCCGTCCTGAGAGAAGAGGTAATAAATTGGCTGCGCAAAGTTATACGCAAAAAATACAAGCACAAATAGGGTCGCCAAATATTTCAATAAAGCATCGAATTTTATTGAAGATGCGACTGCATACATCAAGATAATGAAGCAAGTTTTGACAGGCAAGTAATATCGCTCAAGCACAAATGGACTATAAGCAACTATAAATGCGAGTAAGACCGAGAATATAAAAAACGAAATGAGTGAAATTGCTATCGCCGTCAAAAGTTCAGCTCCAAAGCCTCGGACAAAAGACTTTTTCTTTTTAAGCGTTAGCAAACAGCAAACAGTAATTAAAATAAAAAATATAAAGCCTAATATATCACTTACAATATTAGGATATCCCGCTAGTAAATCCAGCCGCTTGATGTTAATTCCCGTTAGAAAGAATAGGTTTGAAAGACTATAGAAAACCCTGCTTAGGGACGATTGAATCCACGCCAATAGAGTAGATTCCAAATAGCGACTGCCATGAGTCTCGAGCAAATTAGGGCTCGCAGCCTGCCCTACCGCATCGCCAGATATCACTACGGTAAAGAAAACCGCTGAAGCAATCACCAGCAATAACGGCAGCATAAATGCAAGCACACGCTTAAGCATCGATTTAAAGTGTGGATAGTCGGTATAGACGATTATCCCCAAGGCCGTTAACACCAGAAATCCACTCGCATAGCGTACACTCAATAGTGCTACTACGAGCAAACCCGGTAGCACTGCTGAAAGATTCTGCTGGCCTCTCACAGATGTAGGGACCAACAATAGCAACACAATCGGAACCCCAGACCATAAGAAAATATCCGTTCCCTGCAGCATCCAGGGAGGGGTATAGAAAATAGGTAAGAGGGCGGCAGTTACGTAATTTGCGGCAATGCGTCGGCCTGCTATCTTGAGTGGTCTGGTTAGGCAGTGAGAAGCAATCACTGACCATCCCAACCAGCCTACGACTGTTGTTAATCCATAGATAATTTTGAATGCGATCGCCAGCGGCATCTTGAGCCAAAGAAACCCAGCAACGAGTAAAGGCAAACCCGGTGGAAAATGCGTTAGTTGCTCAGCAACAGGCGGCTGATTGAGATCCAACTGCGACGTGAAAGCATTGGTCAATCCCAAGCCCTGCGTTAGACGATACGCAGCTTCAATTTGAATACTCAAATCCCAGCGCATTGTGAGCGGACCCAGCAGTCTCAAAATCAACACAAATGCCGCTGAAATCAGCATGATGCCGAAGACAGTTCTGTTGCCTACTCTGAGGCGAAGAGCCAGTGCGTCCAGCATGTCCATTGCAATGTCGCTACACCCGATGATCAAATTCTAAATTGACACGCTTAACTCTAGTCAATTATGGCTTCACTAGTTCAGCCTGACGACGATGCTCTCCTTTACCTTGAGCAAATCCCACCACATTGGCAATCTGAGATAGAAACATCAAACCAGACACCAGTAGTCCAGGCTGAGAAGAAGGTTGTTTCAAGGGATATGTCAGTAAATTGATATAAAAGGAGAACGGTTCAACCTGAATCGGTTGAGCATTCCGTTTGGCCCGGACTTGATGAAAACAGAACGCACCACGGCCATAGTTAAAGTGCTGCCGCCAAAAAGACTTCAAAGTTAGGGTATGCGAATGATAAATCCGCATATCGGGGGCGTAGTGCATGGGTAAACCATGATGCAGCCAGCGATCGCAGAACTCTCGGTCTTCACCTGCTGCCAGCGGAAAGCTAGTGTCAAATCCACCCAACTCTTGGTATTGGATGCGAGGCACAGCGAAGTTGTTTGAGGCAAAGAAAGTCGGCTCGCCTTTGGTTTGATTATAGTAAGTATAGATGTAGTCGATCAACAGCTGACTGGTCGTGGAGTAGAGATTATCCGGCAGCGCGTTGATAGTGTGGCCACCAATCAGAGCATTCGGAAACCCGTGCAGCGCTTCAGCTAATGCGGTCAGCCAGTTGACCGTTGGCTGGCAATCATCATCTGTGAATACTAAGTAATGACCTTTAGCAGCCGCGGCCCCTGTATTGCGAGCATTCGCAGGACCCGCATTGTCTTGACGAATTAAGCGCAGGGGCAGCTGCGTCTCAAACGGCTGGGTAACCGGAGCTAGCGACATGCGGCTGCCGTCATCAACAACGACCACCTCGAAGCGATCGCGAGGATAGTCCAGGCGGGCCAAGCTTTGTAAGCACTGCTTCAAACGCTCAGGGCGGTTGTAGGTTGGGATAACGATTGAAAAAGAAGGGTCAAGTTCCATACATCAAGCACCGTAACTGATAACTTTTCTGAGAATTGAAATAGCGACATTTGACCTAAATATTCCAAGAGGGAAAATCATATTCTGCGATTCTCTTAAACTTCTCAATATCCTCTTTGAGTTTTTGCTTTAAGTGATGACGTGTGCGTTCACTGAGGCTTGGACGAGCAATTGGTTTTGAAACTGGGAAATAGATAAATTCTTCAATTGGCCAACGAAGCCGCTGTGGCATTTTTTTAAGATTCTGCATTACCGGTAGATTTGCGATCGATTCACCCAGCGGTGTCTTCCGGCGCTTACGAGTACTCTTATGGCGCTGATATTTAAACTGGAGCGAGTCAAAATCAGTTTCAACCTCTAAGAACTTGAAGATTTTTTTCAGGGCGTTTGAAGTATCTTGACGTAGAGCTTCGGCTGACATTATTAATAGTTGACTGCCATCAAAATAGTCTAAAAAGCAAGAAACTTGCGAATAATATAAGCTACGATCCAAATAAAAATTATTGTCCGCTGTTGTTAATGCTTCCTCAATATTGCGGTTCTCAGAGCCGCGACTATATTGATGTACATAATGGGCAATCATTCGCTCAATTGGGTCACGCACTAAATAAATCAGCTTGGTTTGAGGGATAATGGCATGCATTCGCTGCGGCACCCCAGGAAACTGAGTAAAGCTAGTGTAGTTGGGAGACGATTCTCCCAAAATTTTGTTTTTTTCTTGGAAGTGCGATTTATACCAGTCAAGACCTTTTTTCCATTTCTTTTTCTCAATAAAAAAATTCAGCTCCTTTTGCTGAGACATACTGATTTCAGGATGCAGTCCCAGATAGTAATGTAGGCTAGTTGTCCCACATTTCATGGCTCCAATAATGACTAAATTTGGAAGCATAGTTACGGTTTTAGATGGGTTCAGCTCATCGCTTAACTAGCTAGTACATGACGGCAGAAGTATGCTCACTATTCAGAATGCTGGAAAGGCTTATCTGCCTTAGGTTTGAATTTTGAATTCCGCGTAGCGGTACTAGCTTGGCATCAGAATTTTGATCAATAGGCGTGATGAATTACGTCACCAGTGACTCACGCGATGCAGCGCCAGCCCTACTGTCATTCCCAGCAGCCGGTATGGTCTGCAGAAGATGCTGCCCCAAACGCCGGGCCAGGGCCAAAATTGTAAAGGTCGGTGAGTACGAGGGTCCTGTCGGAAACACTGCTGAGCCAGCCACGTAGAGATTATCAGTGCCGAAAACACGACAGTTCGTATCGACAACTCCCGCGTCTGGACTAGCGGCCATCCGGGTTGTGCCCATTTGATGGGCTGCATCGGTCATCGTTTCTAGGCTAGGTGGATCATCGCCGAAGTCGAAAGTTCCTAGCCCAACGTCTTCAAACCGCTCTGTTAAGAGCTGCAAGGTCTGCGCCATCGAGCGTCTGTCTTGATCGGTAAAGCACCAATCAACCGCTAGCTTACGCTGACCCAACACATCCAGCTCTTCGCCTAGTTTGACGCGACTGTCTGACTGTGGAGCCTGTTCAGTTACGAATTTTACGCGATAGTGTGCCACCGTACCATTCGCATCGCGGCAGGCAGAGCGCCCCTGCAAGGTTCGCCATACACGACTGAGCACCCTTTCATAAATGGGCTGTAGGTACAAAACGTGCTCAAGTAACTCATACTTTTGTTGCGTTTCATCATCGAGAGCGAAACAGATGCAGAAGCGAGGCTTGGGTCCATATTGCAGCTCATGAGCATACTGTTGGGCTAAGCGCCCTGGCCGCAATTTTCCAGTGTGGTGTTTGGGATGATCTGTATAAAAGCGCCCAACCAAATCACGAGCATTGCCAACCCCATGAGGAAGCTGTTTATCAGACGCTAGCAGCAGGCGAGCAGTCTCAAACGCGCCCGTTGCCAGAACGACAACATCGCCCTCAACCGTAATCTCGCGACCTTCCAGTGAGCGACAGATAACTGTCGTCACATGCTCATACGAATCGTTGAGCTTCAGCTCAGTGACCGTCGCGCCCAAAACCACCCGCAAATTCTGAGAGCGGCGCATCTCATCACCAAAGCGCTGTGCTGTGCGTGTGGGCGTTTCTTCCCAGTAGAAGCTACTGAATTTCAGTCCACTTTTAGCGGTCTGCTCGCGCAGCGCTACAACTTCGGGCCGCATGGCCTCGGCCTCTAAATCGCCGAAGCCATAATCCTTTGCTGCCGAGCGATAATGCTCTAGGAGGTCCGCAAAATCGATGGGCCAACCGCTATTTTCAACCCAGGGTCTGCCCTCGAAATCGACAGGTTGCAAATATTTCCATTTCCCTGTCCAGACATTACTCGTCCCCCCAAATTGACGCACACGGCTAACGCCGCGTAACTCACGTGGTAAGTATTGGTGGTAGTAGGAGTCCGGATTCAGCTCACGATGGCGTTTGCCCAGGAAGATCACATCATTCAACGCTTGAATCGCTGGATCAAAGCGATCGCGCCCGCTTTCAACTAGCACGACCTCGCGACCATTACGTGCCAGGAACGTGGCGACCTCAGCTCCGGCAATCCCAGAGCCAATCACCACAACCTGCCCTCGCAGGGTTACCTGATTATCCAGTTCGAGAATATCAGTAAGCATATGACCTCCGTTTGTCACAATATTTCGCCAAATCACCCAACATAGGGTGGCCCGACATCAACGCGCCGTCACGCTCTAAATCTGCCATCAAGACCACGCTTCGCCTCCATTAATTCACCCGTTTACCCATCGCCAAACTCACCCATATCGACTTTATGGACTGGCAGACATTTTGGGGGCGATCGCAGGTGTATGGCTGCCCCCAGCCAACTTTGGCATTGTCTGCAGCAAGTGCTGACCGAGGCGACGCGCCAGCGCCAAAATTGTGAACGTAGGAGAATATGTTGGCCCTACAGGAAATACACCTGATCCGACTATGTAGAGATTCGTGGTACCAAATACGCAACAATCCGCATCCACAACGCCCTCTTTAGAACTGCTTGCCATTCGGGTCGTCCCCATTTGATGAGCGGCGTCTGTCATCGTTTCCAAACTTGGCGGTTGCTCACCGAAATCAATCGTGCCTAGTCCCACCTGAGCTACTCGCTGCGTCAAGAGATGCAGTATTTTCGGTAGAGAGCGACGATCGTGCTCAGTAAAGCACCAGTCAACCGCTAGCTTCCGTTGACCCAGAGCATCACACGCCGTCCCCAGCTTGATACGACTATTCCGATGCGGTGCTTGCTCACTAATGAACTTGACACGATAGCCCGCGATCGGGCCATTGCCATCCCGATATGGCGGACAGCCACGAAGGGTGCGCCACAACCTACCGGCCCAGCGTTCGTAAACGGGCTGTAGATAAAGAGAATGCTCCAGCAGTTCTTCGGCACGTTGCGTTGCATCATCCAGGGCAAAGCTGACACAGAAGCGTGGTTTAGGCCCATACTGCAACTCATGGGCAAATTGTTGAGCCAACGGTCCCGGTTTTAGCGTGCCAGTGTAGTGCTTCAGGTGATCAGTGTAAAAGCGACCTACCACGTCATAGCTGTTGGCAATGCCTCCAGGGAGTTGGCGGTCAGAATTCAGCAAAATACGCGCTGATTCAAAAGCCCCTGTCGCCAAAATGATGACTTTACCTTCAACCATAAGTTCACGACCTTCGAGCGATCGACACACAACAGTGGTCACCCGTCGGTGGGTAGGATCGAGCCGTAGCTCAGTAACCGTTGCACCTAACACAACCTTCAAGTTTTGGGCCTGACGCATTTCGGTGCCGAAACGCTGAGGTGTTCGCGTCGGCGTTTTCTCCCAATAGGAGTTGGTTAACTTTAAGCCTCCGGCAGCAACCTGCGCTCGAAATGCTGCAATTTCTGGTCGCTGGGCCTCTGTTTCTAAATTGCCAAAGCCATAATCTTGCGATAGCGCGTGGTAATGCTCCAGCAAATCCGCGAAGCGAATAGGCCAGCTACTTTCAGGAATCCAAGGTCGGCCTTCAAAATCCCAGGGCTGTAGGTACTTCCATTTTCCTGTCCAGACATTACTTGTCCCCCCAAATTGACGTACGCGGCTCACTCCGCGTAATCCGGCTGGTAAATAATCTTGGTAAGACGCCTTGGGATCTAGCTCGCGATGGCGTTTACCCAAAAAGACAACATCATTCAATGCTTGAATCGACGGATCAAATTGCTCACGCCCACTTTCTAAAAGAATTACTTCACGACCGTTACGTGTAAGATACGTAGCTAACTCAGCCCCAGCAATGCCAGAGCCAACTACAACAATTTGTCCTTGCAGCTTTGTCTGTTCACCAAGCTCAAGAATATCCGTGATCATTCTATATCTCTACTTGCCAAACTACTGTGATTTACGAAAGGTTATCAATCTGTTATTCATGCAAACTCAAAGACTCTTTGAAAGCCGCTATCGACAAATCTGACGCAATTCCAACTTCATATGGCTTACTGCCCATACTTAACGCAGCTTATTTTTGAAGGTCGAAATAAAAAGTTGTCCCTGAGCATATCCTCCTGGCAGAAGTAGCCAAAGAAACACATAAAGGGCAGCGTAAACAATCCCTGAAAGAATCAATTGCAATAGAAGAAAATTGATGCTTGGAAAAATTGACTGAATGAGATAAAGCAGGGCTGCTGAGAAAATTGAAGCGATCGCAGGGCGCCAAACAGCTCCCATAAAATCACCGAGGGTAATCGGCGAGTCGCGCACGCAATAGACAACTGATGGATATGCTAGAAGACACATGGCAGCGGTATATCCCACGGCCACTCCATATGCTCCCCACTGGACGCCAATTGCGATCGCGATGATCATTACAGGGGTATGAATCAGACTCCAGCGAAACTGACGTTGCGTTTTCCCCGATGAGACATAAATCCATTTGGTAACTCGGTATAAGCTCCCAACAAAAACAGCTACTATCAACACCCGAAACATGGGAATAATTTCAAGCCATTGCTCGCCCAGCATCACCAGCGTGACCTCTTTTGCTGTGACGAATAGACACGCTAAAGCAGGCATACAGACGGCAAAAATTACGAGTAAACCGCGCCGACAATACATGCGATATCGCTCTGGATCCGCTAGGCTGCGGCTAAAGCTAGAAACTGCGACATCGAATAGAGGAAAGTAAATTTGCCAGAAGGGAAAGTAAGCCCATTTGTAGGCCATCGAGTAGAAACCCAGCATACTGGCACCGCCAAAGTAGCCGAGCAGCACACGGTCAATCTTCAGACCTACACGACTGATACAGCGAAAGCCTGTAAGGTGAATGCCGTAGGAAAGAGTCGAGCGTAAATCTTTTGTGTATTGTGAAGCCTTAATCTTGCGATCAGGACGCCAATCACAGACTAGCCAAGCAGCTCCTCCTTTAATGACCTGAAAAATCGTCAGCTGCAGAATCAAAGCCCAATAGCCCCATCCCAGCACTGCGATCGCAATTGCGATCGCAGTGCTGATCAAAAGTGCTGCCAAATCAATCGCTGTAATGACTTCAAACTGCATTTTGCGTTTCAACAGCGACTGATGCTGAAATGATAAACAGAGACTGCTCACGCCTATCGCCAGACACAAGATAATGTTGGTCAATTCCGGCTGACTGTAAAATCGGGCAAGTAGGGGAGCAGACAGCACCATACCGCCAATCACCAGGGCATTAATTCTCAAAGAGAGCCAGAAGAGGGCGCTGGCTTCCTCTTTATTGAACTCTTGACGTTGCACCGTTGCAGTCTCTAACCCCAGATTACTGAGACTATCCACAATACTGAGCAAAGGCTGGACCATCGCCAAGAGACCAAAATCAGCCGGGGCCAAGAGCCTTGCCAGCACCATCGTTCCACCAATGCCAACTGCTAATTTGAGGGGCTGCGATGCAACTGTTACCAGACCAGATCGCAGCGATCGCTGATTCAAATTGGCCTGCAGAGCCTTGGTTTCAAAATGGTGGTCAGACTTGGCCATATTAGGCTAGGCTCCAGGCTGGGAAGCGGATACGGAAAAAGATAGCTGCTTCAGCAACCGTTTTTTATAGGGTGAACCCAATCGCAAAATTGTGTGTACCGGATGAACCCAGAAGGCGTAGCCCAACGCTTTCATTGCCAACCACGGCTGCCCACTCCTTTGCAACATGCTGGCATGATTAAAGATAAAGTCGGCAAACCCTTGGCGTGAGCAGCTCGCAAACAACGCGTGATGCTTAGACAAAAGATGCTCAAAGCTGCGCTGTCGTCGCTGTGAGTTGGAAGAAACCCGAGCACCGCCGTGATCCGACAGGTGGTAGGTAACGGTAGGAATCCCCCACAACGAGCAAACAGCATTGAGTCGCAAGAAGAGCTCGGTATGTACTCGCGAAGAAAAGCTAGGATCAAATCCACCGATGCTTAGCAAAACATCGCGTTCAACCACCAGCGTTTGTTTCGAGAAAAATGATTCTCCGGGCTGAATCGGTTCTAAACAAAAATGAGCCCCGCGGGGAAGCGTTGGCGGCAAATGCGTTTCTAGAAAGCGCCCCTGCGCGTCCACAATTTTGAGTCCAAACAGCACCGCGATCGGAGAAGGTAAATCCTCAGGCAGGTGTTCTATCGCTGTGGCTGCTTGCTGCGCCATATGGGGCAGCAAAATATCATCGTCATCGAGATAAGTAATCCAGCGCGATCGCGCTGCCTCAGCCCCTCGATTACGCGCCGCGGCTCCACCTTGATTAGGATCCAGATGAATGATACGCAGCCGCTCCTGCTCAGGCAGATTGACCGCAGGTGTCGAACCATCATCGACCACGATAACTTCGATAGTTTGCAGCGTCTGATTCAGGGCACTATTGACAGCTCTAGACAATAAATCAGGACGGTTATACGTAGGAATGATAACGCTCAGTAAAGGAGTGTTCACGATGACAGAACCTTCCGGCGAGGCAGGGAAGTGGAAATATCAGCATAGTTGGCTCGGAGGCGCTGATAGAGCGCGATAAACTGCTCAGTACGGCGAGCTTCGCTGAAACACTCCAGCGCACGAACTCGTCCAGCAGTTCCGACGGTTGCGGCCAGCTCTTTGTTGGCTAACAGGTGAACTAAGCTATCAGCCAAGGCCTTAACGTCTCCTGGAGGCACGAGATAACCGGTCTCACTAGCGCCCACAATTTCAGGCTGTGCTCCGACGGCACTCGCAATCACGGCTGTTCCTCGCATCATTGCCTCAGTCGTGACATTGCCAAAGGGTTCGGCCCATAGAGACGAAACCACTTGCACCCAGGCTTGGTTGAACTGATTCTCTAATTCAGAGCGGGAGAGGTGACCCAGCCAAACAATGCTGTCGGCAAGGCCCATTTGTGCAGCCAACCTCCGTAGTTCAGGCTCCGATTTGCCCTGGCCCGCAATCATCAAGCGTGCTTGCGGCACTTGAGTTTTGGCGATCGCAAACGCCTTGAGCAGCACATGAATCCCTTTTTCAGGGACCAAACGTCCTGCATACGCCACCGTGGGAGGGTCTTGTAAAGGAGGACGCAGGGGTCTCACTGGCACGCCATTGTGAATAACCTCAACCGAGTCTAAGCCCGCCTGCTCTAGCTCAGCCTTCATGGCATGACTCAGCGCAACCATGCAATCAATCGCTGAACGCCATCGCTGCCATAGCTGCCACTGCACCATTAGAACCGACCATGTTCGCAGTGTTAGACAGCCCGAAGACAGACAAACCCGCCCTGGCGCAAACGAACAAGATTGACCATCCGGTAACAGGTTAGTTCCCGCGGGGCAGATAGCCTTATATACGGCAGTTTGATAAACGCACGGAATCTGACGCAGCAGCGGCAGAATCAGAGGCGATAGCTGCCATAGAAACATCCTAATGTGGACCACATCAGGCTGAAACTCACGGAGTGTTTTCCGCAGCTGCCAATAAGCCGAAGGGTTTGCGGTTTGGGTCAATACCTGCAGGGTCGAATTAGTCCCAAAGCAAGTATCATCTGCAAGCTGGGGATAGCCATCTACAGGCAGCGCGCTACTAGCAAACAGACGAACCTGATGGCCGCGGTCCAAGAGTCCTTGGCGTAGCGATAACATCTGAAGTTCAGCACCGCCTGTCGCGGTGCCATAATCATGCAGCAGCAGCACTTTCATTAAACTTTGCTCTTGGTAACGCTTAAAGGTGGCTCGGAAAAGACAGCCGCTGACATTGCCGTCGTATTCGACTTCACCGGTGCAAACCAGCGGCGAGCATGGCGACTTGTTAGGTAGGCATTCAGCATCCTGTCAATCGGCGTGAGTACCCCGTACATCAGCACTTTTTCCAAAAAGCGGTTTTTGACAAAGCCAAATGTCAGACGCTGCAATAAGGGCGATAAAATCATGCCACGCCGCCGCCAACCCAGAGCTTTCCGCTTCTGGGCAAAATAGGCATCCTCTGGTAAATTCCACTTCTCCTGTAAGTGAGCTAGGCTCGCGGTCTCCCATGCATCACTCCAGCGCAGCATGTAGAAATGGAGATCGGCCCAGTTCCAGGCAATTCCAGGAACGTAGGTAATCACTGAGGTCGGCTCAAAATAGATGGCATGGCCAGCCGCCGCTACGCTGAGGCAGAGGTCAACGTGTTCCTTGGTGTTGAGAAATGCCTCGTCCAAGGGTCCTAACTGATTGAAGACAGCGGTATCCACCAGCATGCAGTGAAATTCAACCAGCTCCGCTGGTGTCCGCTCCAATTTATGGGCTACTTCAGTAACCCGCTGACCCTGCCGACTCATTTTCTCGCGCAGCCGTCGCCGACCTCGAACATCGACAATGATCCGAGCAACACCGTTGGCAAAGTGCACGGTCTCATGGACAGGTTCATCCTGACAAGTCAAAGGACCGACAATGGCAGCCTCTGTCTCTTCCGCGCACTTTACCAATGCTTCTAACCAACCTGGAGAAACGACAACATCATTGTCGACAAACGCGAGGTAAGGTGTGCTAACACGCGCCGCCCCGATATTGCGCGCCTGATTAGGAGTCAGAAAGTGGTCAATCCGAACGAGATCGAATCCTTTCTGCTCAGCTTTGTTCGCTAGATACGCTTGGACGGATGGCGGTGAATTGCCATCGACATACACCAGATCGAAAGGAATCTGAGTATGCTCATAGATGCTTTCTAAAGAGGTCTGAGCGTAGCTAAATCGCTCTCGGGGTGAGACAACAACCGTGACCTTGGGTGAATTCATACATCTAAACTCCTTTTAAGTTCAGGCGCTTCTATAGCTCAGTGATTGCCGCTGTCGAGCCCGACTACTAAACAGCGGGCGAAAGCGGTTTGATATCCGGTGTTCTCGGGCTTTCGACAGCTTGCTGCTTCAGCTTCGACCATTCCTCGTTGGTGAAGTTCTCGTGATAAGAGCGCTCCACATTCACATTCCAAATGTCGTGATTTTCACCCAAAATGTTCTTCGCAGCGAGCAACGCTGTCAGCATTGAGTGATCTTGGTTGTTGTAGCGATGCATACCATTACGTCCCACCGTCTGCAAGTTCTCAAAGGTCTGGAGATAGTCTTGCAGAACCTGAAGGTGCTGACGATATTCCCCGTCATACACCGGATAAGCCTTGTACTGGCGAATCACACAGCCATCTTCCACATCCCCGGGCTTGACGCCTAAATCAAGCTTGACAATTTCTTGGGAAGCTAGCTCAATCAATCGCGAGTTAGGCATTTCCCACAAATCATCGCCTTCACTACAGAAGTACTCCATCCCCAGGCAGGTCTTGCCAGGCTCAGGCACCATTGCTGGACTCCAGTTTTTGAAGTTTTGGATACGACCCACTTTGAAGTCAGGGCTGTGAATGTACAACCAGTTATCGGGGAAAAGATTGTCGCGGTTAATAATCAGCGACACAATCAGAAAATCCCGATACTTCAGCCCTCGCGCTGCAGCCAAAACCTCTTCAGGCGGTAGCGGATCAAGGCGATGCACTAAAGCAGTAATCGGCATCGAGTTAATGAAGTGATCACCTGTCAGCTCAAAGGTGCGATCGCCCTGCTTAGCGACGACCTTGGTTATCCGTTTCCCCTCACGCTCTACACGGACCACTTCTGTGTGCAGATGGACGGGTGAACCGTTGTCTTCCAGAATTTCCTGACAGCGTTCCCACATCATGCCGGGTCCCAAGCGAGGGTAATCAAACTCCTTGATGAGGCTTTTAGCATTTTGACTGCCAAACAGGGCATTGATGACGGCTCGCTTCAGCGATAGATTTTTAATGCGCTGAGCCGCCCAGTCAGCCCGAATTTGGCTGCAGGGGATACCCCACACTTTTTCCGTGTAGGTCTTGAAAAAGATGCGATATAGCCGCTCACCAAAGCAATCCGTCACCCACTCTTCAAAGGTTTCCGGCTCGAATTGGGGGTCTAGCTTTTTCCTGAGCTTAGCTTTTAGATAGCTAATAAGAATTAAAACACTCCGAACAGGCCCCAGATTCTTCAGAGTTTTGAAGAGCGCTAGCGGATAGTCATAAAATTTACCGTCGTAGTAAATGCGTGACAGTCGAGGAACCTGAATAAAGTCATCACCCAAAATATCCTTCCAGACAGTCTGCACTTCACCAACCTTGGTGAAAAAGCGATGACCACCAATATCGAATCGATATCCTTTATAGGTCTCGGTACGAGAAATACCGCCCACCTTGTCAGCTTTCTCCAGCACCACTGACTTCACACCATGCTTCATTAGCTCATAACCAGTCGTGAGGCCAGCAGGTCCACCACCAATAATTACGACAGGAGAAGAACTCATAATCTACGCATCCTAACTTGCTTGACTTCACATACCTCAGCATTGCAGTGCCAGCTATCATCGGCAGTGCAACTTCCCTAAACCGCCGTGGATTCCGACAACCGAAGACGGTTCCAATAATGTTTCAGCGTGCCATAGGCAAAGGCACCGCCCCCGTAAAGGAAGTAAAACCAGTGCCACGGGATGACACGCAGGGCAAACAGGAGACCGCGCTTTTTATAGAAAAACCAATAAACGCTAGCGTTGACGGCCAACAGCGCGATCGCACAGGCAGCCACAATCCACAACAGATTTGGCATCACCACACTCAAAACAAGACTGCCTACTAACGAGAAGGTGAGTAGAACACTGATGCGATTGGCATTACTCAAATTGAGATCGGCATCGAAGCGGCGATCGCGCAACATGAGCTCCGTCCAAGGCAGTGCTCGATAAAAGATTTCTGCTCTGAGCAAAGATATGGGTTCCCATCGCTTCAAGTGCTTGACCCAAATATCCTTGCACAAGCGAATTGAATAGCCAGCTCGCTTGAGTCGATACCCTAACTCAATATCTTCAATGCAGGGCTTGCGATACCCCTCATCAAAGCCACCCACCGCTTGAAAAGCCGAGCGACGAATGGCTCCGCAGGCTCCCCAAAAAGTTGATGCAGTTTCTGAGGAAGTCTGGTGCGTGTAGTGGTGAAAGAGATTCTTGTACTGCGACAAAAAGTTATCAGCACCTGGCGCATCATCGTAAGAACCAATCAACGCTGCTAAGTCTGGCTGTTGCTGAAACGCTTGCTCTACAAGTCCAACGGTATCTGGATAAAGCGTCACATCAGCATCTACAAAGAACACAATCTCGCCACTTGTAGCCTGCGCGCCGACATTTCTAGCACGGGCAGGACCACCTGACGTCGACAGCTTCAGTACTTTGGCCCCAGCAGCCTCAGCCACCTGCCAAGAGCCGTCCGTATCACCATCAGAAACAACAATCACCTCATCAGGGATACGCAAGCTTGTTTTAATACTGGCCAAGCACTGCTTGAAGCTTTCACCACCGTTGTAAACAGGAATTACGATCGAAACGCTCATCGGGGACACTGGCATTTGGCAATTCAACCCTTTCAAAACTTTCTGGCGTCCTGTAAAAACCTACTGCTTATCAAAGTAGATCAGCCTTCCCAGTCATTAGAAGACGCATTTCACATGCTAATGGAAAATCAACTCATGCATTGATTTAGAACTTCCTCTCAACAATTTTTTTGATGCTTGATATCAAAAAGAGTTCCTCGAAAAAATCCGATCAAAGACTAATAGTGAGCCTATAAAACCTCCTCGAAAAGAGAATTTTCTCTTTGTCTTCCAATCTAGGGAACTTCAACACTATTTCAATGAAATAGATATGAGAACTCTCTCATAAACTCCAAAAGACACAGACATCTGAGGATACGAACCACCACCCGAGCAGAATGTTTGCTCAGACCGAAAGCCTAGACACACGTCAACCAAACCGACTGCGACAACACACAACCAAAGGTGTGACAGGAAAAAGGAAAACTCGGCGAAATCTATCGGTGAGCCTTCTTAGCGAAGAGTCAATCGGCATAAAACGGCAAGAGCTACTACCGAGAACGGAGCGAAAGACAGGGTCAACGAATGAGAATTGGCTTAAGTCGCTTTCAGTTTTATAGAAGTTTAATTGAAAACCCTTCAAGCTAGACTTCAACATCTTCGCATGAACTTCACATGCTTTTGCCAGACTTCAGCCCTGTTTCACCATCAAACTGACTTGATTTTCTGAGCAAAGTACCTATTTCGATAGATGCTGCTCAGCAAAATCATTCGATGTGTAGGGTAAGACTCTGCTGCCTATCCGATCAGCGCTCTAGGCACTTTTTCAAGCGGTGATTACCGATGGTATCGTTACGAGACCGCACCGCTCTAGTGATTCAGAAAATTGATTTGCGGTGCTTTGTCTTCCATGACAACACTTTAGGTAGAACTGATCACTCAAGGGATCCTTACAAAATCTTTATATTTCATGCGTCCTGCTGACTATCTGATGAGTCTAGAGAGATTTCAACGGTTTCTAGCTCTTTTTCTAAGGTTTCGATGGAAGGGAGTCCTGATTGCAAAGCTTCAGGGAGCTCATTCGCCATTCGATGCGTGGAAATGCCAATTGGTTTTTGAACATCCCTTAAGGCATATTCGGCAATCGTCTTATTTTTAGACTTACAAAGAATAATGCCGATAGTCGGCTGGTCGTCGGCATGCCGCAGCAAATCATCGATCGCGGAAACGTAAAAGCTCATTTTGCCGGAATATTCTGGCTGAAAGTCTCCTGTCTTGAGATCAATAACCACAAAGCAGCGCAGCTGCAGGTGATAAAACAACAGGTCCAAATAAAACTCCTCGCCGCCCACTTCTAACCGATGATGGCTGCCAACAAAGGCAAATCCCACCCCGAGCTCCAGCAAAAAGTCGCGAATGTGGGCAACCAGGCTCTTTTTGACCTCCTGCTCCTGCATATCAGGAGTTAGCGTCAAAAAATCAAAGTTGTAAGGGTCTTTTAGAAGGTTCTTAGCCAAATCAGACTGAGGACCTGGCAGTGTGCGCTCAAAATTATTGATCGCGCTGTTCTGTTTGCCATAGAGCTGATTTTCAATGTGCATCCGCAAAACGTTGCGGCTCCAGCCATGAGCGATCGCCTGTTGGGCATACCAGATACGCTCCTCTGAAGTATTCAACGCATCTAGCAGACGAACATTGTGACCCCACGGCAAGTTTGCAACAACCTGTTGCACCATTCTTTCATCTGGGTAAGCTTCAGCAAAAGCCCGCATGTAGTGTAAGTTGCGGGACGAAAACCCTTTGCTGTTTGGTAATTCACGCCGCAGATCTTTGGCTAGACGCTCAATAACTTTACTACCCCACCCCTGTAACGTCTGTCGCTGCAGAATGTCTTGCCCAATGTGCCAATACAGCATCACCATGCCCTGATTTGCCGCCAGCGCAGCCTGAAACTGAGCCTGGTGAATCTGCTCCTTCAGGCTTTGCAAGAGCTGCTCGTAGTCGGCAACGGGGAAAAGAGCATCTGACATGTGGGAGAGCCTAACACTCATCCTCTTTCTGCAACAAGCTGTTGCAACAATATTCAGACTCTTCTCAAAGTGTCTGAATATTGCATAGTATTACCGAGCATTAATAGATCGATCAAATAAAATGATATTTCTCACGATAAGAATTTAGATTTAGGTTTTTTGCCGATGAAAATGAGAAACCTGATACTTTACTTAACCTGTCACAATCCGGTTGTAAAGCAACAGTGACACAAAAACTGTCGTGATAGTGAAGGAAGCCAGTAGGAACACATCCATTTGAAGTACCTCTTAAGTCAGATGGCAGCGCTTTGCGCACTAAATCACCCTTCCTAGAAATACGAGAAAAATCACTACGATTGCTCAAAGCGAAATAATTCTTTATTGCGTGTATCTACTCAGAAATATCGTTTGCTCGGCGCAGCCAAATGCCTCGAATACCTGCCGCTTGGGCTCCTTCATAATCTTCTGCATAACTGTCGCCGACATGCCAAGCGTCTGACGCTGAGCAGTTATGTTTCTTTAAGGCAGTTGCAAAAATTAAGGGATTAGGTTTTGCAGCGCCGACTTCTGTTGAGATCGTGACTGATGTAAAAAAGTCAGCCATTACTAATGAATCGAGTACCGTATAAATACGTGAGTCAAAATTGGAGATAACGCCTAATTCAATCCCTAAAGCTCGCCATCGCTCTAAAGATTGAAATGTGTCTGAATACACATACCAAGGATCAGCGCCTGCAAAGTAGGCATATAACTCGGCAAAAAATGCTTCGAAGTCTTCAAATTGCTCCAGTTGCTTCACGGTGCGAAAAGTTTTTTCTGCGATCGCTTTCCACCAGGCATATTCTTGAGCGGGAACTTGGGTCTGATCAATTTCTGGGAAGGCTATCGGCTCAGCCGCTTTAAAGTGCTGAAAAAAAGCCTGGTTAAGCGCTTCAGCATCCGCTGTGACCCCAAACTGCCGAGCCATCTCAGCATAGACTTTTCCTACGCTGCCAGTGACTCCAAATAAAGTACCAACAGCGTCTACAAAGATTACTTTCGGCGTGTTCATAATGGCTTTCTACCCGTTCCTGCTCTTGAGGGTACAAGAATTACATGGCCAGAAAATCATACAGATAAGAGGTCACGCAAAGGTTGTTGAATCCAGTTCAAACCCACACGAATTTGGTGATCTAGCGTTGGCATGCGGTACAAATACGTCAGTCGTCGGGCTACATGAGCCATCTCACCATCGAGTCGTAGTCCTAGTCCAGTCAGAGTTGCATTGTCAATTCCCAATGCCATCATTTCACCCAGGTGCTGATAACGGAAAGGCAATAGCGGACGATGGGTAAGCGATGCCCACACGTTCCAGCCAGCGTAGTCTGCCTGTTGCAGGGCTGACTGAGCCGTCGTAGGCACCTGCTGCCCAGTGGCATCTTGACAATCCGCCAAATCGCCCAAAGCGTAAATTTCGGGATGACCCATTACCTGCAAAGTTGGCTCTACTCGGATTTGCTGACGCTCGTTGCGCGGCAAGTCTAGCGCTTGAATCAGCGGAACAACACGAGTGCCCACAGTCCATAACACGATATCAACCGGCAACGTATCGGCCTGTTCCCGATAGTTAAGGGTCATCGTATCGACCGTAATACGCTCAACGGTTGTTTCTAAGTCGAGCCAAACATTTCGCTCCGACAGCGCCTGTCGGGCTGCTTTACGGTTAAACTCTGTCGATGTCAAAAGAATATCGTCAGCTCGCTCAATTAGGCGTACCCGACCGCGATCGCTCAATCGGTCGGCCACTTTGCAGGCTAGCTCAACACCGCTATAGCCACCGCCGACAATAGCCACTCGAATTTTTTCCGCTTCCGATGCTTCTAATTCCCGGAGGCGATCCTGTAGCCGATAGGCATCTTGTACAGTCCGGAAAGGAATCCCAAATTCAGTAACACCGGGGACAATATCAAGAGGCGTCTCGCCCCCAAGAGCCAGCACCAGGCGATCATAAGACAGTGTTTCACCCATACTCAGCTGGACCTGTTTTGTCGCGAGGTTGACAGCATCCACAGCACTTTGAACAAAACGGATTTGGGTAGACGCTAAGAGTTCTGCATAAGGGGGGGCAACTTCCCAGGTCTGCAATTCACCCGTTACGAGTTCATAGAGCAGTGGGGCAAATAGGAAGCAGTCGCGCTGATCAACCAGCACAATCTCTACCGGCTCCGAGGATTTCCATGGCAGCGAGTTGAGGCGCAGAGCTGTGTAGAGCCCTCCAAAGCCACCCCCTAAGATACAAATCCGTCCAACTCTCTCAGTCATAAGTGCAGGTTGTTAACAGGTCTGTCTTTAAGATAATGGTCTTAGCCCGTCTGGGACAGTTTCACACTCCATGCTCGATGGCTTTAGCGTCTCTGCTGTCCATTCACCCACTACATCCCGTTGAGTGGATAGTCTAATCGTCCCTATGTAATTGCTATGGTTGCTGTTGCTTACGCCTATATCGATCCTTACCTAGAGGCACCGCCCCCACTCGATAGCTGGGGCCAGTCAGTCGCTCACGTATATGTGGATCAAGTCTCATCCGAGGCCAAACGTCCTTTTCTGCAACAGCTGTTGCAGGACTGTACGAGCACCCCACCGAATATCGTACTCATCCGGCGGTTAATGGACTTGGGGGATTCTTTAATAACCATTGTCGAGCATCTCGATACTCTCGAAGCTATGGGCATCCTGGTTTTGGCCTTAGATCAGTCTTATCGAAGTCCTGCAACAACACCGTCCGCTGCTGCCTGTCGGCGTGATCTTATGCAGTTGGCAGCGACTATTCAGGCTCAGCAAACTAGCTACCGGCTGCAGGCAGGCCACGCCCGCAATCGAGTCAACGTGCTGCCGCCGCCGGGCAGGGCTCCTTATGGCTATCGTCGCGGACGCGATCGCTATACCTTAGATCGTTCGACCGCTCCTGTTGTCAAGGCCTTCTTTGAGCATTTCCTCTTATTTGGTTCTATTCGGGGATCCGTCCGCTACTTAGAAAAGAGCTACGGTAAACGGATTGCCGCCTCTACGGGCCAGCGGTGGCTGACACATCCTGCCTATCGAGGCGATTTGGCCTATAAAGACGGCAGCGTGATTCGCGATACCCACACCCCTTTAATTTCTCGCGAAGAAGCTGCACAAGTCGATCGCCTGTTGCGCCGCAATCAACGCCTCCCTCCTAAAACGGCTAGCGCCTCACGGTCGCTGGCTGGGCTTGTCCAGTGTCAGGAATGCCAGAGTACATTGAAGGTTGCCCGCGTGACTCGTCCTCGTCAAACTCGCGAGTACTTATACTTGCGACCAATCGCTTGCGGGCGGACAGAGAAGCCTTGCCGCGCGATCGCGTATGAAGCCGTCTTAGAAAAGACTATCGACCGCGTCTGTCAAGACTTACCCACAGCAGTTGCCGCCCTTGAAGGTCCCCCTGTCAAAAGTCTCAAAAGCAGCCTTCAAGCTCAAATTCAGCAACAAGAAGCACATCTTAACTACCTTCCTGACCTGATGGCACAAGGAATTTTAGACCAAGCAACTGCTACGCTCCGAACGTTCTCTCTACGCAGCGAACTATCTAATTTGCAACAGCAAGCGTCCCAGCTACCGCCTGAAAACCTACCGCAGATTGTCCAGACTTTATCGATCAAACAGTTCTGGCAAGACTTATCAGAAGCAGAAAGACGGGTCTATCTGCGCGAATTCATTCGGCACGTCATGATCGTCCGAGACGGCACAACTTGGGACATCAAAATACAGTTTGTGTTTTAGGGTCGTTCGTATTTTGTTCTTCGTTGATGGTTGATGGCAAGCGGTAGTTGAGTTCAAGGTTTGAGGTTCAAGGTTCCTCTGCTTCCCTAATAACTCATCGTCACCCCATGAAATAGCAAAAGGGTGATGCAGAAATCGACAACAAAGAGGGCAACCCAAGTCGTCACCACAGCCGATGTGGCGGCTCGTCCCAAGCCTCGGCTACAGGTCGTAGTTAGCCCCCACGTACACCCCGCAAGGGCAGTCATGGCCCCAAAAATGAGCGCTTTGAGTAGTACAGCAATCAGATCTCGGGGTTCCAAAAGTGTTTGCACAGAGGTTAAGAAGACAGAACCTTGGACGTTGTAGAAATGGCTGGCTGCCCAGAGCCCTCCAGCCACTCCCACCACCAAACCCAACATCGTCAGCATCGGCAGCATGACGCAGCAAGCCACAACTCGGGGAACCACCAAATAGTCAATCGGATCAGTTCGCAACACTTTCAGCGCGTCGATTTGCTCCGTAATTTTCATGCTGCCAATTTCCGCCGCAAAGGCAGAGCCTACTTGTCCAGCTAAAATCGCTGCCGACAAGATTGGCGCCAGTTCCCGACAGAAACCCAGGGCAAAAGCACCACCGAGCGCGTGCAGCACTCCAAACCGTTCCATTTCACGAGCCGTTTGGACGGCGAAAATCATGCCCGCAAATAAATTAGTAAGAAGCACTGGAACCAGTGCTCCTGGCCCCGCCACAATCATGTGGTCCATTACCCGCCGGCGTTGCACTCGGCCTCGCAAAATCCGAACGAAAACCTGCCCACCGAGTACTAGTGCCATCAGGATGTGATAGGCAGTCGATCGAGTGTGCCCTCCAGCGAACGATGGTGGGTGGACCGGAACTGGCCGTCGTCCGGAATCAGGCAAGCCCAGAGGAGACGTGGCCCGAGAAAGATGCTGCATAGGTATACCAGAGTATTGCCGACAAAGCGATCGCTCTCACAAGGTATAGATCGCAATCGAGAAAAAACTGAGAGAACACTAGAAACAGGTTGAAACCCCCCAGGCTGCCGCGCACCTACACCTCGTTTCTGAATCCAGGGAGTCATCACCTTGGGGTTGCTTGCCCCTTCAAGGTAATTCAGGCTTTGCAAGATCTGAGCAAACCCCACACAGACAGCACTCATGCAATTAACGTGCAATCTGATAAACCGTTGAACAAGCTCAGCGAAATCGCAAATTTTATTTTCAGTGGCAAATTGATGTTGCATTTGTCCACAAATTTAGTACACTTGTACTCATCAAGCTTGTCTCCTCATCTTCTTTGTCTGGTAAGGACCTCAAGAGCCATGAATAAGTCAGACCTCGCCCCGCTTCGCGCACGCCTTGAAACACTGCAGCGTACCCAAGATCACCCGACTGAGACGTCGGAACCCATGTGGGGCCATCCCAGCGCACCTGAACTTCCTGTCACGAAGTCCAGCAGTCCTGCCTCTGGTCAGTCTCAGCAAACAGCGGTGGTGGAAGCCCTGCAACGGCGATCGCAGCAGCCTGAGCCACAAGTTAGCTATGAGACGTATGAGAAGACAAGCAATACGCCCCCTCCTTTGCCGCAGGAGGTAAATCTGCACTGGCAAAGGCTGCAGCAAGAAGCCATGATCATCAACGAACTTGCTCACAAGCAGGCGATCGCCATCCAGAACTTCAAGCGCAGTGCTGATCGTCTAGCTTGGAGTCTCCGACGTCATCCGTCAGCCTACGGCTTTGAGTTCCAGCAATTTTGCGAGTTGCATCAAGCTGTCGTATCACAGGTCTTACAAGACGCGCAAGGCAAATTGACACTGCGTCATGTTGCTGTCGACCTACACGAAGACGAACGTCATGCGGCCCAGACAGCGGAGGACATTCGAGCACTTGCTCAGACTAAAGCTCAAACACTCACCGATCAAGCTCCAGGTTTCCTGGGTCCAACAGCAGATCCTCAAAGAATGTTCGAGGCTTTTTGGCAAACACTGACTCGAACCCTAGAGGTACGTTCTCGGTTAACGCCCCTCGACATTGTGATTTGGTTAGGTGGTGGTTTGATCGGTCGTCTGGCCGCCCAGTTAGCTTTAGCCGCTTTACCGAGTCTTTGGCCTTGGTTGGTAGGGGCCACGGTAGGGGCAGTCGCCCTGTCACTCTATCGTCTGCTGTTCGCACCGCGCCCTGACGTAGCGCTGGTTGCACGGGTGTTCTTAGCGCTTGTGGGACTGGCATTGGGCGGCAAGCTTTAAGTCGTCATGCCATAAGGTCTGAAGCCTGCCAAACTCACGGTCTTCAATCGATTGACAGAATGCAGGCCTACAGTTGCACTTATCGAGGGCTTATTTCCTTCGTTTGCTATCCTCTACGCTGATTTTTAGGAGCTGTTTCTATGATTGCCCAATCACCTAAGCATCTGTCCTCTCCCTCGCCTGTCAAATCTTTAGTTGCTGGTGGCGTTATCATCGCAGCGGCTCTGGTCCTAGTAGATTTTCAAAACATGAAAGCATGGCTGTCGCGATCGTCCGACGCTATCAACGAAAACGCCTGTGAAGAGATTGTTCAAACGGAAGCTACTCTGTCCCGTGACCAACTGGCACAGCTCCTAACAATTCCTGAACGAGATTCCAAAACCCGAGTGCGCCAGATTGTTGCAGAACCTTACTGCACCCTCAGTGGATTGACGGTGCGCTCTGGAGTCAACGCTGAACGAGAGGCCTATCCCCTCGAATTTGACCCCAAAACGCAACTAGTCATCCTGTACGAGAACGATGAGTATGCCGGCTACCGTTTTAACTTTGAATAGGCTGCTTAGCAGATATCAGCAACAGCTCTGGACAAATCTTGCCCCGCAGCCAGTTCAACGCTGGCTCAAGGCAAGCTTACTGATTTCGCTTGGCATCGGCTTGAGTAGCTCACTGACAGGCTGTAGGAGTCAGGCCATTGCCAATCCCCGCCGAATTGCTATCGAGCAAACCTGGGAGCTGGCTCCTGGCGATTCGATTGAAGGTTTTTCAGTCGCTGCCGGTCTCGGTGATATCTCAATCCATATGCGCGGCAAACCTATTCATGCACCCTTTCAAGGAGATGTTGAATTGGCTGCTATGGGTGAAAACTGTATTTTTTTTTCCTCTCCAGAAGTGCCTGCTTATCTCTTCCGTTATTGCGGTCTGAGACGACCTCAGGTGGGATCGGTGAGCGCGGGTCAGGCAATAGGCAATGCTAATTTCCTCCACTTCGCAACCCTCCGTCGGCAGCCCGAAGGAACGTGGGTCATCGTCGAACCCTCAAAAAACGTTTTGGAGCGATCGCTCGAACGCGACTAGTCAGGCTTCAAACCATTGCCTTGCTTTTAGCCCTCTTGAATTCGTCATGCTATGAAACTGTCCCCTCCCCTGCTTACTCTGAGTAGCCTTGCCCTTTCAATCAGCTTAGGTCCGGCTGCCAAAGCCGCCGACAATCTAGCTTTATCTTTTGACTTAGAACCTGTCCGCGACACCGACTCTGTTGATGCTCCTGTGGCCGTTGCAGCACCTACCGCTGTAGTTTCATCACATTTGGCTGATGCGGTTGAGCAAGAGGCCCCCTTATCCGTTCCGGCAGCTGCGGCAAATCCCCCGTTTGCCGGCGACAAAACGTTTCCAGCGGGCGTCTATGGCGGAGGACAGGCTCTTGCTCTGAGCAATAGCCCCCCTGCACGCACTGCTTTGCCAGCTCCTCCACCGGTCTCAGTTGCGACGTTAGAGCCGCAGCAACAATCCGCTGCCTCAAAGCTTTCGGAGCAAACAGCCCCAACCCCAAAAAGACCAACACCAGTGGAGGTAATCGACAATATCCTGCTGGGGTTTGATCTAGCGCCCCGTTCCCAACCATCGCAACCAGTTTCTACCTCTAAGCCGGCCACCTCCGGCACTGCTGAAATGATCAGCCGCATTTTTCAGGGAGGCGTGGAATCACTGGTGGCCCGTGCCGTAGGGAGTGCTGAAGGGACTCGGACGCCTGAGGGACACAAAACCCAGGCTTATTTTGGCCATATCGATCCTGGTAACGGTGTTTGGAATTTAGGAACCTTCTCATATCAGCACACGGCGCATACACCTGAAGAAGCAGATACCAAACAGCTCACGCGTCTGCAGTCACAGTCCCTGGCGCTGAAGCAAAAGGCCTTAGCTCACAACCTAACGCTTTCGCTAGAAGAACTCCTCAACGGCATCGATCTCGCAAACCAGGCACCGCAAGCCGCACTTGATCGTGAGGGATATATCGAATGGTTGGCCAAAGCAAGAAGGCAAGGCATTACTGGACCTGATGCAATCATCTGGGCGCGAACGCAGTCTTTCATCGATCCCGATACGCAGCGATGGAATGCACCTGGCTTGGGCAACAATGTTGACAGTATTGCTAACGACCAGTCACGACGGGTCAACGCGATCGCTCGAGCAGTCGATGTAGAAGTCCAGTCCGCAGGTCCCCGCGCTGATGTTAGTGCAGAGACGTCAGAAGTAGCCGTATCGGAGAGCCTTAGCGCAATTGATGACGTCTTATTTCAGACAGTTGGCGTACTGCCGATCAACACAACAACAGTGACGCCCCCTCCATCGACAGCAGTTTCTAGGGATCAACAGCCTGATGAGGCAACCACAGCCAAGCCGGTTAGTTTCCCTTTGGATGATGAACTGCCCATCACAGTCGACGAGTCCGATCAGCAGGTAGTAACCGAACGCACATCCCCAGCCAACCCAATTGCTACGAGCGACCCAAAAGACACATCCCGCATCGCACCTGTGCCTTCAGAGTTCTCGCCATCCTCTGAGCCCCTGAGTTCCTCGTCTGGGGATGAACCCACCCAGACTGGAGTGACAACAGACTCCACCGAGAGAATGCGCGAATCGCCATCTCTGGCAGAAGCCTTCGCTACACCCAATATTGATGTCCCTGGCGACCCTGCGGCTGACTCAGCGAGCCCAGCAGACGATCCCTTTCCCAGACCTAACATTGATTTTCCGCACTATTCCGATAAGATACGCCCCAAGGGACAGTAGTTTCCTCACAGCAACGTCTATAGGCGCTTCTTTTTTGAGCAAGCTAAAGTAGTACTGAGTATGAGTAAAAGTTATAATTAGCGTGTGATCAAGGATTCTGCGCTACGCAAATAAATCCCACAGATTGCTGTTCTTTTTCTATACTCATTCAGAGTCATTCTCAGCGATTTTGCTGGCTTGAAGTCTGGTAAGCATCTTGGAGTAGAGATTTATGCAAAGCTCCCCGGCACCTACCCCCATTAACTCCTTAGAAGATGCCCTAGAGCGGTGTCAATCTTTGGGTATGCGCCTGAGTCGTCAGCGTCGGTATATTCTAGAGTTGCTTTGGCGAGTTAAGGAGCATCTGTCGGCCCGCGAGATCTATGACCGCCTCAACCGTGATGGCTGTGATATTGGCCATACATCCGTTTACCAAAACCTGGAAGCCTTGTCTGAGCAAGGCATCATTGAGTGTGTTGAGCGCTCCGATGGTCGCCTTTATGGTCACACCAGCGGAGCACACAGCCATGTAAACTGCCTGGACACACAACAAATAATCGATATTCATGTTGAGCTGCCAGCGGCTCTAATTCAGCAAGTAGAGGCTCAAACTGGCACTAAAATTACAGAATATCGCATTGATTTCTACGGCATTCGGCAGTCGGACTAAACCTAGCTTTTGAACATGTCTCGTGTAAAGAGAACCAAGACTGTTCCAAAAACCACTGCTGCGATCGCTAAATCCATGACACCATCTCCTGAGACATCGCTAGTTAGACTCAGACTCGGTTATGCTGCAAGCATTGCAACCGAGTGCTAGCACCCTTTAAACTACCCGACTAGTTAGTGGGCTAACAGATGGCGATCGCCTGTCTTGACAGAAAGGCTATCCCCGGATCTGAACTGGCATGACGAGATATGTCATCTGGAGTTCCCCCAAAGGAATCATGACCGATGGACTCGTCGCCGTATTGCACTGCACTTGCACCTCATTGGTATCCAAGGCTTTGAGTCCATCCAGTAAATATCGAACGTTAAATGCAATATCTAGTGCTTCGCCCGTAACCTGTGCTGTTACGACTTCACGACCACTACCAACTTCCTGAGCATCGACAGACACCGCCATTGTTTGCTGATCTGGGTCAAGCGAGAGTTTCACAATATTATTTTTTTGATCCGCTAGCACGGCAATGCGTTCAAGTGCTGTGGCAAACTGCTTGCGATCAACCGTGACTTGCCGTTCAAATTGCTTAGGGACTAACTGACGGTAATTGGGATATTGGCCTTCTAGCAATCGCGTTGTCAGCTGCTGATTGCCTAATTCAAAAATGACCTGTGTGCGGTCAAATCGAAGCGCAATGGGCTCTGATGAGGCATAGAGCTGGATCATTTTCTCCAGCTCGCGCAGTGCTTTGGCCGGGACGGTGACATCCATCAATGCATTTTCCGAGGCCTCAGCAGCGGCATTGGATTCATCAACGGTCTTAACCACGGCGAGCCGGTGTCCATCGGTAGCCGCAAACTCTAGTGCATCGGTTTCAGCGATCAGATGGACCCCTGTAAGCACCTGTTTCGTTTCGTCGGCGCTGGTAGCGAACAAAGAGCCCCGCAAGCCCGATAGCAATGCGTCCGCCGAAAGCTGAGCAGCTTGTCCATTCTCCACTTGAGGCAAGCTCGGATAGTCTTCGGCACTTAATCCTCGAACTTGATACTCGCCAGAAGAACAAGTTAGTGTAACCGATGCATCTTCGTCGGTCTCATGAATCGTAATTTCTTCGCCGGGTAGGCGCGACACAATACTTTCCAGGAGCTTAGCAGGTAACGTCAACTCGCCGGGTTCATCAACAGTCGCCTTGAAAGCAGTTTGTATCCCTATGGTTTCATCGAAACCAATAAGCGTAACTTCCTGAGCTGCTTCGTCCACTTTAATAAAGACATTACTCAAAACCGGTTTGTTGGGTCGAGACGGTACAACGCGGCTTACGAGAGATAAGTGGGTGTTGAGTTCACTCTGGGGGCAAACAAATTTCATAAGGAGAATTTGGTCAACTTAAACATCTGGAAATTACAAGCACACTGCGTAGGCAGGTCACCACTATCGATGGGATGCCAATCGTACCACCTTGGAATTTCCCCGCTCAGCCAGAAGTTGAAAATAACTCTTCTAGACAAAATTTTCTTATAGTAGTCGTTATAGAGGCTGAGGAAACTGTGGATAAAAAGGGGATCGCCCGTCATGCGTGCGATTGCGTATCCCCAACCCTGTGGAAAAAATGTGAGGAGAAACATCTGTTCTCCACAACTCCCGCGAGGTATGGATCTTCTCCACAAATCCCTCTGGAATATCCTAAAGCTATTGCCATCATTTTCCACATAAAACCGATTGTTTTCCACATACCCGGGCTAACTGAAAGTTGTAAAACTTAACATCCGAGTAACTCTAGCCTTGGATGCGAACCCAAAAATCTGTAAGTAGGTGGGCAGAATTAAACTCATGATCAGTTTGGGGTTCGACTCCGCTCACCCCACAAGCCGAGTCGTTGAGGGCTGAGCGAAGTCGAAGCCCGGTTTTATAAATAATCATGCTTTTCTACTTAGCAGTCACTGCTTAGGGCGCGATACTAAAAAGGCTGAATGTCTATTACCGGCGTCGGCTTCTTATCTTTTGTTGCCCCTTTGGCCTAAACAGGTAAAGCAGCTTAAGTCTGCTCACGGTGTTCGAGCCGTAAGCTGCTTGTGAGTCTTTTGATATTTGCGTCTTTGCTCAGGAGGAAGGTTCGGCTTGCGTTAGGCGATCGCCCAAACGTCGCACAATTTGCGATAAGTCTGGATCTTTGTGCATCAACTTAGTGATTTTGTCGCAGCTGTACATCACAGTTGTGTGATCCTTACCGCCAAAAACCTCGCCAATTTTGGGTAAGCTCAGTTCCGTATGCTGACGCATGAGGTACATCCCAACCTGCCGTGCCTGACTAATTTCACGCCGTCGAGAGCTGCCCTTAAGATCTTCTGAGGAAATCCCAAACGTCTCTGTGACTGCTTCCATGATTGCGTCAGGGGAAACCTCTACTTTTTCCATCGTGGGATTCATGACAGGCATGAGGTTTTCGACCGTCATCGGCAGCCCTGAAATGGAGGTGTAGGCGATCGCGCGAATCAGCGCCCCCTCCAACTCACGAATGTTGGAAGTGTACGTAGAAGCTAGGTATTCAATTACGCTGCGCGATAATCTAACGTTTTCGTACTCAGCTTTCTTTTGCAGAATAGCCATACGTGTTTCAAAGTCTGGTACCTGAATGTCCGCAATCAGCCCCATCGAAAAGCGAGAGCAAAGACGCTCTTGAAGGCGAGGAATCTGGTTAGGGGGACGATCAGAGGCCAGAACAATCTGTTTGCCCGACTCATGCAGCGTATTAAACGTATGAAAAAACTCTTCCTGAGTGTATTCCTTGCCCTCAATGAACTGAATGTCGTCAACCAAAAGCACATCCACGGCTCGATAATGATCGCGGAATTGCTGCATACTGTCCTTCCGGATGGCTGTAATCAGATCGTTGGTAAATTGCTCAGTAGAAACGTAGGAAACCCGCGATTGATGGCTAATCTCGAGACGATAGTGTCCAATTGCCTGCATCAGGTGGGTTTTACCCAACCCGACGCCACCACATAGGAATAGAGGATTAAACTCACGTCCAGGGGATTCGGCGACTGCAAGGGCCGCAGCGTGTGCCATCCGATTGTTCCCGCCAACCACAAAACGGGAAAAGACTGCTTTGGGGTTAAGCCCTGCAGACCGTGATTCCGTGGCACTACTATTGTCTACTGGAGCAGAAACTGGCGGAGGCCAGTTGATTTCAGGAGCGGCGTTCTCCTCAAGCGGTGCGCCAGTACTTTCACCAGAGTCAACCACCACCCGAATATCTACGGAGCGTCCCAAAATGGTGGTGACGACAGTCGCAATGGTGCCGAGGTAGTATTTCTGCAACCAGCTGCGAGCAAATGGATTCGGGGTTGCGACTACCAACGTGGTTTCTGAGAGGGATTTAGCCTGCGCTGACTTGATCCAAGTTTCAAAGGTCGGGCGACTCAGCTGCTCCTGAAGCTCTGCCAAAACTTTTTGCCATAGACCTTCCAGTGCTTTATCCACACCTTACCTCCGCCAGTTATCAAAGCTTTCGAGCCAACCTTTAGTTCGGCAGAACTCGGGAAGCCTGCCCAGGGAACCTCTGGTATCGCTGTCAGAGCAATGTGTTTGAGCCTGTAGACGTTAAGAGAAACACGCTTGGGGCAGCCTGCCAAATGCAGCCACGACCTGCAAACATTCAACGATCGCCCATAAAACGATCGCTCTGAGGATGTCTTATGTGGCGGTTGACCTGAGATTACTAGCGTACTCTATCTTCTTCTAAAAGGCAGCGAGAAATCTGTATTTAGCGTGTTTGCTCGATTCCAAGCGCTATCGGTGTAACTGTCAAGGAAAAGTCAGTGATGATGATCACACAGATGTCCGCTCTCGATTATGATTGATATATGGGAGTTGTGTATTTCCATCTCATGCTTAGCTGTTCGATCATCAAAGCAGGGACACTACCATATTCGCTAAGCTAGTATCAGGAACCTCTGATATGCCAAGGCGTCACCTCCCTGGAAACAGTGTCAACGGCTGCAGTCGTCGTGGGAGCACCCTCTGCGGGTGTGACTCTGCAGTAAAGTGGCTGCCTGAACACCTTTAGAATTCTCAGCAATACTACCCTTGAGTCATCGCTGTGCTGTGAACTGTGGTGGCATTCCGGTGGTGCTAAGCGCTTTAAGGTTTGCCCGTATCAACTAATTTTTGTCGCTTATCTTTTTGGAGAAAAATTGCCCATGCAACCCGTTGATCCGTCCAAGCAGTCTGCCTTATCAAAGAGGCACGCTGGAGGGAAGCGCGTCATTACATACGGAGTTTTGACGCTTTTGGGGACGGGCGCTTTGGTGTTACTTAACCGGACTACCCCCTCCAGTGCATCGCTATCCAACTGGCTGATGCCCGAGCCCCAAAGCGTGGCTCAGCAAATACCGGATGTTGCTGAACCCAATCCGTTGCAGCGAGCTGGTGATGGTAACTTTATCGCAGCAGCAGTAGACCGGGTGGGTCCTTCGGTGGTTCGAATTGATGCTGCGCGCACCGTCGTGCAGCAGTTTCCTAGCGTGTTCGATGATCCTTTCTTTCGCCAATTCTTTGGTGATCGAGGCTTCCCCAATGAGCCCCGAACGCGGGTTGAGGAGGGCACGGGGTCTGGTTTCATCATTGATACGGAGGGCATTATCTTGACCAATGCTCACGTCATTGAGGGGGCTGATCGAGTGCTGGTTACGCTTAAGGATGGCCGTGAATTTCCGGGTGAGGTTGTGGGTGAAGACCCGCTCACGGATATTGCTGTGATTCGCGTTGAGGCTTCTGATTTACCTGCGGTGACTCTAGGAGACTCGGAGCAGTTGCGACCAGGAGAATGGGCGATCGCGATCGGCAACCCCTTAGGGCTTGATAACACAGTGACAGCTGGGATCGTTAGTGCAACAGGACGCTCCAGCGCTCAAATTCGTGTCCCCGACAAGCGCGTTAGTTTCATCCAGACGGATGCTGCCATTAATCCTGGTAATTCGGGCGGGCCGCTGTTGAATGAGCGGGGCGAGGTAATTGGTGTCAACACTGCCATTATTGGTGGAGCTCAGGGCTTAGGATTTGCGATTCCCATTAATGCAGCCCAGGATATTGCTCAAGAACTGGTTACCAAAGGATTTGTAGATCATCCATACCTGGGCATTCAAATGCGAACGCTAACGCCTGCTGTCCGTGAGGTAATCAACGCTGAAGCACCGGAATCGATGAAGATTAGTCGTGAAACTGGCGTCGTAATTTTGGGGGTACAGCGCGATTCCCCCGCAGCTGAGGCAGGATTGCAGCCGGGTGACGTCATTCTGTCGATGGCTGGACAATCCATTGAGGAAGCTGAAACCGTACAAAAAATTGTGCAAGATAGTGAGGTGGGTTCTTCCTTAACGGTCGAAGTTGACCGCCAAGGTGAAAGCGTGGAACTGTTGGTTCGTCCAGAAGCCTTACCAGTTGAGTAAGCTCACTGTCTGTGGAACCGCCTGCACCGAAAGAGAGGGCTCTTGCATGAAGCATCCAAGAATTGAATTGCCGGTTCTGACCCTCAGCGATCCCCGCCTACGGCATGTGGCACAGCCTGTTTGGCAGATTGACGATCGCTGCCAAATGCTCATTGACAACCTCATCTGGACAGCCGAGAAAACCAATGGTGTGGGTATTTCAGCTCCCCAAGTCGGAGTTCCATTACGCTTATTTATCGTTGCTTCGCGCCCTAATCTGCGCTATCCCTATGCACCGATGATGTCTCCTACTGCGATGATCAATCCGCGGATTGTGTCTCATGCCGATGCTCAGGTAATGGGATGGGAGGGGTGCCTTAGCGTACCGGATCAGCGTGCGCAGGTGCAGCGCTATCAGGAAATCGAAGTGGAGTATTGCGATCGCACCGGCGCTCTCCAAACGTGCGTGTTGACCGATTTCGTCGCCCGCATTTTCCAACACGAGCTTGATCATCTTGACGGAACTGTGTTTGTGGACCGAGTTCCTGACCATAGACAGATTGTGAGCGAAGCCGAATATCTGGCTCAGCTTACAACTGTCCCTGCCAGTCCAGGGTCTGCGTAGCTGAATTATCACCCAGCGATCGCGTAATGCGGATCGTCATCTGCACTCGCGTTCCTGGACGAAAATAGCGGCTCTCTATCGGTAACTCGCCCAGTAGCAGCACAAAACGATTATTGTCGCGCGTCACCAAATCGCGGGGAATATCGCCCTCATAGCGAGTGGTGTATCGCAGTCGCCGATCATCATGGGGATCGCTATCAGTCGTGCGATACACCACCTCAAATTCTGTGTTGAGATAGTCAGACTCGGCTGCCAGGTCAAGCACAGCCACTGTAAAATCAGTTCCCCGTCCCTCAAAGTTACCTTGGGCCAAACGGGTTGCGTTCTCAGACCGTACAGCTCCTGTAACAACATAGGTCGTTATGCCATCAACCTGGTTAAGCTGCCCTGTTATCCAGACTGACTCAGGAAACTTGAACTGGACATCGCTGGTGGCCAAAATCTCGGCGGTTGTTGAGGTGTCCAGAAAAGCCGTTGGCGATCGGGATGCTTCCCAAACTATCTGGGCTTGTCCTTCCACTCGTCCCACATATTCCTGGTAAACATCAGCAACGATTGAACCGGTTGCGAGGAGGCTCAGGGCGCCCGATTGTTCGCGCCAGAGGTTCCTGGAAAGCTGTACAGGACGCTCAAAAAAGGTTTCTAACGTCTGAATTTGGGTTGGTGTTTCGGGCGCTAGAGGATCGGCTTGATTGATGAGCCAAAGCTGGCCGGGTTGCCCAGTCTGCCCATCGCGACCATTGTGACCGTAACGGCCATCCTCACCATCACGGCAGATGTAGCGCTCTTCTTCGCAGTCCTCACCGTCACAGGTCTTGACTCGCCAGCGGCGGTCTTCGCACTCGCAGCCATTCCCTCCCCAGCCACCCCGTCCACCCCGTCCACCGCGCCCACCGTGAGAATTCACCGTGATGAGCCGTAAATCTGCCAGATTGGTGTAATAAATTGTGACATCGCCGCCATTGCCGCCGTTGCCCCCGGCGCCCCCGTCCCCCCCGTCCCCCCCATCAGGAGCTTGCAAGTCGTATTCAACCTCGCTGGGTTGCGAATGACAAGCAGGCCGATTACCGGTTTCTCCGGCTTCTCCATCCTGTCCATCGCTGCCTCCTGTGTATACCGCTTGAGTCGCTCCAGTGGCTCGGATAGTGCGGCTACTGCCTGCGGCACCATCGCTTCCAGGTCGCCCATTGCGCCCGTCAGTACCGTCAATGCCGTAGGAACGGATTTCATCCGCGATCGCCCTTAAAGTTGATAGCAGGGGATTGGATAGTGGAGGGGTGACTGCAATCGCAATCGTGGTCACGAGGAGTGCAAGGGGGACCCGATATCGCATGGCTTGAGCTGAAGCTAGAGTAATAGGCCGGCGTAAGCGTTATGTAAAACTAAAAAGAAGATTCCGAAGTATGGAAGATGAAACGTGGGTATTAAGCGAGAAAACTTAACACAGCGCCAATTTCTCTCACCCTATCCGCGTGTGATGTCTGAAGCCCTGTATTTTTCATGGAGAAATCTAAACGTTTGCACACTGGACCTTGAATTTTTCCTTACCCCCTTATTCCTCATGATGTAAATTCATTGCCCGTCGTTCACAGACCGAAAAAATGCTCATCAAGAACTAAAGAATTTCTGATAGCTTGCCTCGCTCTTGAGCAAAGTCCTTTACCGTATGAGCTAAATACCTGAAATTACAGCGCTTGCGCTAGGCTAACGAGGACATTAGAAGTATCGCCTGTGAGTCAGCAACCTAAGATTGTTCACTTGAATATTCTGGATACGGACTATGCCAGGATCGCTGCTGGTGAAAGAATTTCCGAGGAGCGAAAGCTGCGACTGGCATGGGACTCGTCAACGTTCAATCGACTTAGTAAGCAGATTGCGCGCTATCGATATGCTGATATCGATCAGCAAGGTCGAGATGATGTGCTCTGCAGCATTGGCATGACAGCTGGTCTATTAACGTCGGCAGATATGGAAGACATTGATGAACGTCTGCGGCAGACCGGGCGTTTTTACTTAACTCCAGGCGAACGTCAGCAGATTATCAATTGGCTCCGGGATGAACTCGCCGTCGATCTAGAATCTAATCCAGATAATTAATTCCTGTGAAGGCTCCGTGAATGATTGGCGTTTGCTTGTAGATGCAAAAAGTAGCCAGTTACACCTGAAGAAGAGTTCTTGCGGAGACTATGATGCAGTACGCGATCGCGGTATTTGGAGTGCTGACCCCTTTAATGATTTGGAGTAGTGCTGTCAGAGGCATGAACTCTCATTTTCCAGCACTTGTTGGTAATAGCTGGCTGACTCGTTCGATTGAGTCGCCCTCGCTGAAACAAGTCACCCAGGGCCGTTCCCTCACCTTCATTGCCTATGAGAGCAGCCCAGCTGAGACGGGTGAACCTACCGTAACGCAGGTGTATCCAGTCCGATCTGATGTCCTGGCAGTTGAAATCGAGACTGGCAAAGTCATTTATGGGCAGCAGGTGCCTTATAAGCCAGCGCCAGGAGACCAGATTCAAGAACCCGACGAGCAGGGCGATCGCGTTGTTCTTAAGCGCGGTAGAGAACGGCTAGGTCACCTGATTGGTCCCAATCGCGATATTCTCTACACATTTGATCAGTTTAAGGGAAGCGATCTTGAGCCTCAATGGGCCGACCGCCCAGATAGCTACCGCCTTACCTCTGCAACCGACACTGAATTTCAAGCCGCGCGTCGACCTGCCAAGGTTTTTCGTAAAAGTAAACCGACTGATTTGGGGACGACAGCTCAGGGAAAGCGCTGGGCCATGCGACACACTGTTTACTTAAAGCTGCCACAGCCTTTGCAGGTGGGAGAAACTTACACACTTTCGTTTCGTGAGCAGCCATGGGAACCGGTCACTTTGACCTATGAGCCACAGCAGCAACGGAGTGAAGCGGTCCATGTATCTCAAATTGGCTTTCGCCCAACCGATCCGGTCAAAGTAGGATTTCTATCTACCTGGATGGGCTCAGGAGAAGGACTCGATTATGAGGAAGGTATGCCTTTTTGGCTGATTGACGACCGTAGGGATAAAGTTGTCTACGAAGGTGAAACCCGCCTCTCCGTAGCTGCAGAGACCTTAGAAGATCCCTACCGCAACTACAATCAGACAGATGTCTATGCCCTTGATTTTCATGACTTCCAAGGGCGTGGAACCTATCGCCTCTGTGTTGCCACTGTTGGCTGCTCTTTTAGTTTTCCGATTCAAGACGCCGTCTGGCAGAATCCCTTTGAAACGTCTGTGCGCGGACTCTATCACCAGCGTAGTGGTACTAGAATTGGGCCTCCTTACACCGACTATGAGCGTCCCCGTGCTTTCCACCCTCGCGATGGTCTCAAGGTGTATCAGAGTCAGGCGCAGCTGATGACTACTAATATGGGCTTAGGGGGACAGGATGTTTTCGAGGCATTGGTGGCTGGAGCTAGTCAGCAAGCATTGCCAGATGCCTGGGGTGGTTATTTTGATGCTGGAGACTGGGACCGTCGCATTCAACATCTCGGTGTGTCGCGATCGCTATTAGAATTAGCCGAACTCTTTCCCGCGCACATGGCTGCAGCCAGCCTTAATATTCCTGAGTCCAATAATCGCCTGCCGGATGTTGTGGACGAAGCTCTGTGGCCTATTGATCTATTCCGACGGCTCCAAAAGCCAGGGGGAGGCATACCGGGTGGCATTGAGTCAGCAGCGCATCCCAAGTTTGGCGAAGCGAGCTGGCAGGAATCGCTTCAAGTGATGGCTTATGCTCCTGATATTTGGTCCACGTACCAGTACGTAGCTACAGCGGCTCAGGCGGCTTACGTGCTGCAAGATCATGATTCCCGCAAAGCCTCTACCTATAAAGAAAGTGCTCTGCAAGCAATGTTTTATGCTGAGCGACAGTTGCCGGATACTCCTGCAGCCGGCTGGCCTTTTCAAGTGAGGGATGCGCGCAACTTAGCAGCGCTTTGGCTCTGGCGGCTAACCGATAGAGACCGCTGGCATCAGATTTTTCTAGAAACGACTGCCTTTACTGAAGAGAGCCAGCGTTTAGCTCGATGGGAAAAGTTTGAGCAAGCGGATGCAGCGTTTCTCTATGCCCGCCTTGATCAAGAAGGCGTTGATTCTGACGTCCAGGCGAATGCTCGTCAGGCTTTGCTGCATCAGGCTGATAGAATTGCTGAACTGACTACTCAGAGTGGGTTTCAGTGGGCTAAGGAGGATCGCCTAGCACCGATAGGCTGGGGGATTAGTTTGGGCTCTCCTGGTGAGTCTATAACGCTTCTAAGAGCTCACTATCTGAGCCGTGATGATCAGTATCTGGAGGCTGCACTGCGAGCCACCCAGTTCCCTCTAGGAGCCAATCCAGACAATCTGGTCTATACAACAGGACTGGGAGAACGCAGCCCACAGAATCCCTTGATTGCCGATCAGCGCATTCTAGGGGTTGCCCCGCCACCTGGAATTACGCTGTATGGTCCTATCGATCTTTCACGCCCCCGATACAGCAACTACTGGTTTACGAAACGAGTCCTAAAAGATCACATGTTTCCTGAACCCAATGCGTGGCCTACTGCAGAAGCCTATGTGGATGTGCATCTCAATGTAGCGATGACAGAGTTCACTGTGTTTCAGTCTATTGGTCCATCGGCCTATGTTTGGGGGTATCTAGCCGCTCAGGATTGAATGGGCTACCGTTGAGATTGGAGAAAAGTTCACGAAAATTTATAAAGCGTATAAAAAAAGCTGAATTAACCGGTTGGAGTGCGAAACTGGGGAAAGTTTTCAGGCATCAGAAACTCTATGGTTGCTACTGCTCCCCTTGCTTCCAATCATTTGCCGCACCTGATTGATGGAATGCCCCCCCTGGCTGGGTGGGAGGATCGCGTTCGAGCGGCTACCCAAGCAACTGAGCCAGTGTTTCTAGGGCGTACCAACCTGCGATTGTCTGACATTTCAGCAGGATTTGCGATCGCGCTTCACATGCATCAGCCTACGATTCCAGCCGGACACGATGGGCAACTTATTAGCAACCTGCAATATATGTTCGAGCATCCCTATGACGGGGACAATCACAATGCTGGACCTTTTGCCTACTGCTACGCCCGCATGGGAGATTTCATCCCTGAACTGGTCGATCAAGGCTGCAATCCTCGTGTGATGCTGGACTACTCAGGAACGTTGCTGTGGGCTTTTCAGCAGATGGAGCGCCACGATATTCTCGATAAGCTGCGCCGTATCACGTGCGATGCTACTTATCAGCCCTATGTAGAGTGGCTGGGCACCTTTTGGGGACATGCGGTGGTTCCCTCGACGCCGATTCCCGACTTTGAGCTGCATATGCGGGCGTGGCAGCACCACTTCGCGGCCTTGTTTGGGTGGGAGGCCTTGGCCCGAGTCCGTGGCTTTTCGCCACCAGAAATGCATCTGCCTAATCATCCAGATACGCTCTATGCTTTCGTAAAAGCGTTATTAGCGTGTGGGTACCGCTGGCTTTTAGTGCAAGAGCATACGGTTGAAGGGCCAACAGGAAACCCCTTGAGCCAGCCTCATTTACCTCATCGTTTGGTTGCCACAAACTCGCAAGGGGAGACGGTGGCGATTACAGCACTGATTAAAACTCAAGGCTCCGATACTAAACTAGTGGGTCAAATGCAGCCATTTGCGGAAGCTAAAACTCTACAACCTCAGACAATAGGCAATGTGTCTGTACCACCGTTAGTCAGTCAAATCAGCGACGGCGAAAATGGAGGAGTCATGATGAATGAATTTCCTAGCGCCTTTAAACGAACCTGGCACGAGATGCGACAACATGGCAGTGGTCGAGTGGGAACTGTTGGCTTTGTAGGCACAGAATATCTAGAACTTCTCGAAGCTGCCGGTGTTCGGCAGGAAGACTTGCCAGAATGTCAAGCAGTCGGTCAGTATCGTCTTTGGCAGCAGGTTGGACAAACCGTGACGCCTGAAGCTGTGCAGCAGGCGATCGCTGATATTCAGCAAGACGATCCTAATTTTCAGATGGCGGGTGCCTCCTGGACCAATGACCGCAGTTGGGTCCAGGGCTATGAAAATGTGATGCAGCCTCTGCAGAGGCTGAGTGCGCGTTTCCACCAGGTCAGTCAAGAGCAGCCTTGGGGCGATCGTCGTTCAGCTGCATATCATCGTGCTCTGCTCCATTTGCTACTGCTGGAAACGAGCTGCTTTCGCTACTGGGGACAGGGCCTGTGGACTGAATACGCTCAGACGATTTATCACCGGGGACTGGCCACTCTAGCCAATCGATAATACCCAAAAGCTTTTGTCTGACTAGTATGACGACTTACTTGATGGCAGCTGCATCGCCAGAGGTCTGAGAGATGGACTCTAGAGCGAACTGCATGAACTGGGCTGCAACATCAGCACTACTGTTGTGAGACGTAAAGACTAACAGCATGCTGGATTCTGAGCCACTGCTATAGCAGAGGATGCGAAAGACGCCGTCATCAAAGTAGCCTGTCCGATCAATTTCGCCAATGTCAGCGGGAACATCGAGCTCGCTGATGAAATCATCGGCACGGGTTAAGCAGGTATTTTGGCTCACACCCTCTAACCACTGATCACCGCTTGCAATTTCTGGGCGCGCCGCTGCCGGTAGACTGACGGTAGCGAACCCTAGAGTACATAAACCAACCGAAATGAGTTGCTTGGAAAACATCATGTTTGTGAGCTGGGCGTTGAAAAGTGCAAAGTCAGCGGAAGGGGGCAAAGCCGCGGATCTCAAGTCAGCAGATGCCGCTTGAAATGGTAACCATACTAACAAAAAGGTCGATATTATGGCCGTAAAGCCTGTATAGAATGATTTCCGAGAGCACTTGTCCCTCCCATAGAAGGATCTACTCTCTGGTTGGTGGCAAATCAGGAGAAAGCTACATCATCATGTGCATAAAGATTTCTGAGCTATCCGTATATTCCTCAGGATGCAGGAATCTAGATATTCATTTGTAACAACTCTTGCTGAAACACCTGGAAGGATGGACAGGCATTTGAGAGAACATCCAGATCGACTGCAGATGCTAACTCTCTGCGAATATCTGCCGTGTTACGTTTCTCGGTTGCAATTTCGTTTATCCAAGCGTTCAAGAGGTGTTTTGCTTCCCTGCGAGAAAGCCTTTCAGGACGGGGAGGGCTATTGTGGGGACGTCCAAATACGGTCGATAAGGCAGTAGAATCTGCTAAAAGCCAAGTTTCAAACTCTTTAACGGCAACACCCACAGCTCCCTTTAAACAATTCGCTTTCAGTGCTTCTTGAAGGAGACGGAGACGTTCATTGGGTGGACTATCGTCGCTATCTACGAGCAGTACAATGAGCGGATCATCAAGCAACCAACCACCGAGTATCTCATCGAGAACTCTACGGTCTAAAAGTTTACTGCCATATGCCCTCGCGCCTGTTTGTGTCCGCAGTGGCTCGCGAAAATCGATAGCACCGCCTGGAAGGTTCGCTTCACTAAACCCTCAACTTCCAGGAACACCATGAAGCGTACCCGTCATCCACATATTGCCAAGTGAACGCTGAAAACGGTCGTAGACCTGCTGCCAGTTGGGGTTGTCTAGGGGTGCTTTGTGAATCTCGGTTGCGCCGGTTTCTCGATTGCGGTTGATAAAACGGACTTCCTCTGGCCGGAGATAGTCGAGAAATGCCTTTGAGTGGGTTGTGCAAACGATTTGAATTGGTTTGTTACCTAGCTTGCCCTCAGCAAGATCCCGCAACCTATCAGCAACATGTCTCTGAAGATATGGATGTAAGCCATGGTCAGGATCTTCAATAACGGCTAGCTTGGGTGCATCACGCTGAAATCCTAAAGCCACAAACGCTGCTGTCAGCATTGTGCCGTCTGAAACCTGATTAGGCTCGTACCATAGCTCAGGTTGCCAACGATCCTGAAACTGAAGGCGTTTGTACCCATCGCGTGCTCTAGCCTTGATGTCAGAATATACCGGAACCAGCCGTGTGAATTCTGAAACAAATTTTTCTTGCTCTTCTCTAGCTAACGTATCAAAAAAGTTTGCGAGATTGCCGCCAGTTCCGCTAAGCGTCCACGCTTCGTTAGCTTGTTGAACTCCTCGCAAGTCTGACAAGAGAAATAGGTACTTCTGTCGACTATTTACAGGTCCTAGTGCTAAGTCTGGTTGAAGACAATTAGATCCTGAGCTCGAAGAAGACGTCCACAATGCATTGATATTTTGCTGACGCCATCGGTCAGCAGGTTCAGCTTTAGAGGTAGTCAATCCATCGGCGATCGCTGTCTTACCAGAGGCATTAGGGCCAACAAAGACTGTCAGCGGACCTAGTTCAAGCGTGACATCTCTGAGGCAGCGGTAGTTCTGGATACGGACACTTGTGAGCACGATAGAAAAGCAACCAACATTTCGAGAGGCGTTCTTCGATCAAGCTACGGGATTTATCAGCTCTTTTCAAGTGTAGCGTGCGGTAGACGGCATAGTTTCGATAAAAGAAAAAGCCCGATGCTTGTGAAGCTTCAAAAAATCACTGGCATCGAGCTCTTAAGTTAGAGAGGAGTATGATTTGCTCAGGCCAGACAGATGCCTGGGGAAAGATTGGCAGAAGGTACGTTGGAAGAACCTTGCTAATACCAATTTTCAGGTTGTCTTTGTGAAGGAATTGGGTTCCAGTGGAGAAGATAATTAGGCGATCGCGAGATTCTCCAAATTGCCCGTGTAACCTGTGATTTCCACCAAACCATCGTGGGCTGGCTGATACCCAGCGATGCCATCATTCAACGCCAGAAAATCACGCTCACCAACTTGGAAAGTCGCTGCTCCGTTAGCCACAAAGGAGCTTTCGGTCAGCACTGTCTGTATATCTTCTGTGCCCAAGCTCGCTGCGGTCCCTGCCTGCATGACCTCAGCCGCATCTACAGTATTAACGCCATCAATAACGTCTGTGGTAATCGCTAAGTCAGTAATTGTGTCCATCGCATCCAATGTCGACTGTGACAGCGCTATGTAACGGAAGGTATCGCTACCGTTGCCCCCCGTAAGCGTGTCGGCATCAAAGCCGCCGCCTAGGATGTCATCGCCTTCACCGCCTATCAGTATGTCTATGCCTCGACTGCCAATCAAGGTGTCTCCGCCGAGGCCACCCCATAGTGTGTCATTACCTGCAGAACCTAGCAGGGCATCCGTGCCGGCTCTGCCAGCGAGAGTATCATTACGACTGCTGCCCAGAATCGAGTTGTCGTCTGTGCCACCGATAAGAGTTTGGTCGGCGCGGCCAGCGATCGCCAACGCCGACAGATTACCTTCGTAGTTTGTGATTTCAATCAAGCTATCGGTAGCTTGCTGATAACCAATGACAGGGTCGTTTAAGGCAATAAAGGTGCGTGCCTCAAAGGTAAAGGTGGCTGCGCCGTTGCTTCTAAAAGCAGCATCGGTTAACACCGACTGGATACCTGCCTCATCGAGTGTCGCTACAGCACCAGCCTGCAGTACATCAGCAGCACTGACTGCGTTAGGAGCACTGATAACATCTGACTCGTTGGCTGTCCCTATCACGAGGTCTGTGATGGCGTCCAAATCAGCCAATGTAGACTGCGCCAGAAGTAGATAGTGAAAAGTATCGTTGCCACTCCCGCCTGTGAGGGTGTCACTGCCGAGGCCACCACCAAGAATATCGTCCCCAGTGCCGCCATCCAGAACGTCACTGCCTCGGCTAGCGCTGAGAAGGTCATGACCGTCTCCACCCAACATGTAATCGTCACCGCTCTTATCGATCAGGATGTCATCGCTATTACCGCCTTCCAGGCGATCGTTGCCATCCTCGCCGTAGAGAAGATCGCTGCCATCCTCGCCGTAGAGAGAATCGTTGCCACTGTCGCCATACAAGATGTCATCGCCACCATAGGCATGAATAACATCATCAGAATCAGCTAATCCTGTGACCTGGTTATCGAGGTCATTGAGAAAAGTAGTGCTGTTCGCTTGAGTAATATCTGTGGGTGTGGCATCGGCTGCCGCTACGTCGATGCTGTCGACAGGAATCAATTCACCCTCGAAGCGGATATTCGCAAGAACACCACTGCCGAGTGTTAGGTTATCGAAGTTTTCACGGTCAAAGTCTTGCAGGATAACCTGTGGGGTGTTGGCGACAGCAAAGCTGATTAGCAGGTCACTGCCATCTTGAATCAGCAAAAGGTTATCCATCGTAAGGTCAGTGCCCGTAAATACCAAGGTATCTACTTCGGCTTGAATCTCTGCACTGGGATTATCATCTGAACCCACACCGCCAAAGTTGGCGATCGTGAGACTTTCGCCACTGTTGACAGTGAAGGTTCTGTTGCCGCCACTAATTGGATCAATACTCGCGATACTGAATGAATCAGCTTGTATGAAAGCTGGATGGGAATTGCCTGCTTGATCTTTTGCCCCACCTATTTGCACATCGATCTCAGCAAGAATTTCGTTAGCGTCTACTACATCGTAAGTAGCAACATAGGTATCGCTATCGCTCCAATTGCCTGTGCTGAAACTCAGGGTATTGCTCGGGTCTTCGGTCGGAAAAGCGATTGTCGGGTCTACTGCGGTATCCATCGCTTCACTGAAGTCCACCGTCAAAGTGAAGGCGCCCGTCCCAATGTTGTCATCGGTAATCGATGTGAGATTTGGTGTGACGCTACTCACTGTAGGAGCTGTTCCATCAAAGTCT
>JBHJHM010000005.1:0-2475 GCA_050330865.1 Leptolyngbyaceae cyanobacterium
GCTGATCGATTGGGGCCGCAACCGTCACCATGTCTCAGAGGTGATTGCTCGGCAACTGATCGATGAGATTAGAGGTGAACAGCCTCGCATCACTGACAACAATCTGCTCAATCGCTTCGCTCAACGGTGTGGCGAAGCCCTATCCGAGCAAGTCCCGGTTCGACCGCAGCCCACAACAGTCGGTGGAGTCAGTATCGACTGACGCCCTCGAAGCTAAAGCCTGCATCTCTGAACTCTCGGAGATGCAGGCTTTTCGTGCGCTTAGGCGCAGAAGCCATGAAATCTGTTTATCTTCAAATCGAGGAGCCCATGACTTCCACGCTTGCGACCAAACAACGTGCAGAGGCGATCGCCCCGACTGGAATCCCTTCCGATCGGATCAGCCTCTCTCTCGCTGATGCCATTCAAATCAGCAAGATCCTTTTTGCCAGCGGTTTATTTAACCTGGAAAATGAGGAGCAGGCTGTTGTAATCATCCTGCGGGGCCAGGAGCTGGGTATTCCACCAATTGCCTCCCTGATGAAGGGGAGAACCATCGTCGCCACAATGCCGCAAAAATCCAATGCTCAGCACATCAGCGATTTGCTCAATGAGCTTGGCATTATTGACCCGACTGCTCGCAAGGCAGTGGCAACCCAGTATCTCGGTGGCCGCAGAGCCGCCGACTGCTCTCCCCATGAACTGGAGCAGGTACTAACTGCCATCCGGCAAGCATACGAACAGGAGACAACTGCTGAAGCGATTGAGACGGTTCCTGTCGCCAACAACGGTGTTGACGCCATCGAGGCTGGAGCGACACAAACGACGGTCGAGACCTCTGACGATGAACCAACAGACGCCAGAGCCGCCATCGCAGCCTCTCTTGACGAGGCTGGCATCACCGATACTGATCGCCGTCAAGCCATCGTCAAGAAGCAACTTCTTGCTGTCAGACGCCGCAAGGTCGAAAGCCTCACGGCGGATGAACTGGAGAAAGTAATTCAGGGCATTGCAGCATCAGCGGTGTAGATATCCCCTTGGCTAGCCTTGCATCTGCTCAGTTGCCTGATCTCAGGTAGCTGTTTTTTTGGCTGTCGCCACGAGGCGATGAACTATCGCCAACGGAAACCATGCCTACAAAATCAAAGGCTTGCGATCCCCGCAGCAAGCTACTGCGACTCGAAGAAGAGTTGAATCAAATATTTCTGGAGCGAAGTGATCTCATTCGCATCATTCTGCTCTCATTGCTAACCCGCCAACACACGCTGATTTTTGGCAAACCCGGTGCGGCTAAGAGTGCGCTGGTTCGGGCTGTTGCCTCGGCGATTTCGGGTGGGTGCTTCCAAATCCAACTGGGAAAGGATACCACCACTGATCAAGTCTTCGGGCCGATCAAATTGTCCCAACTCCCGCATGACCGGCTCTGCCGCGCCTACCAGAATTTCCTGCCGGGGAAACCATTGGCCTTCCTAGACGAAATTGATAAGGCCAACAGCGTCATTCTCAACGCTCTCTACACGGCCATGGAGGAACGGCAATTTCTCAACGACGGCGAGATGTACTCCATGCCACTCGTGAGTTTGTTCGGGGCGGCCAACAGTATTCGGCAGCTCCAGAGCGAAGCCCTTGCCCCTCTGTTAGACCGCTTTCTGTTTCGCCTCGAAGTGGACTGGCTCCAGTCCGACGCTAACTTTTTAGAGTTTGTTCGGCGTCGGGCTACTGGCGACACGCCCTTGATCACGACAGTCCTGAGTATTTCTGAACTGCAGCAGATGCAGGAAGCCACCAGAAATATCGAATTGCCGATGGCGGCTCAAGAGGCGATCGCCAAGCTTCGTAAGGAGTTAGCGAGCGAAGGGGTGCAAGCTTCCGACCGGCGCTGGGGCAACTGCGTAGACCTGCTACAAGCGACCGCCTACCTGAATGGCAATAGCGCAGTGACGGGCACCGACTTTGCCATCCTCAAGCATGTGCTTTGGACCGACACCCAGCAGATTGCGGTGATTGAGAGAGCGTTGAAGCCATTGCAAAAGCTGCAGCCCCAATCCAACTCGCAGTTTAAGAAAGCCTTGGATCCGGTTATCGCTAAGGCCACCCAGGCACTGCAGAACTTTGACCCGCGCACAGCCATTGGAGAAGTCGCGATCGCGATGACCGACTTGCAAGGACTGCAGCAGGGCTTGACCCACGTGCCCCAAACCCGAGAAATCCAGCAAGCACTGGCAGTCATCGACCGCAAGATGACGCAGCTCGAAACCCATCGTCAACAAATCATGGCATAAGGAGATTGCAATGACCCTTTACATTCAACCGCTCCACTCCAGCTGGACTTCCCAAGTCGCGACCCTCTGTTATACTCAGATCTTGCAGTATCTCAAGATGAGACAGTATTCCCAAATACCCGATTATCTGAGAAAACAGGCGTGGTACACCAACGGTCTAATGATGGTTGCAACTCACGCCCAAACCTTAGTTTATCGTCTCCTAAACTTGATG
>JBHJHM010000006.1:0-39012 GCA_050330865.1 Leptolyngbyaceae cyanobacterium
AGCAGCAGCTAGGCAATTGGTATGAGCTACAACGTCACCTCTATCAAGATGTCGCTCGTCAGTTCATCCTCCAAGCACCTCTAACGGGTAGAAAAGCTTGAACCCTGATTTTGTTGATTTTGTCAATGCGTAAGTCCTGATAATATGAAGGACTGGACGATTTAGTACGGGTGAACTAGACTTGGTGAAGCGGTGTTCAACCAAGTGGAAAGCCATGTCCAGCCTTATCACAACTGCTGCCGAAGTCTCCTTTGCCTCACCGATCTGGGCAACCGTGCGCTTTCGTCGCGCCAAAGAGAAAAAAGGCTGGGCCTTACTCGGCATTCCACAGCAAGCCTATCCCCTCGTCGCCTTTCGGCTGTTCGAGCTGCGCGCCAAACTTATCAGCCATCATGAAGCCGAAGGCTTCACCAATATTTTGTTTGAAGCGCCTGCGACCGTCGCCGCTAAGCTCGCCTGCGTTTTCCCCGCCCCACCTGGATGCGAAGTGCTAAAAGTGTCTGAGTCCGGCGATCGCATCCTTTCTGGCAAAGCCGCCAAATCGGCTAAAGCGATCGCCCAGCGCCCGGACCCAGGGGAATTATTGGAAGCAGCGTAGGTTTCTCTACCGTCCCCTCAACTCGCGATAGCGTCTCTGAGCACGCTGGATGAGAGGTAGTCCGACAAAATAAGACAGAATTCCGACAATTAGGCCCATGACGAAGCTGCCTAGCATCAGATTGACCATAACGTCAGTGCCAGTCTCTACCCAGCTCTTGATCGACTCGACATCGGTGAAAGGTTGCTGCTCAGAGCGGCGTAAGATCCAGTTGCCAACTTTATAGTTGAAGGCATAGATAGGCACATACGTAAGCGGGTTGCTAATCCACGTACCGCCTGCTGCCATGAGAGCATTTCCTTTAATACGGAAGGCGATCGCAACTCCAATAATCGTCTGCAGCCCAAACAAGGGAAACATGCCAGCAAACGTGCCTGCTGCCAGTCCGCGCGCCAACTCCTTAGGATGCCCTCTTAGGCGAATGAACTTGAGGTAAATATATCGAGCCCGACGTCTCCAGCGATCCAACAGAGAGCGCTGTGGTTTAGAGAAAGGCATTTTCGTTGACGTGGGTACTAGGGAATTCGGAGGTGATTGGGTTGGTGGCACAGACAACAACCGCATGCGGTAGATAAAACATAAATCTTTCTGTATTTTAAGAGCACAGACGTACAGTGTGCAGAATTGAGCCGCGATCACTAGCACGGTGTAGAGACGAGTGCGATCGCTTTTTGAACATCGCTCGAAAAAAGAAGGATGCCACCCCCTGTTGATGTGACATCCTATTCAAGTCATTTCAGGTAATAATGCAAACTCCTTTAGAAGGTGAAGTGTCAATGCGTTTAACTTACACTTCCACATCTTCATCCCAATACAAGCCGGGCATGTAGCTCAGCTGCCGACGTGGAAAGTAAGCAGGTAGCTCCCAAGAATTTTCCAGAGCTCTAAGAATCAGCATCATGCCCAAGCCCAAATCGCAGTCGATGCAGAGTTTATCTTGGCAGTAAACAATAATGCGATAGCATCCCAAATCCTGAGCTTTCAATATGACAGAGCACATGAATGTGTTGATGGTCTCGTCACACAGGTGTTCATTTGGAAAATCAAGTCTGAGTGTGCTTTCGTTGACAATATTTGCAGTTATGTTCTTGTCAATAGGGTTTGCTAATAAGTCCTTGAGTCGCATAGCAAGCAATGTCCTGCAGAGGGGCGTTAACAACTGTTGTTACTGTATGGGTCAAGTGTGGCATTCTCGTGGAATCAACGGTGTGAAATTCCCATGAAATCAGTACGAGTCCTGCATTAGGATTGATGAGTTAATAGCGATATGCGGTCTCAGACTACAACTCTCAATACTGACCAGTTCTGTGCTTGAGGCAATTCATAGAAGTTTTAATAAGTACTTGGTCTGGAGGCTGATACCAGCAACGCCCAATTCATAATTCTCATAATTCACCTCGCTCAAGCTGACTCAAGCACGATTAACAGCGTTAAGAACCCATAGCGTGCATGCCAAATTTGCAAAATGCGCGAGTAGAATATTAGTACTTGCTTGTACGACAAACATATCCAATGGCTTAATAAGCCCGCTGAAGTCGAGGGTTGGTCCAGCTAGGGAAAACCCCTGCGAGAGCGCTTTCAAAATCAAGGATCCCGCTACGGCTTGAGCCCCCAACAAAGTCAGTAGCATTCCCCCTAAACTTACGAAGAGCCCAAATTTCAGCAGTCTGATCACGTCTTTCGGGCGAGGGCGACGCGATTCATCACGGCCACGCAGCTGCCGTGCAGTCCGCGTATATCGAAAAGACCAATAGGCTCCTAGACAAAGCGCTACTAGGCCACAGGCAGAAAAGAATAGCCCTGTCCCAGCGCCTGGGTTGTTCCCAGCTGTGCGGGACCCTTGGCTAAGAACAGGTAACAGCAAGATAACGCTAGAGATAATACCTAAGAAAAATTGACACCAAAAACTAAGCCAACCAAACCGGCGGAGAGATCCGGAAATGCGGCGTATAGCAGGGGACAGTGAGTACTCAAGCTCTCCGGTCATGGGTTTAAGCGGATCTCTCTAAGGAACAGACACAATGTGTCGGCGCAGAGTTGCTCGGCGCTGTAGTTGTGATTTTAGACTACTCTTCCCTACAATCTCCCTTTGATCAGCTTTCACGGCACAATAAAGGGGACATCTGGCGTAAGGAGCCCCGCGCAATGTCTGCCTTTGACCGCTACACAGCCGAAATACTTGATCTGGTGGCCCGCTATCGCGATCGCGTCGATTACCTGGCCATTCGCTTAGAGGAATCGGAAGGCACTGATATTCTGCTGCGGGGCGGCAAAGTAGAGACTCTGAGCGAGGGCCTTTCACTAGGAGGACAAATTCGCGCTTGCCATCAGGGTGGATGGGGGTTTGCCAGCTTTAACGAACTTTCGGGCTTGGCGAAGCGGGTTGAGGCTGCGATCACAGCAGCCCAGCTAGTCGGCAACGACGAGACCTGCTTGGCTCCTATCGACCCTGTCCAAACAACGTACCAGCTAGCGATGACTGGTAGCTCACCGCGCCAGATTTCCCTCAGCCGCAAAAAAGAATTGTGTGCCCACTACGCGGATATTCTGCAGAGCGTAGATGACCGCATTACGACAACTTCCGTACGCTATAACGACGTCACCCAACACATTCTGCTAGCGACCTCGGAAGGGACTCAAATCGACCAGAGCTGGTCTGATATGGAAATACGACTAGCTGCGACAGCTCGCAATGGTGAGACCGTCCAAACAGGTCGTGAGACCAATGGTTCCCGCAAAGCGTTTGAAGATCTTGAGAATTTGGATACACAGGTCAGTGGTGCGGCCCAACGAGCGATCGCAGCCCTTAGCCTACCCCCCGTCAAAGGTAAAACCTACGAGGTTGTCATTGATCCCATCTTGACAGGTCTCTTTGTTCATGAGGCGTTTGGTCACCTCTCAGAAGCCGACATGGCCTACGAAAATCCTGATCTGTTGGAAGTCATGACGCTGGGACGACGATTTGGCCCCGAAAATCTACAGATCTTTGATGGTGCTGCGCTTGAGGGACACCGGGGTAGCTATCAGTATGACGATGAGGGAGCGCCCGCCACGACCACCCAGCTTATTCGAGATGGAGTCTTGGTAGGGCGACTGCATTCCCGTGAAACAGCCGGCAAGTTGGATGAAAAACCTACGGGCAATGCGCGCTGCCTCAGCTATCACTATCCACCTTTGGTTCGCATGACCAATACTTGGATTGCTCGCGGCAATACACCCGCCAAAGATCTGTTGGCTGATATCAAAGAAGGGGTCTATGCTCGTAATTGGCTAGGCGGTATGACCAACGGCGAAATGTTTACGTTCACGGCTGGCGAAGCCTGGATGATTCGGAACGGCGAACTGGCTGAACCCGTGCGAGATGTGACGTTGTCTGGTAATGTCTTTCGAACGCTGCGCGATATCACCGCGATCGGTGATGACTTTTATTGGGATGAGTCAGGAGGCTGCGGTAAAGGGGGACAGAGCGGCCTCTCGGTGGGCTGCGGCGGTCCTAGCTTACGCATTCAGAATGTGGTCGTTGGCGGGGAGGCGTAAACCCATTGCTCCGGCTATCGCAAGGGCAGCTATCGCTGTTGGAATATTGTCCGCGGCGATTTCAGCACACCATTCTAGAGTCTCTAACGGTCCCGTCTTCGCCGTCCCTACTAGAGGGGCAGCAGTGGGGCGATCGCTTTCACTTGCTCATGCAACAGTGCGAAATGGGCCTTTCTATTGACCCAGTATTAGCCCAGAATTCTGAACTACAAGCCTGTGTCGAACAGCTAAAATCTCAGGCTCCTGACCTATTCGACTCTACTGGAGAGCACTTTCGTCAGAGTGAACATGGACGATCGCTGGTGTTCAATGGCTACTGGTTTACCGTTGTGTACGACCTCCTACGACAGTGGCGCGATCGAGCCGAAATTATTGACTGGAAAACCTATCTCAAGCCCAAAGACCTAGCCTACTTACAGCAAGACTGGCAAACGCGCCTGTACCTCTACGTCCTAGTCGAAACCACGCCACTGGAACCTAGTCAAGTCGCTATGGTCTACTGGTTCGTCCGGGCTCGTAACCCCAATACGCAAGCTGTGGAACCCCAGCAAGTCCGCATCCCCTACTCTACAGCTCGACATGCTCAAACCCAACAAGACCTAACACACTTAACCCATCAGCTGACACAGCTACTGGCAACTAATGAGGCATTTCCTCAGCGCCCCCCAGGTAGCCCTAAGTGTGACCTCTGCCCCTTTGCCATCCGCTGCCAGCGTGGCGATGCTCGACCTGCAGATACATTTGAACTACCCAGTTTGGACGCAATCGAAGAGGTCGTTGTTTAGGCATTAGGAAACAGAGAAAAGAATCAATCCCTCTTTTACCCATTCACCCATTCACCCTGCTACTCCCTTACGCCTACCCTGGTGTCTGCTGCAACTCCGGCTTCTCTTCAGGCAAGATAGCGCCTTCTACAGGACAAACCTGGATACAGATACCACAGTCAATACAGGTTGAAAAGTCAATCCAGTACCAGTCAGTGCCTTTCTTGTTTTTATCTGGCCCCTCATGGATACAGGCTACTGGACAGGCATCGACGCAATCAGCGACGCCTTCACAAACATTAGTCACAATCGTATGAGCCACGGTTCTCCCCCTTTTTCTGCTCTAACTGCCTGATAGCCTAGCCAGAAAGCCTTTGAATGTACGCTACATAGCTTTAGCGATTTAGACTGCGACACCCAGTATCATCCAGATGTACTGGCGCATGACCCAATGGCTCGCTATCTTGTCCTAACGAACTGGCAATAGCTATACCTTGCCCCCTCCAGAGCCCCGGTTTTCATCCCAGACAAAACTTCAGTTTTCAAATCGGATGTGGTTTGTTTCTGGCTGAGGACAGCCGCTACTCTAGTTTACAGTTTCAATCTCAGGCGAACCGTCTTCGGCAATCCAAGCAATCCGGCTAATGTTGCGGGTCCGAGCGCGATCGCGAATCAAATTCATATCGGTTTCTGGTTCTAAATACAGCTCTACCCGAATCGGAGCGCCCCCTTCACGAATCGTCTGAGCATACTTGAAGGCCAAAGCCGCGGCTTGAATCGTTCTGGGTACTACTAGCCAGTCACTTGCTGGCGTGGACTGTGGTAGATATCCGGTTCCAATAATGGCTTGGTGGAGACTTTCCACGCTAAACATAAAGCCAATGCCGGGATAGCTCTGTCCTTTGGGATGGAAAACTCCTAGCAGATTGTCGTAGCGTCCGCCTTTGCCTACAACTTGCCGACCTTGTGGTGTAAGGGCAACCACCTCAAAAACGATCCCCGTGTAGTAGTCATAAGACTGAATTAGGCTCAGGTCCAAAATTAGGGACTTGACTGTTGTAGAACTCTGGAGGGTGTCGACTAAAGACTTGAGCGCGCTGACAATTGAGTGTTGATGATCATTGAGCCCTAACTGACTGACAGCCTGGAGGATATCCTTCGGATGACCCCGTAGGTCCAGCATCTGTAGAGCGCGATCGCGTAGCTCACTAGGTAAATCCAGAGTTTCGAGCGTGACTCTATCTAATTTGGCAATCGCCTCTCGAACGATGGAACGTAACGGTAATGGGAAGGGTTCCAGCAACGACTGGGTTAATCCTGCATCACCCAGAACAATCTGCCAGTCCGTTAGCTGTAAGTTTTCGACACAGTCCAGCAGCAGCAATAAGATTTCAGCATCGGCCAGACTACCTCCTGTACCAAGCAGTTCAATACCTGCCTGATAATACTCCTGCTGCCCTGCCTGACTCCCCTTTTCCGAATGACAAAAGACGTTTGCAGTGTAGTAGAGGCGCTGAGGATACGTGACATGAGCTAGCCGCGTCACTGCAGCTCGGGCAATCGAGGCAGTCAACTCAGGACGCAGTCCCAAACGTTGGCCGTCTGCCCCTCGTAATTCAACCACCGATGATTGGTCAATCGCGCCTCCCGCCATCAGAGTATCCAAGCTTTCGACTGTGGAAGTGATGATGCGATGATAGCCCCACTGTTGGAACATTTGCTCCAAGCGAGTTTCGATCCAATGCTTTTGGGCCACATCCAATGGGAGCAGGTCACGCGTGCCAGAGGGCGGTTGATACACCATCTACTTTTCCTTACCTCCAAACAACCCAAACAAACCACCCCGCGATTTTGACGCAGTAGACTTGGAACCTACTTTACGGGTCGTTTCCCCCTGATTTGCCTGATGAATAATGGGCTGCAATTCTTGCGCCAAAGAATTGCTGGGATCGATATCGAGAGCCCGTTTCAGATGGATACGCGCCATTTTTCGTTGGCCAGCTTGCAGATAGAGGCTAGCTAGCTGGCTGTGACACGGAGCACTGTTAGGGTGCGATCGCACCGCCTCACGCATCTCTAATATGGCCCTGGAGAAATCCTTTTTCTGCTCAAACTCGCGGGAACGGTTGAGATAACTGCCAATAACGGATTCCCGTTGTTGCTTGGGGGAAGGGGGCGGGGGCGGTGCTGAACGCGATGAGGCACTGGTCGCAGAAGACCGATTAGAAGTAGAAGGGGCTGAATTTGTCTGCGTTGTAAACCCAGTCTTGCCACCTGCTGTCACTAAATAGGCCAGATTGAGCTCACTGATTTGTCCGGTGATATTCAGAACCTGATCTAAAGACTCATACTGCTCATCCGCCAGCTTCTTGAGACTATTGTTGTACAGGTTGAGGACATCACTCGTCTGCAGTAAAGCCTTTGCAGATTCTGTTTGAATATTTAGCCCTGCAGGGCGACGGCTCAGTTGTTCCCCTTGAAGACGCAACACAACCTTATATTCGGCCATCTCTTTCTCTTGAGTTAGCTTCTCATAGGCTGGATTGACCAGCTTAGAAAGCAGCTCGCTAGCCTGTCGCTTCTCTGTATCGGTAGCGGCAGCTAAGCTATCCGGGTGCAGCTTACGGGCAATTTTGAGATATCGCTTACGAATCTGCTTGGCGTCGGCATCGATAGAAACACCGAGAATCGCATGGTAGTCGGTAAGGTCGAGGTTGAATAGTCCTTGATCAATATTCATGACTGGTGGTCATCTCCCCGGTCATATGGCGTCATGTTCCCCTGTACTAGACTCACTGTAGCTATCTAGCCTTAGTCATCCGCTCCTAGTTTATCGAGGTCTTTGCAATTGATGGACAGTTTTCTTGAACCTTACTGCCCAAGGGCTTCTGTAAGCAAGTCATTCCGCGATTGCAATAGGTTGAAAATTAGCGAGCGGCTTAACCTGTTGTAGCACCTGACTAAGGGCTGTGTGAATCTGTCCATTAGTTGCCAAAATCCGACCCGACTGAATATCAAACGGGGTTTCATCGTACGCAGTTACGTGTCCCCCTGCTTCCTCTACCAGCACAACCCCTGCAGCTAGGTCCCACGGGGATAACCCCCTCTCCCAATACCCATCTAGCCGTCCACAGGCAACATAAGCCAAATCAATAGACGCTGCTCCCCCACGCCGCACACCTTGCGTAAGGTGTGTCAGATGACAAAACTCAGCATAATTGTTGTCAATGCGCTCGCGGCGATCGTAGGCGAATCCAGTAACCAATAGGCTATTGGCCAGTTTGTCAGTTCGCGAAACCCGGATTGAGCAACGATCCAGCGTCGCACCTAACCCTTTCGCAGCGCGAAAAAGTTCCTTGTGAAATGGATCAAAAATGGCCCCCACAGTAGGGTAGCCATCAATCAACAATCCTACTGACACCGCTGAAAACGGATACTGGTGCGTATAGTTTGTAGTGCCATCGAGGGGATCAATCGCCCATAGGAAAGGACTCCCTACCGATTTTCCAATTGCTCCAGACTCTTCTGCCAGGATGGGATGATCTGGCAGATGGCGGCCTAGGACATCCAAAACAGCTGCTTCTGCTGCCTTATCCGCCTCCGTAACCAAATCGCCAGGCCCTTTCTCTTCGATGGACTCTAGTTTGCCCCAGTAGTCTTGCAGGATAGCGCCTCCCGCTAGGGCTGCCTCAGTAGCAATGTCGAGATACCGCCTCAAATCCTGATTGTCGGTAGCCGTCATGATGACAAATTTGTGTTGAATATCAAGCTTAATCTACCGGATCTGATGCCTTGTCTCGACGCGACTGACGAAAAGCCATCGGCGTTTCTCGTAGCGGACTGTCTGGGTCCCAAATGCCGAGCCCTAACAATCGGGCCGACTCTTGAGCATAAATCAGCTGTTCTGCATAGCGCTGCTGCGACAAGTGCTCGCTATCCAAAAACGCACATCCTTTTGCCAACACTGCTGCATTCACCAGCTGTTTGTCCTGCCAAACGTAGGCCCAAAGCCGACCATAGTCATCAGGAGCCAACGATTGCGGCTCCACCCTCACCCAACCTTCTGCTAGCTCTGATAAACACTGCCGTGACTCCGGTCCCCATGGTTTCTGCTCTCTATCAGGAGCTTGCACACCTGCCAGCCGAATAGCCATCACTGGCATGTCAGCACTCAACTCAGAGAGCAGTTCTAGTGTATGACCACTCTTGGCGTAGTCCACCTTCGCTGATAATGTCGAGTCCTCTGCTCGTCCAAGGCTTGTACCCAACATCAGGAGCAAGAGTGTGATCGCACCAATAGTCTTCCAGTTTCTGTAGAGATATTTAAGCATTGTAAGACGCTCACGGCGAAGCCTGTTCCCTCTTCTCTACTTCCCTCACTCATCCTCAAGTGGCAAGCCAAACCGCACTTTTCCCTTGCCAAAATATTGCCCAAATTGAAGTTCATAGACTTCATCTTCATCTTGGGTTTCCACTTCCAGATCCGAGCGGGGATAGCTGACGCAGAGGAGGGCGTAACCGCGATCGCGCAAAGCAGGGGAGAGTCCCATAGCTTCAGGTTGATCCAATTCACCTGATATGACACGTACAGCACAAGTCGTACAGGCCCCATTACGGCAGGCAAAAGGCAGGTCAGCGCCCTGATTTTCGGCAGTCTGCAGGATGTAGCGGTCTTCGGGTACGCGAACGGTATAGTCGACCTCGCGCTGACGATGGTGAATTTTGATCTGATGAGAGCAGTTCATGTATTTTCAATCAACTAAACGAATGGAGACGCGCATCGGGCATCACACCATTTGTCTATGCTCTCACAGGCGTCTTCCTTAGCAACGCCCTCTTGTGATTGAGAAGACCGCATTGACATCCACTTCTCCGATTTGAGCAAGAGTCCGTGAATGGATTTTGAGTCAAGGTGTCGCTTTACGCTGCCATTGTTTGGTAGTATTAGATTCTGTGGCTGATTTCTTAGAAAGCAGCACATTATTTGGAGAGATGGCCGAGTGGTTGAAGGCGCAGCACTGGAAATGCTGTTTAGGGGCAACTCTAACGAGGGTTCGAATCCCTCTCTCTCCGTTCACTTTTGCTCGATTCAACTTCAGCACTTTTACGCCCGCTATTTTCGCATGATAAAGGTTAAGGGCTAGAGTGCTATTGGGGGATTAGGAGCCTAACGGAAACTGGCATGAAGCAGCACGAGGTGAACTCATGATGCAGGCGTTGCAACAGCCAACTACGTTTGATGAATTCGTTGAATGGCTACCGGAATTCTCTGAATGTCGCTACGAACTGCGCCGGGGGACCATTATTGCAATGCCCAAACCAAAAGGGCAGCATTCAAAAATATCAGGCAACATAGCTTACGACATAGGCACAGCTATCCGAAGCAGCCAGCAGCCCTATTTCATTCCCAAAGAATGTATTGTTCGATCTTCGGATGGTCAGTCCGGCTATGAACCCGATGTGATTGTTTTGGATGAATCGGTGCTCACTCAAGAGCCCGAATGGGAGAGCCGCTCCGTTATCACGCTTGGGAGATCCATCAAGATTATTGTGGAAGTCGTCTCGACAAACTGGCGTGATGATTATTTTACGAAGCTTGGTGAATATGAAGCGCTGACGATTCAAGAATATTGGATTGTTGACTACGCGGCCTTGGGAGGACGGCGTTTTATTGGTAACCCCAAAGAGCCGACCTTTACAGTCGGCTCTTTGGTTGATGGCGAATACGAGTTGAAGCGATTTCGATTGGGCGATCGCATTCTTTCGCCAACATTACCCAATCTGGAATTGGCTGTCGAACAGGCATTCGGAATATAGCCCTTGGCCGGGGCTGCCAGCCGTCTGCCCAACAGCTATTTGCTGAGCGTCAACATCTAAGCTCTGATCCGCTTTGCTTTGGGTTTACGCTGCTGGATCATACGCTCCCAGCTGAGGGCGACTACGCCCAATGTGACAGCAATGATGCCAATCCACTGAATAAATTCTAGGAAGGAGTTGCTTCCTGGCGTAATCAGGCGAGCCATGATAGCTGATAGGACTGGGCCACTAGACGCCACAATAGACGCCTGAGCAGCGCCCATAAAGCGTACGCCATAGTTATTAAACAAATATCCCAATAACGTTAATCCGCCCAGAAGAAGACCAGCGATGCCAAGGGCTCCATAGCTGCTTGGCCCTGTCACCTCCAGACCAAACAAATTGACCGCGATAGCAATGATGCCTGTGATGATGCTGGTGATGCAGAATATTGTCGCGAACTGTATGAGGCTCACAGGAACAGGATGCAGCTTACGGAAGCTCAGCTGCATTGAAATTAGATACAAGGCGAAGAAACTGCTGGATAGCAGACCTGTTAGGACACCCCATGGCGATACCCCTTCAGACAAATCACTACTAATCGCAGGGAATGCCGCGAATACAATACCCGTTGCGATCGCAAACATAACAACGAGTCGGAGGGGCGTGGGGCGATCGCCAAACAGGTACCAAGCCAGCGGTACGGTAATTAGTGGATACATGAACAGCAGCGTTACCGCAACACCGACCCCAATGTCTGGAATTGCCTTGTAGATGAGGACTTGCGACATAAACAGAAAACAACCACTGGCAATCACTTGAATGATCGGGCGCTTGTCATCCGCAGCTAAAAATTGACGAATGTCTTGCCACACACTGGGATACAACTTCCCAGCAATCAAAGCCATAGACGGTAGTACTACAACCATCCGCAGCCATAGCAACATGAGCGAGTTGAGAATATTGAGGGGAAAGATGACGTCGATAGCAAATTGCTCAAGCCCAAATATTCTTCCCCCAAAACCCACAATTCCGACTATGACGTTGTGAACTGACAATGCCACAGTAGACAGAATGATGAAAACTAGTCCTTTCTGAAAGGTAGAAAGTCGATTCGCTGGCTTCGTTGATTTGGGGACAGGCGTTGACGTTGGCGTCGGTATAGGTTGAGCAGGAGGTACTTTTGTACGGCCAGCGGTCGATATGCTGGCGGCTTGCTGCTGCTGGGTAGGTGGAGTTGGCTCAAAGTGAGTATTTGGGAAAGGCTGAGCAGGGGGTGGTGAAGCAATTTGCGATGGCTGCAGCCCCTGAGGGGAATGACCATACAGCGACTGAGTTGCCCCCAATCCATTGCCACTCGGTACACCTGCAATTGATTGAGGACGTGCCATTTGAGCCTGTAGTTGAAGACTCAGGCGGTTGATTAACGCCTCTAGAATTGTTTCTCCTTGTTGCTCCATGCTTTGCATACGGCTAATTTGCTGGGACAAGGAGCTTTGATAGCTATTGAGATCTTGCTGGAGGGAATGAAGGGTATCGTTCAAGCTAGCATCCAGAGAAGCTAGGAGCTGATAAGCATTCTGTAGCGAGCCGCTTTGCCCCATGCCATTGACTGAAGCCGTACTGTAAATTGTCTCGGTGAGGCGGCTTTGGAGGTTAGTCGCTAATGCTTGCGCTAGACGCTTGGCCCAGACCTGCTGCTGCACCAGCTGTTTGCGACTGAGTTCTTCATCATGCTCAGCTTTTAGAGCTTCGTATTGATTTTGGAGGGCATCATATCGCTCCTCCAGAATGTCAATGTCGCTCAATAAGCGGTGCTTAGTGCCCTGCAAACGATTGATGTCCTGATTCAACTGACCGGAGAGATCCTCCTGTAACGCTCTCAAGTTTTGAGTGACGCTACGGAGTACTTCCCGGGCTGCCTTTCCCTCGTCGATTGGGTTACTCGGTGTGTTGTCCAACTGGCCCATGGGTAAAGTTGCCCCTCATCTGTCGCCATCACCATCTCCAACGTCAGAGCTTACATGCCTCTAAGTCGTTGACGTAGCCGTGATGCTATTGTGCTCAAAATCCTGAAAAAGATCTCATGTAATCCCAAAAAAAAGCACCTGAAGTCGCAATTGTTGATTGCTTAAAGGCCGTGAATAGTTTCGCTTCTAGATCCTATGCGAGGCTCACTCAACGACCAAAGCGACATTACTTGCGTCGGTAGGTGGTCAATCAACTGATCTCTAGAGAAGAAATCATGATTTCTCTGAGGCACATTGTTTTCTTTGGGCAAAGTTTACAATTCTTCAGATATCCTCCTTGTCTGGACCTCTTTAAGCCAGCGGCAGTTGCCTGGCGTCAACGTAATGAGATCTTCTATATTGTGGTGCATCGTCTGACAGATTGCATCCAGCGGTAAATCGTTGGGGTCATGACCAAAAGGGTTTTCAATTTCAATTCCGATCGCCTCAATACCAAAAACAGCAAAGCTGATGAGTCCCGTAATCGCCGCTGTCCACCAGTGGAGTGCCTCAACCATCTGAAAGGGCAGAGCCAAACAGTAGAGCAACAATAACTGCTTTAGGTGAATGCTGTATGCCAAGGGGATAGGGGTTTTTAAGATACGCTCACAGCTTCCTAGCGTATCTACCAGCCGATCAACTAATAGCAACATAGCTGAGAGCTGATAAGCATTAAGCTTGCCACGATCGCTACAGGTTTGTAGATAATCGGCCATCCAGAAGGCTACCTCTAAGGGAGGGTTATTCATGGCCTGCAGCTTGGCGAATTGCTCTGGTGTAACGACCTCTGCGAGTTCTGCATCGAGCGATTCTCCCCGTAGATGAAGCTTCATGGCGATCGCAAACGCCACAATCAATCGCAGATGTCTGACCTTGGTAAAGCGTTCTGATTCTTCTGTCTCTTGAACCGCTACCCAGATCTGACGGGCCAGGTTGCGGCTAGTGTTCACCAGTGCGCCCCACTGCTTACGACCTTCCCAGAAGCGCTCATAGGCGGTGTTTGTGCGAAAAACGAGCAGCAGGCCCAACACAATGCTGGGAACTAAACTCCCCAGTGTGCTGATAGCCACTGGAACCCCAAAGGTATATAGAACGGAAATGAGTAGACCAAAGCCAGCACAGAGTATGGTTCTGGGCAATACCGCCGGAATGACCGAACCGCGAAGCTGGAAAAGTGTCCGAAACCAGGGCTGACGGTCCGCTAGAAAAACCTTAGTAAAAGATGACGGCTGCACAAATTAAACCGAATCTAGGTCAACGCCTAATTCGCGTAGGCGAGTCGAAAGACGCTCAGCCTTCTGTCGCTTTGCTTTAGCTTGCTGACGAAGTCGATCGGCGTAAAGAATTTCTAGATTTTCTTTGATGGTGACAATCCACCGAAACTGCTGGGTATTGTCCGCCATTGGCTTCCTACTGCTCTCGGGGTAGATGATTATGTCTGAAGACAACGCCTGGGAAGGTGTAGCCATGACTAAACATCAGTCGTATAGTGTACTCAAATTAGCATAGGCAAACGGATAGCTCCTGTAATGAGCTGCGTGGTATCTTTTCTTACTGGGATTGTTCATCCTGGACATCTAGAGACGGTAGACGAGTTTCGAAGAGCGATGAGTTGTAGGAATACCTCGGAGCTTCGGCATTTCCCAAATAACTTTGAACCTTTCTGAACGATGGGAAGAGACACTAACGCAATCGAAATACGGTCGATTGAAACGACTGACTTGCCTGAGCTTCTACGTCTCATGGAAGCGATAGTAACCTTCGAGCGTGGTACTAACTTTAAGCTGACTGAAGCTGAGCTATTGAAACGCGGCTTCGGTGAGCATCCGGAATTTGGTGCATTTGTTGCCGATGCAGGTAATGGTAAGCTAGTCGGTATGGCTGTCTACTATGAGATTCCGTTTATGCATACTCTGCAACCGCTCTTTATGCTTAAGTGGCTTTATGTTGATCCAAAAGCCCGCGGTAAAAAGCTCGGGAAACATCTTCTGAAAGCGGTTTCACGCTATGCCTATGAACTGGGTCATAAGCAGCTTTACTGGTTCGTCTTACACGACAACGAACCAGCACAGCAGTTTTATGAGAGCCTTGGCGCAACCAAAGACCCAGAGTGGATGCGTTGGACAATGCCGCCAGAGGCCATGAAGAAGCTTGCCATAGAGCCTTTACTGTAGTGCTGCCGTATTTGCTCTTAACGCTGCGTGGGCGTTGAATTGCGTTCCCAGAAGCAGCCTTCAGCGTAGCCTTGAATGCGGCGATCGCGCGCCGCAATGTCGAGTCGTTTTTCTGCTAAACAGCAATAGTCCAGATTGATTTCAATGCCAAGGTAGTGACGCTCAAGCTTTTTGGCAACCACTGAGGTTGTGCCGGAGCCCAGAAAAGGATCAAACACAAGATCACCAGGCTGGCTACTGGCAAGAACAAGCTTGGCAATGAGTTTTTCAGGTTTTTGCGTAGGGTGATCGGTATTCTCCGGCATTGACCAGAAAGGGATAGAAATATCGGTCCATAAATTCGAGGGATGGGTCAGGCGAAAGCGGCCTTTACGAGTATCTTGCCAATCTTTAGGGGTACCGTTGCGATCGCGATAAGGCGCGATGACTCGCCGCTTTAGCTTTACAGCTTCGACGTTGAAGGTATAAGTGTTCGAGACTGTACAAAACCAAATGTCTTCAGCAGCGTTTTTCCAGTTGGCTTTGGCTCCGCGACCCTTCTCACGTTCCCAAGTGATGCGATTGCGCACGATGAAATGTTTGGCTAGCACGGGATAGATGGCTGTCGATGACTCCCAGTCGGCACACACGTAGAGCGATGCGGTTGGCTTGAGCAGGGGCTTAAGCGGAACGAGCCAGGATTCCACCCACGTTTGGTAAGCAGCGGGCGATAGCGGATTGAAGGTATTGCCATTAAAAGCTTTACGGCGATTGTAGGGAGGATCGACGATGATCAGATCGACAGTGCCCGCAGGGAGTAGTGAGAGTGCCGTGAGACAGTCTTGATACAGGGTAGTGTCAAGAACAATTCCTAAATCAGTGGGATGAGCAAGGGTTTGTAAGCGTTGATGGTAATGGTGTTTTTCTGCCTCGGTTAGGGTCAATGTCCGATTCCGAGGAGCTCTACCATTGGACGACAGCACAGGCACAATACTAAAATCCAGCAGAGGTTGGGGGTGGCGGTCTAGCCGCGCAGGATGCCTTGTAATCCTAGCCAAAGTTTTCAACACCTCAAGCACCTTGTCAGATTCCATACTCATGCGACCCTTTTCTTCCCGCCAGTGGAGCCGTATTGATGCCTTAGGCCACCAGATTGATAGCGTCCTGCAAGATGCTGATGTGGGACTGACGATGGGTGGCGAACCGACGTATATTTCGGCTAGCGATCGCGAATCGCTGCAGTGGCGCCATACAGCGTTAGGTGAAGACAAGCACGGCATAGCAGTACAGCTACTCAGCTACCTGCAGCAACGTCTCGGCAAGTCTGGTAGCGTACTTCAGTACGGGCTGGGCAAACTCTATCCGGGTGAACTGATACCGCGATGGGCTTTGAGCTGTTTTTGGCGCGTTGACGGTGAACCGTTGTGGCACAATCCCCATCTTTTAGCCGTTGAAGGAGCAGAAGCCGACTATACATGGCAGGATGCCAAAGCATTTATTACCGAGCTAGTAAACTGCCTGGCTCTTCCCGGCGATGCCATCATTCCGGCCTACGAATCTGAGGTATCTGTTCCTCGAGGGTTTGTGCTGCCATTGCTGACGACAGAGCACAAGGGGCACATCCGCTGGCAGAGCTGCCGCTGGACAGGATGCGAAACGTCTCTGATGCTGCTATCCGGTGATGCACCTCTGGGGTTGCGGCTGCCGCTGAGTGATCTTCCCCCCGAGGATTTGCTCCAAGAAGCAATGCCACCGCTATCCGCTGTACCGATTCGTCCTCAGCAGTTAGTCCCCTTAGTGCCAAAGGACAGCATCCGCGTGGCACTAGCGGTAGAAGTTCGTCACGGGATGCTGCGTATCTTTATGCCGCCAATCGCCTCCGCTCGTAGCTATGCAGATGTACTAACTGCAATTGAGGCAACCGCTGAATTTTTGGATCAGCCAGTCGTGATTGAAGGCTATCCACCGCCCAACAATCAAGGAATTCAACGGTTTCAAATCACGCCTGATCCGGGTGTGCTGGAGGTCAATATTCATCCTGTTGCTCGCTGGCCTGATTTGGTCAAGCTGCACAAAACCTTGGATGAAGCGGCGATCGCCTGCGGGCTTGCTTGCCAAAAATATGACCTCGATGGTCGGCTCTTGGGAACCGGCGGCGGTGCTCACATAACCATCGGTGGTCTTACTCCGGAATCCAGTCCTTTGCTCCGGCGCCCGGATCTGATCCGCAGCTTTATCACTTATTGGCAGCACCATCCCAGTCTGTCTTACCTCTTTGCAGGGCAGTTTATCGGACCTACCAGCCAAGCACCACGAGTCGATGAGGGACGACACGATAGCTTGTATGAGCTGGAAGTAGCGCTGCTGACCTTGTCATCTCAAGACACCATTCCCGCTGAAGCGATTGATCAGCTCTTGAGTCCTTTATTGAGAGACCTAACCGGGAATACTCACCGTACGGCCCTGTGTATTGACAAACTATTTCCAACTCAGAATCCTCCGCTGCAGCTAGGATTGCTGGAGTTTCGGGGGTTTGCTATGCCTGCCCATACAGGACTGCGTCTCCTGCAAATGCTGTTAATTCGGGCTTTCGTAGCGTGGTTTTGGCATCAACCTTTTACCCCACCTCTAAAACGATGGGGAGCTGCTTTGCGCGATCGCTGGCTGCTGCCACACTATTTACAGCAGGATTTCCAACAGGTCTTAACCGATTTGCACAGGGCAGGATATTGCTTTGAAGCAGCCTGGTTTCTGGCTTTTTGGGAACAGCGATTGCCGTCATATGGGCAGGTGAATCTGGCAGGAAATCCCACTCAAGTCCTGGAACTACGCGCAGCTTTAGAACCGTGGCCTGTTGTCGGCGATGCTAGTAGCAGTGGAAGCTCCCAGCTGGTCGATGATTCTCTGGAAAGGCTGCAAATCACCCTGACAGGTGTTACCGATACCGACTCTGAGGTGGGAGCTTTGACCAAGCGCTATGCGGTTCTCTGCAACGGTCATCAAGTACCAATGCGATTCACCGGCAGTCCTAATCATTATGTTGGCGGGCTCCGATTTCGGGCTCGATTAGCTCCGTCTCGACCCCATCCTCTGTTAGCTCCCAATGCACCCCTAAAGTTTCAGGTAATTGATACTTGGCAGCGTAAATGGATAGGGGGCGCAATTTACTATGTTCAGTCGCCTACGGGAGAACCTTATCAAACATTGCCCCAAACGCCGGAAGAGGCGCGATCGCGCTTTGCTGAGCGATTCGTGTCGCGGCAGGATGGAACCGTACCGATGCTGATGCCGTCGTTAGTTCTTCATCCTGATATGCCAATGACGGTGGATCTCCGTTTGCTGTCTCAAAAGACCAAAAAGTAGTCAGAAGTCAAAAAAGCAGCTAAAGTATGCCAGGTGAAGGGTGTTGGTGCGTGTAAATCTATCAGTTCTAACAATTGTAATGACGTTGCAGTTTCAGCAGGAATGGCAGCGAATTCAGGGTCTATGCCGTCGAGCAGAACCTAAACTACGCTCACGGATGACGTTTGCGAGTGGTGCTCTATTATCGGGAGCACTGCTTTTGCGGTTTATGCCGCTACCCGGAATGAATAGCTCAGCACAGTTAGAGCCACTGCAGGAAAACTTGTGGATGAGCACAGGCATTGTGCGGCAGTCGGTCGTCGATTTGTACCGCATTCAACGCACGCGACAGCAAGGTGCGAACAGTACAGCTGCACCTACTGGAAATCCTGACTCCGGTGGGTCGGTCAACAACAATTCAGCTGTGAGCGCACCTACTGGCGAGCCCGCCTCGGCTAGTCATTCAGCTAACGAGGAAACGGCTGCTACCGAAGCAGCGCCGGCCACTACCGCTCAGGCGGCGGCTCTTCCTGAAGCAGCCCCTGCGGCTGCAGCTGCACCGGCTGCCGGTGCAGCTGCGCCTGTTAACCCAAATGTCATTGATAATGTGCTAGAGATGCGCGTAGCGATCGCGCGTGACGTGCCAGCCCTCGCAGTTGGAACCGATACTTTGGGATGGGTGATTAATACTGATGGCTCAGCCCACTGTGATATTCCTCCGCAATCTAGTCTGACAGCAACACCCACGTCTCAAGGTATTGATTTCAGTGGATGTCAGCTTTCTGGAGCCGTTTGGTTGGAGGCCGAACAGGGCGGCTACATTTTTGTAAACGACAGCTGGTACCAGGGTCGTGTTCTACTGTTTAACGACGGGGGTGAACTGCTAGCCGTCAACTTTGTCATGTTGGGGCAATACCTTTCTAGCGTTGTAGGGAGTGAGATGTATCATCACTGGCCTCTAGAATCGCTCAAGGCACAGGCTGTAGCAGCGCGCTCTTATGCCCTCACTCACCACGTCATTCCCGCCAGCGACTACTTTGACCTAGACAACACCCAACGCTTCCAGGCCTATAAGGGCATCGCCATGGAAACGACGAATACGCAGCGAGCGGTGGCTGAAACAGCTGGGGAGTTTATCAGCTACGAGGGGGGGATTGTCGAATCGCTGTATGCCGCATCCGACCAGATTGTTCAGGAAGCCCACGGGGGTAAAGGCATGAGTCAGCACGGTGCTAAAGACTATGCGCTGCAGGGCTACCAGTATGACCAGATTTTAGGGGTTTACTATCCAGGAACGAGTTTGGCTCGCCTAGTGGTTGAATAGGGCCAAAGAATGACTGGGGGGATGGGTAGCAGGCCGGTTGAAAATTTATGCCTGAGAGGCTTTGTAGGCAGCCCATCCGCCAAGATGAGAAATATCGGGCCAATCATGCTCATCGATGAGGGCTTTGGGGTACAGCATGGCGATCGCCGTTTCACCGCTCTCTAGCGTCACTTCGGCTGGATACATGTGGGGGGGCTCGGTCGAGACCAGATGCTCGTATTGAGCAGCCGTTAGGGCGTACAGTTCGCCAGGAATCGCAATGCCCTTCACTGCGTCCGCTTCGACTTCATAGATGCCAGGGTGCCAACCATCCTGAACCGAATGCAGGCGATAGCGAGGTGCCGTTTTTGCCTCACGGATAAACTGAGCGTTCTGCAAATTACCGTGGTCGGGCTGTCCTCGCAGTGCAGAACCACAAATAAAGACCACCGTATCGGTATTTGCCGTCCCTGTCATATGCTTTCTCCAAGCTGTATCAGCCCCTATCAGTTAGCCTCATCCTATAGGCTATTGGCGATTTGTCTAGCGATCACCAACTGCGATCGCGATGGACACGGAACTGAATAATCGGCTCTGAGCCGATTTACTCAAACGAACAAGGCCGAATTTTGATACGATGGCACCCTCAGTGATTTGCTTGGATTAATTACCACCATGCGTTGCGCCATTATCAGTAGAGCTGGACAGGTACTGGCTTACGGACGGCTGTTCATCCGTCAGCAGGGAGAAGAAGGTCTGCGCCTCGATTTGGAAACGGATGGCGGCAGGCTGCTAGAAGGGGGGCTATTGAGCGAAGACGGCGATATGACTGAGGCCGGACAAATTTTATCCGAGCAATTCTTTGATGTTTGGGGCATGAGTGATCTCACCCTAAACGTACTATTTGCTAGCCAGGGAGACGGTCAGGCGGGTCTAGCCCCAGCCCCAGACATTGATATGTCGCTGCTGTAGAAATTATTTTGGCGATTTCCTTCGGCTCTGCTCAAAGATAGATATTCAGCCACCCCATCGCTGATAGGTTGAAAATATGGAAACTAACGCTATCACATCGCATCTAACGGATCGATTTGGGGAGCAGGTTCAAACTAGTGCTCCCGATGCTTGGCAAGTAGAAACGGCAGAGTTCCGCCTGCTGGTTCTGCTATCAGAAGACCAGAGCTGGTTGAGGCTTTTGGTACCCATTCTGCCAACGCAAGCTGTAGAGCCTTTCTTGGCACAGATTTTAGAAGCTAACTTTGACTTAACTCAGGAAGCTCGCTACGCACTACACCAAGATTTGCTGTGGGGTGTTTTTCAATATGAGCTAGCAACGCTGACAGAAAATCGCTTCGAGTCCGCGATTAGCCGTTTACTAGTGATGAAGCAGGACGGCGTCGATCCTTTTTTCAGTAGTCTGGTGGAACGGCAGATTCGGCAGATTATTCAAGCTGCGAAGCTCCAAGGCCAGTCATTAGAAGAAACTATGCAGACCCTGGACCGCTTCTACAGCGAAGGCATGATGGGCGACATGAGCAGCGGTGAATCGCAAGAGCAAGTCTTGGAAGCATGGCGCCGACAGCTAGAGCGACTGTGGCCGGAGGTAAAATGATGGAGCTTGCCGAGGTGTGCGATCGCATTCGCCGAGACTACGCCAACTTTCCTCACAACCAGAGTTACGACCTCTATGCTGAGAACGTTTTCTTCCAGGATCCTCTAAATCGTTTTCACGGGGTTGATCGCTATCGCAAGATGATTGAGTTCATTGATCGTTGGTTCCAGGCTCCCAGCCTAGAGCTTCACAAACTGGAGACACACGCTTCCGATAAGTTCCAGACGCGCTGGACACTTAGATGGGTTGCACCGCTCCCCTGGAAACCGGCTATGGCAATCTCTGGTTGGACCGATTATCACATCAACGAAGCAGGCCAGATCGTTTCCCACATTGACTACTGGAACTGTTCCCGCTGGGATGTCTTGAAACAAGTTTTCAATGGCTAAACATAAGGAGTTAGGCATATGCCCAACTCCTTATATCTACTGCCTTATAGAGGATTTGACTTGACCGGAGCTGAAGGCCGAATCCTTGGTTTTTCCTTAGTTTGAGGAGCGCCCCTCTTACGGCGCGGTCCCTGATTGTTGGAGGGGCGACGCCCACCGGGTCCCCCAGGTCCCCCACGCTTCTTCCATTTCTTGCGCTTCTTAGGCGGCACGATACCGATAGTACGGCCTTCAACTAAAACTAACTGCTTGCCGTTACGTTCCACATCTAGTTCCCAGAAGTAGCCAACGGTTTTACCCGCGATCTGTCCAGCAACATGCAGCTTAAATGCCTTTTGAGTTTTGTTCGGTTGCTTGGCACCTTGTAGAATTTTGACCAGAATCTGATTGGAACCCTCGTCACATTTCAGAATTTCACCCCGAATGGAGAAATAGTTTTCTGAAGGAAGTTCCACCGATGCGGCTTCGGCTGAAGCAACCTCATCAGCTGAAGCAACCTCATCAGCTGAAGCCGCATCGATGATATCGGAAGCAGGCTCTTCGTCTATCGTCGGTGCAGGTATTTCATCTGCCACTGAGATGTCTTCCGGAACAGGGGCTTCGTCAGCTTCTACAGAGGGTTCGCTAACTTCATCGGCAATCGGACTACTTTCTCCAGTTTCATCCACTTCCAGAACAGATTCTTCATCGACAGCCGTTGATGTGTCATGCGTGTCCTCATCAGTAGCTCCATCGGCAAAAGTGTCACCAGAAGCCGATTCTGTATCGGCTTCTGGTGACGATGAAGCTGCCTCTTCTGAACTTGCGGAAGGAGCTGCCTCTGAAGTCTCTAAAGCTTCATCGTCAGCTCCGGGATTCTCCCCCGGCATGCCCAAGGTTTCGGGTTCCCAGACACCGACAATTTGTAAATGTAAATCAGTCTCGACGTCTGTTGCTTCACCCTCTTTTTCTTCCTCAGCTTGGCGCGTTCGAGGGTAGACGACCCAAAGATGAGAGGCTTCTAGGTCGATATGCTTCTTGATCAGACTCGTTACTCGGCCCAATAGAACCGAATCAATTACAGTGCCATCTTCAGCAAGCAGGTTGCCGCGATTTAGCTGCTCTGCTTCAGGAGTGTAAATGCCACGAACCAGACCGATCGCACGGTATTGCATCGGTTCACTGGGTACAGAAATCGGATGTGGAGTAGGCGGCGGCTTAGGGGCTTCTTCAGAAGCAGGACGCTCGTCTGCTTGGGGCGTCGGACTAGCAGTCTCTGCAGGTGCGGAAAACTTAGGAATCTGGCTCGATGATTGGGCCGACACAGACGCCGGGACGTCATCTGGCTGAGCAGGTTCTGGCTGAGCAGGCTCTGGGGGACGGCTAGGGGGTTTCACTAGGGATGGCCGCTGAGGCGGTTTCCTCAACGGTAACTTTTCCGATGATGACGATGAATTCGATGACTGATGCTCCGCAGCACTCATGGACTTCCGCTCCTCCTGAACCTTTAAACTTACACCCCCGAAGGGCTAAACGGGCGGCATTCCCTCAAGGGTAACATCGCAACCGATGTCCCATGCTAGAGGTACCCACTTCGCTTGCTTGGGGTAACGGATGATCCGCTTGCCATCCTTTAACGTCTCCGTAATTGCAGCGGAAAAATCCGTATTTTTTTCATCAAACACCGCAATAAATGTAGAAATTGCATAATATCTGGACTTGAGTTAAGGGACGAAAGCGCTAAGATGAGCAGGTTGAATTTGAGATTTGTGTTGTGGCTGTAAAACGCAACCGCTGGCTAGTCGTTAGCGTTTTGGTGGTGGCTATTGGTGCCTTTGTCTCAATTCCTCTGGCAGTTGTCTTCTCTGGCTTGAATAATAGCCCTGCTCAAACGGCATCAACTAATCAGCCTCCAGGAGAAGCTGGCCAGCCAACCGACACGGCTGACCTATTGGCAACTCTAGAAGCTCGAGTTAAAAGCTACGAGATTGTTCTTGAGCGAGAACCCAACAATCAAGTTGTCATTGAAGAATTGACCACTGCCCTACAGGGGTTGGTATACGCTCGGGGTCAGCAAGAGGGTGTGGAAGCAACCGTTGAACCTCTTGAGCGATTGATTGAGTTGAGGCCTGATGTTTCCGACTATCGAGTTCTACTCGGGCAGACAAAGGAACAATTAAACGATCTGGACGGCGCTTCTCAAGAATATCGTACCGTGCTGACTCAAGAGCCGGGCGATGTGAGTGCCCTGCAGGCATTAGTATCGCTATTACTCATTCAGGACCGACCACAAGCAGCCGTTGGACTGCTGCAAGACACTATTAAATCGGCGCCTCAAGTCAATGAAGTTACGCCTGGAAGCATCAATGTAGCGCTTGTGAAGGCCTTGCTAGCGCAGGTGTATGTAGAGGAAGATCGGCTGAATGAAGCAATTCGCCTTTACGATGAGGCGCTAGAGACCTCGGATGAGGATATTCGATTTGGCTTGCTAGTTGACAAAGCCCTCGTGCTCAGGGAACTAGGTCAGACGGCAGAAGCCGATGCCTTGTTTAAGGAAGCAGAAGAACAGGCACCCGCTGAATTCAAGGATCAGATCAGACAGATGGCAGCAGCGCCTGAAGAAGGTGCAGAGACCGCACCTTCAGAAGAAACCTCTACAGATGAAGAAGTAGAGCCCGAAGCGAGTGATGTGCCCCCAAGCGCTGAAAACGCAGGCGAGCCCGATGCGCCTAGTACAATTGAAGCAGAGCAGTGAGGCTGAGAGGCCCTGAGCTGAGGATAGATAGTCCTCAACTCATTGCAAAAATTGCAGAACCAGAGGATCATTTCAACCAGACCCAGTATCTGCCGCTCTAGACTCTGGAATCTTAAGCTCCAGAGTGATTGATTCATGCTTACTCTGAACCATGTTTGGGGCGCACTGCTGATTTTTACTCTGTGTCCGTTGCTGGGGGCGCTGCCGCTGACAGGATGGATTGTACGGCTGCTCGCTAGCAAAAACCTGACCGCGATCGGCACTGGCAATGTTGGCGTTGCCGCTGCGTTCTATCACGGGGGTACAATTGCGGGCATTCTTGCTGTCCTGGCTGAAGCTGGGAAAGGCATTGGCGCCGTTCTGGTGGCTCGCTACTACTTCCCTAATGATCCGGTATGGGAAGTTGTTGCCCTCATTGCCCTGGTAATGGGGCGCTACTGGGGCGCCAAGGGAGCAGGCACCACCAATGTCACCTGGGGCTTTATTGTCCATGACTGGGTTACGTCTGGGCTGACTTTTCTAATTAGTTTTTTGGGATTCACCATCTTTCGTGAAAAGCGCCAGGGACGATTACTCGTGCTGATCTTGCTGCCGGTGCTAACGGCCCTCCGTCATCCAGACGGAACGCGAATATTAGCGGTAGCCTGTCTAAGTGGCCTGATTGCGTGGATTTATCAAAAAATGCCCGACGACCTAGAGATGCCTGCTTCGGAAGCTCGGGTTGAGTCCCAGCGCATGTTTAAGTTTTTTCGGGGCGATCGCGCGCTCCTGTCATTAGATACGCCTCTACCTGTGGCAAAGGCTGGTAATAAGGGAGCCACCCTATCGCAGCTAAAGGACTGGGGTTATCCGGTACCGCGAGGGTATGTGTTGCCCGCTGGGGATGATCCGGCAATGCTCTTGGAAATTACGCGTCCCTCAGCGGAACAGCCAGTGATTGTCCGCTCCTCAGCGGTGGGTGAAGATACGCCAGAAGCCTCTGCGGCTGGACAGTACATGTCAATCCCCAATGTCACGACTCAAGAAGCGCTGGCGCTGGCCATTACTCGCTGCTTCAACTCTTACAACAACCCCAGCGCGGCGCGGTACCGACAGGATCGTGGTTTGTCAGAGGATGGTATGGCTGTGATTGTGCAGCAACAGATTGAGGGGGTTTACTCGGGGGTAGCCTTCAGCCGGGATCCGATTACGCGCGCTGGCGATGCTGTGGTGATTGAAGCGCTACCGGGGAGTGCAAGTGAAGTTGTCTCAGGTCACCAAACGCCTGAAAGCTACCGCCTGTTCGTGCAGTCAGACGATCTGCCCGATAACGTCAGTGAACCCGATAGCTGGCAGATTCCTGATGCGCTTACCCTGACGGTAGAAGGAACAGGAACAGTGCCTTCGCGATTACTAGAGCAGGTTGCATTTCTTGCGCGTCATTTAGAGGAGCGCTATCAAGGAATACCCCAGGACATTGAATGGAGTTTTGACGGCGATCGCCTTTGGCTATTACAAAGTCGTCCTATTACCACCCTGTATCCTCTCTGGACGCGCAAGATCGCAGCCGAAGTGATTCCAGGACTTATTCGGCCCCTCACTTGGTCGATTAATCGGCCCCTCACTTGTGGCGTCTGGGGCGATATTTTTACGCTGGTGCTGGGTAAACGAGCGCAAGGTCTGGATTTTGAAGCCACCGCTACGCTGCACCATTCCCGTGCATATTTCAACGCTTCGCTGTTAGGCGATATTTTTCTGCGCATGGGTTTACCGCCCGAGAGCCTGGAGTTTTTGACGCGGGGAGCCAAATTTAGCAAACCGCCGCTTAGCGCCACCGTTCGCAACATTCCGGGTCTACTCCGCTTGGCACGACGGGAATGGCGCTTGATACAAGATTTTGAGCGCGATCGCACCCATCACTTCAACCCGCTGCTGCAGACGCTCCAAAATACACCGACACCAAGCCTGCCGCCCGCAGCGGTGCTCAGCCGAATTGAAGAAATTCTAGCGACCCTGCAGCGGGCCACGTACTACAGCATTCTGGCTCCCCTGAGTCTTGCTATCCGTCAGGCAATCTTTAAGGTGCCTGATGCGGTCTTAGATTCCAGCCAAAACCCAGAAGTCGCCTCGCTTAATGAGTTAAAGCGATTGGCTGCAGGTGCCCGCACCCTTCTATCGCAAACAAAGCTGGACCATATCACCAGCGCTGCCTCCCTGTTTGCCGAGTTAGCGGAAGGCAAAGACGGAGCTACGGTTATTGACCAGTTCAATCAATTTCTGGATCGCTACGGCTACCTCAGCGAAGTTGGGACAGATATCGCCGTTCCTACTTGGCGGGAAGCGCCTTACCCAGTGCGAGAGCTCTTTGCTCAGTTCGTCTTGTCGCCCCCTCCACCCAAAGCATCCAATGCGTCAGAACCTGACTCAACTAAAAAGCAGGCCATGGTGCAAAGAAGGCTACATCTTAAAGGCCAAGTGACAGAAGTATATAGTCGCTTACTCGCCGAACTGCGGGGATGTTTTGTGGCCCTAGAAGCCCAGGGAATTGCCGCCAACTGGCTTCAGGCAGAAGGCGATATTTTTTTTCTAAATCATGAGGAAGTGCGATCGCAGTTTACTCAAAGTGCGACACAACTGCCGGGTGACCTCACCACTGTCATTGATGCGCGTCGCCATCAGTACGACCAAGATGAAGCGCTCGATCCAATTCCCTACCTGGTCTATGGCAACGAGCCTCCTAATATTGCCCGCTACGTGCCGACCCCTCACTCAGGAAACCAGGCTTTGCAGGGCATTGCAGCTAGTCCAGGGCAAGTAGAAGGAACGATAAAGGTACTCAAGAATCTACAGGCGGCAGAAACGGTTAATAGCAACACCATATTAGTTGTTCCCTACACCGATGCGGGTTGGGCGCCTCTGTTGGCTAGAGCTGGCGGCCTCATTGCCGAAGTCGGCGGTCGGCTTTCGCACGGAGCGATCGTGGCTCGCGAGTATGGCATTCCAGCTGTCATGGATGTAACGGAAGCTACGCAGCGTTTTCAGGATGGTCAGCGGGTCCGATTGGATGGCTCATTGGGGACGGTGGAGATTTTGTAAACAGGAATCGGGAATCGGGAATCGGGAATCGGGAATAGGCTTCGACGTGAGCGCTCAGCCGAACGGGAATGGGGAATGGGGAATGGGGAATGGGGAATAGAGAATAGGGAAATACCGTAGGATGTCGTATAGTCCTCTGGGCATGCGCACCGTATCAGGGACCAAGGATATAGAGAAAGGGCATGTCTTTCATTAGGGAGCATGGCACTTAGCAGCCGCTGCTGTAGGATATCTTTAAGTAAACCCATCTTAGGCAGAGTGGAAGGAAGGCTATGGCACTGCTCATTACTGGCAAGCGGTTCATAAAAGATCTGGAATCAGCAGGAGCACTGGCTGTCAGAATGCCTTTGGAAGGTGGTTTTGAAGGGCGCTATCAGCGGCGGCTAAGGGCAGCTGGCTATGAGTCTATTAATTTGACTGTTAAAGGATTAGGTGACCTGTCCGCCTACTTGACTGATATCCATGGCGTACGTCCGGCTCACCTAGGTAAAAAAACGATTGGACAGTCTGCCGCTGTCGGCTATCGACATTACATTCCCCCAATTGTCAACTATCGCTTGGAGAGCCTGTCAGCCAAGGCCAAGGGACTAGTCCTATGGTTAATTGAGGGTAACATCCTCTCGCAACAAGAAATTGCTTATCTTGCAGCCTTGCCCGAGCAGATTCCCAACGTGAAAGTTGTTCTGGAAATGGGGGGCGATCGCAGTTTTAGCTGGCAACCATTAAAGGATGAGTTAGCAACCTAGAAGAAGTAGGAGAGTGGAAGGGTAAAACGGTAGGAAGGAGATAGAAAATTGACCCTCCGTTTACTCAGCTGCCCGGTCAAGCCATTTTCCCAAACCGCTGGTTTCTCTGGGGAAAGTCAGTGAGTCTTTACTAAAAGTTACAATCGCTTTTCTCCGTAGCACATTTGCGGCAATATACTCGGGGGTATGAATAACTAGCGAGATCCTCGCAAAGTTCTCAAGGAAGCTATTAGCATAAGAGGGTGAGTATTCATCATCAACCCTTGCAGTCTCTGAAGGAAGGTCGCTGGTTTAAACTCATTTGTGGTGCCAGCTATCAACACCTTCCTGCTATCCGTAATTTGGCCCTTGCCTACGGCCTAGCCGGTGCGGACTGTATTGACGTCGCTGCTGATCCCGCTGTGGTTGAAGCCGTTAGAGAGGCGTTTCAGGTCATTTCTCATCTCAGGCAAACTGCGGAATTAGTGCCTTCTACCGAGACATATTTACCGGCTGAAAGCCCTCTTTTAATGGTGAGTTTCAGCGATGGTGAAGACCCTCATTTCCGCAAAGCAGTATTTGACGCCGCGACATGTCCAATTGATTGTCCGCGACCCTGCGAAGCGATTTGTCCGGCTGCAGCGATCGCGTTCAATACGACTTCTCCGGGTGTTATTGAAGACCGCTGCTATGGCTGCGGTCGGTGCTTGCCCGTTTGCCCGATTCAGCATATTGACACGGTTACACGGGCCACCGCAATCGCCGCGATCGCACCCCAGCTGCTGTATCAGGTAGATGCTGTTGAGCTGCATACCCAAGTCGGTCGGTACGATGCCTTCATGTCTTTGTGGGCTGCTATTCAACCGTATTTGGCCCATTTGAAGCTGATTTCCGTAAGTTGTCCTGGCGATGATGATGTCATTGACTACCTTTGGCAAATCCACAAGGGTATACAGCCAATCTCAATTCCTGTGATCTGGCAGACAGACGGTCGGCCTATGAGCGGCGACATTGGCAAGGGAACCACTCACGCAACAATTAAATTTGCTCAAAGTATGTTGCAAGCAGGCCCGCCTGGTTTTGTCCAACTAGCAGGAGGAACAAACGCTCACACTGTTGCCAAGCTATCGGATCTGCAGCCCGTAGCCAGCTTTTCTCATGGTTTTACTCGAGATCCTGGAAGCGCTCAGCCCATTTTTGGAGGAATCGCCTATGGCAGTTATGCTCGGCATCTAATGAGTCCCCTACTGGACAAATTGTCTTTGACGGAATCAGAGTTTGCGTCTGCCTTTGAAAATCATCCAAGGGCCTCTCGCCATGCCATAAACAATCATCTAGAAGCCTTTCCGGCTTATCTGACTCAAGCTGTACAGATCGCGCGGAGTCTCGTAAGTCCCCTTAAAACAGTTGCGACGAGCTCTCACTCCACCGACTCTCTACAAACGACTGGCATATAACAGTCATCCTCAGTAGAGATTCGTAGCGGTTGCCATTATCCATCATTATTCGAGTAGATTTTTATCCGGCTATGGTCATCCCAAACGACTCACAGTCCACTGCTTCTGCCAAGCTCTCTCCCGTTCCCGACATTGCCCCCCATGAGACGAATGCGCTAGAGCCTCATACAGCTGTTAATAATGATGACCTCCATCAGCTTTTATCGATCCTGCCATCAGACATCGCGGCGCAGATTCGCCAACATGAGCAGTTTGATCAGTTAGTTGAAGTGATTCTTGATATCGGTCGGCGACCTGAGGCTCGTTTTCCTTCAGGAGCTGAGTACCTCTCAGAAGCTGTTGTATCGCAAGCCGATTTAGACGCCTGCATTGAGCGGGTGGGTTATTTTGGTGGTGACAACCGAGCTGGAATTGAGCAAACACTGCATCGGATCAGCGCTATCCGTAACCGCTCGGGAAAAATTATCGGCTTAACCTGCCGTGTTGGACGCGCAGTGTTTGGCACGATTGGCATGATTCGGGACTTGGTTGAGCGGGGCCAATCCATTTTGATGTTGGGGCGACCCGGCGTGGGTAAAACCACTGCGCTGCGGGAGATTGCCCGCGTGCTAGCCGACGACTTGCAGAAGCGGGTAGTCATTATTGATACGTCTAACGAAATTGCCGGCGACGGCGATATTCCTCACCCGGCGATCGGTCGAGCTCGGCGCATGCAAGTCGCCAAACCCGAGCTGCAGCACCAAGTCATGATTGAAGCGGTGGAAAATCACACACCGGAAGTCATCGTCATTGATGAAATTGGTACCGAGTTGGAGGCTACTGCAGCCCGAACAATTGCCGAGAGGGGCGTGCAGCTCGTCGGAACCGCCCACGGCAACCAGCTAGAAAACCTGATCAAAAATCCGACGCTTTCTGACTTGGTAGGGGGGATTCAGTCCGTCACGCTGGGAGATGATGAGGCCCGGCGTCGCGGTAGCCAAAAGAGCGTTCTAGAACGGAAAGCGCCACCTACTTTCGAAATTGCCGTTGAGATGCAGGAGCGGCAGCGCTGGGTCGTTCATGAAAATGTGGCCAGTACTGTGGATACCCTGCTGCGCGGTCGTCAGCCGAGCACTCAAATCCGAACGGTGGATGAGCAAGGCAAGGTTGCCATTACGCAAGAAGCGCCCAAGGATAAGGCTTTGAAAGTGTTGGGACAATCCCCCATCAATGGCTTTAGAAGCGGTGGCTGGCGCGCCTCGGGCCGAATGGTGCCGCCTAAGAGCGCTAACTTGCAGGCGGCTCCTGCTCCTTTGTCTAATGAGGAACAAGCCTTTGAGGAAATGCTCAACCACTCTCTAGACACGACATCGATGGTTCACACTGCCCCTTCTGATGTTGTTAGCCTGGCCCCTGAAGACGAGCCCGTTCTAGGACCGAATGGTGAAGACATCTTGCGGGTATATCCTTACGGTATTAGTAAAAATCAGCTAGATCAGGTCATTCAGACGCTGAACCTGCCGGTACTGCTGACAAAGGATCTGGATGGTGCGGATGCGGTGCTGGCGCTGCGATCGCACGTCAAGCACCACTCCAAACTACGGCAGGTCGCCAAAACTCGGCATCTGCCTATCCACACTGTTAAATCCAATAGCCTGCCCCATATTGTGCGATCGCTCCAGCGGCTGTTGGATCTGGACGAGAGCAGCGTACAGTCTGTCGTTGATCCAGGCTTGTTTTCTGAAAGCGGCAGCACTGACGAGCTAGAAGCGTTGGAGGAAGCACGCCTAGCAGTGGAGCAGATCGTCATCCCCAAGGGACAACCTGTGGAGCTACTACCGCGATCGGCTCGAATTCGTAAGATGCAGCACGAACTAGCTGAGCACTATCGTTTGAAATCCTGCAGCTTCGGTGACGAACCGAATCGTCGGTTACGGATCTATCCAGCGTAATGGTGCAGCCTCAGCGACGTCTGCAATTGGGCGCTGCATTTGTCTACTGAGACATCGGCTCCTCATCGCGTCTGAGGCGATCGCCAACATCAGGATACATATCATTGGCAAACATCCAGTTATTGGTCACAAAGCCCAGACCCGGCATGTGCTCAGCCATAACGCCCATTACCCTTTGCTCCATCGCCGAGTTGTGGTCGCGATAGAGTTCGCCCCAAACCGCAATCCAGTTGACGACTTCAACCCCATGCTGCGCCAGTCGAATCAGGGTGGCTTGGGTGGTCAGAACATCCCAATTGCCGGAAGCATCGACCACGGCATACACGTCATAGCCTTCTGCCGCTAAATTAAGCGCCGGCAAAGCACAGCAGTAGTCGAATGTACAGCCAGCCAGGATGAGCTTTTGGCGACCTGTGGCTTCAATCGCTGACCGAAAGTTCGGGTCATCAAAGGCATTGGGATGATGGCGGTCAATGATGGGCACATCGGGAAAGAGGTTGACCAGTTCGGCAATCAGAGGACCGCCTGCATTCAAACCACCATAGCCACCCTGGGTCAAGACTACTGGCAGGTCAAACAGTTTGCCAATCTTGGCGAGACCAATAATGTTGTGACGCAGGCGCTCAACGGGAATGTCTGTGCAGGCAGACAGTAGGCCCGTTTGATGATCGATCATCACCAATGCAGCATTGTCTTTGGAGAGGCGATCGCTGCTGCTGTAAGGGGTTGCAGTGGTCATGGTAGTCGCTCCTATGAGTTGCAGGTCTAAGAGTCCCGCAGAGTGGTTCCAGTGCGATAAAGCCAGTAGCCTAGGACTGCTAGCACAATGCTGACGAAGGCAACCAAAACATTGGGGTAAGTGGCAATACCTAGGATTTGCATAGGCGTTGCTTGTGGATCAGCGCTGAGTGAGGTACCAGGGACTAAAGGTGTTGTGTAGAAAAAGGCCGCCCAAAAGATAGTGGGAATCAGAGCTGCCACCCGTGCCCCAATTTCAGGTTCGGGCGATCGCCGCCACAGCAGCCATAGCCCAATGATGCAAACCCCACACAGCAGATGCAGCATCACAACATCATGAAACTTGGCGTGGGGTTCCCAATCGGCGTTGAAGATATGGCTATCGTTCCAGTCAACTGCGACGGAAACAACCGCTGTGCTTATTAGCACGATAGATAGTAGGATGCGTCCAATTCTTTGTCTCACTCTCTGACCCGCTGATTTGAGTTCCCTTCCACTAGGGAAAGGTATAGTACGCGACTAAAGATGAGATAGACGATTTTTGCTGAGATTTGAGACTTGATTGGGCGATTCTTGCGAATTACAATGCTTTAGGTCAAGGTTTCGCTCAAGAACTCTCTCGGAGTAACGCCAACGTGCTTTTTGAAGTGTTTAGTAAAGCGGCTTTGGTCAGAGCAGCCAACCAGCAAAGCAACTTCTGCGATCGTATATTTGTTCTGCAGCAGTAGTGCCTTTGCCTTTTCCATCCGCTGCTGTAGCACGTATTGATACGGGGCGATACCCATAGATTGCTTAAACCAACGGCAGAAAGAATACTGACTCATTTCAGCTACGCTCGCCAGATCCGCCAAACGTAGGGTCTGATGCAAGTGACTGTGGATATAGTCAAGTACTTGCTGCAGGCGACGCGGTGCTATATCCCCATCCTGTGTCTGCGGCTCAAGGCTGAAGGCACAATAGTGTCGCAGCAGATGAACAATGAAAACTTGAGCCAGGGATTCGGCATAGAGTTGGTCACCCATACCCGATCCATCCAGTTCAGATTGAAACAGATGAGCGATCGCCGTGATGTATGAGTCGTTGGCATGCAGTTGGCCCAACAACTCAATTTTGTGTGCCTCCGCCCCACTCACCGCCGCCGCCGTTTGAGTGAGCACCGCCGGCTCAATCACAAACATGAGCGATTCGTCAGTACTCTCCCAGTCCCAAAGTCCTGGCGTATGGGCAGGGCAAATCCAGAAGCTTCCTTGAGCTTGAGAAGCTTCGGAATACGCCTCACCAATACGAGTGGCTTTTTGTTGGTTGCCATCACTCAATAAAAGACAGAGGAGATGGCCATCGCATCCAGGTGACTCTAGGGCGCTAGGAGCCGAAAGATGACGATCAATCGTGATTCCCGGCAGTTGAAGCGTACGACGCTCGGAAACCCACGGTTCTACCATGGAAATTGCATATCGCTTGTGTCGTCTAGCTGGCATCTGAGGCAATAACCATTCAGCATAATGATGAGCAGTAGACTTATGAACGTGAGTCATAAGTCTGGTAGCCGTTTTGTTCTAGCGACCGGGGTGTTCTACCAGTAATGGCCCTTCTGGAATGAAGCGATCGCCATAGCTTGCCTTTTTATCCAAACCTCTAAAGTTGCTAATGGGAATCGGCGTAGCCAGTTTTTCTAGATCTTGCACGAGCCAGAAGATGGCCCACACAGGGGAATCCGTTTTCGTCGAAGGTGGACGATGGAAAGCTTCGATTGGACATCTTGATACTCCATTCAAAAATGCAACTTCTCGAGCTTTTCAGATAACAGATCCTGAAATTGAGTCAGGGTGTCAGGTGCATCAGGAAACAAATACAGCTTTGTCTCTGCATCGCGTGTGACTGTAATCTGGCCAGTATCAATACGATGGTAAATCCAGTGTGGGGAGATATTGAGACTGGCTGCAATCTGAGGAATCGTCAGGTAACCGGGCACCCGTCGGGGATGAGACTGACTGCGTTTCCTGAAGATGCGGTGCTTGAGGCGAATCGTTCTGACCGTACTCATCAATAAAGTTAGAGCTGAAGGCGAACGAAATCCCTCTTGAGTCAACTGTTCCGCGATGGTTTCGTCATCCAACCCCTGTTGGCTAAGAGTGACAACCCGGTCATCTAACTCCTGGGCATTACTGAGGTCCGAGAGTGCCCCGACCGGAACCGGGAGATCTGCCGTTGTGGTCTCCCCCCCTTTCCAAATGATTCGGGTGCGCACCTGGTCTCGGGCTATCCGATGAATCACGACTTTATCAATCAGGCACCGCAGCAGAGCTTTCTTTTGCACGCGGCTCAAAACGTCGCCTTGCCAAAGGTCAGGGAGCTTATGGCCAATATCGAGAAAGGCAGTTTTCAAAGCAGGAGGAAGACTGCGCTCGGGGTACGGAACTTGGCGTTTGCCACAATTGTCTTCGGCTTGTCGCAGATCATGCAATGCACTTTCCCATCGTCTTTCCAATTCTGCGGCCACCAGGCGATTGTCCGGGTCGACTTGGTTATACTGACGCTCTGCTAGCGCCACTTGATAGCGCAACCGTTTTAACTGTTGCTGATGAGCGTGTTCGAGGGTATCTGAAGCCTGTTTTTGGGAGTCAAGGGCGGCGGAGTAGGCGTCGAGTTCCAGGGGCGAAAGGGCAGCCAGAAAGGCTTCCACCACATAGTGATCAATCGGATCTGCCGGAATGTATTGGCACACCGCTACCCGATATTGTTGTCGCAGATAATTGCAGATATATCGCGTGCCGGTCTTATACTGGACGACCATTTTATGGCCACATTCACCGCAATATACTAACCCATGCAACAACGCGGCTCCCGGTCTGGGAATGCCCCGGCTTTTGTTGCGGTCATACTCCGCATAGTTCTCTTTTAACTGAGCTTGAACTTGCTCGTAGACCTCCCAGCTAATGTCGGCGGGATATTTGTCGTTCACCCGAATCCTCCACTCCGGTTGGGGCAACTGTTTTTGTTTAGTCTGATAAGGGGCTGGACCTTCCCGAACGGTTCGACTCCGACCATAGACAAAAGCCCCAGCATAGGCCGGATTTTTGAGCATGGCTAGAATGGCCGCAATACTGGGTTCACGCCAAGTAATGTCGCCAAAGCGATTTTGGCGAGGAATCCGCAAGCCTTGTGCGTTGAATGTGCAGACCACCTGAGTGGCGGCCTTCACCTTGAGAAAGGTGTCAAATACTAGCGTAATCCGGTCTTGGACTTCCTGGTTGGGGTGTTTATGAACCCCGCCTTGCTCATCGCGCACTAACCCTACAGGTAAACGCAACTCTAACTCGCCCCGCTGGGCTTTATTGAGTAACCCAGCCCGGAGCCGAGAGCGAATGGTGTGCAATTCGAGCTCTGAAATTTGCCCTTTCAATCCCAGTAATAATCGTCCATTAGCATTACCGGGGTCATACACCCCATCACGGTCGGCAATCAAGCAGTTGCGATAACCGCATAAATCTAGCAGCGGATACCAATCGGAGCAATTGCGCGATAAGCGAGTCACATCATAGGAGAGGATAATGCCCACTTGCCCTAAAGTAACCTGGGCAATCAATTCCTTAAAGCCAGCACGATGCTCAGCTGTTGCTGCTGTCGTGCCCAAGTCACTGTCGATGATTTCGATTTGCGCCTCGGGCCAGCCTAAATCAACCGCTCTTTGTCGCAGAGCATATTGGAGCTTCAGGCTTTCTTGATTGCTCAACATCTGATGGGGACTGGATTGGCGGATGTAGATGAGGGCCTTCAGCTGCAGGTGATGAGGTGTCACTAACTCGGAGGTGGTCATGGATAATGTCCTCAAAAATGGTCATGAGGTCTGTGATGATGGCAGCTTGCAAGTCCGGCGATAGGCGGCTCCAGAACTGCTGCGGAGGAATCGACATGGGCGGCACACTGGTGAACACACGTGACCAATGCGGTCACGCTCTCTAGCGTGAGTTTTGTTCCCAGGTATTCGCGAGGCGCGGCGAGATGCGTTGCCGACAGTGGTATCCGCAACTGCATATGGTCGCGGTAAATCACCGATGCATAGCCGATCGCTCTCGGTGAAGTGGAAACCGAGAGCAGTGCAAACCGCCGTCCGAAGAGTGGATGCATCGGGTCGGTAATTTCAATTTCTGCCAGTTCTTCCGATGGGTTCTTGACAGGGGTATTTACTAACGGTCTCGTTTGCCCGGATAACGTCCTCTTCGTGAATGAACCTGCTTGATGTAAGTAGCCTTCCAAGTAGCCTCAGGATAAAACGTCGATTGCTCTGAATGGGAAGCGTAGAAGAACATATCAACCCATTGTCCCTGCCGCTGCTCGTCGGCCTTGCTGAAAACCTCAAAGGCTCCGCTTCCGAAAGCCAGCACAGGCGGAATTTCAGGCGGATCAGCTTCGAGCTGCTGAGCGATCGCCTCTAAGCCCGTTTCTAAATGCTGCTCGGGTACTGGAGCCAGAATGGCAAATGTATGAGTCTTTGAGTTTTCCATGGATGTCTTTGATAACTCATCCTGCTCATAATGACCGATGGCAGTCCAATCACCACTCTCAATCTGAATGATCTTTGCCAAGACAAGTCAGAACGTCTGGACTGGGCACTCACGTTCGGGACTCTCTGAGCGGAAGTGATAGATATCTACCTGGATGACCAAGGCCGCGTAGTATGCCAGTCAGTATTTTAATCGATGGAAGCCAATCAATCACATGGCTCTCCGATGAACGACAATCCTGACACCATCCATCATTCAACCGTTGTTTTCATCCGCCGCCCCAGCGACTATGTTCTTGATATAGCGCGCCAACTTCTTCGCCTTCTGGCGTTTGCCAATCCTGCATCAGTTCGGCGGCGACTGAGACCCAGTTGGTCATCACTGCACCCGCCTGTGTCAGCCGCAAGATAGCGGCTTGTTCTACCAAGGCAGAATCGGTGCCGCAGGCTTCTACAACCACGTAAACTTGGTAACCATTAGCCATCAAATCTAAGGCCGTTTGGAGCGTACAGTTATCAATCGAAATTCCACCTATGATGATTTTGGGTCGATTCCACTGTGCTAACGTCTCAACAAACTTTGAGGCTCCCCAAGCGCTAGGAGTATGGCGCTCGACATGAACGCCCCGTTGCAAATAAGGAGAAATTTCGGGTAGAAACTGCCCGCGAAATCCGCCTTCGTCGCCCAAGACAATCGTTGGCAATTCGAAAATCTTGCCAATCTTAGCGAGCGCTACGGCATTGTTAATAAACGTTCCATAATCGATGGTTTTAATGCCAGGAAGGAAACCTGTCAGGAAATCAACCAGTACGAGTACGCAGTTGTCGCGGTTTAATTTGACAAGATAGGGAGACGTTTCTGTCATTTTTGTCATCTTACACATCTGAAACTGCTGGATAGGGAGCTGTGAGGCGGAGTCCGGCGATTATGTAAAAGGGGCTCATACAATGCCGCCATTAGCTCGAATATGCTGTCCGGTAATCCAGCGGGCATCTTCGGAAACGAGCATAGCAACCACATCAGCAATGTCTGCTGGTTTGCCCAATCTTCCCAGTGGAGTTTGGGCAATAAGCTGATTCACTTGCTCCTCATCGAGGACCAATCCATCGGTATCAGTAACGCCCGGTGAGACGGTATTAACGGTAATGCTGCGATCGCCCAACTCCTGAGCCAAGCAAGCGCTAAACTGCTCGATTGCGGCTTTGCACCCGGAATAAGCGCCACCTGCTGGAATTGCCATCACCGTGCCACTGGTCGATGTACTCACAATACGTCCACCATCGGCTAGGTATTGAGTCGCTTCTTGCAGTGTGAAATAGACCCCGCGAGTGATATCGAACATGCTGTCGTACTCGGCCAGCGTCATCTGAGCCGTAGGCTTGAAGATGTTTTTACCCGCTGCATTGTTGACCAAAATATCGATCTTGCCAAACCGAGCTAGCGCGTCTTGGAACATCGCTTTAATGCTGTCAAGATCCTTGACATTAACCTGTAAAGCTATGGCATCTGCCCCATGAGCTTTGATATTTTCTAAAACCTCATTCGCTTTGTCCTCGCTGCTGTGATAAGTAACCACAACATTCGCGCCATCGCGTCCTAGTCTTTCAGCGATCGCTCGGCCAATTCCACGTGATGATCCGGTTACGACAGCTACTTTGCCTTGTAAAGATGACATTGTTATTAAGCTATAGCAAAAGGTTAGAGCACTTTTTAAGGTAAGGTAGCGGTTGACTTTTGAGAAGTACTTACTTTTTTGTAAGTGCTCATAGCCTAGGTATTCAGAGACATCAACATGGCAGAAGAGCAGACTCAAGGTACAGATTTTGTTCAGACCACTCTTAAAGTTTTGGGAGGAAAATGGAAAATATTAATTCTGTGGCATCTTAAGGATGAAGCTCGTCGTTTTAATGCTTTGAAGCGATTAATACCTGAAGTTTCTGAAAAAGTTCTAAGCCAACAGTTACGAGAGCTAGAAAAGGATGATTTGGTAAGTCGAACGGTATACTCGAAAGTGCCACCTCATGTTGAATACGCCTTTACAGAATATGGCAGGACACTAGAACCTGTTCTGCAGGAACTATGCAACTGGGGGGAAGCACATTTGGAACGTTCCGGCAGAGAACCCTGATTTTTCGATTGTGACTGATTGGTAGTTGTTGCCGCTATACAGCTACTACGCAGTTAGCTTTTGTGTAAGTAGAAAAGCACGGAGTATATTTTAAGCCGGGAAACCTTCTAGGTGAAAGGGATTGGGGCGATGTGTTTTTTGAGGCTGTCGAGCCAGTGGAAGTGCGCCCATGTGGTCAACGACCCAGTCAAATAAATCAGGAAACTCATAGTCAAATAA
>JBHJHM010000007.1:0-8921 GCA_050330865.1 Leptolyngbyaceae cyanobacterium
TAATCCTCAGTTGCTCTGTGACTATCGTTGCGCCACTGCCGTCGTGCCGACCCGCCGTCCACTCAAATGTCTTGGTCGTGATGCTGCCATTGCCATCTAAAGTACCGTTGGTCTGAGTCAGACTATTCGTTGTGACATCACCATCAAAAACAACTGTTCCATTGTTGAGTGTCAGTTCCCCATTAAACTCAGCCGCATCGGTAACAGTGAGCGTTCCACCCGTAACCACAAAGTCCCCATCACTGACAATCGTCGCTACCGTGGTGTCTCCTTGCCGGTAGGTAATCGTTACCCCTTCAGGAACCTCAATGCCCACAATATCTTCAGCACCCGGAATCGCTCCTGTGCTCCAGTTAGACGCATCATCCCAAAAGCCACTTCCTCCTACCCAAGCAATCGTTGGCTCAATCTCATTGCCATTGAGCGTAAGCAAGTTGGAATTATCGTCAATAATCGCCAACGGCCCCGTTGCCGCCGGGTCAAACACGGCCTCCTCCGAAGTTGGCAATCGACGAATACCAACCTCCAGCATCGGATCCATCAGTAAAGGCTCATTAGCCTCTCCATCCTCCAAATGAGGCAACGCCATCACATGACCCAACTCATGAGCCACGACCGTCAATAAGTCAACCTTGCCAACAGCAGTGCTCTCCGCATCTGCCTGCAACTCATGGGGCGAGAGCATAAAGCTAAACTCAGAATGCTCCTGTGGCGTTGCATCCACGAACCACCCTTTCCCAGCCCCATCGATATCCAGAACAATACTTTGGCCTATCGTCTCCCCCAAAGTATCGCTAGGTAAATCAGCGATTTGGAAATCGACATGGCTCAATAAATCAGCATCATCTGGACTAATCCCCGCATTTTGCCAATGCGCGATCGCAGCCTGACTAATCGCTGGCAAAGCATCAGCTATAAGAGCATTTCCAGAATCTGAATCAACTGGATCTGACACCCCTTCACCTACAAGGACACTAGCGTCCTTGTCAAAACCAGTCAGCGAGTCACCCAGTTCACTAACTCCCAAAGACAGGAACCCGTTCTGTGAGTTTTCATGAGCGAGCTCTGTAAATTGCGTCAGCGTAAAGAAATGATTTATGTGTTCAACGTCATCTGTTAAAACAGTTGCTTCAGGCAAAACAATTGGCAAGCTGCTACTATTTGACCCTACTAGATTTACGCCATCTGGCAAAAGCGAATAGCTATCATCAGGATTCAGGGGGTAGTTCGTATCCCAAAGCATCGGAACGTCTTGCAAAAACGCCTCTGAGCTAGCCATAAAAATTTCCTTAACAAATTCCTTAGAATAATTTGCAGATCAAACCAGTTCTATGTCCACTACAGGAACACCTGAAAGGATTCCAGATCCTGAACAAATCAATTCAGAACTGATATACAAAAACCGCCAGCCCTCATTTGAATCAGCTAGCTCTAGCTGCCAGGGAAAAACTCGACAGAACCAGCCCACCTACAATTCACAAGGCTCTAAAGAATAAGCAACACGCTTTCCTTAGGTAAAGCTGCGACTGCCTGGAGATACGCCCTGTCAATTTGATCATGAAACATCAAACGAAGTCATTAAGATACGTATACAATGATCAATACGATGCACCACAAAACTTTAAGTGGATTTAATGTTTCATCTGCATGCAAGGCAGCGGTTAATACATTTATCCGACATGCCATTAGACTACCTTAAGACGCAGAAGTTGTAAGGGCCACAAGGGGGTCACTTGTATGATGTGTATAAAATTTGTCTTAAGGCCATCTGAGGGAAACAGGCCAGATGTTCATCATAAGTGATCTAATAAATCAATAAACTTTCCACTTTTCCACTAATTGATTAACATTTTTTCGATAATCTTCCTTGCACTAAGAGTTCCGAATATTACTCAGGTCTCCAGAAACAAAACCATCAGACAAAGCCTGCTAAATTCAGCTGATCACAGACCTCAAAGCCGAAGAGAAAAATCCCATTAGCCCGCCCTACTTCGGCCAGTGACTCAGTAAATTAGGCATACACGGAACAATAATCATGAAATTCCAAGCCTCAGCTCAAGGTCTGCAAATTGTCGATGCCACCCGACAACGAAAAGGGTGGCCAAAAACAGCCATTCCTTGGTGTGAAAAAGCTCAAGTTTCAGAAACGACTCTCAAGCGTTTTTGGCGTGGCAACTCCATCCGGGCCCATAATTTCCAAGCCATTTGTGCTGCTGTTGGAATCACCGATTGGGAAACTATCGTTGACTGGTCTACCCATGTGCCACCCTCGCCATTCTTCTCCCAACAGACCGAATACCAAGAACGGGTCTACATCGAAAGGCCCCCAGTCGAAACCCGCTGCTTTGAAGAAATCCATCGTCCCGGTGCCCTGATTCGTCTCAAAGCACCTCCCCAGATGGGCAAAACCTGGCTGATCCATCGCATCTTTCAACACGCCAAAGCTCAGGGCTACCACGTCTTCCCCCTCAACCTGCTGCAAGTTGATGATGCCACGATGCAAAACCTGGATGCCCTACTGCGCTGGTTTTGTAGCAGCGTCAGCCGTCGCCTTGGTATCGAGAACCAGGTCACTGAAATTTGGGAAACGGCATCCAGCAGCAACGATAACTGCACCGCCTACTTTGAGAGCTGCATTTTCAACCATCTGCAAGCGCCCCTGATCATCGGCTTAGAAAACGTCGATCGCACCTTTCAATACCCCACCATTGCTGCCGATTTTTTAGGCTTACTCCGCTCCTGGTACGAAGATGCACGAACCTTGGAGTCCTGGCAAAAACTGCGCGTGATTCTAGCCCACTCTACAGAAGCGTATATCCGCCTGGATGCCAATCGATCGCCCTTCAACATTGGCCTACCCATTGAACTCCCAGAATTCACACCGGCCCAAGTCACTAACCTCACCCAGCGACAGGGACTCCACTGGCAACCCGAAGCAATTGACGCCTTGATGTCGATGGTGGGGGGGCATCCCTATCTGGTGCAGCAAGCCATTGAGACCGTCGTCAATCAACCCGAACTATCACTGGAAACATTGCTGGCAATCGCTCCCACCCAGGAAGGGCCATACCGGAATCATCTGCGCAACCTGCAGGACACCCTACAGCAAAGTCCGTCCCTGACTTACACGCTGCAGCAAATCGTCGCAGCGGATGAACCCCTGAGCGTGGATCGCGATGAAGGTTTTAAGTTACAAAGCATTGGTCTTATCCGCTGGTGTAGCAACAAAGCTACCCCCTTCTGCAACCTCTATCGCCACTACTTTCGGGATTGTTTGAGTTTGCCCCATGGTTAACCTGCCCACCGCTGGCTACAAATACCAGGGCGGCAGCCTGGCCGCTGATGATCCAACCTATGTCTGGCGGCCCGCCGATGAGAAACTCTTCACCCAATTACAGGCCGGGGAATTTTGCTACGTCTTCAATTCCCGGCAAATGGGAAAGTCGAGCCTGCGGGTTCGAACCACCAACCGGTTACAACAGACTGGGGTGCGCTGTGCCACCATCGACTTGGCTGGTACGGGTAGCCAGACCACCGTTGAGCAATGGTATCGCGGCATCCTCTTCCGAATGTTTCGCAGCTTTCCCGATCTCAACACCAGTGATTGGCGCACCTGGTGGGACGAGAACTCGTTTTTGCCCATTGTTCAACGGTTTGACGAAGCGATCGCAGCCATCTTACTGAAAGCCACGGACCAACCGATTGTCATCTTCATCGACGAAATCGACAGTGTCTTGAACCTGGATTTTGCGACCGATGATTTCTTTACCTACCTCCGGACGTGCTACGACCAGCGTGCGACCGATGCCGACTATCGCCGTCTGACGTTTTGCCTGATTGGGGTCACCACCCCGTCTTACCTGATTCAACAGAAGGGGCTCAACCCATTCAACATTGGCCAAGCCATTGAACTCCAGGGCTTTACCCTGGAAAACGCCAGCCCTAGTCTGGCCCCTGGTCTGGCAAGTCAGGTCAATAATCCTGCCAGTGTTTTGGCAGAAATCCTGATTTGGACCGGGGGGCAGCCCTTTCTCACCCAAAAGCTCTGTCAACTCGTCATCGAACATGCAGACGATCGCGAAGCCAATGTCGAAAGAATCGTCCGGCAATTCATTTTGGAAGACTGGGAAAGCAAGGATGAACCCGAGCATCTGCGCACCATTCGCGATCGCATCCTCCGGAACAAAGTCCAAGCTGTCCACATTCTGGAGCGGTACTTAGCGATTTTGCAGCAAGGCGAACTCCCAGCCAGCGATACCACTGAAGATATTGAACTCCAGCTTTCCGGCTTGGTGAAAAAACAGCGGCAGCAGCTCAAAGTCACCAACTATATCTACGCCAGAATCTTCCCCGAGAACTGGGTGGACGCTCAACTCAAGTCGCTCTGGTTTTTGAATCAGGATTGGACCGAGAGTGATACGACCCGTATTATCGTCCCTTCAAAACAGTACCTGTACAGGGTTTTAGCCTATAACCTGGCCTTGGTGGGTGTCTGCGCCCTTTCCCTATTTCTTGCCTATAACACCTTTCATAGCCAGGCTTGGGAGTATCAATATGGTCCCTATGCCGGGTTGATCGAATTCCTGCGCGGGGTCATTCTGATTGCCTTCAAAGGCTATCTCGTCTTTTTCATCTGGCGCACTAGCGCCGTCAATCTTCTCCGCAGCAAGACGCCCAAGGCCAAACGATTTCGGATGCTATCGCTGGCTATCTTTACTTTGGTTTTCGTGGCCTCGCTTTACCACAATCTCTATGCGGGACCTCACGCATTACTTGCGGCCCATAAAGCGATCGGCCCGATTGAAGCCCTAGAATTCAGCCTGCAGGAACACAATTGGGATCGTGAGTATTTTTGGCCTTCCTACTTCTACACCCCTTATTCGCTATCCCTACATTTTCTGGTAGCCGTCCCTTTTTGCCTGGTGAGTGTCTTTGCAGCCACTGAAGACTATTCCTCCAGCTTCGACAGCACCATTGACTTAATTCACCGCATCGATGCGATCAAGAAGAACCGTCACGTCATCGCTAGACAAATCACGCAGATATCCAGCCTGATTTACCAATCATTTAACCGCTATGCGATCGAGTTTATTAGCCTTGTCACGCCCTATACAACCATGTTTTTAGGGATTGAAATCATCCGTACGTTCGAGTTCAGCGTCGGACTGCAAACGTTGACTGAACCGGGGCAAGATTGGTTGTTTATCACCTATTCCTATTCATTAGTATCTGCGTTAGTCATTCTCTGGATGTTCACTCATTATCAACGAGCTTTGAGTGCCACCTATAAGACCTTGAGCCAGTTAGGCTATGAGCACAGCAAATTTCTGGCTGAGAACAATATCTTCAAGCTTTTACTAAAGCTAGCGTCCCTCAATATCAATCTTGTGTTTCTAGCCATTATTGTCGTCTTCAATATCATCCGGGCATTGATTGCTATTTTGCGCTAAGGCTAACAAGTCACGAAACTTCTAAAGCATGGTGGAAAAAACGGTTAGCCGCGATCGCGACAACCGTTGTCGCGATCGCCACTGGAACTGCTGCCTTTTCTTGCGATGTCAAAGACGTGGTGGGCAATATCGTTGAACTCGGACAGGTCTTGGGAGTAGAGGTAGTCGAGCTATCTCAAAACTGACTATGCTGCAGAAGTAGGGATCACCAACCCGGAGATATGAGTACTGGGTAGAGAAGCAAAACTGTGGCTAATCCTGAGCATGTCGCGAAATTAAAAGAGGGTGTTGAGGCGTGGAACCAGTGGCGCGGGAAGAATCCAAAGGTTTGGCCTGACCTCAGCAGTGCCAAACTCAACCATGCCAAACTCAGTTATGCCAAACTCGGCTATGCAAACCTCAGCGACGCCGACCTAAGCAGTGCCAAACTCAGCTATGCAAACCTCAGCGACGCCGACTTACGCAATACCAACCTCTACAATGCAAACCTCTACCGCGCAGCCCTCAGAGGTGCCCACCTCAGCAACGCCGACTTACGCAGTGCCAACCTCAATGGGGCCGTCCTCAGCTATGCCAGCCTCAGTGGGGCCAACCTCAGCTATGCAAACCTCAGCGATACCAATCTCAGCGATGCCATTTTCAACAGAACCAGCCTCAGCCATGCCAACCTCAGAGGAGCCCACCTAAGTTATGCCAGCCTCAGGGGAGCCGACCTAAGCCACACCAATCTATATTCGGCTCAAGTTCTATACACTTCATTCCAAAACGCGATACTCACGGCAGCCTGCATTGCAGATTGGCAAATCAACGGCTCGACCAATCTTGCAGGCATCAAATGCGACTACATTTTTCGCAGCTACGACTCCAAGGAAAGAAAATTCACAGGCCGACTTCCCGTTAATCCAGAAAGCATGTTTGCATCTGGTGAGTTTACCCAACGCTTTCAAATCATCGCCAGTGCCCTAGAAACCATCGATATCACTTTCACCGAGGGCATTGACTGGCAGGCTTTCTTCACCTCATTTCAAGAGCTACGGCAGCAATACCCAGCCCAAAACATCGCGGTTCAGGGCATGGAAGAGAAAGGCGGTGCCTTTGTTGTCCGCCTCAAGGTCGAAGCCGAAGAAACCGGGCCTGAATTGGAGCAACTGAAGGGAGCGATTGAAACAGCCCAAAAACAGCTTTACTCAACTCAACTAGCTCTAAGTGCAGCTCAAGGAGAAAACAAGGTGTTTCGCGAGATGATGGGCGTAGTGAAATCGTTGGCAGATAAACCAATGGGCGATCAGAACTTCTATGGCCCTGTCGGCAACGTGGCAGGCAACGTGGCAGGCAACAACTACGGCAACATGAAGGCCACCATCCACAGCAACTATGGCTCAAAAGCAGACGACATCCTTCGGCTCCTGACTGCACTGCGAGAATCCGCTCAGGCATTCCCAAAGACACAAATCGAAGAAGTTCACATCCACCTCGACGACCTGGCCAACGACCTCCAACAGGAGAAACCTCAAACCGCTCGATTGAGAACTCGCCTGGTCGCTCTACTTGGAGTCGCGATCGCGCTTGGCACTCACATTGCCACCGCCACCGACTTCGCCAATAACGTGCTTGAGCTATCCCAAAAACTCTCGGTACCCGCGCAAGCACTGGAGCCTCAACTACAGCAACTCAAAGACATTCACCCTGACTTCGAGTGGACTCCAACTGAGTGAGTAGCGATAACGCTACTCACTTTGCCCTGCATTTCCGTAAAGGCGATCGCTGACTCAAATGACGCGATCGCAGCCGCCCGTTAACACGACTCACTTTGTCCCACATTTCCCCATTTTCCCATTAACGCGATCTCGTCCTGTTCTCCTGAAATCCCCTCACAACAAGCCATTAACGTTACTCACTTTTCCCCACATCCCCATTAACGTGATCGCTCAGTCCAGCGATCACGGACGAGGATATTTCAGAAGGATTGCAAATCACACCAGGGCTATCACTGTCTTGGCGTTGAACAAATATGGGGTGTCCATGAAGCGTCATACCTCTCAGGTAGCCTTGCATTCTCTCACCGGTAAGAAAATGCGTGCGCGTGACTGGATGCTGGCTTCTGATTAACTCTCGGAGTTGCTCGCGGTTCATTAATTCACCCTTTCGTTAGCGCGACTCATTTGTCCCCATATCCCCCGTCCATACGCATAGACAACGCCATCCCCATCCTCGGCCATACCATGGCGATGCTCTCGCCGCGTCACCTACAACACCTCTAATCGTCTCCCGAGAACTGGCTCGGAGGCCCTACCACCAGAACACCTCGGCCAATCCGCTCAACTAGCTCAGAGGCCGACAACTCCAGGCCCTGCGCGATCGCTTTGAAGCCTGCCCATCCCGTGGGCGTGACCGTAATTTCCCGACTCTTCTTCACTTCATCATAGAAACGCTCCCGTGGCCGCAGGTTGTCCTGCGAGTGCGGGTGCCTACCCGGTCCATACGCTTGCCCCTTGCGGCTCATAATACCTCAAACCAACTGACATCAATATCATATCGCTTCACCCCTGTCTATTGAATTTCAATCTACCCCTGGTATAATGAAATTACAGCATAAGACCAAAGAGCAACACATGAACCCGGATTTCATCCCTACCCGCTTTGGTCATGGCCTGACGACCTTTCGTTCCGTCATCAACACTGACCCCATCGAAGGCCGTACCATGACTCAATACGGCTTCAGCCTGGAAGAGACAAGCGCCACAGGCCACCCCTTACTACTACTCCAGGGACAGGTCTGGGAAATTCTCGCAACTCATCCCGACTGCTCCCCCGCCAAACTCCGCGCCTATGCCTGCCTCTTCTGAAAACCCGGCGATCATTCTATGAAGGAGCCTCCACAATGACATTTCAGGAAATCAAAGATGAAGTCGCACGCCGACTCGGCTCTCCTTACACCCAAGCGACTTATATCCGGCAGCGGTGCCAAGCCCAAAAGATATACGTCAGGAATCTACGGTACAAGCAAAGCTGGATGGACATCCTAACGGAGCTACAGGGCATGTCCCAAGACAGCATCGCTTGGCTCCAAGCCAAAAAGTTCGCCAATCGCTTTAACCTAGAAAATCTCAGAATTGTTCAGGGCCTTTGGACGGCAGATGATGAGGGCGAACCTTTCACCATCGACCTTCATGCCCTCCGGGCTACCTAATCAGAGACAGCGATCGCCCCACAAAAACCGATAATGTTTCCGGCCTTACTCGGCTACTCGTATACCCCTGAGGACCATGAACACACCTCACACCCAAACCCGTACGTCCGCTATCCAACAACAGAATCAGGCTCTTTTAGAACCGACATTCCGCGCTACAAGGAATACTACAAACGAATTACAGGAATGAAAGGCTATTCAAGACAGTAAATAGTAAGCGAGACAGGGTCTCGGGAAAAAGTTCAAAACCCACAAACGCTCAGCATTGAGATTGATCACTT
>JBHJHM010000008.1:0-24318 GCA_050330865.1 Leptolyngbyaceae cyanobacterium
GGGGAGATGGGGAGATGGGGAGATGGGGAGATGGGGAGATGGGGAGATGGGGAGATGGAGTAATGAGTAGTTTTAAATCACATAACCAAGTACCGATTACCAATTACCAATCACCCAAGAACTAATAACCAAGAACCAAGAACCAAGAACTAATAACCAAGAACCAACAAAAGGAGTCCCAGAAACCATGCCCTCTCGCGTTGCCATCATCGGCGCTGGCCCCTGCGGTCTTTCACAACTACACGCTTTTGAACAGGCCCGCCTCAAAGGAGCTGATATCCCTGAGATTGTGTGCTTTGAAAAACAGTCCGGCTGGGGAGGGCTGTGGAACTTTACCTGGCGCACAGGCTTGGATGAGCGTGGCGAACCCGTGCATGGCAGCATGTATCGCTATTTGTGGTCCAATGGGCCGAAAGAGTGTCTGGAATTTGCCGACTACACCTTTGATGAGCACTTTGGTCGGCCAATTCCCTCATTTCCGCCCCGTGAAGTGCTCTATGACTACATCACAGGTCGGGCCAAGAAGGAGAACCTAGAACGCTACATCCGTTTCAGCACACCGGTGCGCTACGTCGAGTATGTTGCAGCCACCGATACTTTCCGTGTCCGCGTCCAAGATTTGCAGGCGGATCAAGAGCAGACGGAAGAGTTTGACTACGTTATCGTCTGTACCGGCCATTTCTCCGTCCCCAATGTGCCGTTCTTCCAGGGAATCGATCGCTTTCCAGGGCGCGTACTCCACAGCCATGATTTCCGCGAAGCTTGTGAGTTCACGGGCAAAGACTTGCTGGTAGTGGGCAGCAGCTACTCTGCCGAAGATATTGCCCTGCAGAGCCATAAGTACGGGGCGCGTTCTGTCACCATCAGCTACCGCACGGCACCAATGGGTTTCGACTGGCCCGAAGGCATTACTGAAGTGCCGCTGCTAACCCACTTGGAGGGGCGAACGGCACACTTTAAGGATGGCAATCGTAAGGCCGTAGATGCGATCGTGCTCTGCGTGGGCTATCAGCATTATTTCCCCTTTCTGGAAGACAGCCTGCGCCTCAAAACAAAAAACCGCCTCTATCCTGGCTCCCTCTACAAAGGCATTTTTTGGCAACCTAACCCCAAGCTCATGTACCTGGGCATGCAGGACCAGTTCTACACCTTCAGCATGTTTGACGTGCAGGCTTGGTACGCCCGCGATGTGGTTTTGGGAAGGATCGCCTTGCCAGATGCAGATGCTAGAGCCGCAGACATTACCCTCTGGCAACAGCGGGAAGAAGCATTACAGGATGCGTTTGAGCAAATCGACTACCAGAAGGACTACATCGTGGATCTGGCGGATTGTGTGGATTACGCGCCCTGCGATTGGGACATGACGACGGAACTTTTCAAGGAGTGGGAACACGACAAGGAACACAGCATTCTGGGCTATCGCGATAAGGCATTTACGTCTCCTTGCACAGGCACAAAGGCTCCAGTACATCACACGCCCTGGATTGAAGCGATGGATGATTCGATGGCCTGTTTTTTGGAGCAACCGACGGTGGAGGTAGCGTAATTTCGAAGTGACCTTTCGGATCGCGCACTAAACCCTAACGCAGGGGCACGACAGGTTTGCCGGTGTGATATCAGACAACGGTGCCCGTTGCCAGTTGACCATACCAATGGGACATGACGACCGCTTGCCAAATCGTTGAGGGAGCGTTGGATATCGTTGCCAGCGTCGGGTGATGCTACCCTTTGATTTGCGATCGCTGTCACAATTGCTCTTGCATCTAAAAAACTGCCACGCAGCCGTCACAGTGCCTCGGTAGGCTAAGAATTATGGCTAGGTGAAGTTATGGAGAAGAAATTTTTTGCAAAGATAAGGTCATAGTATTTGTGGTTCAAATACTGAGAATCGAAACCAAAATTGAGATGCAATATTCATCTAAGGACAGCTTTCTAAAAAAAGAGATTATCCAAAATGGCATCAATATTTTTGAGCGCGTAGTGGGTACGCTACTTGAATATTAGCCAGCCCTTTAGTTTTAGATGACTACTTAGTAAGCCTTACTTAAAACCAGCATCAGAATTCTCTTCTAAACTCTGCCCTATAAACAGCTAGTTGAGTGGTATCACGGTGAAGTTCCCTTTCTATATTTCCTCAGTAGATAGCCCTATGCTTGAAGAGTCAAGTCAAGAAGCAATCACGAGACAAGTGTGCCATGAACTGAGGACTCCTCTAACTTCGATTCGAGGGGCCTTAAGCCTGCTAAAGTATGAAGACTTTGCCAAATTCTCTGACGATGGGGCAAGGCTGTTGAACATCGCAATCAATGCGACAAGCCGCTTAAAGCGATTGGCAAACATGCTGGAAGCTCAGTCTGAGTCATTACCTTCTATGGTGTCACTGGAAGATCTAGAGCGCCTAAAGTTAGGCAATGAAATTGCTCAGGGTCTGAGTCAGCAAGAGTTTTTTCTGGATTATCAGCCCATTGTTTCCATCGTCGATAACAGCATAACTGGGTTCGAAGCTTTAGGTCGATGGCAACATCCTGCCAAAGGACTCGTCTCGCCTGAGATTTTTATTCCCATCGCTGAAAAAAGCGGTCTTATCAAACAGCTTGGGTTATTTTTTCTGGAAAAAGCTTGCCAACAATTGTATATCTGGCAGCAGGAATTTTCTCCTCGGCTCCCTATTACAATGAGCATCAATTTATCTTCAGTACAGCTGTCTGAGCCTGACCTGAGCCATAAAATTAAGCAAATATTGATCAAAACAAATATTCCTCCAAATACATTAAAGCTTGAGATCACTGAAAGCGCTCTCATGGAGAACCACGATGGAGCGCTAGAAAATATTTTTAGGCTGAGAGATATTGGTGTTCAGATCTACCTAGATGATTTTGGAACTGGCTATTCGTCTCTTTCGCGGCTTCAGAATATTCATGTAGATGCCTTGAAAATTGATAAATCATTTGTGCTGAGTCAAAATTGGATACTCAGTGAAACCATCATACTGTTGGCTGATCGATTGCAGCTGGATGTTATTGCCGAAGGCGTTGAAACGCTAGCACAGCTTCAAACTTTGCAAAAGATGGGCTGTAAAAGTGTGCAGGGATACTATTTTGCAAAGCCAATGAATGGAGGGGCAGCATCGTTGTTTCTAGCAAATCAGGAAACAGCGATTGAATGACACAATTTTCTGTAGGGTTTAGGCTTGAGGCAAAGTTAGTAAAGCTTCACCAAAGACCATAATGTCGATTCTATGTTGGGCGGCTCCACATTCAGCCAAGGCGCAGTCCTATGCTCCTACAGCATCGTGATACGTAACCATAACTCGTCGAAAAGGTATAGCCGTCACTAGGTCTGTTAGGATAAGACGGCGAAGCTATCTAGGCTAGAACCTTTAGATTTCTGAAAGCCTGTGTTAGAGAGCGGTCTTTTCGTTCTTCTGTTTTCGTTCTTCTGTCTTTGGCTACATATATCAACCGAGCAATAATGCTGTTATGAACGTTTATGATACTTCCATATAAGCAGGCTAGGATGGAATGGCAACGCCGTCTATATTGCTCTGGCTAGCCCACAAAGTTTGTATCGATCTGTTTAGATTGCTCTATTTTAGAGGAGGGCCACCCCAGCATGGTTTCTATCTGCTCTCCTAAAGTACCCGGGTCAAAAGGTTTCAGGAGAATGCCTTGGGCACCCCATGCAAGATACTCGGTCTGTAGGGCTAATTTAGCGGTCGCAGTTAGTAATAAAACCGGAATATTTTGTGCTGCCGAATGTGTTTTGAGCGCTTTGAGTGTTGCTAAGCCATCGAAGTTAGGCATGATTACATCTAATAGAATGGCGTCGATAGCTTGAGAAGCTGCTATTTCAACGCCTTCCAGACCTGAAACAGCCGTTAAAACTTCCCAGTGTTTCGTGATTTGTAGACTTATTTTTGTGATTTCACGAATATCTGGTTCATCATCAATGACTAAGATACGTTTCATTGTTATAAAGTGTAGATTTCAAACTTCATTGAGAAAAGATTTTGTGAATAGCGCACTAAAACTATGAGGGCAGATGTGAAGGTTGGCGGGACTCAGAGCTGACCACTAGATGCAGACGCTCTTCTGCTAAGCAACGGAGAGGGGTAATACTTTCCTCCTCCTCGGGAGCTGTTGCCACTCCGATTTGAAAAGACAATACAGTGTTCTTTTCTGGAAAGGATTGCAGGATATCGGCTCGAATTTCTTGTGTAAGTCTGCGTAGCCGTTCTGCTGCGTGCTGTTTGTGAATACCGTATAGCCCTAAGAGAAAAGTATTTGGGTCAGATTGAGTGACCAGATCTTCACGGCGGAGTTTTTGGCTAAAGATATTGGCAATCTCGCATACAACGTCTTCCTCTAGATGAGGTTGGGGTGAAATTGTTGAGCGCGATTGATCGTTTACCGCGATGACCGCAAGACAGTAGGGCTGACGATATCGCTGGGCGATCGCCAAGTCACGACTCATATCCCTAAGTGCCTGCTGCTCGGTAATTAAGCCCGTAACCGGATCAATGACAGCTAGCCTGCGAGCCAAGCGCTGACGTTCCAGTCGATTCAAGATGCGGGTAACCAGTTCAGGTTCGGCAAAGGGTTTAGCAATATAGTCGTCCGCGCCCGCCTGAAAAATTTGCTGTACTGTTTTGGCGTCGCGACGAGCGGTTAAGAACAATATAGGTAGATTTCCCCAGGTGCGATCGCTCCGGATCACTTGACAGAGCTGAATCCCATTGACGTGAGGCATCTCGACATCGAGCATTAATAGGTCTGGTTTCAACTGAGGTAGCTGATTCCATAACTGGCGTGGATCGGCGAGTGTTGTAACGCGTAAACCCCAAGGTGGAAGCTGCTTTGCTAAAGTTTGCAAAATGACAGGATCATCATCGACTACCAGAACGTGAAAAGTATGCGCAGCGAGATCCTGATAACTTTCAACGACGCTATCGACAATTTGGGTGACGGGAGCGGAACGGGGTAGAAATGTGCAGCTGCAATAGCTGGCAATTTCTAGACGGGATTCAAATGTGTCCTCACGCATAAGAATCAAAATTGACGCATTGGGTCGTGTTTGAGTTACGTGCGCCAGAAACATTAGCGTTTCATGGGTTTCTGAAGCGGTTTCCAAATCGAGCAAGATCGTACTTGGGTGATCCTGAGCGAGTTGGTCCTGAGCTTGAGATAGACTGCTAGCCTGCAGAATTCGCAGAGTCTGTTGAGCGCTCGTCTGGAGCTCGCGCAGCAAATCAGGATTGGTAGTCACGACAAACAGCAACGGGAGTGGTGCTCCCGGCGGGATGATAGCAGGCGGTTTTTCCAAACACTTGCCATCGCCCCCTGATGTCCCATCATCACCTGTTGATGTTTCACCCCTGCAAGGTGCCTCATTGCTGCAAGGTGATGTTTCATCTGGTGTGGTGTTGCTGGTTGTGCTTAAAGTCGCTTCGATATCGTGACGCAGTTGGTTAACCCAGTCAGAAAGCTGTTCCGCATCAACTGTTGGAGGCGTTTCCTGGAAACAGGTCTCAATCTTTTGACTCAGGTGCGATCCCTCGGCCAGACCAAACATGCCAAGCGATCCCGCTAACTTATGAGCTGCCTGTCGAGTCGAGTGCTGCAATTCGTCAGATAAGCTGCCGGCTTGCAGGGCAGTCGCAGCCGCCTCCAAAATCGCTAATCGATCAGTAATCACATCACTGAACTGACTCAAAGCCGCGATCGCCGCTGTCCGAGCTGCTTGAGCTGCCGTTACGTCTGCAGTAGCAGCAGCAGCAGCAGATTCAGCCCTTGCTGCTGGCGACGGCTTCGGCTCCGTCGGTGTCAAAGTACTGTCGGGCGTCTTCTCAATAGCGCTGGTTGGTGCCATGGTTGATGCCAGGGGTGCTGGCATCAGCCGATAGCCCATGCCATAGATGTTCTCGATAACCTCATCGGCCCCAGCATTCTTGAGTTTACGACGCAGACGTTTGATGTGCGAGCGAATGGTTTCTTCGCCCGGCATCTCATCGAATCCCCAAAGGCGTTCGAGTAGAACCGTGCTGCTAAAAACGCGCTGAGGATTCCGGAGAAACAGTTCCAAAATTCCGTATTCTTTAGGGGAAAGCGAGATATTAGCTTCAGCGAAAAAAACTTGGCAAGTACTGGGATCTAGCTGTAAGGCTCCCCATTGCAAAACAGAGGAGGTAATCTCACGCGGACGGCGTAAAAGCGCTCGGATACGAGCCGTAAGTTCATCTGTAGGACAAGGCTTCACAACGTAATCATCCGCCCCGGCATCTAGACCCTGAACTTTATAGTCACTGTCTCCTTTGGCTGTCAGCAGTAGAATGGGTCCCTCATAGTGGTCTTGGCGTAAGCGCTGACAAAGCGTAATACCATCCATTCCGGGAAGGTCGACGTCTAGAACGATAAGGTCATATTCAGTCGCCTGAGCGTAACTCAACCCTGTATTGCCGTCATTCACCGCTTCAACGACATAGTTTTGCGCTGTTAAATCAGCGGCAAGGCTTGCCACTAAAATTTCATCATCTTCAACGAGGAGAATCTTCATAACAGTGTTCGAAGGGTTCGACTACGGCGTCTTTGTTAGAGGATTCCCAGTAACAAAGATGAAACCTGTCAACAGGCGCTTGACATAATCAGATCTTGGCAGATAACTGCCGGTTTGGGGACAGTGCTTCATGTATGCAGAGTTGGATGGCGGCGTCAGCAGTGCCCATTGTGAAAATTCCCACCGTCGTCACAAACTGGCAATTAAGAAGACGGTGGTTCGGTTTCAGCGGGTGTGTCTAAGTCAGGGAGGAGTTCTTGAAGAGGGTTGGCCGTGTCTTCTAGTTCGCGCAGCACCGGGGGGGCTGTTTCGCGATCGCCTTGAAATATTGCGGACAGGGCATCGCGCAAATTTTCGGCCATCGCAATGCGATTGCGATAGACCAAAATCACGCGCGCGAGTGTGGGTAGCCGGTTTTGTTCCGCTTCTAGGTAGAGCGGTTCGACATATAGCAGCGATTGCTCAATTGGAATTACCAGCAAATTTCCCTGTATTGCTCGCGACCCCTGCGTATCCCAGAGTGAAATCCGTTGGGAAATGGCCGGATCTTGATTAATCCGAGCTTCGATTTGTTCAGGTCCAAAAACAAGTTCTTGCTTGGGAAAGCGATAGAGCAAAATCCGACCATAGCGATCGCCATCAGAACTGACCGCTGACCAAGCCACCAAATTATTCCGTTGAGCTGGAGTGAAGGGCTGCAGCAGAATAAACTCTTCGGTGTCCTCCTCTGGCAACTTCATAATTAGGTAATAGGGCTCGACCTGCTGTGCTTCAGTGCCATAGATTTCGTTAGGAGCACGCCACTGATCTTCCCGGTTATAGAAAACCTGAGGATCCGTCATGTGGTAGGTCATCAAATGTTGTGACTGGATTTGATAAAGATCCTGCGGGTAGCGAATGTGCTCTCGTAGCTCAGGCGCCAGCGCGCTGAGAGGTGCAAACATGCCAGGTAGCAAACGACTCCAGGTTTGGATGATGGGATCGTCGGTATCAGTGACAAAAAATCTGACCGCTCCGTTGTAGGCATCAACCACAACTTTGACGGAATTACGAATGTAGTTGAAGTCGTTATCCAGCGGATCGGAGTAGGGATAGCGATCGCTTGTAGTGTACGCATCAATGATCCAATACAGGTAGTTAGGATCGGCCTCTGTTGCGGCTACCAGCTGGCGAGGCATGGGATCGGACCCCCACTGGCTGGTGTCTTCTTGGACGTTCGCAATAGCCAGATACGGATCGGAATCAAAGCGCAAGAAGGGCGCGATCGTCTGCACTCGATCCGTAATTCGACGACGAAATAAAACCCGCGTATCGGCGGTGAAATTTTCTGTAAACAACATCTGCCAGTCACGTAAATGCCAAGCAAATAGCAGACGCCGCAGAGGATTGCGTAGAAAAATACCGCTGTTTCCAGCATAAGTTGTGTAAACGTTGTCATCGCCGCTGGGGTAATCTAACTCACGCACCCGCGTGTTCGTCATGATGTACGTGTCAGTTAGCTCGCCAAAGTAAATGCGCGGTCTATCGATTGGAATGCTGCGGCGTACTGCCTGACTACTTGCCGTATGGGCAATGTCTTTCACGAAGTAAGTCGGTAGCCCATCCGCATTCGCTGTGTTCACAGGGCTCATCGTGAAACCATACCCGTGGGTGTAGATTAAATGCTGGTTGACCCAGGTTTTAGCTTCCTCTGGCACGCGCTCATAGTTGAGTTCCCGAGCTGAAATCAAGACCTGTCTTTGTTGGGAGTTACCCGCGTCATCAATGAGGGTGTAGCGATCAACATCGGCATCAGAAAACTCATAATACAAGCGAATTTGCTGAAGCTGACGATTGCTTTCTAGTAATGGGCGAGTGTCCCAGAGACGAATATTATCGAGGGTGAGATCATTCTCTTCCAACTCATTCGCTGTCAGGTTGCCCTGAGGCTGAAATGGCTTGACATCAACATTTGATAACCCAAACGCCGCACGAGTCAGGCTGAGAGAACGTTCGATATAAGGCGTTTCGCGCTGCAGTTCATTCGGTTGTACGATCAACCGTTGAACCACTCGCGGAACAATGAGACCGCCAATAAGCGCCAGCATAAGATAGAGGGCTAGACCCCACAAAAGCGGTCTGGTTGATATGGGGCGATAGGGCAATGGCGGCAATTTGGGGTATCGTCGCTGACCTAATTGACCCAGCCACGCCAGGATATCCCTTATCCCAATAGGCCAAAACAAAGTCAGCCACAACATCCCTAGTCCAAGGAATAGTGCAATAACGCTCAGCCCAGTGTAGACCGGCAAATCTATGTGCACGTCGGTGTAGCTAGCCCCATACACCACCCCCTGCGGTGAATACAAAATTTCGTACCGACCCAGCCAATGATTCAAACTGGTTGCCAACAGCAATACACCGCCTAGCCCATACAAATGTCGCTGTTGAGCTGGTGAAAAGCCCCGGAAGCGACCCTGACTGAGGCTGTTGCCAGACAACATATACGTCAGCGTGACGCTAATCAGCAGAAAAAAGACGAGGCTAATAAACCAAAACTCAACAACTTCTAAAAAGGGCAGGCGCAGAAGGTAATAACTGATGTCTTGGTTAAACAGCGGATCGCGTTTGCCAAAAGGAACGGGATTGAGCGCTGTCAAAACTTTAGTCCACTGTTCTGACAGCACTAAGCCGAGAGCCACACTGGTAAAAATGGCTGCGATCGCGGTGCAAAACTGAGGTAGTAACAGGAACGCGATCGCCACCAGCAGCAAAGCTCCCAACTGCCACGGATAGCTGACTAATTGGCTCAGCACTGCTTGAATGGCTGCCGGTTTGGCCCAGAGCGGCAGGGGGGGGGCCGGATTATACAGTGAAGCCGTTAGCGACCAGTAGCTAGCAACTACCCGCCCCAGGTACAACATCTGAATGCCCAACAGAATTCCTAGAGCAGTGCTAGCTGTGAGTAGCGACGAAAGACCGATGCCAACAGGGCGCGATCGCGGTTCTAGCTCAATGGATCGAGGCGAAGAGGGTGGCGATGGGAAGCGTCTGGTTAGCGCTAAATTACCCCAAAGCACAACCATACTCAAACCAGTGCCACATGCTCCCAGCAGAATTTGGCTCCACAAGCGCAATCTAAATACGCTGGCGTATCCTACATCTTGAAACCATAGCCCTTCAGACCAGAAGTAATCGACTGCCTGAAATACCAGACAACCTATCCCAATGGCTACAAGCCAAGGCCATCCTGACCAATGCCGGAGTCGCTTCTCTAACATGTCTGAATTGTAGAGCAGGAGAGAGCTGATGGGGGGTTGGGTAAGGAGAAAGACGGCAAGGGTTATTTATTCATCAAACGTTCGAGTAGAACCCGATTTCAAATAAATCGCGTGCGCCAGTGATCCCCTGACCAATGAAAAACAGCAGGGCAATAATATTGAGAGCGATGTGGGCCCTTCGCCAGGCGGGTGACCGATAAATCTCAGGCAAAATGGCCACCGACACAATCATCAAAAGGGCTGCCCCCATGCCGTAGTAATAGTGAGAGATAAACCACTCATTGCCACGACGAAAGATCTCTGGCTGGCACCCCAAGATAATCAGTCCCATGCTCGAGAGTGCCGCAAATATGCCTCGCCACATCGGCATCTTGGCACGATAGAGAAATATCAGCGTGGCCACTGTCAGTGCATAGACAGCCGCTACAAACAGCACCCGAAAATTATCAGCCGCCCACGCATTGTTTTCGACCATCTTCTTGATCAGAGGATGGGTCAATCCCAGCAGGGCTGTCCCGACGACGGAGGCCGCCAGCAAGCGGCCTATCTTCACGTGTTCTTGCCCAACGACAGGTGCAATTCGAGTCTTCTCTTTGTTCATCGTGGCCAGACGACGCTGGCGTGCCTGAAAGGCAAAATACGTTGTAATGCCGATGAGCGGAAATACGTAGAAAACAGCGATCGCAGGATGTGCAAGTCTGAATGCATGCGTTGCGTCCATAACCTTAGGCCCAGCAGTAATAGAGGTTTAATCCACTCTGAAATTTTAGAGAGTAATGCTTCCAAGAAGCACTCACTTTTTGTTAAGGAAATCCTACGACGCTTCTCTGAGAACTCTGTGAGTGCGCCCTGAATGTGGGCAATCCGCGAGCAAGCCAAGGAATGGCGAGAAGCAGAGGCACGGTTAGAGGAGACTGATAGATAATTTGAGCATGAAATCCTCCTTTCCTTCCATCAGGCCCCAGCGACCTGACCCGTGGCTGGCTGTGAACTATTCGCTGGTGTTTCCCGGCCTGGGTCAGCTTTACAGTGCTTTCCAGGTCAAGGGAATAAGCTTAGTGGCTGCAGCGATCGCCCTGCTGGGTTATGCGACCTGGTCCATTTTTGGGGCGAATGGCAGAACAATGTGGGGGTTCTGGGCGATTGGAGTGTTTCTGGTGCTCTACAGCTTCAGTATTTTGGATGCGTATCGAGGCACCCAACCCGGATATGCAACCCGGATTGCCATTCCCCAAGGGCGATCAGATCCTTGGTACGCCGTCTTTCTCTCACAACTGCTACCCGGATTGGGGCATCTGTATCTACAGCAGGCACTAATAGGCGGGCTGTTTTTGGTAACAGGACTGAGCACAGCATGGCTCGCGAACTCCTTGCCGCAGTTGGTCGCGATTCCACCCTTGATTTGGGCTTTCAGCTGCTATCACGTGTATGTCAACTTTCCCCATAGCGGGCGTCCTAAATCTGGCGCGATCGCCCTTCTGGTCTTGGGTCTTTTGGTGGTTCGCTTGGCGCTAGGTTCAACACCCGGTTGGATTCGCCAAGCCGTTGAGCAGTCTATTGTGCCGAGCGATTCGATGGCGCCAACTCTGCAAGGGGGCGATCGCCTCTTTGTCTCCCGTAATCCCAACTATCAACCGCAAGCTGGTGACATTGTTGTCTTTACGCCTCCCGATGCAGCCCTTATCGAGCGCGATCACCCCTCTGATGACCTGCTTTACGTCAAGCGGATCATTGGGTTGCCAGGCCAACAGGTTGCTGTTGCGCAGGGGCGTGTGTATGTGAATGATCGCCCATTGTCGGAGACTTATACGCTGGAAGCTCCTGCCTACGAGTGGGGTCCGGAAGTTGTTCCTGGCAACAGCTACTTCGTGCTGGGTGATAACCGCAACAACAGCTACGATTCCCATATTTGGGGATATTTGCCTGCCGACAACCTGTTGGGGCCAGCCTACAAAATCTACTGGCCACCTGACCGTGTCCAGCCACTGGAATAGATTTCTTTAGGCTGCTTGCAGCACATAAAATGTATACCCATAAAAGTCACTGAATTTTTCGAACAACTGCATCTCTTCTTCAGTTTCACGAATGACGGATTGCATACTTGGGGTGATCTCAATCCGTTGTATTTGCTCACGGAGGGGTTCATAGTAATTGCCCCACCACGCCTGACTCGACAGCCGATATATCGAAATCAAATTAAAACCAGACTCATGAGCCCGAGCGACATTCTCAGCCTCAGTCCCCATGCTTGGATAGGCGTTTTGCCAATAGGCGATCGCAGGTGCGGGTGCATCTTCAATAAACCAACTCAGCTCAGATATAACAGCAATGCCGTTGTTTGCGAGCAGCGGTCGCCAGAGTTTAAGGGCCTGTTCAAACCCAAGAGTGTAGGCAGCCCCCTCAGACCAAAGCAGGTCAATTGAACTCACGGGCCAATCCAGCTTGGCCATATCACCATGAATCGGAATAATTAAATGCTCTAAACCCGCTTGTTTTGCACGTGCTTTAAGTTCGTCGATAAAAACTGACGAGGAATCTACCGCTCTAACAGGGCTTTGGTAGTGTCGGGCAAGTAACAATGCACTGGCACCACTTCCGCATCCCAAATCAGCAATGCGTGGCTTGAGAGGCAAAGACGAAAGCTTACTCAGAATATGGCGTGAGAAGTCAGGGTCACCGGGTCCTTTGCAGTCAAGCCCACGGTGTAAATCCGTCAAAGCAGCAATGTACTCGGTTTGAATGTCTATGCTCATGTAGATTTTGGTACCTCCAGTACAAAGAGGCTTTTATCGAAGGTTAAGTTATGCAAGGCAGACAGCTTTAAGCACTCACCCGTAATTTGTGCCTGTCCCGCATGGGCCAACGAAGTGTTAGGCAGTTCAGCGAGTATATGGCTGCTCTAGGATTAAACCTGGAATAACCCGATAATGCTTCACGTTGAAGGTACAAAGAGTTGCATTATGCCCAACGGCACAAGCAGCAATCAAGGCATCAATTAGGCCGACTTTATGGGACAAGTGGTAAGCAGTGAAGTCGGATAAAGCGCGAGCACAATCAGTTTCAGTAGGCCAGACGATTTGCAACGGAGCCACCATTTGTAGGACTTTACGAACCTGTTGCTTGTTCTGAGCATCCTGAATCAGCTCCATCACCACAAATCCAGGAATATTAGGCAGTCCTGAAAGAGAGGCAAACCATGTCAGTGCAGGTGCGTAGCTCCGCTGGATATCGATCATGACATCAGTATCTATAAGATACATTCGCTACCTAAGCCTGTTCCCGGTTTTTAGCCAGGTCACGCAGTCTGCGTGCATGTTTCTGGCTATCAGTAATATCAGGCCGAGAACCAACCACCCCAACACTTTCCCAATAGGCAACGAGTTCTACCCCTGTCTTGGGAGGATCTTGGAGAAAAGGGCGAAAGGAGAGAACACGTAGAATATATTCTGCTAGAGGTAGCTTAAGCTGAGAAGCTTCTGCAGAAAGTTCATTCTCCAAGTCAGAAGGTAACTCTATGCGAATGTTCACCTTGCCTCCTGTGTTAACTGCTTAGACCATATTGATCATATCTGGTGCATGAGCTACCTTCTGCTCTTCACAGCGAATACTCGATTACTCAAAGACTGAAGATATTTTCAGAAGCAAATCCTTGACATGATAAGGTACCTGTATTCCAGGGCTTTGGTGGATGTTGATCGCATCTTGTAATAGGAATTAGGTGGAATCGTTTGCTCCTTTAGTTGCTGCAGATTTTAGCGCCACCTGAGCTTGCGTTGTCAACTCGTAAGTTCTATCTAATGTCAGAAGGTCTTCTGCACTAGTAGTCCTTTCTTGATCCATAGCCAGCCAAAGGAGATATTCAATATTGCCAGCTGGTCCGACGGTGGAAGAATAGGTAAGACCGCGATCGCGCCATCCCAGTTCTCTAGCCGTTAGCAGGACGTGCCAAATGGCCTCTGCTTGGTCTGGCGCCGATCGCACAACACCGTTTTTGCCAACTTTCTCTTTGCCCACTTCAAACTGGGGTTTCACCAGCAAAATCGTTTCTCGGGGAGGGAGCAATAACTGCCAAAAGGCAGGCAGCACCTTGGTAAGAGAAATGAACGAAACATCCATGACGCCTAGATCAGGGCGTGGTGTATCGGTTGTATACAGCTCTTCGGGGGTTAAATACCGTAGATTTGTCCGTTCTCGCAGAACCAAGCGGGGATCTTGCCGGAGTTTCCAAGCGACCTGTCCGTAGCCCACATCAATGCCGTAGACCAACTTGGCCCCCGCTTGCAATAAACAGTCGGTGAAGCCTCCAGTCGAGATCCCTCCATCCAAACAAATGCGATCGCGAATAGTCATATCGAACGTTTGCAGAGCCTTCGCGAGCTTTTCACCGCCCCGTGAAACGTATGGACGCTTTTGCTTGACGGTAATTTCGGCATCAGCCGCGATCGCAGTTCCTGGCTTGTCCACCATCTGCTGGTTCACCCGCACCTCTCCCGCCCGAATGATGCGCTGGGCCAGCTGACGTGTTTCGCACAATCCCCGCTCGACTAGCAATACATCCAGTCGTTGCTTAGCCAAGCGGCACCTCATCCTGAAAACTCATCCGACGCCGAAACTGAAACGGACCTGCAAGCGTGCCCCAAAGCTGTTCATCCGTTTCCGGATCCCGTCCCCGATCCCAACTCAGCAACCCGTCCTCGCTGATTTCAAATTCGTTATCGAGATAGGTGTTTTGGCCTTTACGAACGACCATACAGGCTTTTCCAGGCTCTACCTTGCCCTTAAAGCTGTGTCCTGTCCACTCGACATGCATGTTGCAGCCAGGCGATTTCTCCAAGCGATCGCGGGTCAAGGTGTTGAGTAAAGCGCGATCGCGCGCTGCCCCATACACACTCTCTTCGTCCTTCACCTTAAAGTTTTCAATTTCGATGCGGTTATCTACCACAAATAGCTTCATGGCGCGGGCTCGGTAGGGCTGCTTCAGCATGAAATCGTAAGCCTGTTCCAAATACAAACCAACGCCGTCTAACACCTCGTACGGTAAAGGGCGCATGCACACTCGAATATGCGCGAACAGCGGCGGATTATCCATCGCCTGCTGCTGATTACTGAAATCGGCTGCCATCCAGCGAGCGAGCGTAGTGATATCGGTCGAGTGAGTCATGCGACGAACGGACAAACGGGACAAATTTATTGTACGGCGAGGGTGGGGGTAGAAGCGCTTCGCCGTGAGCTTCAGTCGAAGGGTGGATGGGTCGATAAGTAGATGGGTGGATGAGTAGATGGGTAGATAGGGTGATGAGTTTGAATTCCGAATTCCGAACTCCAAATTCTCTCAACTCGATGCACTGGTATAAAACCGCAGTGCAAATCCCCAAAACCAGCGGGAAACTTGCAATAGAATGATGGCCAAGAGGGCCGAACCCGCGATCCAGGTAAAGTTGCCGCGTCCTAGAAGGGCTTGAGCCGGTACGGTGGTCAAAAAAGCGACGGGAATCACAAATGTAAAGAAGGCTCGATAGGCCATAGGGTAAGCCACGATAGGAAATCTGCCTGCTTCTAGCAACCCTCTGAGAACTTCTGTAACGTTGTAGATTTTGACGAACCAGATGCTAGTAGCTCCGAGCATGAACCAGAGGCTATAGAGACTCATGAAGCCAAATGCTAGAGCAGGCAGTGCGAAAACGTAAGACCAGGGGTCTATCGTTAGCCGACTTCCCGCATAGCCGATGAGGATGACACCGAACAGCAGATCGGGAATGCCCCAAGGGGACAGGGTGCGGGCAGAGAGCCAAAATTGAGAACTAATCGGCTTTAGCAATACAAAATCAAGCGTGCCTTCCTCAACTTGCCTAACAATTCGATTGAGGTTGGGGGCTAGGAATGTCGCTGAGAATCCCTGCAGCATTGTGAAAATGCCCAGCACGACTAGCGCTTCCTCCCAACTCCAGTCTTGAAACTGATAGCCAGTTCGGTAAAACAAGAACAAACCGAATAAGCTACCCACTAATCCCCCAACGCTGCTGAGGGTCGCAACGATGAAGTTGAGCCGATATTCCAGTTCGGCGGCGATCGCCGTGCTCCAAAATAGTCGTAAGACTTCCCAATAGCGCTGCATCATGCCCCCATGCCTGAGTATTGGCGTAATCCTCGCCGCCATAGCCAGCGATTAGCCGCTAGAAAGAGCAATCCCCAGCCGGTAATCGCGAGGAACCCCTGCACTAAGTCGGTGGGTTGGCCAATGATGATGTTTGCTGGGAAGTAGATAAGGTAAGGAAACGGCGTCCACAAGACGACAGCCCGCACCGCCTCTGGAAAGACCTCAAGCGGAGCCACCATACCTGACAAGAAAATGTAAACCAGGTACCACAGCTGTTCTAAAGCATTGGCTCGTTCAGTCCAGAATGCCATCATGGCAAAGGTGTACTGAATGATAAAGCGGAGGCAGAACGCCAAACTAGTTGCCAGAATTCCCGTTCCAAGTGCCTGCAGCGAAGGCCGCCAAATCGCTTGAGGATAGAGCAAAAAGAACAATCCGACCAGAACCACGATAAACGGCAGTCGTGCAAAGCGTTCTGAGACATGGCTAAAAAAGTGTCGCCAAACAGGATCGATTGGCTGTAGCAAGAAGGGCGAAAGTTTGCCCTCATTGACTTCTCTTTCAAACTCCCACACAACCCAAACAACCGTTAGTTGACGGACTAAAAAGACAACCAAAAAGTAGCGGATAAAAGTGACAGGATCTAGCAAAAACTGGCCGTTTTGCGCCGCTTCAGCCCAAATTCCCATGAAGATCAGTGGAAAGCTGCCGGAAAGAACCCAAAACATCAGCTCCGCCCGATATTCGACCATGTAAGCGTAGTAAACGGACAGCAGTACCCGTGAGACTGCGAAGACTCTGCGAACTGATCGGCCTGTGATTCCCACCGGAACTGCCAACTCCATGACTTCTATACAGGAAGACCTTAACGCTTTTAGGTCCGGTCCGGTCAAGAAGGCCAGCACCTTGACGCGATTCACAAAGGTTTAAGCAGTCTCATGCGGTACTAGCTCATCTAAGATCTGAAAGCGAATGTGATTGACAGCCAAATCGCGTAAGGAAAAATCCTCAGGCTTGTCAACAGCGGTCATTTTGGTAAAAGGGATTCCCTTACCGATCTCGGTGTGGTACCAGGCTAATCCCATAAAGAATCGTTCAGGATAAGGACCGCGCTCAATCACATCGTCCACGTTGGATTCCATCGGCAGCCAGCCGACACCAGGAACATAAAACTCTAGCCAGACATGATTAAAATCGGGCTCCAGAGGCAGGTGACGATATTCTGGACGGGGTGGACACTTGTAGCGGCCAATCGTGCGGCAGGCGATCCCATTCAGGCGTGCCAGGGCCAACAGCACCCCTACATACTCCCCACAGGAGCCGACACCTCGCTCCAGGGCTATATCAGGAGTATCAATCTTGGGCTGAATACCGTAGGAGAGACGATCATAGACGTAGTTGCGAAGCTTCAGCATCTGTCGCAACACGTTCGTTTCAGTGCCTACGCCCTCCTGAGCAGCCTGTTGAATCGTGGGCGTATCCATGGCCAAATCATCGTTATCTACCAAGTAGCGTTGGAACGCAGGCGGGAGTGGCTGGTTCTCATCGACATCGTCAGGGGTGAGGTGATATTTGAGGCTGTACATTTCGACGATCGCCTTCCAGCCCAAGAGCCCCCCTTGAAAAGGCTGCAGCTGATCAAACCGAAAGACGGCAACCTGCTGGCCATCCTGCTCTTCAATGGTGAAGGGGTGACCAATCGGTTCTACATGGCGGACACGCTGGCGCAAAGTGTTGGCAGGTAGGGCAATCCGCCATTCAACAGTGTTAAGGGTAATCGCGTCCAGAGGGAGCAATTCTTCCACATAGGAGAATTCCACCAGGTAGCCATTGGAGAGCGTGTAGTGCTTCGCCTGATTGGTATGAAGATAGAGCGGATGAAGGAAGGTGCGATCGCGAAACGTCAGTTCATAGGGAGACTCGCTATTGGGATCATCGCGAATATAGGGTTCTTCATCGGCATACACGACATAGCAAATCGGATCTTGGCCGCCTTCAGGCCTGTGAAACGCGATGCCTGTTGGTGAACTGTAGGGCGTCAGAGCGCTCAGTTGGATGGCACCTGTAGATCGATCCAAGCAGTAGACGGTTTGCTCCGTGCGATCGCACACCCATAGACCGGCCTCCGTAATGGCTAGCGTTTCGGGCCCCACCCCCGGCTGCGGAAACTTTGCCAGAAGTTCGCCCGTGTTGCGATCAAAACGATGGATATAGCCTGATTTCTGACAGCTGGCATAAACGGTGTTTTCCCACACGGCCACGCCTGCTACAGGATAGGGTAGCTCGGCAAACAAGATGGGTTTTAGGGTTTGGCGATCGCACCAAAAAACTGCTTCGTCTCGCGCAAACCAAAAGGTATCTTGCCAAAGAGACAACCCTACAGCATCGATCCATTCCTTATCCTCTAGCTGATATGGGTTCAGGATAACGGTGTTGTTGGTGCGAGGATCAATGGCAAGGAGGTAGCCCCTGACCGTATCGATGGAAAAGAGGCGATCGCCCTCTGCTGCCAGTCCTGACAGGGCATAAACACCAATCGGTCGAATTGTCGATGAATGCGATATTCCATCCGGGAACCCATATTCAGGCGTGGACATAGACAAATTCAGCTCAAAAAATCGACTTAGAGTAGGTCAGCAAAGTGTTTTAACATCTGCTTAAGCCTCTCATTATAGGGAGCTACGGTTCTTTAACACTGCAGTCTGCGACACTGACAGGCTTACTCAGGAACTTTAGGCGGTGTCCGTTGAAGTCAAAAATTCTGGGTAGGTGGATAGTCAAGAATCAATTAACAAAGTGGATACCTATGCTGATAACCAGGGACTGTTTGTGATGCAGCAATCCGGCAATAGTGTGGTGATTAGCAATGCTCCGAGCTTCTCGCCCGGTATTTGGTAAAAGGCTGGATGTCTTCCCAACTATCGGGAGTATGCCGTGCTTGACTGTAGTTGAGAATTCCGGGCTTAAATTTTCTCCTGAGGATCTCAATTTCCTCGGATAATAGGGGCGCTGCTACTTCCCGGAAACCATGGCTGCCACCCCCACGCCCCGCCAGATTCTTGAAACCTTGCTGCCGCCCCTGCGACTAGCTGCAGGCTATGCTCACCACATCCAGTCGAAGATCGTTAGGCAGCCCGAGAAAGAAGGTCCTAATCCGTTTTCTACCGCGCTGACCGACGCTGATTTGTCGGTGCAAACCTTTGTCGAAGTTGCCCTGTTGGGCAGCTTTCCTGACATTCGCTTCTTTGGTGAAGAATTTGAGCAGTCTTACAACACCAAATACTTTCGCTCGATTGAACTGGGTCCAGTGGGTGATTACCTGGTCACCCTCGATCCCATTGATGGCACCCGCTTTTATATGGATGGTTTTCCCAACTACCAGATCATCTTGACGGTGCTAAATGCGGATGAATTTGAAGCTGTATTAGCGATTAGCCCCGCTGAAAATCGGTACTACTATACGCTGCGGGGGCAGGGAACTTTTGTGGCCCCCCTGGAAAAAGACCTGGATGCGGCTCAGCCTCTTCGATTAGCCCCTCAAAACTCGGTGCTACTGGGAACCCGAATGTCTCCCCTGAAGCCAAAGCTGAGCGATCGCTACACTATCGTCCGTGTTTTAGAAGACTATTCTCAAACGCAAGGTATTCCCAGCGTCAACGCGATTCTGACTGGCGAAGTCGGAGGGGTTCTCTTGGCTGGCAGTAAGTTCATTGACGGAGCTGCCCTCGCATTCTTGGCGCAGGAAGCGGGCTGTATCGTCACCGATCATCAGGGCCAGCCGATGCCCCGTCTCGATCAGTGTGAGGATTATTTGCGCCCCGGCGTCGCGATCGCGACCTCTCCAGCCATGCATCAAGATCTCATTGAGGCTTTGAAGGAATTTGAGATTCCGGTAGTTTGAGAGAGTGTAACGGTTTAGGTCATCAGCAAATCATGTCGTTAAGCCTTGTGTGGTGGCCCTATCTCTTGCCGCTGCTCCAACGCTACGAAAGTGTCGGTCAGCAGCCTGATAATCTCTGCGGACCTTACTGGATTTCGTTACTGCTGCAGGTTTATGGTGAGTTATCACTATCAGCGGTTGACGTGGCGATCGCCGCCAACACAGTGCTTCCTAATCACGGCGATGCAGCTGACTGGGTGCCTTCAGGCGCGAGGCCACGACAAGGCCCTGGCTATGATCGGATTCCCACCTGCTCTGACAGGGCGATGTGTGGCACCTCTGCTACGGGCCTCATACGCGCTACCGAGCATTTGAGTCAGGGACACTTTTGCCTGCTGCCGCTGCAGATAGAGGACTGGCTAACCGGTCTCCGCGAGCTTCTCGCACTCTGCCTTGCCCACCCCGACTGGCAGGTCATACCCATTCTAAATGTTCATACACGTCATTTTTGGGGCTCGCAACTGACGCCTCTGGAACTATTTACCTATCTAGAAACTGGGCAGCTAATACCCCCCCCTACCGATTGGAACGTTGGGCACTTTGCCCTGCTAGTGGGACAAGTCCGGGGCCAGGCAGCCTCTCTCTATGTCGTCCTTGATACCTATCCCCACTTCGGCGAGAATGGCCTGCATCGCCAGCCTGCTGACGCCCTCGTGCGATCGCTCCAGCGTCCTCACGACAAGACGCAAGGTGGTGTTCTCCTGTTTATGAAGGCAGAGGTACAATCCCAGGTTCGCGCGATCCTTGAAGCAACAGGATTTCAGATAACAGCTTGGGACAATGGCTCCCCCACATAATCGGCAACAGGCATTAACAGAATTGTGGGTGTTTTGTCCTTGCCGATACAACGGCGATTCGGATCCTCCGCCAGATTGAGGAAATATTCTCTTAGAGGCGATCGCGTATGGTCGTAGCCACATCTGCCCCCGAAACCATTACAGGCTGGGTCGAGTCTTTGAAGGCGCAGGGTGTCAAATATGTCCGCTTTGAGCTACCCGATCTACATGGGGTGTCGCGCCTCAAAGTTATTCCTCTTAACAAGGTCGAGGGCTACGCGCGCAAGGGATTGAACTTCTATGGCGGCACCTTGGCGCTGGATACGGCTTCTTCTGTCGTATCTGCTTCGGGTTATCACGAGGAGCGTAAATATCGCGATCATTTGCTGTTTCCCGATATCAGTAGCTGTACGCCTGTGCCCTGGATGGACAGCACGGTAAAAGTTGTTTGCGACGCCTACTGGAGTGCCGAAGAGCCTCTACTGGCGGCCCCGCGTTATGTGCTCAAGTCCTTGCTTGATCGGGCTAAGCAGATGGGCTTCGACGTCATGATGGGCCATGAATTCGAGTTTTATTTGCTGGATGCTGAAACCCATAAGCCACTATTTGACGGACTGCACATCTTCAACCACATCCGCAACCAGTATGTGCCTGCGATCGCCCAGCTACTCGACTATTTGCAAAACGCTGGAATTGATATCATCACCCACAACTGTGAATACGCCCCCTCCCAGTTTGAAATTAACTACGGGCCTGGTATGGGTATTCAGGGCGCGGACAAGGCATTCACATTCAAGAATGCAGTGAAAGAGATTGCGCATCATTTGGGCTATCACGCCAGCTTTATGTCTAAGCCGTTTCCAGGACTGGCAGGCTGCTGCTGTCATTTTCATATCAGTCTTTGGCAGGATGAGAGGAACGCCTTCTTTGACGCGGATGCGCCCCATGGCCTTTCCGCCACAGCGCAATCTTTCATCCAAGGTATTCTGGACCATGCTCCGGCAATGCTACCCCTGATTGGTCCGACTCCCAACTGCTATCGGCGGTTGAAGCCCCATACCTTCGCCCCTTCCAACATCAGCTGGGGCATTGAGGACCGCACGGCCATGGTGCGGGTAAAGGCAACCGGGGATAGCGACACTCATCTGGAAATGCGAGCCGGGTCTGGCTTAAGCAATCCCTATCTGAGCGCAGCAGCCACCTTGGCTGCGGGATTGCTGGGTGTTAAGGGGCAGCGATCGCTTCAGCCTATGGTGGATGGCCCCAGCGAGGACGACCCTAACCTGCCGCCGTTCCCTAAAACACTGGATGCTGCCCTCGATGCTTTAGCGGTCGATCAGCCTATGCAAGACCTGTTGGGCACCGAATTTTGCCAACTGTTTTCTATCGTGAAGCAGTTTGAGTTGGCCCGATTCCACGACCACATCACCGATTGGGAAACCAACGAATATTTGGAGGTTTATTAGAAGGATTCAGGAGTCGGGAGATAATTTCTGAGGACGTTTGGGATTTTGAAGGGACAGGACGGTTTGCTTTGAGTAAACAAAATTGGGGTTGCTAGGGCGAAAACGATGCCAACAAAAACGAGACCGCTGATTACTGCTGAACAGATAGCGCAATACAACCGTGATGGCTTTTTAGTCGTGGAGAATCTGTTTGATCAGGAAACTGTCAAACAGCTGATCGCAAGGTTTGATCCCTTGTTTTCAGGCGAGTTTGAAACAGGTGTATACCCCGACGAATGGCACTGGAATCCCTATCTCGGCAAACCCGGAGAAGCAGGGCAGCTGACCGGCGGCTGGAAGTGCGATCGCACCCTCGCCGCTGCTGTCACTTCTGTCAAAGTTGGCCAAATGGCTGCTGAGTTAGAAGGCTGGTCCGGAGCCCGCCTGCTCTCCGACGGAATCTGGCAAAAGCCCAATGGCGCCAAGGAGACGACACTCCACCAGGACTCGATGTACATCAACTATCACACCCCGTCCGACGTCATCGTCTGCTGGATTGCCCTCAGCCACGCCGTGGCTGGAGCCAGCACGATTGAATATGCCAAAGGCTCCCATCGCTGGAAGCTGTCTGAGGCCGTCCCCGAATTCCACAACCAGAACCGCAGCTATCTTGCCGAGATGGAGCAGGCGGCTCACCTTGCTGGCGTTGATCATCCCGAAGTCGTGCAGCTAGATATCGCTTCTGGCAGCGGCGTTTTTCACCACGGCAATACCTGGCACGGCTCTGGTCAGAACCAGATGCCCGTCATCCGCCGCAGCATGGTACTGGCCTATATTCCTGCAGAGGCACAGTTCAAACCCTACGGTGCCTATGTTCCAGGCGGTTACATTGCCGGCAAATATCGACGCCATGGCGACGACACCATGGATGAAAGCTTCTTCCCCATCGTTTGGCACGAGGACGGGTATCGGACGGCGTTTTTGGAAAAGTATTGTGGGGGAAATAGGGGATAGGGAATAGAGCTTTCTTGGTTCTTCGTTGATGGTTGGTAGTTGGTTCTTTGTTGATTGTTGATGGTGATGATTTTAGTTCTGAGTTTTAAGTTCTGAGTCCTGAGTTCAATTCAAAAATCAAAAATCAGAACTCAGAACTCCGCCCTTCTACCCTTCACCCTTACCTCTTTACCCTTTTCCCTTAACTCCCTGACCCTTTCCCCTTTATCCCTTCTCATCCCTCCCATGCCTTCCCTGCAAACCGGCCCCGCTTTCACATCCGCTCAGATATCTGAATTTCAGGCTCAGGGCTATCTGATTTTGAAAAATGTGTTGACTCAGAATCAGGTTGATGAAATTGTGGAGCGCTTGGAGCCGCTGTTCAATACACAGTTTGAGACGGGAATTTATCCTGACGAGTGGTATGGGCGTCCGGGGCTGAGTCAGCCGAATGCGACGCGACAGATGACCGGGATGTGGCGATGCGATCGCACGATTGCTAAATACTCCCTATCTAGCGAAATTGCGCGTCTCAACGCGGAGTTGATGGGCTGGGACGGCGGGCGATATGGATTGGATGTGTGCTGGATTAAGCCGCCTCATGCCCCCGAGGTCGCTTTCCATCGGAATAGTACGTATGTGAGTGCGATCGCGCCCTCTTCGATCATCACCTGCTGGATTGCGTTGAATGATTGCACAACAGAGGCAGGGACGCTGGAAGTTATCCCGGCTTCCCATCACTGGCACTGCACTGACACGATGCGATTTCTCCATGCTCCTCGCGATGACTACCGGGCTCCCCTCTCGCAGGCAGCTAAGGAGGCAGGCGTTGACGCATTTGAGGTTATGCCGATTGAGATAGCACCAGGCAGCGCTGTTCTCCTACATGGCGATCTTTGGCATGGATCAGGGCGTAACCACAGTGAAGCGCAAACACGCCGGAGTTTTGCGGTGAGTACGCTGCCTTTGCAGGCGAAATTTCGGCTTCCTGGTATGGGTAAGGGCTATATTTTTGACCGATATCGTCGTATCGGTCGTTTGGATATGGATGAGAGCTACTATCCGGTCCTGTGGCGATCGGATGGGTATCGGACGCCGTTTTTGGCGGAGTATTGCGGGGAGGGGCAGCTTGGGGAGGAGACGCGATGATGAGACGCGATGATGAGACGCGATGATGAGACGCGATGATGAGACGAGATAAAGAGACGCAATGAAGAAACGAAAAGATGCGAAGCGATGAAGAAACGCGAATAAC
>JBHJHM010000009.1:0-84852 GCA_050330865.1 Leptolyngbyaceae cyanobacterium
TGGCAAAATGGTTGGCAATGCTCGTTTGAGGTAGAGGTTGCATCGTCTTTTCGGAGGGTTAGCTTCAATGACCTTACCCTGACAGCATTCCTTATCCCAATGAAGCTTCTTTCTTAGCTAGATAATGATGCGATTGCCCTGCCCCCCCACCCTCTCACCCAGCCATCAATGGCAAGAGCACCGCTTAGCAGGATTAACGTTGCTCGGTGGAATTTTGCTCACTGGACTTGCCGCGATCGCACCCTCTCAACCAGCCATCGCCCAGTCGTCTGACCTACCTCAGCCTGAGCGGCCCGAAACGATACCTCACCTACGTCCTGAAACATCGTGCCCCCGCGATTTAGAAGTATTGATGTCGGGATTGCTCAGGGATTTGCCTGGCTATGCCAACCGAGTTGCCTATCGCAGTATTCAAGCTAATGAAGACCCCACCGGATTTGGCACTATTCTCGTTGCCGGACAGGCCGAGTTTGAGCCAATTGATGTCTCGACATTGACGTTCGATGAGAGTGCCACCACGGCTGAAACGATTCAGCAGGTATTTTTTACAACGCTAGAGTGGCAATACCAAGTAGATGCGATCGCGCCACTGGAACAATATCACTGGCTATTTCTCACCGAAGCTAGCGATGGCTGGCGATTAGCACTCATGTTTTCCCGCATCGCCAACGATGAAGCCGTCATTCAGCCTCCAACCCCCCGCCGGGAAAGCAGCAACGGTATCATTGGTCAGGCGGTACAACTCTGGCTCCGAGACTGCCGAGCCGGAGACGTATATCCTATCGACTTAGAGGCTTCTACAGACTCTACCGATGCCGCAGACAACTGATTGTAGAGAGTATCGCGTTGCTGATGAGAACGTCCGGCGGATGCGATCGCACGCTGCAAGCTAGCGACGGTCATACAGGTGCCTCCCTGTGCCCCTGCCATGGTTGTAATGTGCTCTTCCATAAGCGTACCGCCGATGTCATTGCATCCCCAGCGCAGCGCCTCAGTTGCGCCCGCTAAGCCCAGCTTCACCCAGCTTGGTTGATGGTTCGGAATCCAGTTACCAAGATAAAGACGGGCGATCGCAGTTAAACGTAGCACCTCTTGCAGCACCGGCTGATCGCGCCCCACCCGCTTTCGTAAAGACTTGGGCGCATCTTGTCCGACAAAGGGCAGCAGAATGAATTCGGTAATGCGTGCGGGAGCACCGCTTGCTACCGCTTGCTGCTGCAGTCTTCGGAGACACTCCATATGCCAAATTTGCTGTTCAGGGGTCTCAATATGGCCGCACAGCATCGTGCTGGTAGTCGGCAGGCCCTGTTGATGAGCTAGCGCCACAATTTTCAGCCATGTTGCCGTGTCAATCTTTTCGGGACAGAGGATCCGACGCACCGTGTCATCCAGCACCTCAGCCGCTGTACCCGGGAGTGACCCTACCCCTGCCGCTTGCAAAGCCTCAATCACCCGAGCGTAACTTAGATTGTCTTCGCGGGCGATGAACTGCACTTCCTGAGGCGAGAAAGCATGGATATGTAGTTTTGGAAAAGCCCCTTTAATGTTTGCCACCAAACGCTGGTAATATCTCAGGCTGCTGCCGCCAATCTTGGCCGTTGGATTCAGCCCCCCTTGCATGCAAATCTCGGTCGCCCCCACCGCAACAGCTTCTGCAGCCTTCTGTTGCATCATGTCCCAATCAAGCCAAAAGGCACCTGCTTGGCCCTCATCCCGTCGAAAGGCGCAAAAGCTACAGTGCTGCTCACAGATGTTCGTAAAGTTCAGATTCCGGTTGATAACGTAAGTCACCGCATCACCAACCTGGGACTGGCGTAACTCGTCAGCCGCCGCTTGGATGGCCGCGATCGCTCCCTCATCGCTCTGTAACAAGAGTTGGGTACCGTCGGCTGGGGATAGATCCTGTCCTATAAGCGCACGGTTCAGAATGGCATCAATAGGCTGCGTCATAACAAACTAAAAGGGGCGTGTAACATATCCTCTTCTATTGTGGAGGAAAATTTGATAACAAGCGGCATCCACATCAACCTGTAGAATTGCAGGACGCTGATGTTCGAGAGTTGACAGCAATACAAACCAAGGTTTAAGAACTTAATAAGCGCGGTTTCACAGACGCGAAGTCCCAAGCTACGCTACAACGGCAGCACAATAGAACCCCTATGGGCTTTGGGTTACACGACTGTGAACATAATCGATGCAAAATGTCTTTAAACCACTCAGACATGCCACTAGAGACCTCTATAAATAACGAGTAAGAATTGCCAAAAACAAAGATGTCTTTAAATTTCCACACCGTAAAAGTGTAAGATTTAGACAATAAATTACACCTCTATCCTTAAAGAAGTCACGGATATACGGATGAGCGTTATCAGCCAGTATTTACCAAGTTCGGTATTTATGCACGAACATAGAACTCATATGTAGCCAGTGTTCCTAGCGTCACTAAGAAATACTTAAATAATAAAGATGACGTGATCCCTGCAGATTGAAATCAGGCTTTCTACATCCTGCCTTGACAACTGCTTGCCTGATTCTGAGTAAACCACACTGCTTATTTAAAGCTCCTGGAAAGGGACTTTATTAATCTGATGAAACTCATTCTAAAATCGCCTCATTCTCAGGAAATATTGGTTCTATACAGTTAGGAACCCGAATGAGAAGTCGGCCCTTTCACAGCGTCTACTCGCTGGAAACGCAAGATGGTCTCTTTCGAGAACCCCATCCCTGATGCTTGAAAAGCAGGCTCACTAGAATGACATACTCTTCAAATGCAAACAAAGCTATCCAACCCACCCCGCAGAAAGTAGGGATTTACGAGTGTGAAGTTAAACTCAAGTTCAGATTGCTGGAGGAGGGTTTAACAGAGTGTGATCGAGAAGAGTTGCTAAAGCTGCTCATTGATGCTTTCGCCTATGGCAGTGATGAGTTCTTAGAGGCGTTACAAACCGACGTCGATGTTCAGCAAGTCTCTGAACTGGATGCCTCACCTGAGATGAGACGCCAACTTATTCGGCTACGCAATGCCAAAGGCATGCGATAAAGACTGACAGTCAATGATTAGTCTGCCTTATCATAAGCAGTGAATTACCTCATGTCTTAGCTGTTTGACATAGGCACCTCATTTGTCTATATTGAACAGTATTGAAAAGAAGCAGGCCCCCATCGTCTAGAGGCCTAGGACACCTCCCTTTCACGGAGGCGACGGGGATTCGAATTCCCCTGGGGGTATGATTGAAGCTCTTCCATAAGGAAGAGCTTCAAACTTTTTAAATCATAATTTTGCGGTTCGCACACTCAACGATACTGAAGGGTGAAAAACCGAGAACTCGTGCATGGCTATAACTCAAAGCAATGTTATGGCTCTAAACCATACTCGCTAAGCCCCTGCGGCTTGCAAACCTATGTGAGTTTATATCGTCTATGGCAATCCACGCTCTTTTTCCTACATACGAAAATCTCCTCTGAATTTGCTTGCCATTGCTCACCGCTGCTGACACGCTCCAGAGGAGATATGGGGTTAGTTCGAAACCAATCCTTGAGTGCTTCAACCTTAAGACAATCGCAGGATTGTCTTGGCCCTAATTCTGAACAGGCTGCTGAACTGATTCTGTAGCCTGCTGAGCCACATAAGCTTGAATTGCGTCGGCTGTGACCTGCGACATGGGTCGGCCTTCTCGTTCAGATATCTGTCGTAGCAGGTCGTAGGTATCACCGTAAATCCCGATACGATGGCGCTGATCTTTTTTGCGGGGCTTATAGGTCGCAGGATCGTAGCTGTTGGCAAACTGCCGCAGAGCCTCAAATCCAACGCGATCGCAAAAGTCTCCAAAGCTCTCAGACTTCTTGCGCCGATCACGGAAGCTGACCAGCAGAGGCTCCAGCCCTGTTTCCAAATCATTCACATGCAGGCGTTCTGTGAATGGCCGCGCCAGTCGAGTTTGATCGGGCGAACCTCCTAACCAAATTTGATAGCTTTCAGGCGCACTCCCGACAAACCCAAGTTCTGCCATATAGGGGCGGGCACAGCCGTTGGGGCAGCCAGTCATCCGGACAACAAAATGCTCGTCCTGAAGCCCTAGCTTGGTTAGGAGCGATCGCAGCCGTCCCAGGATATCTGGAATGACTCGTTCAGACTCGGTCACGGCCAATCCACAGGTTGGCAGCGCTGGACAAGCCATAGCATAACGAACTAAAGGATCGATTTCGGCTGGCTCAGCGACACCGTGACGTGTCAAGATTTCCTGAATGGCTGTTTTGTCTTCTGGCTTAATTTCGTAAAGAACCACACTTTGGCTAGCAGTAACCCGCATAGGAACCTGAAATCGCTGAATAATTTCCTTTAAAGCAGTTTTCAGCTTCAGAGTACCGTTGTTGTAAATGCGGCCATTACTGACATTGATACCTACGAACCAATTACCATCGCCCTGTTCATGCCACCCTAGATAGTCTTCATACCGCCAGGCAGGAAGCGGTTTGTAAGGCTGAAGAGGCTTACCTAAGTACTGCTCTACCTGACTGCGGAACCGCTCTACGCCCCAGTCATGGAGGAGGTACTTCATGCGAGCATGGCGACGGTTGTAGCGATCACCATAGTCCCGTTGCGTCGATACGATGGCTTTCATAACGTCATAGACATCAGCTTTGTCTACATACCCAATTTCGTCCGCCACTCGGGCAAAGGTTTCCTCCTTGTTGTGGGTACGTCCCATTCCACCCCCAGCCAGGATATTGAATCCCTGGAGTTCACCCGCCTCATCGGTGATGACGACTAGCGTCACATCTTGGGTATAGACATCAACAGAATTATCCCCAGGTACCGTAACGGCTACTTTAAATTTGCGTGGCATGTAGTGAGTGCCATAAATAGGCTCTTCCCCCTCGTGGAAGAGGGTGCCATTGCCGTTCCGTTGCCGCGCCGCCACGACGTCAGGATGCTCCTCAACCGTGACCGCTTTTTCGCCATCGAGCCAGATTTCGTAATAGGCTTCCGTCTGAGGTCGCAATAAATCAGCAATGTTGTCAGCATACTGCCGTGCCAGAAGGTATTCCGGCTTGCTTTTGAAGGGTGCCGGTGGGGCCATTACATTGCGGTTCAGATCACCACAGGCTCCTAACGTCGAACCTAGGCTACGAATAATTGCTGCAACGGTCGCTTTCAAGTCTTGCTTGAGGATGCCATGGAGCTGAATACCCTGGCGAGTTGTTGCCCGCAGGTTCCCATAGCCATAGCGATCGCTCAGATCGTCCAATGTCAGATATAGCTCTGGTGGAATCAACCCGCCAGGATTCCGTGTCCGCAGCATCATGCGGTAATCCTTTTCCTGGCCTTTGACACGGTTATCGCGATTGTCCTGCTGATAAGAGCCATGAAACTTCAAAATTTGAACTGCAGTATCCGAGAAATGTGTCGTGTCCTCTTGCAGTTCGCTGGCCAAAGGCTCCCGCAAAAAATTGCTCCGCTCTTTGATGCCTTCGAGCTTAGAGACTTTTTTCTCGGGGGTACTTGCGGAAGTTTGGGCGGGCCGAATCGGGGTCTGAACCATAAGACGTTTGAAAATGGGATAGCAATGAACAGCATTTGATGTCGCTAAGCACACAAGCGCACTTAACACTGCAAACCACTTGCCAAAAGATTGTACGGTAAGTCGGTCGGGATTTCGGTGAATCACGTCAATCTTAACACTGGATCCGAGCTTGCAGCAGTGGTGTGTGCTTCTCGGCAGACTGCTTTGCCGCCATATTCTTGCTGCATTTCAGCTCTAAAGTTTTGGTGCGTTAGGTTAAGTGCTTATGCTGTTGGATCAATGACAGATCGAAATCTAGGCTTGTATTCTGCTCCTGTTATGTGCGATCGCTTGTCGCTGAACTAAAGCAGCCCACTTGATCTTGAACTTCAAGGCAAAGCCTCTACATAAACTGGGCACAGTGATTGCTAGCACATTGAACTTTCTAACGGTCACGTCGAACTGCTAATGAATCCTGCACCTCCGCCCCGCAATGAAGCCGCAAGACTAGAAGCTTTGCAGCGATACCGGATCTTAGATACTGCTGCGGAAGAAGCCTTCGACGACTTGACAAGACTTGCGGCTTACATTTGCAGTACGCCGATAGCGCTCATCAGCCTAGTCGATCAGCATCGCCAGTGGTTCAAATCGAGAGTCGGCTTGGATGCAACCGAAACTCCTAGAGATCAGGCTTTCTGTGCCTATGCGATTCATCAGCCAGACGATCTTCTTGTGGTTCCTAACACGCTAGAAGATGAGCGATTTGCAACCAACCCTCTGGTCACATCGGACCCCGGTATCCGCTTTTATGCAGGAGCTCCTCTGGTTACTCCAGATGGTCAAGCGTTAGGCACCATTTGCGCAATTGATCGGATTCCTCGTGACCTGAGTCCTGAGCAGCTAGACGCTTTGCGATCGCTGGGTAGACAGGTGATTGCTCAATTAGAATTAAAGCTGCAATTGGAGAACCTTCGTGAGACACAGGCGCAGCTAGTGCAAAACGAAAAGATGTTAGCTCTCGGTAAACTGGCCGCAGGCGTGGCTCATGAGATTAACAATCCAATTAACTTTATCCATGGAAATCTTGCACACCTCGACCTCTATACCCAAGATATTCTGAGCCTGATTAATACATATCTACAGTATTGCCCAAATCCACCCCAAGCGGTACGAGAGAAGATCAAAGCAATCGACCTAGATTTCCTCATGGAGGATATTCCTAAGCTTCTGAAATCGCTTAAAGTTGGCAGTGAACGGATTCAAAAAATTGTTTACTCAATGCGAAATTTCTCTCGTTTAGATGAGGCTGAGTTTAAGGTAGCTGATGTCCATGAGGGGATCGAGAGTACATTATTGATCCTGCACAGTCAGCTTGAGGTAACTCATACTAATCAGAAGATTCAGATTTTGCGAGACTATGGTAAACTCCCACCAATTGAGTGCAATCCTGGACAACTCAATCAGGTTTTTCTAAATCTTTTAAGCAACGCAATCGATGCAGTCAAAGACTGTCAGCAACAAACAAAAACCATTCAAATTCGGACAAAAGTCATTAACCAAGAAGCGATCGCAATCTATATCACTGACAACGGAGCAGGCATACCTGAAAAGGTAAAGTCACATATCTTTGATCCGTTTTTCACGACTAAGCCAGTGGGTAAGGGAACTGGAATTGGCTTATCTATTTGCCATCAGATTATCTCTAAAAAACATGGTGGAAAACTCTATTTTCACTCTATACCCAGCGAATATACCGAGTTTGTGATCGAGCTTCCAATACACTCTCCCTTCATGCCTAAAGATTGAATTTGCAGAACTCTTAAAGCAAAAAGTAACTCTAGGATGTGCTGCAAATCCTGCCTCGACTTGAGCGATAAGTAGGTGCCCATAATTGTTTGTAGGATGGGCCAAGCTCCCCGGCAAGGCGGCGCTAAAGCGGCAGCGTAAACCCATGCGGGCGTTGGTTTATTGCCTCCGGCAAGGCGGCCAACGTTCCTCAACCACAACCTACGTATAGCGATGTTTAATTGCAGCCACCTACTTATTGCTACTGCTTGACTGCAAATTGAGTGATGACAAAAGGTGCTTTAGAGTCAATTAGGAGCGTCTCAGTCGTTCGCGTATCCAGCGTTAGACTTTCTTCCGTGTAAGGATCATAAGTATCGGCACAGAGCGTTCTGGCAGTTTCAGCCACGGATGTGCAACGTCCTTGGTCATCTAGGGTGGAGACGGTGATTACTTCACTACCCATCAGCCAAAGATGCATAGAAGAAGTAGCTTTCAGAACCTTGACCTTCAAGGTTCTGCTGCGACTAGCAGACATCAAAAAACGAGGATCGACACGGTCGCCCAGGAATCGTGGATTGGAAGGGCGAAAAGCGATCGCATCTTCAAACTTCAGTCCGAAAGCCGCAAACTGCCCTGTGATGTATTCAAAATTGCTGAGATATTCAATCGGCAGCAGTCGCCAGCATGGTTTTACTTTAGGTCGAGACGAAAAAAAGGGAACCTGAGTCAAGGAGGATGGGGGTTTATCCTGTATTTCTTGAGCAAGCATATGGGTATTGGAAATAGGGTCAACCCTGCAGCTCAAAATGGTTTAGAGAGCAGAGCGTGACAGTGAGATTACGTAGAACCGCATGTATTTTCAGGAAAACTGATGACCAACTTGGAGCTGCTTACGTATATAAATCTACGATAGGCAACCACTTTTCCCGGGGAGAAAAAATAGTCCGCTCCACTTCACCAGGCTTTCATCTAGATCTTATTCAGTTTGTTTAATCTTTACAAAGTGCTTTAGAGCTGTCCGGAAAGTTGTGCAGGGATTTTGGTGGCAAATTCTTCATATGGCCTGAATCTTCCTGACAAACAGAACAGCGCTGTCTCTGGAGTGTATGTGTAATCAGAGCTATGGACGAACAGCACATCAAGGCCAGATACTATAAACAATCATTGCTTTCTATCTTGCCAAACTATTGCTACAAGGTCGGCTATCATGCTGCATTTGAGTCAAAGCGCAATTCGTGAGCTGAAACGGCTGGAGACCAAGGATCCTTACGGCAGTGGGGTTGTTCGTATTGCGATCGCGGCGGGAGGCTGCGCTGGACTCACTTACGACTTACGCTTTGGCCAAGCGACAAAGGCAGGGGATCAGGTTCTGAAGATTGACCAACTCAAGGTCGTGATTGCAGCCGAAGACTTAGCTCAATGCCATGGCTTAGCAATTGATTACTCAGAAGATTTGATGGGCGGCAATTTTCGTTTCACAAATCCGCTAGCAAAGCAAATCTGCGGCTGTGGAACGTCCTTTAGCCTGACGCATCAACCCCCTACCGAGGCCTCTAGCGATTGCACCCAAGCATAGTAGAGTGTGTCGTTCTAATCTCTGGCTTTGTATCCAGCTAAGACGCGGCTAGATGCGCAGATGAAATTTAGTAGGGGCTACTCTCAGCAACGCCTTGATGGAATTGATGCCTCGGGCTTAGTTTTAAGCTGCCTACAGACGACCTCCTTAGGTTACTAAAGTGAACTTATTCTCGATAACTGTGCTCTTTCAAGCTCTTGGTGTAAGCATTACCTTAATTGCATTCAGTTGATATCTACTTGACTGTGCTCTCTCCCCGTACGGGGAGAATGTCATCGGTGGTATCATCCGGATGAAATGTATTAGGCCGTCTAAAGTCCACTCTCGCGATAGAGGATATAGTTACGGTCTCAGGGTGTAATAAAATTGATACAAGAGAGTTTATGGGCATCTCTGAGGTCTGGCTTCAGTGGTTCTAGCTCAGGCAGTTTTAAGAGCGGCCCCGCAGAAAAATGGGAGACAACAGGATAAGGCTCATTCCCGATGCCGAACAACGCGATACTCAGCGAATGCGTGACATCCTTTTGCTGCTAGAGAGTCTTGCCATTCGCGAAGAGGTTACGGTCAAGCTTATCCTCGGACACCTTTACGATATTGGCTCCCGCAATTTGATCGACTACAAGGTTCGCTATCGTCCTGCCAGCAGGCTGCTTAAGTGGATTGCTAGGTACACCAAGCCTGTTGCTCTTATATTTGGCGTGCGATGGTTTAAGCGCAATGCACCTGAACTCATCGCCAAATGGCTACACTCCTTAGTTGTCTTTGAGGAGAAAGGCTTGGTAACGGAATCAACACCCTTAGGTGAGATACCACCGGCTGAACTGCCGCCGCCTCAGACAACGCCAAACAGCCAGTTGTCTGGGAGTTCCGGGTCGCTTGAGGTTCAGCATTTACGAACTCAGATTCGATGGCTGTCGGGTCTCTCAATTGGAGCGATCGCCCTCATTGTAGGGATGCTCCTGCGCTAGCTCACAAGACATCCGCTCACCCTTGACTCAAAGGCAGTAGGCCTAAGGGGATTTCCAGGAATAAAAATACCGGGCTGCGGTGCATTGCGCTCCGCTAATGACACCCTACAGTTGGTAAATTCTTTCCCGGAAATCCCCTAATACCGGTTCTTGCTGTAAACACTGCAGATTTGGCAGCCCCATGACATGTCACGGGGCTACATCGGTTGCTTTCTATAGCTGTGACTCGGAAAACTTGTATGACTTGTGCCGAACAGTGGCCCCCAAAAGACTCCCAGAATGCTCCCTTCCAATAGACCGCCGAGGATGAAGAACGAGCAAAAGATCCAGAGAGGGATACTGATGCTCCCCAAAGCACCTGCAGTAATCGATGTTTTCAGAAATCTTTTCAGCATTGCAAGCGTGGCTTCTGATAGCCAGTCTTAAGGCTTGATTGGTAAGGAAGCGGTCACCCACACCTAAATAACGCTTCAAAACATAACACTCCTACTTCAGGCAATCTCCAAGAGAGAAAGCGTCCAGTCGGAGCGTTGGGTCTCGTGCCTCGACGCCACCTACAGCGATATACGCATTTCGAGAAATCCTCTTAGGGCCGTCGGTTGGTTCTTCGCTCGATGGTAAATGAATCAAATGAAGGGGGAGGGGGCGTTCCCAAAAACTGCGATCGCGCCTTCGGCTGCGGCAGGTAATAGCTCAGCAAAAGGTTAAAGCAGCCCGCCATTAGCAGACCTACTAGGCTTACATAAAGCCCCACTAAAACAAGAATACTAGTGCTCAAAAAGCCGTAGAGCCAATGATGATTCGCTAATGTGCCGACATGCGTCTTGAGGACAACGGACAAGACTGCCCACAGACCGGTCGCCATGATTGCTCCTGGTAAAAGCGGCTGCGATCGCGCCGGGAATCTAAGGCTAGCCCGGTACAGCAGCCCAAACAGAAGGGCAATTGTCGAGCAGGCCAAGCTCCATCGTAGTCCCTCAAGGATCAGGCGTTTGCCAAGGTTCCAGACGGTGGCCTCCGCGATCGCAGTTTCGATCCCCTCGGGCAATGTAATAAACACAATGCCATACGCTAACCCCAGTAAGCCCGCACCGATGCCAGCTAACAGAATAGTGTTCAGTCGCTGACGGAGTGAGATAGCTACCCAGCCATCCCGCTGCCCGGTTATTCTGAGGATCTGTTGAATTGCACCAACCAGCTTCAGCCATAAGCCAAGGGCGGCGGCAGCACTTAGCAGTAACAGCCAGAAACGATGGGCGAGCTGCCAGTCCGCCGCCATTTCAGTGATGAGTGCATTGAGAGCATCTACTTGAATTGGGCTCCATTGCACCAGTCTGGCGATCAAAGCAGTTTGCACCTCAGGACTCAGGCTCGCGATCGCAACCAAAGCAACGCAGCCGACGAGAAAACACAGAAGCATGCCATAGGCAATTGTGGCGGAGCGCATCCAGTAGCGATAGCGCGTGGCATACTGCACAACCCACCGCCAGACCAAGGGGCTGAAGCAGCTGCCCAGAGCACTGGGGAAAGGCTGCGCAGTCTGAGCGAGCGGATTTTGATAACCAGAAGGGGGGGGCACAGGTAAAAAGTGTCGTCGTGGAGCCATGGCGACGATATTTATTTTAAGGATCAGGAAAAGATAAGCTCTAGGGCTAGGGATTATTTAACAGAGCGTCAGTAAAGGGAGATGTTCAGCTAACGATAATAGCGTTTTCATAAATTTGATCACATTAGCTGATTTAATTGGCTGCAGGGTTCTCGCTTCCTCGTAATCGAGAGCCCCTCAAAAGTTGGTAAGCACATAGAGGCGTGCTGGAATGACGCGATTTGCAAAGTGTGTGGTGTGTTTTTGCTGCGGCATCATGATGAGTCTTTTGCTAGAGAACCTGTGGGTGCTTCCTGGATACACCCGCGCTGAGGATCTTCTCATCAGCCCCAAATTTGTGCCTGCGGCAGGTATTGAAGTGGCTCAACGGGATCGTAATTCCAACGCTCCTTTGGTGCCAATGTTTGAGGGATTACCGACGGAATCTTCGTCACCCGAAGCCGGCGACGAGTTACCGCCAGCGGAGGAGTTGCCGCCTGAGGAAGAGCCTTCACACGTTGAGAGGCTACAACCGGTTGAAGCTGCTCAACCAGACGCAGCGCCACCAGAGCCAGAATCCCAAGCAGACGAGTCACAGTTGTTAGAGGAATCGCAGCAGGCTGATGATCTGCGGCCAACGGAGCGAAGTCAACAGGCAGAAGAACTGCAGCCAAACGATGAGGCTGAAATATCCCCGCTACCGCTGCGCGATCGCTGGCTCAATAACACCTTACCGTCGAGTCAAATCCCTATCCGCTCTGAGGATCCTGCCGATCAGATTGCGCCTCCCGGTCTCAATGTACAGCGCGGGAATGAACCCATTTCGCCTTTTATGGCGTTGGCAATGCAGCGCGAGATCGATAAGTTGGCTGGACGTTTTGAGAGTGCGCTTTTCTTGGCCAATGCGGCGGATCAGCCGACTGAAGTTCAGGTTCAGGCTAACAATCGCTGGTTAACGGCTTCAGCGGAACCCAGTACTATCGAAACACCGACCGCATCAGAGCGGCATCCAGCCTTAATGCAAGCCCGACAGCTGGTTCAAGACTGGTCGGACTTGCTAGAGAATCAGGCCTATCAGGAAGCGCGCGATCGCTGGCTGACGGTTCGCCAAGACCTATGGGCCAACTTTCCCGTTGACCGCGCCTTTGCCCAGCCCGAAATTCGCGCCATGTGGCTGGACCGAGGCAGCATTGTTCAGGCCGGATCGCGGGACGGCCTAGCAGCGGTATTTGACCGCATGGAATCAGCTGGGATCAACACTGTATTTTTAGAAACAGTCAATTCCAGCTATCCCATATATCCCAGCCGTGTGGCCCCGATCCAGAATCCTCTAACGCGCCGTTGGGATCCGTTAGAGGCCGCGATAGAACTGGCCCATGAGCGTAATATGGAGCTGCACGCCTGGATGTGGGTGTTCGCTGCTGGGAACCAGCGCCATAATGCCGTTCTGAATCTGCCTAACGGATATCTGGGTCCGGTGTTGAATGCTCATCCTGACTGGGCCGCGTATGACCAACAAGGCAGCAATATCCCCCGAGGTCAAACTAAACCGTTCTTCGATCCTGCGAATCCAGAGGTCCGCTCCTACCTGCTGGAACTCGTGGATGAAATTATCAGCAACTACGATATCGACGGACTGCAGCTGGACTACATTCGCTATCCGTTTCAAGATCCTGGAGCAGAGCGCACCTACGGTTATGGATTAGCCGCACGGCGTCAGTTCTATCGTCTGACAGGGGTTGATCCTATGCAGCTGACACCACAGGTAGATCCATGGCTATCGATAGCCGAGCGCGCTGAACAGCAGGCATTGTGGAATCGCTGGACCGAATTTCGTATCGAGCAAGTTTCCAGCTTTGTTGAGGAAACCTCCCAATTGGTTCGCCGCAAACGGCCTGATGTTGTGCTCTCGACAGCGGTGTTTCCTATCCTAGAGCATGAACGCCTGCAAAAAATCCAGCAAGATTGGAACCACTGGGCTGAAGAAGGCTGGGTCGATTGGATTGTGCTCATGAGCTATGCTCGCGACGCCAATCGATTTGAGCAGCTGATTGAGCCTTGGGTTGTCGGTAAAGCATACGATTCAACGCTGGTGATTCCCAGCATTCGACTGCTGGATCTATCGGTTCCGGCTATGGTTGATCAAATGCAAGCGCTCCGTGATTTGCCCGCTCCGGGTTATGCCCTATTTGCCACTGATAATTTGAGTCCGTCGATTCAGACAGTGCTCAACCAAACGCAGGCGAGTAAGGAACCGTGGATTCCCCAGCAGGCTCCCTATAAAACAGCTGCAAAGCGTTTCCAGAGTCTACAGCGTGAGTGGAATTGGCTCTTGGCTAATGGTCAAATGTCAATTCAGCCTCGCTTAGCTGAATCTTGGACGGCGCAGGTCAACGAGTTGGGCGATCGCCTCAATCAACTTATGGATGCTGAAACTGATACCGAAGTTGAAGCGATACGGTCCCAGCTCCAAGCCTTGAAACGTGACTTGGGAGCCGGTATCCGACTCGAAACAGCCTCAACGCGCGAATACCGTCTTCAAGCCTGGGAGAATCGTCTAGAGTCGATTAGCCGATTTTTAACCTATGGCGTTGCCCGTAAACGCTGACTCTGCGATACCCTTAATGCCTAATTGAGAGAACTAAAATTCAACCAAAGGGATGCTGAGGGGATTTCCAGGAATAAAAATACCGGGCTGCGGTGCCATTACGCTCCGTTTTAGCGTAGCCATGCCCAGAAGGCTATATGACACCCTACAGGGGGTAAATTCTTTCCTGGAAATCCCCTTAAGTCTCTCATTTGCCGAATTTGCGTATGTCAGAATCGACCTGTCTACAACGGTTTGCAAGGATCACAAAGCCGGTTTCAACTATGGCGTTTTCATCTTCGTCGGTAGCAGTCTGCTTCACCATCGTCTTAGCTGTGGGGTCAGCTAGCTGTCGCGGGCAGCAAGCGACCCCGTCACCTGACACAGCTCCGTTTACGGAGGCATCTAGTCGTCCAGCTCCATTGGGAAATCTGTCTCAATCTTCCCCGAGCACATCGGAGCCATCTTCGGAGGTCTTCTCCTCTCAACCGTTTCTCTCATCCAGCGGCGATACCTCAATGACTGACGATCGTTCTTCGGCGCGAACCGAACCAACAGGCGAGCGCCCCTCTGTTAGTAGCGGTCTCGCCAATCGCGATGTCTCAGCGACAGAGGTCGCAGGTACCCCTATCGAACCGCCGCAGCCGGCCACGCTCACAGCACAACAGTCAGATGCCCAGATCAATGTGCGATCGCGGCCTACGACCCAAGCTGGCGAACAGGGTTACGGACTCGTTGGCGATTCTATTCAGCTTTTGCAGTCTGCTGCTAGCAATGACGGCTATACCTGGTACTACATCAGGTTTAATAGCTCTGGCACAGAAGGCTGGATTCGAGGCGACTTCATTGATCCTGAGAACACCGGGAGTGCAGCTACGACAGCGACAGCGCCCACCGCAACCCCCGAAATAGCATCGGCCAAGGCCGAAGATTCGCTCGGTGAAGCCCTCGATGCCATCTGCGGCGGTCCTGAAAACTTAAATACCTACTACCAAACACAAAACTACAATATCTACATCTGCGACTCACCCAACGGGTTGATCTATGTCGGCAATGAAGATGGCACGAGTAGTACGCTTGTCTCCCAGGATGTGACCCCAACGGCAACCGGGTTTTTAGCTCGTAGCGGCGAATACACCTATGCCATTGATGGGTCAACCTTGGAAGTATCTTTAGAGAGCCAGCCCGAACCGCTGTTGCAAGAAGCTGTGGAATCTTCCCAACGCTATCAAAGATGATGTCATGACCCACTCTACTCTCGAATGCCAGACAACGCTTCCCATCGGTGCTTTACAAGGGATCCATCACATCGCCCTCAACGTCAAAGATATGGCAGCCTCGAAACGCTTCTATGGCGGTGTGCTGGGACTGCATGAACTGCAGGGAGCAGAGATACCCGAGACACTGAAGACCCTCGTAGCAGCCGGTAAGGTTGCTAACTTTCAGACACCCGATGGCACAATTCTGGATCTATTCAGTGAGCCCGATCTATCGCCTCCTCACAACGATCCGACACAGCAATTCACCCGTGCTAACCATCTTGCCTTTGATATTGCACCTGAGTTATTTGATCAGGCAGTGGCAATGCTCAACCAGCAACATGTCAGAATTGATCATGGTCCTGTTACTCGTCCTACGGGGCGAGGCATTTATTTTTATGATCCCGACGGATTTCTGCTAGAAATTCGCTGCGATCCGGCATAGCCCATGAACCCCTACGAACGTCTCAGTCAGACCCAACGCGATCGCGTAAGTGACGGAACCACGGCGGCGCTCCTAACCGGCTGTCAGTCTGCCCATCGGCTGCTATTCATTGTCTGGCCCCAGCTTGGCGACTTCGACAGCTTAGAATATGCCTGGTGGCTACAGCGTGAACAAGTCCGTCTACAAACCGCTAATATTGCCGTGAGGGCGGTTGGCATCGGCGATCGCGCGTCGGGTCAGCAGTTTTGTCGCTACACGGGTTTTCCCACTGAGCATCTATTTGTTGACCCGACTGCTGCGATTCATCAAAAGCTGGCTCTCTACCCAGGGCTGTCTTGGAAGATTCCAGGGCTCACACCCGGACAACAAGCTTGGGTAAATCTCATGCTGATGTGTGCGGGAATCGGCAGTCCTGGGACGCTGGCGGAAGTGTTACGCGGCTATACCGGCGATCGCACGGCTCCTCAGCTAATTGGCGATCAGGAAACCATTCGCGATACTCCGCTTCCTCCCCTCCCAGGCTCATTCTTTAAATGGGCTGGTGGCAAGGGGTTCCAGCGCCCCTTTGAACTCGCGACGCGGCGGCTACAAAACATGACCGAAGTGCTCAGCAAGTGGACTACCTACGTACCGGATGCTAGCTACCTGACCCAGCGGGGTGGCACATTTCTCTTCGATAGTGAGGGACACCTGCTATACGAACACCGCGATCGCGGCATCTTGGGCTTTGCCGAAGATATGAGCCATCCCCTGGCGTTTCTCTTTGAAGAAATCCCCACCGCTCAAGCAGAGTCTCCTTTAACTGCCGGCCAAGAGGCTTAACGCATACATCGCTTGAACATGTAGGGGGCCAGCGCGATCGCATCCCATTGCGACCCGCATCGCATCCCATACGCTCTTTCTCCCCTGCTTCCCTTTCCCTTTTACCCCTGGCGGTAATGAAATGGCTGAAGTCCCCCCCAATTCGTTTCATGCTCTAACAGCCAAAGACTGGCGAGCTTGGTTAGCCGACAATCACCAAACAGCTGAGAATGTCTGGCTAATTACGTACAAAAAAGCGACTGGTCAACCCACCTTCAGTTACGATGCTGCCGTGGCAGAAGCCCTCTGTTTCGGCTGGATTGATAGTTTGCCGCGGAAGCTAGATGATGCGCGCAAGATGCTCTATTTTGCCCCCCGGAAATCTGGCAGTGGATGGTCACGTCCCAACAAAGAACGGGTAAAACACATGGTCGCAGCGGGGAAAATGACGCCAGTGGGCCTAGCAAAGGTAGAAGCGGCTAAAGCAGACGGCTCTTGGCAGAGCTTGGACGATATTGAAAATCTTCTCGTGCCTGAAGATTTAGCCGCAGCTTTGGCTGAGCGGCCTCCCGCGACAGAAAATTGGGAAGCATTTCCGCGTTCCGTAAAGCGCGGCATTTTGGAATGGATTGCCAATGCTAAGCGACCTGCCACTCGTCGCAAGCGGATTCACGAGACCGCTGAACTCGCCCAGCGAAATGAGCGCGCCCATCAGTGGCAAAGAAGGAAGCAATAACCTCTGGAGATGACTGTTGCCAAAGTTGCCGCCTCTACCACTCACGGTCAGGTTATCCTACGGCATCGGAGAACTGGCAGCAGCTGTCCCGGTCAGTCTTGCAGCATTTTTTCTGCTGTATTTCCTCACATCTGTAGCCGGGCTCAGCCCAGCACTCGCGGGCCAGATCTTACTGATGGGTCGGCTGTGGGATGCTGTCAATGATCCGCTCGTAGGATGGCTCAGCGATCGCACACAGTCCCCATTAGGTCGCCGTTTTCCCTGGATACTGTTCGGCGTTGTCCCGTTATCGATCTGTACAGTACTGATATGGCACGTCCCAGACATCGCCAGCCAACAGGGACGCTTGTTTTACTACAGTATTCTCTCTTTCTTTGCATTTGCAGCGTTCACCGCCGTCCAGATACCCCACACAGCTCTAGCTGCCGAACTCTCGGAAGACTATGACGAAAGGATGGGTCTCATCGGCATCAAGTCAGCCTTTAACATCGGAGGCGGTATTGCCGGACTGATTGCGGCCCAGGTGGTATTTAGCAAAATTGCTAACCCTGAACAGCAGTATCAGGTCTTGGGGTATGCGGCTGCCGGACTGGCTATTGTGGCGACCGGCATCGGCATCGCTGGAACCTATCAACGCTATCAGCAAGTGCAAGACCGGCACCTAAGTTACCAGCGACAGGCTATTTCTCCAGATTTTGTGGCCGCTATCGGCAGCATCTTCAAAAATTCGGCCTTCCGCCACGTGTTGGGTCTCTATTTCTGCGGCTGGATAGGGCTACAACTCACGGCTGCCATGTTGCCCTATTTTGTCGATGTCTGGATGGGGTTGCCCGCAACGCACTTTGCCCAAATGGCTCTGGCAGTCCAGGGCACTGCGATCGCGACGATTCCGGTCTGGGAGCAAATTGCTCAGCGGAGCGATAAACGGACAGTGGTTTTGCTGGGGGGAGCGATCGCACTCGCAGCCTTAGCCAGCTTCATAACAGTACAGCCCGATCAAGTTGTATGGATGTACGTTCTGGGGATTGTTGTCGGCAGCGGCATTGCCACACTATATGTAGGCCCTTTTGCCATGCTGCCGGATGTCATCGATTGGGATGAATTACAGACAGGTTATCGACGCGAGGGACTGTACTTCAGCGCAGTCGTGTTTTTGCAAAAGCTAGGGTTGGCCTTGGCCTTGTTTGTTTCCGGACAGCTACTACAACACACCGGATTCGTGATCGATGCAGCCACTCAACCGCTCCCAGCGCTTTGGCTTATCCGCCTTCTGCTGGGGCCTCTGCCTGCTGTGCTGCTTTTACTGGGCCTCTGGTTTGCTTACCAATATCCCATTACGCGTAAGCGATACCAGCAAATTCTGACGGCGTTGGAAGCTGCTCGGATGCAAAGAGTAGCTCGCTAGAAGTTCCCAGAAAATTATGAGCTAAGAAAAAGATTCCGTAAAGAAATCGTCCGGATTGGGGCACTTATATGAGGAAAGCGTAAACAGGATTCCTTGTGTATAGCGTTAGCCATCAAGGCTAAGACACCAAGTAGCATCTGATTGCTCAGCGCATGGCAAGATGGCTTCGCCATCTTGTCCTAACGGACTTGGCGACGGCTATATCAATCGAGTTCATCGCTTGAAGGTCACCGTGTAGTGTTTTCAGGAATAAAAAGTTATGCAGCTAGCATCGTTGTTCATCGGTTCTGCGATCGCGCTTACTGTCTCCGCTCCACCTGCATTTGCAGCTTTTCTAGGATTTGGTGAAGCTGTCACTTGGCAGCATTACAACGGCGGCATTGTTCACGTCGATGGTGAGCCGATTCCATTCGGGGGCTCTTTTGAACTCGGCCATGGCAGCGTACTTGAGATTGGTACAGGCTATACCGAGCTCTCCATTCTCGAAATGCCGAATTCAGAAACCATCAAATTTGATATCGAGCTCCTACCGAACGATTCTCATAGTGCAATCTCAGGACCCAACGGGTTTCACCTCTCGGTTGATGCCGGCGAAGGCATTTCTACACAAGCCGCATTGGGCACTGATGATTCCTTCACCAGCATTGTTTACGGCCACCGCGAAGGATTTGCGCGCGTTATGGTTACACCTGCCGCAGAGCCAGTACCCGAACCTGCGACAATCCTGGGATCATTGGCTGCATTGAGTTGCGGTTTCATTTTGAAGCGGCGACGGGGTTAAGCGATTGTACTACCAGTATTGAATATATTCATTGCCCAAAATCACCTCAGGCTCGAATGACGACAATGGGTCGATCGCTGGCCGTTGTAGCGTGCTCAGTGGTAGTCCGCTCGGCGATCGCTGGCACATTAGGACGGCGATCGAAGATAATCAGCCAGCCTGTCTGCAGTCCTAATCCTGCGAGGTAGCGGTCTAGCTGTTGCAGTCCGGCAGCAAGGGGGTCCGGGCGCCCCTCACGCCATACCTTTAGCTCGATTCCTAGCGTCACCGCTCCATACCGCAGACACAGGTCCATACGGTCTGACCCAATGGCATACTCTCGTTCCAGCGTGCCCCCGCCATTCACAACCCGGTGCAAAAACGCCATCAGCACCAAGTGCGGTGCAATCTCGTGATAGGGTGCGCTTCTAAGTAGGGGCTGACCGTGCTGTCGCCAGAAACTCAAAAACGCCTGTAGGAGTTTGTCTGGATCGAGCGCCCCAGCAGGTGTTAGCCAACTGGGGCAAATCATCGGCAAACTATCTTGAGGACCACTTGCTAATACTCTAGGCAAGACCTCTCGATAGATAGGGTTAGCGATTGCTAATCCTCCTGATGAAGGACGAACCACAAGCCCTAAATCGATCAGAAACTGGCGATCGTCGTAGGGAATATCTTCCAGTTCTTGTCCTGCGAGGATTGGCTCGATAATGGCACGGACTCGATCATTCCGTAAAACACTGACCAAGCTGTCGATGTGGGCGTCCTGCCGCTGAATCAGAATTTCTTTAGCCGTCTCAAAATGTTCTATCGTCACGGGCTGCGTGGGGTCTGGTACCAGCTCTTCAACAATTTCCTTAGCCAGTGCGTTGACAAGCCACGGCTGTCCCTGAGTCAGGGTAAAGGCACACTGCATAGCCTCTAGCTCAAAGCACTGTCCGGTAGCAGTGGTGTGCTGTTCGTAGAGTTGAGCGACTTCGGCAGCAGTAAAGTTCCGGAGGGTGAGGGACTTGAGCTTGATGTTGAAGGGGCTCGATGTATTGAGGCGATCGCTCCCCCCCGAGGCATATTTGTAGTCCCGCACATCACGCACGCCAATCAAGGCCAGCGCATGAGGGAACCCGATAGGACGGTTGAGATAGCCCGATCGCAGCTGACGCAACACCGCAATCAGCGTTTCATCTTGCAGAGCGTCAATTTCGTCGATAAATACGACCAGGGGACGCAATGACTGCTGAGCCCACTCACTCAAAGCAGCACCAATACGTTGCCCTGCGCCTGCTTCAGGCCAGGGAGGGGGTTGCAGGGCGGGAGGAAGTCGGAACTTAGCGGCATTGCGCCAGTTGTCCAACATGGCTGTCTCGGCAGTGCCAGGATCGTGGGGAAAGGCCGCACCCACTTCAGCCGAAACCATGATGGCTGTGTACCGCCCGCTAGCCGTCAGTTCTTGAGCTAGGGCTAGCATCGCCGTTGTTTTACCGACCTGGCGAGGCGCATGAATGACGAAATATCCCTGCTGATCAATTAGCTTGGTTAGTCCTGGCAGCCGGGCTAGCGGCGAAAGCATGTAGTGGATGTCGGATTTACAAGGACCGGCGATGTTGAACCATTTGGGCATGGGAAGCTGCAGGTGAAGCGATCGCTCTCATCTTAGAGGTATGGCAGCAAGCCAAGTCTATCGATAGCAGACCGAGTAGAGAATCGCGATCGCTCGCCCAAGCGTGCTCACCTATCCATTTGATCCGGGTTCCTGAGTATTAAACGCATTGCAGCATAGCTTACTAAGGCAAGATAGTAGAGAATGTAGAATCTTGAAGCAGATTACAAATCTGCAATTCCACATCCATAACCAGCATTGTCGGTATCTGGAGAGCCACCGTGACCAATAGCTTTAACGCCAAGCAAACCCTCAGCGTTAACGGAAAAGACTACACCTATTACAGCTTGCCGGAAGCCGCTAAAACGCTGGGTGACCTTAATGCGTTACCCTTCAGCCTGAAAGTTTTATTGGAAAACCTACTGCGGTACGAAGATGAGCGCACGGTCACGGCAGAGGATGTGAGCGCGATCGCTGAGTGGCTCCAAACCCAGACCTCCAGTCGTGAGATTGCCTACCGACCCGCGCGAGTGTTGATGCAAGATTTTACGGGCGTCCCAGCAGTCGTGGACCTAGCGGCGATGCGCGATGCCATGGTCACGATGGGGGGCGATCCTGAGCAAATTAATCCCCTCTCGCCCGTGGATTTGGTCATCGACCATTCAGTGATGGTCGATAGCTTTGGCAGTGAAACCGCCTTTGGGGAAAACGTCCAGAAAGAGTTTCAGCGCAATGGCGAGCGCTATGCCTTTTTGCGGTGGGGCCAGAGCGCTTTCGATAATTTCCGGGTCGTGCCGCCGGGTACCGGCATTTGTCACCAGGTCAATCTTGAGTATTTGGCGCAGGTGGTGTGGACCAAAGAGGAAGAAGGCGAAACCATTGCCTATCCCGACACGCTGGTCGGTACCGACAGCCACACCACAATGATCAACGGCCTGGCAGTACTGGGCTGGGGCGTTGGCGGTATTGAAGCCGAAGCCGCCATGCTGGGGCAGCCCATCTCGATGCTAATCCCCGAGGTGGTGGGCTTTAAGCTAACCGGACAGCTGCCTCAGGGAGCAACTGCAACAGACTTAGTTTTAACCGTTGTGCAAATGCTCCGGCAAAAAGGGGTTGTAGGCAAGTTCGTGGAATTCTACGGCGATGGCCTATCGCACCTGACCTTGGCCGATCGCGCCACCATTTCCAATATGGCCCCTGAATACGGCGCGACCTGCGGTTTCTTCCCAATTGACGCTGAAACGATACGCTATCTGAAATTTTCAGGCCGCGACCCGGAACGGATTGCTCTGGTCGAAGCCTATGCCAAGGCACAGGGACTCTGGCGTGAGACTGACGGCCCCGACCCGGTTTTCACCGCTACCCTGGAACTTGATCTGACAACCGTAGAACCTTCACTCGCAGGTCCTAAGCGTCCTCAAGACCGCGTTACGCTTGCCAACCTAGCGAGCCAGTTTATGACTGCTGATTTCCCCATGTTCAGTGGGTTGGCATCCTATGCTGAGAAGCGTTCCGCACCCGTAGCAGGCGCTGACTATGAACTGATGGATGGCGCTGTTGTGATTGCAGCCATCACGAGCTGTACCAACACCTCCAACCCTTCAGTCATGCTGGGGGCAGGTTTAGTAGCTCGTAAAGCGCGGGAAAAAGGATTAAGGGTACAGCCTTGGGTCAAGACCTCCCTCGCACCCGGTAGCCAAGTCGTGTCTGACTATCTGGAAAAAGCTGGACTCCAGGATGATTTGGATGCCCTAGGCTTTAATCTGGTGGGCTATGGCTGCACTACTTGTATTGGTAACTCAGGACCATTACCCAGCCCTATTGTGGATGCCATTAATGCACAAGACCTTGTTGTTGGTGCAGTGCTATCGGGCAATCGTAACTTTGAAGGACGCGTGAGTCCCCATACAAAAGCAAATTACCTTGCGTCACCGCCATTAGTCGTGGCCTACGCGATCGCGGGTAACCTGGCGATTGACCTTCAGAAAGACCCTATCGGCCAAGACGCGGCAGGGAATCCTGTTTATTTAAAGGATATCTGGCCTAGTACGGAAGAAATAAAATCGGTGATGGCCACGGCAGTTACGCCTGAAATGTTCCGGAGTCGCTACAGCAATGTATTCACAGGTAATGCTGATTGGCGGGCGATCGCGGCTGAAGAAAGCCAGACTTACGACTGGCAAGCTGATAGTACCTACGTTCAAAATCCGCCGTACTTTGAAGGCATGGCTCCTACAGTAAATGGCAGCAGCACCACCGACATCACCGGAGCACGGCCTTTGGCAATCCTGGGCGACAGCATCACGACGGACCACATTTCTCCAGCTGGGGCCATCAAGAGCGATAGTCCTGCCGGGAGCTACCTGAAAGGCAATGACGTCACAGTGGCTGACTTCAACTCTTACGGCTCGCGTCGAGGCAATCACGAGGTCATGATGCGCGGCACCTTCGCTAACATTCGCCTCAAGAATGAAATGGTGCCGGGTTCTTCAGGTGGAGTCACCAAGCACATGCCGGATGGCACTGAAATGTCCATCTATGACGCAGCGATGCAATATCGAGCGGATAATGTGCCTCTCGTCGTTATTGCCGGGAAAGAGTATGGAACTGGCTCCTCACGCGACTGGGCCGCCAAAGGAACCCTGCTGTTGGGGGTTAAAGCTGTCGTTGCTGAGAGCTACGAACGTATCCATCGTTCCAACTTAGTCGGCATGGGTGTCCTACCCTTGCAGTTTCAGGCAGGTATCAACCATCAAACGCTGCAGCTAAACGGTACTGAAACCTTTGATATTTCTGGTTTCCAGGATGGTGTTCAACCTGGTATGGAAGTGATGCTCACCATACACCGTGCGGATGGAGCGACTGACTCTGTGCCTCTCTTGTGCCGTATCGATACGCTGGATGAAATTGAGTACTACCGTAACGGCGGCATTCTGCAATACGTGCTGAGGCAGCTGGTGGCCTGAGGTTGAGAACGCTTTAAATCACTTTAAATTACCTCCAAGCCTTGCCTAAAGTCCTAGTCAAAGCTTCTCGACAGCCATTTAGGGTGGAGCTACCAGCCTGTCACCGATGAAATCACTCATCGTGATCAGGCAGCTCCCACCTCGGATAAAGCTGAGCAAATGTATTGCGTTGTGGCTCGAGATTAACCTGTGGGAGATATTGTTCTACAAGGTCAAACGTTTCTCTTACCAACTTTTCCAACTCACGGGTTCCGTTTGCAGCATCAGACTGAAATACCGTCTCTAATCGCGCAAAAAAATCAGGTGGTTTGATACTCATTTTCGCAATGAAATATCGTGTCCACTTGAAGCCAGGATGATAAATGCGATTTAAACCAAAATGTATGTTGAGAAGCCATCGTACGATGGCACAGTTATTTTCGTACAACAATGGAATTTCAAGGCGTTCGGTTAGTATTTTTTGACTGTCAAAAGGACGAAACTTCAAATGCTTCTGAACCATGGCTATGGCTAACTCTTCGGGATAAGAAGAGAGCTGAGTCTGCCAGTATTTCATGACGCTGTCACCATGAAGAATAACCGCGTGTTGAAGGTGCGACACGGTAGTTTGCTTCTCAAATAACAGTCCATTTTGCGACACATCGTAGTGTTCAACGACATCAGTCACAATTTTGCCTATTGTGTCTTGTGCCCAGTGCCCCGCCTCAATTTTCATTTCGCCCATGTAAAACTGCTCTAGCCACGCTTGTTGCGCTAGCCCATATGGCTCAATTGCCCATCGTTGAACGCCAATGCTGTGTGATAAGGCTTTGAGTTCTTCAGCAGACGGTAATCTTGACCAGATGAAGGCTAGCTCAAGGTCAGAATACTGATCAGAAATGCCCAAAGCCGCTGAGCCGAATACAAAACAGGCGATAACTTCGGGGTTGACGGTGAAAGCGGGTGCAATTTGGTGAGCTAACGACACTCTCCACGTGCTGTGTTTAGTCATGTTGAGAACTGTAGTTTTGCCGCTAAAACAAAGTCACGTAATCAGGACAAAAAATCTTCTACTCTTGATTGATTGTTAGGTTCAGAAGATCAGTTCTCAAGTACTAGGCTTCATCTCTTGCTTTAGCTTCGTCTTTAGCTTTCTTGACCTGAGTCTTACCCAAGTAGTTCATCTTTTCCGTTGGTGTCGTCATCCAGCCTGTAGGCAAATATCCCGTTGGCTCATCCCATTGATCTTCATCATCAGTACTCTGATCTAGAGTTTGCATGGCCTGATTACTAACCACCATAGAATCTGGTAGCGTCACAGGGATTTCTTTAAGTGCGGTCAATACGGCTGTCGCTGATTCGTAGCGATTTGAGAAATCATAGCGCACCATTTTGTTCAAAATATCTGCTAAGGCTGGATTGAGCTCGGGGACTCGATACTGCCAGATCAATTCACCGTGGTCGTCGTAGGCCATCTTGTAAGGTGACAGCCCCGTCAAAGCCTGAATTGCCGTCACCCCGATCGCGTACAAGTCACTGCTGAAGCGAGGCAGTCCAGCCGATTGTTCACTCGGCATATAGCCTTTGGTGCCGATGCCAATCGTAGACGTCACCTGCGCTTCGGTATCGGTCAGTTGGTTGGGAATCTGCTTCACAGAACCGAAATCAATTAGCACTAGGCGACCATCGCCCGCTCGTCGAATAATGTTGGACGGCTTGATGTCTCGATGAATGACCCCCTGACTATGGACGAATTCTACCACCGGCAAAATGTCTAGCAGGAAGTTCATGACCCAGGCCTGGGGTTTGGGCTTGCGAGAAGAAAACTCGGTTTTCAGAACCTCACCCTGCACCATTTCTTCGACGAGGTAGAAGGAGGAACTAGTCTCAAAGTGTGCCAGCAGCCGGGGAATTTGCGGATGATGGCCAAGCCGCTCTAGCGTATCGGCTTCAGCAGCAAACAAACGATGCGCCAGGTCGTAAGACCGAGGATCATCACTCACGACCTTTAGCTGCTTAACCACGCAAATGGGGTTTCCAGGACGCTGAGTATCTTTGGCTGTATACGTTTCACTAAACCCGCCAGCGCCTAGAATCTTTTCTACTTCATAGCGCCCGCCTAACAGCGTACCGACAACCTGAGCCTGCCGAGCTTGCAGCAAATCTTGAAAATCCTCTTCCTGATTGATGATTTCCTGCACAATTGGAGAGGTTACATACTGCGCCAGCGTTTGACGGAGGCGCTGCTTACGAATCTGCTCAGCGACCAGGCTGACGAGTGTATAGCCGCTACCGAGGGCTACTGTGACAATCGTGATGCTAGCCGCAGGCAGCAGCGCCCCAAAGGCGATGAATCCTATATAGCCGACCGTCAGGCAGCCGCAGCTAACGCCAACGGTCCATCCCAAGCGGTGAAGGGTGCGCTTACAGCGATGCAATAAGAACGCAAACCCACCCCCCAAAACGAGTATGAACCCAGCTCTTGACGCAGGCGTTGGCAGTATCGGACGCAGCGCTGTGCCTGCCCGCAGCGTCGCAATATCATTCGCCAAAACTTCAACTCCGGCCATCACGTTGGGATAGCGTAGTGTTTGGGAAAGAGGCGCTTCGTGGAAGTCTTGGTGGAGGCCAGCTGTTGAGCCAATGAGGATAATCTTGTCTTTGAAAACAGTTCCCGAGGCTAGGTGGTTGTGCCAGGGATCAGGATCGAGCAAGTACCAAAATGGAATTTGTTGGAAGGTCCGCGTCGGGCCTAAGAATTGAATATCAGTACCTGCCGCTTGCGAGTACTCGATCTGCGCTGCATTCAGAGTCGCTTCAGCAAAGCTATGCACGCTATCCCAGTCAGGGGCTGTTTGGCTATCGGGGTCGAGCTCCACCCGCGATCGCTTCAGGGCACTTAAATAGGTATGACCTTGACGATGAATGCGACCATTCGGTTCGACGGGAAAATTAATGACCCCCAGATGAACCCCAGCTTGCTGAAATGCAGCGATAGGTAAAATCGGCTTAAGCATATACCCTTGCCGCATAACCCGCTCCTCATACTCAGCGGCTAAGGTAATGCGATCGCCATAGCGTTCCAGCACCGTGGCGAGTGCTTGATCATCTTCAGGGCCGTAGGCACTATCGGTAGGAAACACGATATCCAAAGAAACAGCCTTGGCACCTGATTTCATCAATTTGTCGATCGCGATCGCATAGGCCTGCCGCTGCCACGGCCATTGCTTAATCGGTGCTAAGGCTTCGTACTTCTCAGGATCGCTCTGATAGTGCTCCGTCTGCGATAGGGATTCATCATCAATCGCCAAGATCACGATATCTTCAGGAGCGGTCTGCGCGCCGCGCAGATCAAAAAAAAGCGTCTGTAGCTGACGCTCCCAGCGCTGTACTAGCGGGCCATTGGCAGCAGCGACTAAGGATGCATAGACGATAAAGCCACCTGTCAAGAAATGACGCCATGAGGGTCGAAACCAGTGCTTGACCGAACGCGTTCTCGACTGGGTTGCTGTAGCAGAATTAACCATGGCAATGAAAAGCCTAGCGGACAGGAAGCTTAACGGGAGTTTGCGACCAAAACCTGACGGATGACATGGGAACTGCTAGCAAGTAGATGCGTACATTCACATAGCATAGCCTGTGAAGCCGAGGGTGAGGGGGAGATAGAGGAAGGGGGAATCGGGGAGTGATGGAGTGATGAGGGGAAAGGGTGGAAGGGTGGAAGGGTAGAAGGGTGATAGGGTGAGCAAACTCTGTCAGGGTGAGCCATTTGGCCGGTGTACTGACCACCCATCAAGACTCTACGCTCCAAATGCCTCACCCCATCACCACTAACTATCAACCTTGAACCAGCTACCAACAACTAACCAGCAACCAGCAGCGAAAAACCAGTTACCACCTCCTATAGAACCCAAATCGGAAATCCAGAATTCAAAATCGACACCAGCCATCGTATAAAGAAAAAAGCAGGGATGAAGCCAAGGGCGCAACGAATATGCAGGCAGATTGTGTAATTGAGAATGCGAGGTTAGTCGGGCGTCCAGGAACCTATTCAATTGCCCTTAGGGGTGACACAATTCTTGATGTGACGATGGCACCGATCGCAGGCATACACAGTTCAGTGGATGCTCAAGGTAAGCTCGTGATACCAGGGTTTGTCGATGCTCACATTCATCTCGATAAGGCATTTCTACTGAAACGAGCGCCTGCCCAAGTCGGTGATTTTACCGAAGCGCTGCAGGAGACGTTACGCCTCAAAGAGCAGTACACAGTAGCTGATATTCAGACCCGGGCAAGAGCCGTCTTAGAGCGCGCGATCGCGTTTGGCATTACGGCCATGCGCAGCCATGTGGAAGTCGATCCTGTTTTAGGACTGACATCAATGGAGGCGCTGTTGCCGCTGCGTAAAGAATATGCTTGGGGCATAACGCTGCAGCTCGCAATTTTTGCGCAAGAAGGCATTACCAACCGACCTGGAACAGAAGCGCTGCTGCGCCAAGCGATGACGATGGGCGGCGACGTCATCGGCTCGGCCCCCTACGTCGATCCGGACCCGCGTCAAAACATCGCGATTGTGTTTGACATTGCTCAGGAGTTTGACTGCGACGTCGATTTTCACCTGGACTTTTTGGACAATGACACGCCGCTACAAGTGCCGATGGTGATTGAAGAGACGCTTAACCGGGGCTGGCAGGGACGGGTCTGTTTGGGACATATGACGAAGCTAGCTGGGTTATCGCCGGAAGCCTTGGCGGCGATCGCCGCCGATTTGCAAGCAGCAGGTATTGCCGTTTTGGCCCTCCCGGCGTCTGACCTGTATATGATGGCTCGCAAGGACACTCATAACGTTCGACGAGGGGTGGCACCGCTGTACGATCTCCAGCAATATGGCGTAACCGTGGGGACAGCCACGAACAATATTCAAAATCTGTTTACGCCGTTTGGGGATGGCGATGTCTTGAAAATCTCGACGCTGCTGGCAAATGTACTGCAGTTGGGTACAACGGCCAGTCAACAGTTTTGCCTGGATGCCGTGACGAAAACGGCGGCTCAAGCCATCGGCATTCCGAATTATGAGGTAGAACCCGGAGGCGCGGCTGATTTGGTGATTTTGGATGCGGCTTCAGCATCAGAGGCGATCGCGACGGCACCTCCTAGTCGGACTGTCATCAAGTCAAGCAAAGTAGTCTCGCGAACTCAGCTGCAAAGCTACAGCCTTATGTGATGGGCTATAAGCGACTTTTTGCTTTGATCCGCAAGTAATCATCGATTAGGGGTTCAGTGATTTGGTTGGCAGGGGCATCTAACACCAGAACGCCGCCTTGTTTGAGGCGCGCAAAGGCAACCTGGCGCTGATCGAGTAAATCTAGCGCTACGGCGCGACTGTAGGCAGCCGCGACTGCAGGGACGAATTCATGAGCTTGGTGATCGACTTGGGGATCGCGGAGCGTGACACAGAAGGGAAGGTGCCGCGATTTCAGGCGGATGAGTGCGGTGAGGAGTTCAGCCGAGGCCGTTTGATCGACGATGTCGGTAATGACGACAACCAGGGCGCGTCGGTGCTGCTGCGTCGCCACCTTGGTAACGGCTCCCAAATAGTCAGACTCCAGGAGAACGGGCTGCAGAGGTGTTAGGGTTTCGATCAGGTGCTGCAGGTGCTGACGGCCTCCGGTGGGGGGAATCCAGGTTTGCATTTCACGGTCAAAAACGCCAACTCCGACACGATCGCCCCGGTGTAGTCCGGCTAGCGCTAGCGACAGCGCTGCATTCAAACCCCAATCAAAGCGTGATAGCCCTTTCACATTGGCTGTCATTAGCCGTCCCCGATCCAGCAGGATGATGAGCGATTGCTCACGCTCAGGTTCGAGGATCCGCACGAGAGGCGCACTGCGGCGGGCTGTGGCTTTCCAGTCAATAAATCGAGGATCGTCGCCGATGGCGTATTCTCGGAGTTCCGCAAACTCAGTGCCGATACCAATGCGTTTTCGCTGGCGCACATTGCCCGTGGATTGAATGGCTAGCCGAATCGAGAGCGATCGCAGTCCTACCAAATCGGGATACACCGCAACTTGCTGAGCGCTGGGCACCGTCCAACTGCGCCACGCCAGCCCCAAGGGTCCCCGCTGTTGGACCTGCAAATCACCCCACTCATAAACTCCTCGCTTTTCTGGAAAAATTTGATAAGTGATGGTTTGGGTTGCCTTAGCTGAGAGTGTCAGCACCAGCGGCATAGACACCTCATCAAATTCAGCGGGGTAGCGATCGTAGAGTCGCAGCCGCGAACCGTACAGCTGGAGACCCGGCTTCTCTGGGGCTGTCACTTTGAACGTGACGGGATTATCGCGACCAATTGACAACCGGGGCAGTTTCTCGCGCTGGATAATCGCCCGCCGTTTACCGCTGACTTGTAGCGCGTCCAAAAACATTAGGACTATCACGACGGCATCAAAGAACAGCATGAGTGCCAAGGGTGCCGAGAACAAACCATCACCAGGAGCGAATGCTTCTAGCACAGTCGCGATCGCGCCGCCCATCACGAGTAGTCCATATAGCCTCAGAGTTGGGGTCATGGGAAATGCCGCCGAAGGTTTAAAACATCATCTTGGAACAGCTACTTGCTGCAGGATAGAACCGATGATTTTATCGGTTGTAAGACCATCGAGCTGAGCTTCCGGACCTAGAATGAGGCGATGGCGTAGCAGCGGCGGCGCGACGGCTTTGACATCATCCGGTGAAACATAGTCTTTGCCTTGGATCCAAGCATGGGCCTTGCTAGCCTGCAACCAGCTCACAGCTGAGCGGGGCGAGGCTCCTAAAGACAAATCAGGAGACTGGCGAGTTTTTTGGATCAGCGCCAACAGATAGTCCAAAATTTGTTCCTTAACAGCAACTTTCTTGACTGCCTGACGAGCTGCGAGAACGTCTGTTTCGCCTACCAGCGATTTGAGGTTCTGAATATTGACACGTCGTGCTTCAAAGCCAGATTGAGTATTTTGCAGCATTTGCTTTTCAGCTTGTTGATCAGGATACTCCACCACGAGTTTGAAGAGAAAGCGGTCAAGCTGAGCTTCTGGCAGCGGATATGTCCCTTCAAATTCCAGGGAGTTCTGGGTGGCAATGACCCAAAACAAATCAGGCAGCGTGTGACCCACCCCATCCAAAGTGACTTGCTGCTCCTCCATGGCCTCTAGTAGCGCGGCCTGTGTTTTAGGCGGTGTCCGGTTGACCTCATCGGCCAGCAAAACTTGGGTAAATACCGGGCCTTTCTTGAGCGTAAAACTGCGCGTGTTAAGGTCAAAAACATTTGTCCCCAGAATGTCAGACGGCAGGATATCCGGTGTTAGCTGAATGCGACAAAAATCAGCCTGCATCAGTTGAGCCAAGACCTTGACCATTAGGGTCTTGCCCGTTCCAGGTACGCCCTCCAAAATGACGTGGCCACCGGACAACAACGCAATCAAAAGCTGATCGACGATCGCACTTTGGCCGACCACGACTTTGCCGAGTGTTTGGCCCATTTGATTGATCTGTGTGCGTAATTCGTCCATAGAGTTTTCCTAATCAGGGGGCATGACGGCTAAGTAGATGCCAGTCAAATCACCGAATCGGTGTTTGGCGAATTTGGCGTAGTTGGGCCAGCCACTGGCTTAATATCACATCGGGGTTCCTTTGCACTTGTCTGGGAGGGGCCAGCAAGGGATCTAAGGCTTGGCCAGATTGCCCTGTTTGCTGTGTCCAAGCGGTTCTCAACTCGGCATCCTCGATAGTCTCTTGGTTAAACCCGAGCGATCGCTGCAAAACTGAGCGCTCGGCCTTCGTAATCATATCGACTAAAAAGGATGTGCTGTTTGCTTTATGCAAGACCCCGGCTAAAGCCTCAATATAAGCTTGGCTGTTATCTATCTTGGGGGCTTGGAGACGGCTTCGATTCCCCAGCCACTGATTTTGGGCAAGGAGAAAAATACCCACTAAAACAGCTATCTGAATCACTGCAATCTTGACAGGGGTGTTAGCCAGATAGCTGATCCAGCCCCCTTCAAAGCGCTCTTCTTCCGCTTCCGTCGCTGCGGCTTCGTCTGTCGGCTCGATGTATCCATGCAGATATTCGTCTACCCAGATGGTGCCGCCGCTGCGGGTGACCAAATCTGCCAGCAGCGCGTAGTTGCCGGGTTCATTCCTATAAGCATTGGCGGCTAAATGAGGCGTTACCGCAAAATAGGCCGTACCTTCGGCGTTTAATAGCTGTTGTTGCCACACAACGGCACCGTAGTCATCCGCTAAAACGGGCTGTTCGCGCTTCAGCGGTAGCGGTTGTTCGCCTTCCGACACGGGCTGTTCACTGTCGGGCAAAACAAAGTGCCGACGGCGAGTATCCAGGAGGACAGCTCCCTGAGGACTGTTGGAGCGCGTCGTAAAGGCAGCTTCGGTCACGGGGCCTGCTAAGCCTAAAATCACCAGATCATTGCCAGCTTCGAGCCACTCCTCAATCCACCAGTTGTACTGAATACGGCGAGGATCAATCATGCTGGGATAAACACGCAGCAGTGTCTGAGGGGTAGCCGTATCTTCCTCTAGGAGCACCTGTAAGGGACGTTTCCAGCGCTGTACAGGGGCTCCCTGAGCTTCCATATATTGATACCACCCTAAATACCCTTCAGGGGCACGGTTGAAGGTAGAGCCGCTGGTCTTTTGCCCGGTCGCCGGTGCTAGGAAAAACAGCAGTCCGAACATGACCACCATCGCCACTAGCGCGATGCGAAGCCCTCGACTAGAGGAAACTGGCGATACTGCCGAGGCGTCCGTCATCGTTTTTCAACCTCCTGATAGGCCTGTCGACAGCGCTGCACATTCTCAGCCGTCAGCGCATCTGTGCCGAAATGCGATCGCTCATGAGTCCGCACTAGGAGCTGCCAAGGGCGGGGCCGCTGCAGCGCCTGAATGGCCTGCAAATACTCACCATTCGTACGACTGGGTTGGTGTGGAATCCAGCTGCGATCGTGCAGCAGTTGCAAAGCAGCCAAATACAGAGCTCGACAGGCTTCGGCCCAACGACCCTGCTGCTCAAACTCTTTGGCCCGCCGTAGCCATTCATTGGAGGTATGCTGCTCCTGCAAAGATTGCAAGGTTGCTACCACAGGCTCCTGCTGGAGTCGCTGGCGCCGTCGCTCGGCGAAAGCCTCAAACATTCTTACGAGCAGCCACGCCGCCAGCAGGGCAAGGCAAGCTACGGTTCCCCATTGCACAAGCGACGCTAACCAGTCTGGCAGCTCTCGTACGGGCGGCGGCTCATTGGTTGATGTCGGTTCGCCCCGAGGCAGTTGCAGCTGTATCCACTCCACCGCATTGCGGCTCAACTGCCGCAGCTGCCAGGGCAAATTACTCTCTTGAATCGATTCAGCCGTCATGGCACAGCATAAACTAGGAGGCTTGCCCCCCTAATTTACTCAATGTCAGCCGCGATCGCTCCTATTCATCCCTCTCCCACCTCTATCTTCTACCCTCCTATCCTCGTTACGGGCAAGGCATTGAGTGATTAACCGTCTAGAATATTGTTCTGCATCTTTTGACCAAGTGTCTTGCCCTTCCGCGTTCCCGCGTCTTCATCGCATCACTCCCCACCCCTTCCCCCCTTCTACCTTCCTACCCTTTCACCTAGGATCACACTGTGATAGCGTCCTATTAGGCGTTTTTTTGCTGTAATAGCTCAATCCTTGTGATTGCAATTTATCCTGGGAGTTTCGATCCCATAACTTTTGGTCACCTCGACATCATTGCGCGCGCGAGTCGGTTATTTGAAAAAGTCATTGTCGTAGTATCGACCAATCCAAACAAGAAACCCCTCTTTACAGCAGCAAAACGTATGGAACAAATCCGTCAATCTATCGATCATCTTGACAATATCGAAATTGATCAGTTTGACGGATTAACAGTCACCTACGCCAGGATGAAGAGTGCTCAAGTCTTATTACGCGGGTTAAGAGTGCTATCTGACTTTGAAAAAGAGCTCCAGATGGCACATACAAACAAGACGTTAGCGAGCGATTTAGAGACTGTATTCTTAGCAACTTCCACCGAGTACGGCTTTTTAAGCAGTAGTCTAGTGAAGGAGATCGCTCAATTCGGAGGACCCGTCGATCATTTGGTTCCTCAGCATGTTGCCCTGGACATACACCGATGTTACGCCAAGACCTGAAGTCTGCTATTCCCCCTGAAGAAAACGCTGCGACTCCCATGACACAGCCTGCTACACCGCAGGCAGTCCGGGCCAGTGAATCTGTACATCGTTTAGATATTCAGCAATCGCTCGATGTACTAGAAGAGCTGATCTTGGAAAGTCCGCGCGTACCGCTGTCACGACGCACGCTGGTCGATGAAGATAAGCTGCTAGAGCAGCTAGATCGTATACGCCTCAACCTTCCCTCCGTTTTTCAAGAGGCGATGCAAATTGTGCAGCAGCGCGACCGGATCTTAGGCAGCGCCGAACAGCAAGCCCAAGATATGCTCAATGCGGTTGAACAAGAAGCGACACGCCGTTTGCAAGAAATGGGCATTGTGCAGCGCGCTGAAGAGCAGGCCCGTCATGTCCAACAAAAACTACAGCAGGATTGTGAAGCGCTGCGATCGCAAACCATGGCTGAAATTGAGCAATGGCAGGAAGCTGCACGCCAGCACTGGGAGACCACCAAGCAGCAGTCGGAAGCAGAGTGTCAGGCTTTGAAACAAGAAGCAGACGTCTACGCTGCTCAAGTCTTGCAGCGGGTTGAGCACCAGCTATCTGAGATGCTGCAGATCGTCTACAACGGTCGCAGGTCATTAGCAGGTGAAAGCGATAGCGCGGCTGATCTGGGGCATCCCTCATCGCCTGCACCGGCTGTGAGAACAAGGGCTCTGCCGCAATCGGGAATCACGCGTGCGGGGCGATCGCAGCGTCGGGTAGAGTAGAATCCTCCATACGCCCACGCTGCCTGAACAACATCCATGCTGAGCTATTTAAAGGGAACCCTAGCTGACATTCAAAAGCAGGGAAGCCACCGCGTCATGCTGACTGTTGACGTGAATCAGGTTGGCTATGACCTCCAAGTCACTAGCCGGATGCTGTCGGAATTACCCCCACTGGGAGAACCGCTACAGGTTTATTGCCATTTGCAAATTCGTGATGATCAGCCAGTTGTATTCGGTTTTGCCAGTCGGCCCGAGCGCGATGTCTTTCGTCAGCTGGTCAGCGTTAGCGGCATTGGTCCCCAAATGGCCATGGCACTGCTTGACACTTTAGGATTCCAAGATCTGATTCAGGCCGTTGTTTCTGGCAATACACGCCTGATTTCAAGGACACCCGGCGTAGGCAACAAGACAGCCGAAAGACTGATCCTGGAACTCAAAACCAAATTGTCTGAATGGCGACAGCAGTCGGGACTGACCATTGCACCCGGTGGTGGCCCTATTGCCAATGTGCAGGAAGAAGTGGAGATGACGCTGCTGGCCTTGGGATATACCAACGGTGAAATCATGAAAGCCTTGGCAGCAGTCGGTCGGAACAGCGCCCTCGCTAAAACGTCAGAGACTGAAGCTTGGATTCGCGAAGCGATCGCCTGGCTCAGCCAGTCCGCTTACTAATGCTCTGTCACATCTAAATTTGTAGGTCAGGTAAAGCCCTGCGGGCATAGGGCTTCTCGCTAAAGCAACGTAGTCAAAACGCTGCCGTCGAACTCACGTCAACCCAACAAAACTCTTGCATCTTTTGGTTTATTTCCTATTCCCTGCGGGAGGGCTTCGCCAGCGGCAAGGCTTTGCCAACACTTCGTTCTACGCAATATACGCCGACCCAGTTCCGGCCCTTCAGCTCGTCCGGAAAGGCGTGTTATAATGTGAAACCTTGTATGTTGACTGTTCAACTTTTACGTACGGCAAATCATCACCCTATGGCTCTGCTACAAGAACGCAAACAAGAACTCATCTCGGAATACCAGGTTCACGACACTGACACGGGTTCAGCTGAGGTTCAGGTCGCTATGTTGACGGAACGCATCAACCGTCTCAGCGAGCACCTTCAAAGCAATAAAAAGGACTATTCTTCGCGGCGGGGTCTGCTCAAGATGATTGGTCGCCGTAAGCGTTTGCTATCCTACATCGCTAAGAAAGATGTGCAAAAATATCGCAATCTGATTGGTCGTTTGGGAATTCGCCGCTAGCGAACGTGTGTCTAGCCCGTCTGTTGTGGATTAGGGAGCTCTACGATGTCTGCTGATACTGAACGTGAGCGTTTGCCATTCGAACCTGGTCGGAAGGGTAAAAAGTCTTCAGAAGCAAAGGCAGCCACCTCAGAAGACGAGGTGGCCCAGAAGACGGTAAGCACAAAAAACTCTGCAAAATCAGCCCAGAAAAATCGGAGTTCTAGTTCCCAGCGCGATCGCGATGACACTAGCATTCCGGAAGCCGTTAGTCGGCGCATGCTGAAACGAATGTTGGTTTTCTCCGGCGTTCCTGTCAGCCTTGGGGTCCTGGTCTTCTTTGGAGGCTACATCGTCATTACCCAGCATATCGCCGAGCTGCCAAACGTTGTAATTTTCCTCACGACCTTAGGGTGCTTTGGCCTGAGTGTAGTGGGTTTAAGCTATGGCGCACTTTCATCGTCTTGGGATGAGGAGGCTGTTGGTAGCCTTGTAGGGATCGATGAATTTAAGTTAAATGCAGGTCGTATGGTTGATGCCTGGCGACAGGCTCGTGAAGAGCGTACAAATAAACAGCCATAACGCAGCTTTGTTTATTTTGCAGCGGTATGTCACAAATAGCCCGTAGGCGTCACAACAAAACAGTCTTCCTGAAGACATCCTATCGATAGAGGGACGTTTAGCGCTCCCTCAAACTGAACTATTGCAAGGAGTGTAGGCTTCATGCCACCTCAAAAACCAAGGTTCTGCCAAGATCAGAGCCTGTCTCAGTCCTCAAGTTCACACCTCGCGGCAACGGTACAAGAGTATGCGACTCTGAGCAGACAAGCGGCTCCCTCTCAGACAGCCGTTAGTCGCATTGACGAAATTCTCCGGCGGGCAGAAACTGACGCCGTTCTCAACCAGCATCTCATCGCAGTCGATCAGGCAATATGTTGCCGACAGAATCTACTCACTTATCAGCAGCAAGAACACTATCGTAATACTCTCGCCCGTATGAGCGAGTTTGTTGACCTTGACAGCTTTAGACGTCATCAGGACATCGAGGCTTGGAAAGCCGAGCAAAGATGTCTTCGCCACCGAATCGATTTACTGCAGCCGTAACCGCAGGCTGCAGTAAATCAGTAATAGCCTGAAAAGCAATAAGGACCCGGTCAATGCTGGGAGAATTGACTGCTCCGGCCAATTTTGAACTTTCGCTAACCCCGCAGGGCTTTCAGTAATCGTGACTTGGCTCGATATCCTCGCTGACGGACGGCGGCTTCGGTACTATCTACGCGGGTCGCAATCTCGCGCCACGAATAGTCTTCGACATAGTGCCAAATCAGCATGCGGCGATCGCCTTCTGGAAGCTGGATAAGTGCTTGGTTGAGTCCGGGCAATCGCTCGTCAGGCTCACTGATATCTGGTTCTGGGGCTTTCAACTCTAAACAGCTATCGAGCGATCGCTCCTGTCGATGACGGCGGTAAGTTTCGCGCACAACGTTATAGCCCGTTCGACGCAGCCAAGCAGAAGGCGAGTGAATAGGCTCTGCCTGTTTTTGGATGAACTTCACACCGCGCAAAATTGCTTCATCCAAGACATCCTCAGGTGACAGATGCTGGGTCACATGAAACTGCCGAATCTTAGCCTCAAAAAAGGCCAACAGGAGAATTCCCTGCTGGCCTTCTTGAGAACGAATGAGGCACTGAGTTTGCTCGATGAAGGAGTATAGCGAAACATAGCATATACATTCTTTGCCGAACCAACTCCACCAAGGAATTGAGCGATTTAGGCTGAAGCAGTACAGCCATTGACAGCCTTCCCAACCTAGAAACCGAATTTCATAAATGGGGTTGTTCATATCGGCTTTCCCGAAACGTGAGCTCAATCAGACAGTCCTCACACCTGGTCTACAAGCCTGAAGTCAACGGGTTCGGACGCAAATGATAAGGATGATGGCCATACGTGACGCCGCCGAGCCTTTGACGAATTGAGGAAGAGGCCTAAAAGGCACAGTATTCCCCTTAAACTTGCAGCCATTCAAGTAGTAGTGACGCAAACGGTATCTGTCGTGACATCAAATTTGCTTCATTCCTTCTGTCTTCGTAAGCAAGAGTGGCAGTCATTGCTTGCCCTCAGGCGATCATGGCGTTTGATATATCCCCATAAGCTGTGCTACCCCATTTGTCTTCGGGTCCCTTCAGGAGCGATGATGAATGCTCACGCTACTGATGACGAGCCGCCGCTACTGCCATGTCTGTCGATTATCTCGAAAAAATTCTGACTGCCCGTGTCTATGATTTGGCCCATGAAACACCGCTCGAGATCGCTCCTCGACTTTCCGAACGATTGTCAAACTCTGTTTACCTGAAGCGCGAAGACATGCAGTCGGTGTTCTCTTTCAAGCTGCGAGGTGCTTATAACAAGATGGCACAGCTTCCGCCTGAAGTTTTGACCAAGGGGGTCATTGCGGCTTCTGCAGGTAATCACGCTCAAGGCGTAGCTTTGGGCGCCAAACATCTTGGGACAACGGCTGTCATTGTGATGCCAGTAACCACTCCCGAGCTTAAGGTCATGGCAGTAAAATCCCGTGGCGGCGTCGCTGTCCTCCACGGCAATACCTACGATGATGCTTATGCACACGCTTGTCAGCTGGCGGCTGAAAAAGAGATGACCTTGATCCATCCCTTTGATGATCCCGAAGTAATTGCTGGCCAAGGAACTATCGGGATGGAGATTCTACGTCAGCATCAGAAGCCTATTCACGCAATTTTTGTAGCGATTGGCGGCGGCGGTTTGATTTCAGGCATCGCGGCCTATGTCAAACGCTTGCGGCCCGACATTCGCGTCATCGGCGTTGAACCTGTAGATGCTGATGCCATGTCACGTTCCTTAAAGGTAGGCAGTCGCGTTGGGCTCACACAGGTTGGATTATTTGCCGATGGCGTCGCTGTGAAGCAAGTTGGCGAGGAAACCTTTCGCCTTTGTCAGCAGTATGTTGATGAAATTATTCTGGTGAATACGGACGACACCTGTGCGGCGATCAAAGATGTCTTTGAGGATACTCGCTCTATCTTAGAACCGGCAGGCGCACTGGCGATCGCTGGTGCCAAAGCCTACGTTGAGCGCGAACGCATCACCGAGCAAACACTGGTAGCCGTGGCCTGTGGTGCCAATATGAACTTCGATCGTCTCCGGTTCGTGGCTGAGCGGGCCGAAATGGGCGAACGCCGTGAGGCCATCTTTGCGGTCAATATTCCCGAAGGTCCTGGCAGCTTACGCAAATTTTGCGAATGCATTGGTGAGCGTAATCTAACTGAGTTCAACTACCGCATTGCCGACCAGTCAGAAGCTCATATCTTTGTCGGACTGCAGATTAAAGGTCGCCAGGATGCCAGCCAAATTGCGGCTACCTTTGCCGATCAAGGTTTCCCCGCTCTTGACCTGACCGACGACGAACTGACCAAAATGCATCTGCGGCACATGGTAGGTGGGCGATCGCCGCTAGCGCACAATGAACTGCTCTACCGCTTCGAGTTTCCCGAGTATCCCGGCGCGCTCATGAAATTCCTCAACCGTATGAGCCCTAATTGGAACATTAGCCTCTTCCACTACCGTAACAACGGCGCTGATTACGGTCGTATTGTTATTGGGGTACAGGTTCCTCCGGCTGAAATGCCTGACTGGCAAGCCTTTCTGGAAACCATTGGCTATCGCTACTGGAACGAGAGCGAGAATCCAGCCTATCGGTTGTTTTTGGCCTAGAACGCGCGTCAGAACCCCGGTTTCTTTGAATACTAAGGGGATTTCCAGGAAAGAATTTACCAACTGTAGGGTGTCATTAGCGGAGCGTAATGCACCGCAGCCCAGTATTTTTATTCCTGGAAATCCCCTTAGTAACAAGATCTAGCAATTTTCTAGCGAAACCGGGGTTCTAGAACGATCGCCCAACACTTAGCCGCCGTAATTCCAACCCGTGCTTTCCAGCAGCAGCGGATCGCCTTCGCGGTGTATCGCTGCCCCCACAACTTCCCCTACAAATACGGTATGGTCACCGTGTTCGGTGCTGCCTACGACACGGCATTCTACATACCCCAGCGTGTCCTTAATTACGGGGCATCCTGTTTCAGGCGCTTCATAGAACTCGATGTCTTCAAACTTATTGCCAACCCGACGCAAAGGCTTAAAAAAGTTTTGGGCCAAGTCCTTTTGCCCAGCTTCCAAAAAGCTCAGCGCAAAGGTCCCGCTTTCCTTAATCATCGTGTGAGATGTCGAATCATTCTTGACACAGTTCACGACCAAAGGCGGCTGAAAGGAACCCTGCATTACCCAGCTAGCGGTGAAACCGTTCATATCATCACCATTTCGTACCCCGCAAATGTAGAGGCCATGGGGAATTTTGCGTAACAGCGTTTTTTTGGCCTGTTCGTCCAACATAGCAATCTCCTAAGGTCATCTTTAAGTCGTCTTTTCAGCATCTTTCTCATCCTACTGAGAACTAGACACGGGCCACGCCTTCTTCGCGGGCGGCTTGACGTACAGCCGACGCTACCGCAGTTGCCACACGCGGGTCAAATACCGATGGGATGATATGGGTTGCGGTTAACTCTTCAGGGTTTACCAGGGATGCGATCGCTCTAGCAGCTTCGAGAAACATCGTCGTTGTCATGGCGGCGGCTCGGCAGTCAAGTGCCCCCCGCAACATGCCTGGAAATGCCAAGACATTGTTGATTTGGTTGGGATAATCGCTGCGTCCTGTGGCCATAACAGCCACGATGTCGGCTACTAATTCGGGCTGAATCTCAGGAATCGGGTTAGCCATGGCTAGCACAATAGGCTGGGAAGCCATAGACTTTACCATCGCGACGCTAACGACCCCCGGAGCGCTGACCCCTAAAAAGACATCCGCTCCGTTCATGGCGTCGGCCAGAGTTCCAGCCTGCTCCACTGCATAGGCCTGCTTTTGAGGATTCAAATCGGTGCGATCGCGCGAAATAATTCCCTTCGAGTCGCACATCAAAATTGTCTGGGCATCGGCTTTGCGCAGGAGCTGTGCGATCGCGACCCCAGCGGCTCCAGCGCCATTAATCACGATGCGAATTTCACCAAACGATTTATCCACCAGCTTAAGTGCATTGGTGAGCGCCGCCAGAACTACAATCGCGGTACCGTGCTGATCATCATGAAAGACGGGGATATCTAACGCGCGCTGCAGTCGTGACTCAATCTCAAAACAGCGAGGGGCGCTGATATCTTCTAAGTTGATGCCGCCAAATACGGGAGCGATTCGTTTAACGGTTTCAACAATTTCGTCGGTATCTTGCGTTGTCAGACAGACTGGAAAGGCATCCAGCCCGGCAAATTCTTTGAACAGTAGCGCTTTGCCTTCCATCACAGGTAGCGCCCCTTCCGGACCCAGATTGCCCAGGCCCAAAACAGCACTACCATCGGTGACGATGGCTACCGTGTTGCGTTTCATGGTGAGGTCGTATACTCGGTTCGGCTCGGCTGCGATCGCCTTGCACACGCGCCCCACACCGGGAGTGTAAGCCATGGCTAAGTCTGACTGATTGCGAACGGCGACCTTACTCACGACCTCAATCTTGCCCCCATCGTGGAGCTGAAACGTTCGATCTTCTACTTTCAGCAGCTCGATAGAATTCAGGTTTTGCACAGCTGCCACAATTTCGTCAGCCTGCGCCTGACTAGCTGCATCTACCGTGATCTCGCGCGTCACCAATTGCGGCGTGCGCTCTAGCAAAATTACGTCGTCCAAGTTACCGCCGACGGCGGCAATCGCTTGTGTCACCTGGGCCAACATACCAGCCTGATTGGGCAATTTGAGACGAAGCATGAGTCCGTAGCTGGAATTCGGGGTCAGGTGAGCCATGAGATTTCCTGAAATGCAAACGTGAACAAAGGGGGTCGGGGCGATCGTGCCCCCCTAGGCAAGCCTATTGAAATGGTATGTCGCTTGGGTAAAGGGAAGATCACCAAACTCGTTAAAGTGAGAAAATCAGGATACTAAACGACGCGATCGCCTGTACATCAATGCCAACTCTGCGTGCTGAGATCGAAATCAATGCTCCCCGCCATGTTGTCTGGGAGGCTTTGATCCGTAAAGACGAGTGGCGGCGCTGGAATACATTTTTGTTTGATGCCGACCCAGCGCTTCCTATTTGTCAGGGGCAGGCCATCTTCCTATCGATTCGCCGCTTAGAAGACGACGAATTCACGGATTTTGAACCACTCGTTACGCTCGTGCAGCCGGAAACCTGCCTCCGCTGGATCGCTCAAATGCCGGGATTCAAAAGTGAGCAAACCTTTGAGCTCCAAAGTCTTGGTCCTAATCGTACGATTTACATGCACTGCGAACGCTTCAAGGGAATCCTCTCTTCAGTATTTCTACCTTTCATTCGCCAAGATGAGAAGCAGGGAATTCAACGCATGGCCCGCCAGCTCAAACGCTATGTGGAACGACGCGAATATTGGCAGTATCGCCGCGAGAAACGCGATCGACGGCATAGGTAACCTCAGATTGGTTATGAAGTTACTGCCTATGCTCCGCTGTTACAAAGCAGTATTAGTTGGCTACATCAGATATAAAGAATTTGGTTTTCCATTTCATCTGATGTGATGCTGTCCAGAATTGTAAGCAATCTCAGTACAACTTCTGTGTAGGTTTTTCTGACTGCAACGATAATTCCCGAATGGAATTTACCCGCATTAAAGTACTCCCGCGCAAGATCTTCAAAATCAGTACGATTATGCGTTAGGGTAGCGGCCCCTTGACTAGTTGCATATTCTAGCTGTTCAGTATCAGTTTTCCCGAGCTGTTTGGCTTGTTGTGCTGTTGTTGCGTTAAAACCGCGAGAGCGTAAAAGGCTGGCCACGAGAACGTCAACGTCTTCGTCCAAATAAATGTGAATAAAAATATCACTCATAGATTCCGTACTCGTGGATCAATTAGCTCATCCGGAATACGATTGCGCTCTATGTATTCATTAATTTCTGCTTGATGATCCAGATAATAACTGAGTGCATCAAAGATTTGGGATAAACCAAGATGCGGTAATCTTTGAGGAATTTCTTCCGGTAAAACTCCAATACGCCACATTTCTACAATTGCTCTAACAGGTGTACGAGTTCCTTTAATAATGGGTTCACTGTTCAGTATTTCGTCATTTCTGACAATGTGGCAGTGCTCTGTTGCTTGCACCATGATTGCTGCTCCATAGAAAACACAGTCACCATCTGATTCTAGCGTAAGTCTCGGGCACATGATTTTTATTATCAAGCAGAGACTACAGTAGATAATCTTTGTGGGTGATTTGCAGAAGTAAAAAGTGAATTAATCATACAAATAACCAGAAAACAGTGACTTCTTAGGTTGATTGTTACTGCGTAAAACAATGTAAACTGCCTGCCCTCTGTCGAGAAAATTAAATATTTTGTCTGGGACTTCGCCCGCATTTTTTATAATTTCATATGAAGTCCTGCTAATCGCCCGTAATAACGATCCACCTAACACAAGGGTTTCAAGGATTTTTACTAAGGGTAAGCAACCGGACTTGATATCAATAGTTGGTATACTCTTTCCGAATACGTTTAGAAGTTCAATTGCTTTAAGTGGAGAAGCTGCTTCAGAAGGCCTTCCTTCAGAGATTTCCGATATGTCAAGAATAGTTTGTGTGCCATCAGCATCAGCGGCTTCAATAGACTGATGTTAGGCACCCGGACCAACATAACCTGAATATAAAGGAAAAGATGCATAATCAACGGTAGGAAAATACCGTCCTGCTCTAAATTCTTGTTGCCTCAAGATTTGCAGTGCCGCGTTAATATCTGGCTGATAATCGATGAGATATGACCGAGGGTTTGCTCCCATATCCCTAACTCCAAAACTCAAACTTTCACCTAATTCAATAGAAAGATGATAATTCCTCTAAGACTGACTGCATTAGCTGTAGTTGAGAGGATTCAGCTTGAATATTCATCTTGGGCTGAGTAGGCGTTTCGCAACAGGCGTTAAAGAGATCGTTGGCGGTTCGTTCGTAAGCATTGAGGGCGGCAGTTGCCTCAGCGCTGAAGCGAACCAGGTAGTTGCTAGCGGCAGTTTCGTAGAGGCGGTCAACGTCTTCAGCGGTAATTTTGACTTCTGAGTCTGAGCCACCTTGTCCCGTTCCCGTTTGGGTGAGGAGATAGCTAGTTCCGCCAAGCAACGTTGCGCCGAGGGGGCCGCCAAAGACAAAGCCCACTCCGGTTGCGATCGCAACCGGCACCACGCCTGGTCGTTCCTTCGATCCGGAAGTCTGTGGCTGCTGTTGGGTCGCAAACTCAGCCGTCGGTTCGGCAGGGAGCGCAATCCAGAGATCCACCGGACGCGGACACTCAAAAAAGTCACAGGCCTTGTGTACCCAGCTAACGACAGCCTTACGGCGCTCGGTCCAGTTTGGCTCCAAGGTGAAGGTTTTCCAGGCCCCGTAGTCAAACTCTTTGAGGGCGATCGCCAGTTCCGCCTGATACAGGCTCAATAGATTGTCCGGAATGAGCCAGTTGCGGAGGTCGCGCACGCTGTTATCAAACCCGCGCTTGATCAGTGTCTTTGCTTTTTGCAGCAGCACTGTTTTTTCATCTTGGGTTTGCTGCTGCGCCTTTTCCACTCGCGTCGCCAAAATATGCGCCTGTCGCTCCAGCACGGTATGAACGTCCTGAGCCAGTGCTGTCAGTCGCTGGTGACGCTGGTCAGCGATTTGAGGCTGGTGCAGTTGCATGACCGTTTGTAGGGCCGACTCCAACGCGGGTAATCCCGTTGTTTGGGCTGTCGCCATGTCTCCCTTCAGACGCGCTCTGAGTGCAGGCAGGGCATCTACCCGGTAGAGATTGCTGACGCCTGCAGGCAGATCGGTGCGGAAGCTCTCCGCTACAAAGCGCAGACGGCGCGAAACCTGCTGTTGGTCTTCGGGTGGCATCAGGTTGAGAAAATTCACCACGAAGATGATCGTTTTCATACCCCGATCTAGTAGCCAATCGCGCAGGTGCTCGCGCTCTCCCAGCGTCATTAGCTTGCGACCATCTAACATCTGCACGACGAGATCGGCAGTCAGGAGCTGGTCTTGCACGAGATCATTCTGCTCTTGACGATCATCGGTTCCCGGCAAATCTAGCAGTTCTACTCCTGCCTGTAAAAACGAATGCGGACAGTGAACGGCCACAGATGACACGTCGTCCCGCATTCGCCGCTGGTCGTCTAAGATGGCATAGCGCTTGAGGATATCCGTACCCGCTTCGGTAATTACCTGCCCTGTTTTCAACGTGATGCGCGTTTGTAGTTCGGGTCCATAGCAGACCGTTATCGCTGCTCCGGTTGTCGGAATCAGATCAATCGGCAGCGCTTTTTCACCCAAAATGGCATTTAATAGCGTGGACTTACCGTAGTTGAAGGGACCAAACACCGCAATGCGATAATCGCCTTGTACCACGCGATCGCACATGGCAATCACTGACTGCTTCAGCCGCAGGTGCGTCTCTTCTGCCAACAAACCAACGGCCCGACGCAAAGTATCCACGAGAGGTAGAGATGTCGTTTGATTAGTCATCGCGATCGCTTCTCTTCTATTCCAACAAGGCCCGATACTCTTGCTCAACGGCTTCCTTCACGCTAGCAATCTCCTGCTCAGCACTCTTTAAGCGAGACAGTTCCGCATCTCGATCAATTTCACGGGATTCCTTCTGCTCAACGAGATTATCCAGTTCCGCCTTGCGACAGTCGATATCGTCATCAATACGGCGAATAACTTCGGTTTCGTACTTATCAAAGCACTCCCGCACCGATTGATAAATAGGCTGCCATTGCTCTTGAGCAACTTGAGGTAAATACTTCACCATCTCTTTCTTCACAGCCTTGACCAGCTCTTTGCGAGCCTGATCAGCTTGCAATACACCAATGCCTAATCCGACCAGCGCTAATGCTATGGGTCCTAACAGGACGCCAAAAATCGTAGCTGCTACAAAGGCAACACTGGTCACCGTCAGAAAATTCAGGAGAATGCTTTTCCAGTCAAATCCAGTTGCGGCTAGAGCAACCCCTGCGATATTACCGGTTGCTAAGGAAACCAATCCCATCGCCCATTTCGCCCAACCGGGAGAAGCATCTTCGTACTCGGACTGAGTCCGTACACCGATGACATTCCCGGTCAGTTTTTCGGTAATGCGATCAGTCACTTGAGTGTAAGACATGCCGTATTCGGAAGCGCTACGAGCTAAGGTCCGAAAGGCTCCATCTAATTCCGATTCAGCCGTCTTGAGCCAAGCCTGAAACTTGTCATTGACATACTGTTCAAAGGCCCGTTGCAGACCCCGACTAAATTCATCCCGGCGATCTTGACGGAGAAAATCGAGGAACCCCAAGTCAGGCTGATAGCGAATAAAATCTTGCTCGAAGGTATGTTCCAGATTCAGCACATAGGTACGAAAAGAGTCTGCGATCGCCCGCGCCTTTTGATCACGCATGGTGCGGATTTCATCCTTAAAGCGATCGCGAATACCGCTCAACTCAGTAAATTCAGGCTCGACAGACTCAAGCCGCGTCTTGAGTTCATCCACTGATTGGCTCAGCATCGGGATACGGCGGTCGATCGCTTCCTTAAACCGACCGTGGGCTTGACGGGCTAGAGTACGGGCCTGACGGAATTCGGCGATCGCGCGTTCCTGAGTTAAAAATGTATTCAACGCCCCCATGAATTCTGGAAATCCAGTTCCGCTGAGATCAGCGTTGGTGTCTTTGACCCGTCGCCGCAGTGCCTGCAGGGCTGAAATAGGAAACACCCGCTCTGCGTACCAATCTTCACCCTCAATGCGGCAATATTCCTGCAAATTGCTGCGAAACACCTTACGCAATTTGACTTCGGCTTCTTGAAGTTCTTCCACATCCTCCGGGTCAATCAGACTCTCCTTCACTTGGTCCCAAGCATTGACCAGGAAGAAAATTGACAGTCCCCGTCCCTCAATATAATTCTCCAGGTAGCGACGCTCTGCTAGGGTGCAAGGCTGTGTAGCCCGCATCACAAACAAAATGGCGTGACAGTTGTTGATATAGCCCAGGGATAACTCATTCCGAGCTTCCGTATCGTTGAGCCCCGGGCTATCGACGATTTCCACCCCTTTTTCCAGTAGCGGTAGGGGATACGTTACAACCGCGTGGCTAATGTTGGGAAAGGCCTCTTCCTGACGGGATTCGAGCTGCTTGGCTTCCTCTGGATCGATGGTGTACCGCTCTTTGAAGGTGCTAAAGTCGATCACCTCTGGGAAACTGTCATCCTTAAAGTGAATTTCTACCAGCTTTTCAGTCCCGTATTTCAGAACGGTCAAGAGTGCTGTGCAGGGATTCACGTCGCTGGGCAGCAGATTCTCGCCAATCAGAGCATTCAGAAAGGTGCTCTTGCCCCGCTTCATATCACCTAGTACCAATAGTCGAAATACGCCCTGCGCTAGATTTTGACCTGCCAGCGTGACATCTTCAATCTCACGCTCTAGCCCTAGTTTTCCGGATGTGTTGGCCCCTTCTGATTCAACCTTATCCAAAATCGCTGTCAATTTTGCGAGAGACTGGGCGATGCGGCGACGGACTTGGGCAACTCTATCCAGGTCTTCTAGGAAGCGATTGGTTTCAACGGTGTAGGTCATAGTTCAAAGAATCTCGTGCTGTGATAAATGAAAAGACAGGAATCGTTGGGAAAGCGTCCCTTCCTAATTCGCTGGGGGGGCTATGAAGAAAGCCAACCTCGACACTGTTTGCATAGCCGATAGCTGCTGTTTAGGGGAGTCTTTTCTGTTCGCCAGTCTAGGGGCTGTAAGGTTTGCGATATTGACTCACTATTCATTACCTTGAGGTGTCACATACAAAGATGATGATTCTTAAAAGCTCGGAAAGATAGGCCTTTTGAGACTAATAAATGTATAGAATCGGGCTCCATAAGGGATTCGTAGTCCGTGCAGCTGATCTGATTGAGTCCGTTGAAATTTCGATGTTCTCCATGATTCGGTATTGAGGTAAGGTGTGCCAGTTAATAGCGTGGATGAGGTCTATATGTGCGTTTTACGATGCACTTACTAAACACAAATCGAGAGGCTGGGACATCACGGCAGAAGTATGCTCACTATTCAGAATGCTGGGAAGGCTTATCTGCCTTAGGTTTGAATTTTGAATTCCGCGTAGCGGTACTAGGGACTCGTAAGCGAGGAAATTGTCTGCAGCTCATCCGCAATTGATTGTTTCAGAGCCGTTAACCGTTCAATCTCGCGATCGCGGTCAATTTCGTGCGATTGTTTTTGTTTTAGCAAGTTATCCAACTCGGCTTCGCGAGTTTCAATATCCGCAGAGATACGGCTGATAATCTTCTCCTCATAGACCTCGAAGCAGCTTTGCACTGCCTTAAAGACAGGACGCCACTGTTCGTCGGCAATCTGCGGCAGCTTTTTCACAAACTCATGCTTGGTGGTTTCTAAGAATTTTTGCCGTACAAGTTCAGCTTGCACAGCCAGAATTCCCCCTCCTACTAGTAGAACCCCGATGATGTTCAGCATTAGGCTGCTGAAGAGGATACCCAAAACGTACATAACGATGTTGGCGCATACCGAAACCAGCACCAGTCCCATGACGCCGCGCCAAAATTCGTTAAAGCCGTGGGTCGTTGCATTCAGGGCATCAGGAACCGATTCGAACAAGCCTTTAATCGCGTCTCCCCACAAAGACACAGAATCGGGATCGGCGCGATAGCCTGTGGCATAGAATCGCTCTCCCAGCAGTTTCTTGTCGATCGCCTCAATCACCGCACCGTAGGCCTCCTGATATTCTTCGGCACTAATCTGCAATTCATCGAAGGCTTTACTCAGGTCTTGCTTGGCCGTGAACTCCCAGGCGGCTAGTCGATCATTCAGATACCGCTCAAAGGCACGCTTAAAGTTGGCCTGAAATTCGGCTCGTTTGTCACGTTCTAAAAACTGCAGAAACTCCAAATCTACCTGTGAGCCAACAAAATCCTGCTCAAAGGTTGATTCCAGACTCAGAACATACGCGCGAAACGAATCGGCGATCGCCTTCGCCTGTTGACTGCCTGTTTCGCGAATCAGAGCCTGATAGGCATCCCGAATTTCTTTGAGCTTGGCAAATTCAGCTTGCACCGAGTCAATTTTTTGGCCCAGGGTTTCTGTCGTTTCTTCCAAGAGGAGAATCCGCCGATCAACCGCTTCACAGACTTGCTGGTGCGTGCGTCGAACGATTGTTGCGGCCCACTGCAGTTCTGCTTGGCCTCGCTCTTTCACTAAAAAATGGCCCAAACTCGCCATCAGTTCAGGAAATCCCGTACCGCTGAGGTCAGGATTGGTCTTAGCGATATGCTGTCGCAGAGCTTCCAAGGCAGATATTTCAAAGACGCGTTCGGCATAGCGATCGCGATCGCCCATCCGACAATAGTCTCCAAGCGTCTGCTGAAAAACCTGCCGGAGTTTGCCTGCAGCTGCTTCCAACTCTGCGCCGTCGTCTGGGTCAATGAGGCTGTTCTTCACCCGGTCCCAGCCGTTAATCAAGAAGAAAATTGTCAGTCCCCGTCCCTTCAGGTGATTCGCCAGATAGCGACGTTCGTCCAATGTGCAGGGCTGATTAGCGCTGAGAATAAACAAAACCGCCTGACAGTCATTGATGTAGGTCAGGACTTGCTCGTTCCGTGCCTCGGTATCATTCAAACCCGGCGTATCGACAAACTCAACGCCCTGCTTAAGCAACGGCAGCGGGTATTCCACCACCGCATGGCTGACGTCAGGAAACGCAACCTCCTGCTTCGCATCCAGCTTTTTGGCTTCATCGGGGGCAATTGTATAGTCCCTTTTGAAGGTCTCAAAATCGATAGTTTCAGATGGGCGATCGCTGGTGAAGTGGATCGTCACCTGTTTTTCAGCACCATACTTCACTAAGGTGAGGACAGCGGTACAAGGATTCACATCACTCGGCAGTAACCGCTCTCCCAGCAAAGCATTCAAAAAAGTTGACTTACCGCGCTTCATATCCCCCAGCAACAACAGCCGGAAGGTGCCTTTGCCGAGAGCCTCTGCGACTGTTCTCACCTGCTGGATTTGAGGCTCCAAGCCTAGCTGTCCTGAGGTCTCTAGCTGCGTTGTTTCTGTTTGGGTGAGCGATCGCACGATTTTTTCAGCAACTTGAGAGGCCGTGTGTCGTGCTTGCGATACTTGCTCCAAATCCTTGACGAGACCGGTGATATCCGTTCCGGCTTGCATACAAATATCCTCAAAAAAGCAAAACCTCACGCGAGTGAGGAACATATGTCAAAGCGCATCAAACCGAAACAAGGTCGTTGAGCGCAAAGCATGGATACTTACCGAGCAGTCTAATCCGCTCTGAGAAACCCTCTTGTTTGCCGAATTCTAACCTTCACCACAAAGCCGATCAGCGAATTTTGAAGTAATGTTATTGCTCTTGACTCATGCGGTTTGCGGCATGGCTACCATCCAATCAGCCGGATCGCCTGACAATTAATAAAGTTTTGTAACACAATAGGACTGGAACCCGTATCTTCCCACCAAACCTATGACGGCTACCCAAGACGCATCACGCACGCTCTCTAAAGACGTTGCTTCCTCAATTGCCCAAGATCCTGCGCCTCTAGCTGCGGGAGGACCTGAGCCGGACTATTTTGACTGGGCTGAAGCTTGGCACCCCGTTCACTACATTGAAGATTTAGACAAACATCGACCTACCCGCTTCACTTTGCTTGATCGAGCGATTGTGATTTGGTGGGACCCCAATGCTGCGACTTGGCGTGTCTTTGCCGACCAGTGTCCTCACCGTCTGGCTCCTCTCTCCGAAGGACGGATCAACGAAGCAGGGCTCTTGGAATGCCCATATCACGGATGGACCTTTGGCGGTAGCGGCCTGTGTGAGCATATTCCTCAGCAATCTAGTGACGGCGAGGCGCATTTATCGAACCGGGCTTGCGTTGCCTCGATGCCGACTGCAGTCAGACAAGGCCTCTTATTTGTATATCCTGGTAAAGCAGACAATGCGGCCCAGGTGCCTGTTCCTATCATCGATCCGGTTGAAGATGAACCCGATGGCTGGGTGATGCTCAACACGTTTCGGGATTTGCCCTACGACGCTCTCACGTTATTAGAAAATGTTTTGGATGCCAGCCATATTCCTTACACACATCATCAAACGGTTGGCAAACGTGAGAATGCGGCTCCCATGCAGATGGATATTCTCAAATCTGGCAAACAAGGCTTTCAAGGCATCTGGCCGGAAGGGCCGCGCAAAGGTAAGCTGGGAACCCAACACACCACGTTCGTTGCGCCATCGCTGATGTACCATGACCTGACCTCGAAACAGTTTGGGCGGACGCTAACAGTGGTGTATGCAACGCCTATCCGCAAAGGGGAATGTCGCCTGTTTGCCCGGTTCCCCTTCAAGTTCTCCTCCAAGCTGCCGGGTTTCTTCATTAAGCTGACGCCTCGGTGGTACAGCCATGTGAGTAACAACCGAGTGCTTGAAGACGACCAGATTTTTCTCCATCTGCAGGAACGCCTGCTGGAAAAAGCGGGTGTCGGTACAGCGTCGCTTGCCGATGAGCGTTCCTATGCCCAAGCCTGCTACCTGCCTACTCAAGCTGATCGCTATGTCGTTGCTTTCCGCAAGTGGATTAGTGAATTCAATGCGGATCCATTTGTGGGACAGGCTTTGCCGCCGCAACAGACGACAGAAGCATTGTTAAATCGGTACGACTCCCATACTAAACACTGTGGGAGCTGCCGTCCTGCTCTGAAACGTATTCAACAAATTCGGCAAGGAACACTGATTGCCAGCGCGATCGCATGGTCCCTGATTCCATTAGTTTTGACGTTCTTTGATGATTTCCCTATGCCAGCAGGTTTCCTGCTCACAGGCATCCCTTTGGCCGCAGGAGCGCTGTGGCTGTGGCTGGGTAACCTTGAGCAAAAGTTTTACCTCGGCTCCGAAATTCCGCCCCGAAATTTCCTCAAGTAAACACATTTGCGTCCGCCTCAAGAGAGATTTTCATAACCGCGATAGAGGTCGCCATACTCGACAGTTGGCGCCTTGTCTTCTATCGCGGTAAATCTTGTGTGAATGCGATCGCACTAAACTTGAGTAGAGCGTCACCCTTAGCCCCATGAGTCCGTCTACTTCTCAGGTTCAAATCTACGATCGCCTAGGCATAACCCATACTGATTTAAGGGCTTTTTGTCAGCGGTGGGACATTGCTGAACTGTCGCTGTTTGGCTCGATACTCCGCGACGACTTCTCGGCAAGCAGCGACATTGATATGTTGATTTCGTATTTTCCTGGAAAAACAAAAGGGCTTCTAGATCGAGTACGCATAAAAGATGAACTTGAAGCGCTCTGCGGCAGAGACGTCGATGTCATGACCAAGAAAGCGATTGAGCAGAGCCGTAACCCGCTGCGGCGTCAGGAGATTTTAGGCTCGGCACACATTATTTATGTCGCGTGATCAGCAATCAATACAAGATATTCAGAACGCGGCTCAAGAAATATTGAGCTTTACTGCGGGAATGGATCAAGCAACTCTAGCCGCTGATCGCCGTACTCAAGCAGCAGTCTTGGATGAAATTGTCGCACTATTGCCTGATGAACAATAGCGCGATCGCTCTCCTAAAATTACTCAGCCCAATCGCGCTCCACACTCACTGCAAAACCACTGTGGCATCTTTGCCCCCGGAGTAACCAATAATCCAGGGCAGGGCGTCTTGGCAGTAGAGTTGCTGGATTTCTACGATGGATTCCTGAATGTCGGCAATCAATTCAGGGACGAATCTTTGGGGGTAATCGTCGCTGCCAGAACTAATACCGATTCTCGCTGTAAATGCCATAGATCCGTTAGCTCTGTGACATGTCACGGAGCTATATCGATTTCCTTTGTGTAGCTGTGATTTAGAGAACTGGTATAACTTGGCTCATCCTTTTGGCAAATACTTCACCAGGGCTTTCATGACTTCACCGGGGCGGGTTTGCAAAGGATTAGTCTCACTGGGAGTAGGTAGAAAGTCAGTCCACTCAAAGATTTCAGCAAAGCGGTGATGGTGGAGGCTGTGAACGATCGCATTGACCGCTTCTCTGGAACCAATGACAAGCAGCTTGACGGGTTCGCGATCTGGTTTGGGATAAGCGTGAAGCTTGAGTGAGAGTTCAACACCAACCGTTTCAGGAAAATCAGATGAGCTTGAGAGGAAGGCTTGAGTTTGCATAACTGTCACCTAAATGGACTACAAAACCTCAAAAAACAAACGCCCTGAACTGAGCGCTAAAAAGCTTGCCACCTTAATGGACTACAAGCTTTGACATTATGGCACGTTTTGTAGTCCATAAGGTCTCATTTTCTTTACCTGCTCAGAATCCTCTGACACGATTAGATTCATGGGAAAAGCAGGAAGAGTACTTAAGCAGGTGCTGGAGGATTACAGCATCAGTCAGACCAAGCTCGCCGAGACTTTGGGAGTTGGGCGATCGAATGTATATCGTTGGGTTAATGAGGTTCGCGATCCAAATTCTGAGACCGTAATCACTATTGTGAAAGCGCTTGAGGGCATCCGCCCAGAGGCAGCAGCTAAATTCAGACAGCTATATATGAGCGCCGATGACTAAAAATCTGGCTGGTATCGCTACGCAGCAAAACGAGCAGACATAAAAAATGCGATCGCCTGTTTCAGCGCGATCACATAGCTAGAGTGATTCAGTTCTTGCTATGGCTTACGCAGCAGGTGCTTGAGCCAGTGCAATTCGACAGACGTGGCATCGCTCACTGCGACGGGTATCGCCTGCCACCCTATACTCATTGCTATTGCGACCGTAAATGATGAAGACGACCTTCAGCATTTTCAAAGATCAGCTTACTATATCCATGGATTGTCTTCTTTAAATTGAAATCCTCCCGTGGGAATACGATGTAACATTGGATGAAAAGTAAACTCGCTTTCTTGAACGATAGTTGGCATCTCTTGTGACTCAAAAACAAACATGAATTCTTGATGCTCAGATCTAATACCTAAAATTCCCAGTCGATATAAAACCTTCACTATTTCTACTGGATCGTCATTATTTACGAAGTAAGATGTCATCCAAATAAGTTGAGCATATTGATTCTCTTCTTCAGGTGCTGCAGTAACAATCCTCTCTTTCATCTCTACCAAAATGTTTCGCAATTCTTTGGGCTTTAGCAGATTGACATTATAGTCGCGAGTGGTAATCTTAATCATTAAAGTTACAAAGCTTTTTAGACTGGGGTAACTATACCTCCATTCGTCTTCTAAAGCTTGTAGCCTGTTTATCGAATAGGTTGATTCAGCTTGACTTACCTGATCTAATGTAATTTTATCAACTCCTGCTCTAGACGCATCAGAAATCGCGTATTTACAGAAAGCCAAAAGATCACGAGGTCTGTACAGTGTTCTTGTTATCATATAGTCTACCAAAAAATCGGGATTTGAGTCTGAATAGAAAAAGCTTTCAAAGCCTTGGGCTGCATCTAATTTTCCATACTCAATCAAACGAAGAAGAAGCATTTTTTTGAGGTTTGGTTTAGTCCACCGTAAAGGTAATACATTATTCTCATATTTCTCTCTTTGAGGTATATTCAGCCTATCTAGAATATTTGTTCGTAGTGCAATCAGTGGCTTAACGCGCTCGCGATATGCATAGCTTTTCATGATTTCAAACAAACCACGTAGCAAAAGTTGCTGATCCTGATTGCCTGGATCCCATCCAAGATCTAAATCATCAAACAGGAGATAAAGCTTTTTTCCAGAAACTACATCCCAAAAGCCCTTTTCATGAAAATCTTCTGTCTCTTTAATAAGATCCCTCATGATTTTATAAGAGGAGTTTTCTTTCGTTCCACATGAAATGTCAATGCCCTTTATCGAAAAGTTTATTTCTTTTATCAAGCCAATAAATACATCGAATAATGTTTGATCTTCTTGAGCAAGTTGTTCTACTCTTTGTAAAAATCTATAAGCTCTCAGCTTCTCACCAGACAAAAACTTATGTCGTTTCATGGGGCCACGATGACCATAAACTTGTTTCAATACAGAAACCATTATCACGTAGTTCCAAATCAGCTTGTAGAGGATATTTTGTAATCCTTCTGATTCCTTTAAATCATGGAATTCTTGCGTTTGTACTACCGCATCTAGATAACTTTTTCCAGGTCGAATGAAAACGCAAAGAAAACGATTATCTTCTTTATGCTTCTCATATATATGAGAAAGAATTGCCGACTTCCCAGATCCCGTTCTACCTAAAAGAATATATCTGTGATCGTTGATATTTTTGGCTGCTGAATATTCAGGTGTATCGTCCAAAAAATATTTACTTAGGTTACGATCATTTTCCGCCGAAAAATCTCCTAAAGAAATATCGTTGATTGCCATCTTGAACTCCTTAAAGACCTTTATGTAGAGAATGTAATTTACTTAGTAAAATTCTATTTCTTAGAGAAAGTTCCTTCCTTAATGTAGCTATTATTTGAAGATTTCTTGCTTCTCTCAATGCTACTGTAAATTCTCCAAAATTGGTGCAAAATTTTTCTCCTCGGAAGCACAATTGCTTCCCTTCTAAAAGCCATCATCTTTCTACTGCTGGCTCTTCAATAAACCGATCGCGCGGAATCAAAATTCGATAATTATCATCAATGCCAAACCAACCGCGATCAAAGCCCAGTGGTGTTTTTTACACAAGGCGAGGCCACTTACAAGCAAATCATTGTGAAATTCCAAAAACGGCATGATATGCGCTCCATCCAAAATATTTTGCCCATCCCAACTCACCATCCGCATCTTGCAAAACGCGCAGCGTTGGCCATATAACTTAACCGCATTCCGCTGAGATGTCGCCTTTTGCCTTATCTTTTGCGACCTTGATACGGATATCTGTCATCGTTTTTGGGAGTGGAGGGTATTAAGGGGATGATTCAATTTGTTTCAAGAGCGCAACTAGCTTAGGCTTAATGACAGGGAGATCTCGCTCAATAACAGCCCAGACCTCATTCACATCCACCTTCAGATAGTCATGGATTAAAACATCACGGAAGCCAGCCATTTGCCTCCAGGGAATTGCTGGATGAGCCTCTTTCAGTTCATTTGATAATTGCTTAGCTGCTTCACCCATCACCTCAAAATTACGAATGACCGCATCTTGGATCATTGGATTATTCATGAAAGCGTCTTTTCCGTCGCTGACGTATAGCTCAATCCGTTGGATGCACTCCAGAATGTTGCTAAGGTAAAGTGCTTCATCCCTCATAACGGTATCGCATCCTGTAAAACTCGATCGCGTATTCGCTCATGTAACGATGCAGGCGTTGCTACATCTACCTCGCAGGCTAACAAATCTTCCAAATCCTGCATCAGCCCAATATGGTCTAACAAACTTCGGTGTGGTTCTAAATCCACCAGCAAATCAATATCGCTCGCCTCAGTTGCCTCGCCCCTGGCTACCGAGCCAAACACACGGATATTAGACGCTCCATGCTTGGTTGCGATCGCCAAAATGTCCTTCTTTTGTGCCCTTAAAAGCTCTAGAGAGGTTTTCATCTTAGGAGTGAGGAAAGTGAAGAGTAGAGGGTAGAAGGTAGAAAAGAAACCTGGTTTCTTTTGAGGCTTGGTTATGGTTCCTTAGTTTATCCATCCTTCTGACAATTGTGACTAATTGCTTTCCCGAGGGTTTAATAACTGACCTACCACCAGCTCTAGCGTCGGAAACTGGGGCGATCGCAAGGCTGCGTCTCCTTGCAGTTCCTGCACCTCATAGAGCCCGTCTACTAATGTCAACACCGTCACTGTTTTCTTACCTGGGTCAACAATCCAGTACGCCTCAATACCGCGTGCCGCATATTCTGATCGCTTATAGCGATAGTCCCGATCCTCATTCACCTTGCCCGGTGATACCACCTCCACTACCAACAACGGCGGTGGCATATCTTCCGTGATCGTGCTGCGACGCTGACCCACCAAGGCTGCAGTCAGGTCTTCGCCCAAAATCATAAAATCGGGAATACGGACCCGTCCCGACACGACTAGCTCCGTTCGACCTTGACGAACCCAGTCAAAGGGAACGACTTTCAAAAACTGAGCCACGAGGTAGCCGCCGATCACCACATTTTCTTCACTCTCTGGCGGCATTTCAATGATTTCCCCATCTACAAACTCGCAATAAGCCTCTGGGCCATCTTTCAGGCTCAGGTAATCAGCCAGCGAGAGTCTAGTCGCAATCATGGCTTGCCTCGTCGTGATGAGGTAATGGGTCTATTTTAATGATTTGGTGCCAATCCCAATCGTCTCCAACTTCCGCAACGCCGCCGCTTGCTTCCGCCGCTGATATCGCTCCTTCGCCATCCCCTTCACCCCCTTCATCACCTTTGGATGCGCTACTCAATACGGTTGCGCTAGGCGCAGGATTTCCAGATGAAATGCACAGGAACCTTCCAGCAGTCGTGGTACATATCAAGGGTCTACGATTGATTGGCCTGAACCGATGGTCGCTGGAATTCAATTACTTGAGACAAAGTTCTTTGCTCCTCAATGGCGTCAGGGGCGGGTGTCGCGTCAGCGCCTGATCGATCGCCTGGATCAAGGCATGGGGGGCAAGCTAACCCTGGTCTCAGCCCCAGCCGGGTTTGGCAAAACAACACTGCTAGCAGAATGGGTGGCAGCCTTACCCACGAGGCTCTTTGCCTGGGTTTCCTTAGACCCGAGTGACAATGATCCGGCTGTTTGCTGGACCTACCTGATTACCGCGCTGCAGAACATTCAACCCAGCTTAGGTGAGCGATCGCTGGCATTACTGCAATCCCCCCAGCCACCTCCCATTGAGTCGATCTTGATGACGTTGCTCAATGAACTGGCTGCCGTTGAGGCGGATCTTGTCCTGATCCTGGATGATTATCATGCGATCGAGACCCCGGCAATTCATCGCGGCATAGGCTTTTTGCTCAGCCATTTGCCGCCCCAAATGCATTTGATGATTGCCAGCCGTGCCGACCCGCCCCTATCGCTGGCGCGTTTAAGGTCGCGCGGCGACCTTACCGAACTCAGGGTGAGCGATCTGCGGTTCACGCCGGAGGAAGCTGCCGCTTTCCTTAACCAGGGGATGGGGCTCGCGATTTCGGCAGCGGAGGTATCCGCCTTGGAGCAGCGGACCGAAGGCTGGATTGCCGGGCTGCAGCTCGCGGCACTATCCCTGCAAGGACGCGAGGATATCCCTAATTTCGTGGCGGCGTTTTCGGGGAACGATCGCTACATTGTGGACTATCTGTTGGAAGAAGTCCTACAGCGGCAGCCCGATCGCGTCCGTCGCTTTTTGTTGCAGACCGCTATTTTGGAACGCTTGAGCGGTCCTCTGTGTGATGCCGTCACCGACCAAAACGATGGACAGGAAATGCTGGCAACGCTAGAGCGTGGCAACCTGTTTCTCATTCCATTGGATAACAAGCGCCAGTGGTACCGTTACCATCACCTGTTTGCGGATGTTCTCCAGTCCCATACCCAGATGGAGGGGCCAGAACGCCTGCCCAGGCTACACGAGCGGGCGAGTGAATGGTATGAGCAGCAGGGTTTATTCGCGGATGCGATTCGTCATGCTCTGGCCGCCCAGGAGTTTGAACGAGCGGCAGGTCTAATCGAGCAGGTGTGGCCTACCATGCGTCGGCGTCAGCAGGAATCTACAGTGCTGGGCTGGATCAAGGCGATCCCTGATGCAATGCTTCGCAACCGGCCTGTTCTCAGCGTTGCCTACGCGCTGGTGCTACTGGATGGTGGCCAGCTAGATGCGGTAGAAGCCCGTCTGCAAGATGCCGAACGGTGGTTAGGCGAAGGGGGAAAAATAACGGCCTCAGATACGTCGCCTGCATCCTCTGCTACTGAGCGGATCGTAGTGGACGAGAGACAGTTTAGGGCTTTACCGGCAACGATTGCGAATACCCGTGCCTACTGGTCTCAATCGATGGGTGACGTGGCCAGCACCGTAACCTATGCTCAGCAGGCCCTCGATTTGCTGCCAGCAGATGAAGAGTACGAGCGAGGAGCAACCGCGGCGCTTCTCGGACTGGCCTACTGGAGTAGCGGCAAGCTTGCAGCTGCGTACCGTTCTTTTGCTGAAGGGCTCGACACGTTTAAGCAGATGGGCGGCACCCAAACGACCGTTGGCGGGACCTTGCTTTTGGCCAATATGGGCATCGCGCGGGGTCGGTTTCGTCAGACGATTAGGCTCTGTGAGCAGGCTCTAGCAATAGCGACGCAGCAGAGCGAGGCCGTACTATCGGGCGCAGCAGAGCTATATCTTACCTTGAGCGAATTGCGCTACGAGCAGGGCGATTTAGAAGCTGCCAGTCAGCTGCTTTTGCGGGGGGAGGAACTGCGTCAGCAGATTTCTTTGCCAGTTTCGGACTATCTTTGGGGCGTTATGTGGGCCCGACTGGAGGCAGCTCAAGGCGACCTGGAGGCTGCGCTTCATCAGCTCTGTGAGGCGCAGCGGCTGTACTACAACACGCCCATTCCAAATGTGCGTCCGATCGCCGCGCTGAAGGCGCAAATTTGGGTTAAACAAGGGAGGCTGGCAGAAGCCCTTAGCTGGGTACGCGATCGCGGTCTGTCGGTAGAAGATGAGCTGAGCTATCGACAGGAGTACGAACATCTCACCCTAGCAAGAGTCCTGATCGCCCAGTACCGGCGTGATGGCATAGACAACGCACTTGATCAAGCTATTGGACTCCTTACCAGACTTCTGGAAACTGCCGAAGCTCAGGAGAGAACCGGCAGCATCATCGAAATTCTAGCGGTCCAAGCATTGGCGTATGAGGCAAAAGGAGATTTGGCGGGTGCGATCGTACCCCTAGAACGCGCCTTGATCCTGGCCGAACCAGAGGGCCACGTCCGTATCTTTGCCGACTGTGGCCCCCCGATGGCGCGACTGCTGCAAGCGGCCATGACTCGCAGCATTACACCCCCCTATACCCAGCAACTCTTAACCGTATTAGAAACCTGGGGGCAACAGCCCAAAGTACCCTCCCCACTCCCCCACCCTTCAACTCCGCTCAGGGCAAGCTCTCCCACTCCCTCACCCCTAATTGAGCCCCTCAGCCAGCGAGAACTCGAAGTGCTCCGACTGCTCAACACCGAACTCTCTGGTCCTGAAATTGCCCGCGAACTGGTCGTGGCTTTGAGCACCGTACGCACCCACACCAAGCGGATTTACAGCAAACTCAACGTCACCAGTCGGCGGGCCGCTGTCAAACGAGCCGCAGAGCTAGAGCTGATTTAGCGTGAGTTCGGGATATGGAGTAAGGAATGCCCTCAGCTCAAAGCTGACAAAGGCAACGTAAACCAGAAGGTGGTGCCATGATTGGGTTCACTCTCGACGCCAATTTGTCCTCCATGGGCTTCGATGATTTGCTGACAGATATAGAGGCCCAGGCCCAAGTGCAAGGGCTGACGATTATTGATGCCACGACTGTAGCGGTCAAAAATTTGATGATTGAGAGAGACTGAGGAAATCTTCGCATCGTTCAAGTCGCCAATACCTTGACCATTATCGCTGACGGTGCAGTGCAGGTAGTCGCCTTGCTGGGTCGCATTGAGCGTAATGCAAAGCTCGGAGGGGTTGTGCTGCAAGGCATTGGTAATGAGATTGTCGTAGACTCGCCGGACTTGCAGTGGGTCAATATTTACGGGTGGAAAATCAGCCGCGATGAGCACTTGAATGGTGCCCTGCTTCTGGTTCAACATTGGCTGCCAATCAAGCACAGCGGCTTCCACCAGAGTTTGTAGGGTGATCGCCTCCCGATGCAGCACGACTCCGCCTATATCCTGGCTATGGGCTTCCAGCAGCGAATTGATCAGCTTGAGCTGCCGTTCGTGTCCTTTAATCATTTGGTCGACGGTGACCTGCTCTATCGAGACTCTGCCCTCGTGGGTAGGCAGATTTTTGAGCAGCATCAAGATGCCTGTGACAGGATTCCTCATGTCGTGGGACACCGCATGGAGGAAAAGTTGCAGCTGTTGGCGTAACTCAAATTCTCGCAGCAGCAGGCGTTCATACAAATAAATGCCCAAGTCAGCGATGCCGAAAACACAGAGCATCACTACTAAGAAAAAGAGGTAAAGAGACGGCTGCATCTCTACAGGGATCCCAGGAGAGTCGAAGCGAAATACGAGTACTGATGTGCCCACAACAGCTAGCAGACTGACTTGTGACATCAAATGCCACTGCCACTGCACGGGAATGAAAACCGCTTGCAGCATAAAAAATAAAATCCAGCCGCCTAAATCTAAGGTGGTTTCACCTAGCAACATGTACAAAACCTGCGGGGTTAAGAGTACTGCTACTGAATACCCGAGAAAATGCCACCGGAGCTGTTTGGTAGCGGTTCCACGACGGAGTAGCAGTAGGTTAAGCCCTAGCCCCAGTTGCTGAGCCGTAAAAAAGTAGGGATAGAACCGATACTGTTCGAGGCTAAGGTCTAAGTGCTCACTGGTGCCGCTGGTTAAGGCCGGAACAATCACAGCCAGGTTCACGATCGCCAGTATAGTCAACAGCACCATTGAAATAAACACCGTTAGCCGCAAGCGATCGCGAGTAAACTGCTCTCGCCACCGCTGGTACTCTTTGGAAGATAGGGGAGCTGCTAGCGATTGTGTTACTTGTCGCCGAAGCTGATGCAGCAAGTGGTTAAGAACGGTCATCGGGCGATCTCGATTCCCTTAAACAGGTAATAGGGATGCTTCTAATCCTCTCGCAATTTAGAAAGAAGAACACCCTACAACCAGATCACCCATTTGGGTGAGGCTGTGAGAGTAGAATAAGAGCCTGTCTTGTGCGGGTAGCGATGAGTGCAACGCCGACTGCTCTAAACATCCTCATTGTGGATGACGACCCGATGATGCGATTGGGGTTGACGGCAGCCCTCAGTCAGCAGATTGATTTTACCCTTGTGGGCGAAGCCACGGATGGTCTTCAGGGCATTGAACAGGCCCGTGCGCTGCACCCTAACGTTGTGCTGATGGACGTGGGCATGCCGGGGATGGATGGCATCGAGGCGACCCAAACCCTCAAGGCTCAGCTTCCAGGGACGCGGGTGGTGATGCTGACCTCCCACACCGATGAAACAGAGATCATCGCGGCCCTCTCTAGCGGGGCAGATGCCTACTGTATTAAGGGTACGGATGTGGAGGTGCTGGCGAATGCGATTCGAGTGGCTGCTGCGGGGGCCACCTATCTCGATCCGCAGATTGCTCAAAAGGTGATGCAAAATTTGACCCCCTCACGGCCCAAAGAACCGGGAGGCGAGGGTCTGCTGAGCAAACGCGAACGCGAAGTCCTAGAACTCATCGTGGAAGGCTTAAGCAACACCGCGATCGGCCAAAAACTCTACCTCAGTCCCAACACCGTCAAGACCTACGTGAAGGGGATTATGAATAAGCTCTTGGTGAGCGATCGCGTCCAAGCGGCTGTTGCTGCTGTTCGTCGCGGCCTAGTCGATTGACCTAGAACGCCATGAGGTGACTGTTACACTCATTTGGCCGTCATAAGCGAGAATTGCCGCAATCCGCTTTGGCATAGGCAACAGCGTTAACAACTCATATGACATCCGGTTAGATACCCTCATTGCATCATCCTCAAATTGGTAAGGGCGCAAGGCTTTGTGCCCAGTGCAATAGTTAGGGCTATTAGCCGGACTTGATATCATTACGTGACACGATCAAGGTGACGGGACCGCTCAAAACGGTAGCTGGGCACCTTCGGCGACGGCGGACAGAAAATTAATTACCTTTCGTCCTAAAGCGGCAGATAAGGTACCACAGAGGAGCGGAACCGCGATCGCACCCACCAACCTTACTGTCCCTACAGCAGCCCAGCTCCCGTAGGTCATATCCACCGACAGCCACAGATACGCCAACATGGGCACGCCGCTCAGGAATACTCCAACTAGAAAGTTACGGACAGCGATCGCCCAAGACTTCTCATTCACTTCAGACACTTGAGACGGATCAGATGCCATTGGTTTACTCCGGTAAGAGTGCAAAGAACTGCCATTTAAGGGCTATTTCCCCAGCCTAAGCCAGCGTCAAGAACGCAACATCCTGCTGTTAGGTTTACCCAAGTGGGTGAGGAAAGCCGCCTCTAGACGAGCATCCAGTTGCAGGTAAATAAGCTTAAGGACAGCGACCTATCATCAAAAGGTCGAGTTCTTTAGGTCGTGATGGAAACTGTTTCGAGAAATGTCACCGTGGTGGCGCGATCGCAGCGATGGCGATGGGTGTGTTATCTACTAATTGCAGAGGCATTTCTACTGATCCTAATGATAGGAAGTGTGGGGCTAGTCGTTGCTTGATTCATGCTCAGCGACACTACGCCCTTACCAGTATCTGTTGAATGTGAAGGTTATTTTGATAATAAATAAAGGTTATTTTGATGACAAACATACGTCCTTACGAATCTACTGACTGGTTGAGGCTCTGCGAAATCCACGATGCATCCCGTCTAGATGAACTGGGCTTAACGGTCGGTACAAATGCGTTTCTGACCCTTGAGCAAACGGCTGAAAGCGAGGGGCTTTTTGACGACAAGCTGTTTGTGGCCGAAGTGGATGGCGTCGTACAGGGATTTGTTGCCTATAGTGACGAGGAACTGACTTGGCTTTACGTTGATCCGCAGTTTTACAAAAAAGGCGTCGGGCGGGCGTTAGTCCGTCATACGGTTGCAGATGCAGCATCCGCAATCGAACTGGAGTTGCTTGAAGGCAATACACCAGCGCTAAAGCTTTACCTTTCTGAAGGCTTTAGGGTGATCAAGCGCATTGAGGGCAAGCTCGAAGGCAATGAGGACTTTGCAGCGGTCGGTCTTGTTTTAAGACATGAAGCGACTTAGACTGCCCAAGCTCTTATTGCCGATATCTTTGCTGCAAAATCCCTCAGATACTGATATTGCCCCGTGCCCCTTATCAGCGGCAGGTCGCCCGTTCACATGCCGTCAACTGAACGCTTTAGTTGATCCATGAAGATGAAGAACACTGATGGAACTGAGACAGTCTACTCAGCCCTTAGCAATGCGGACAACGAAGCCATGGTGCTGCTACACGGAATTGGCGCAGACCATGCGATGTGGCAGCCTCAGATGGAGGAATTTGCCGACAACAGCTTTTACGTATTGGCACCAGATTTACTGGGCCATGGACAATCCTCAAAAGTGAAGCACCTGGAACTGCGAGACTGGGAGAATCAGATTTTCGATTTACTTCGAGAGCACCAGCGAGAGACCTGCATTTTGGTTGGCGTGAGTATGGGCGGCGTCATCGCCCAATCGTTTGCGGTTAATCACCCTGACAGGGTCAGTCGGCTAATTGTGTCGGACACCTTGGCTGAGCTGAAAACGCCTCTAGAGAGAGTTTTGGGACTATCGCAGATGATTGGTTTTTGGTTCTTTAAGTACGTGAGGGCAGCAGGCATGGCATCGACTTACAAAGCTCCATTCGCTCAATAGGCCAAAGACTACTTTTCTCAGATAGCTTTAGAAGCCGATTTTGATCAGCTTATCCTAGCTCGTCATCCGCAACACACCAAGTCAGGGAGAGCCACCCAAACTGACGTTGATTTAGCGACTCCTCACATCAATCCCCACGGGGCTCACCCATAAATCCCCACATGTAATCCCCACATCTGGGGACAACGGCTCCCCACATCCGTTTGTAATTTTGGGTTGTTGATGCAAGTAAAGGAGAAAAACCATGAATTTGCAGAAGCACATGCTGACCGTGGAAACCAAAGCCAAGCTATCCACCCTATGGATGTTTTATCTCTTCAACGTCATCTTTCGGGACATCCATGAATTTATTGAGCCTGGATTCATTGAACAAGTGATGACCGGAACCTTCAACGGGATTCAAATCACAGAACCCCTGTTGCTGTTCGGGGGTTTTGTGGCCGAAGTGCCAATTTCAATGGTTCTCCTCTCGCGACTCTTGCCCTATGGCACCAATCGTTGGGCAAACATCATCGCCGCTGTGATTACCCTCGCGTTTGAAATCAACAACGGTACCACCGATTTAGACGACACCTTCCACATGGTCATCGAAATGATCGCGCTGTCATTCATCATTTGGTCGGCATGGCGGTGGCGAAACCCATTTCTCAGGCAACCGGCGATCGCTCAGGAGGTGTCGTCATGAAGCCAGCGCCTCCAATAACAGGACGTTACTTGGAGGTTTCGCAGGCAGCTGGGGCCGCGCTGTTTTCTCGACATATCGAAGGCCCCGTCACGATGCTCAACCTACTACGTTTCCGCGAGGTCGCTGACTATTCGCAAAGTCCTGAGTTAATGCCCCCGGCCCCCATCTCTGGAGCAGAGGCTTTTCAAAAATATATCGATCACACATTGCCCTTTCTTGAGCAAAGTGGGGGTGAACTCGTGTTTCTGGGTGAGGGAGGAGCCTATCTGATTGGACCTCAGGAAGAACGCTGGGATCTCGTCATGATAGTTCGCCAAAACTCGCTCGCTGACTTCATGGCATTTGCGTCCAATCAAGCTTATTTGTCAGGTTTAGGTCATCGGACTGCAGCGTTGGCAGATTCGCGACTACTACCCACGATTGAATCAGAAACAGCCACCTAATATTCACTTGCAGTCACACCGTTGAGGTAGTGTGCCATCAACCCGGTGATGCCTAACCAATGGCAACGGCCAAAGTATAAAAGAGAGGAAACTCATGAAAAAAGTTGCTGTATTTGGCAATACAGGCGGGGGAAAGTCTACTCTCAGCCAACGGCTGGCGAACCTGACCGGGCTGCCCTGGATGCCGCTCGATTCCCTCCAGTATCAACCCGGTGGTGGCGAAGTGCCCCACGCTGAATTCAAAGCCGCCCATGACGCGCTGTTGCAGCAAGACCAATGGATCGTCGATGGCTTTGGTTCAATAGATACCCTATGGCCGCGTTTGGCCATAGCCGACACGTTGGTCTATCTCGATATGCCCGTGCTGCGGCACTACTGGTGGGTGACGAAGCGACTCCTGAAAGGGGTTTGGGTGCCGCCCGCTGGTTGGCCAGAGGGAAGCCCACTGTTAAAAGGGACGCTGAATTCCTACACCACCGTCCGATTGTGCCATACCAAACTGACGCCCAAATATCGGGAGTATGTGGCGCAAGCGAAGGCAACCAAGCAGGTGTATCACTTGCGATCGCCCCAAGACATCGCCCAGTTCTACCAGACCATCACCGCACTACCCAGGAGTTGAATCATGACTCAATCAATGAAATTTTGGGACAAAAGCGCCGAGAAATACGCTAAGCAACCCATTGCCGATGAAGCCGCTTATCAGAAAAAACTAGCGATCACCCGTGACTACTTACGACCTAACATGGAAGTGCTGGAAATCGGCTGTGGAACCGGATCGACGGCCATCCTCCATGCGCCCTATGTAAAGCACATCCGCGCCATTGATTTTTCTGCCAACATGATTGCGATCGCCCAGGGCAAGGCCGAAGCTGAGCACATCCAAAACGTCACCTTTGAGCAGGCCACCATTGACGAGCTGAGCATCCCCGACAGAACTTACGATGCTGTGTTGGGATTGAATGTTTTGCACCTCCTCGAAAATAAGGAAGCAGTCATCGCTAAGATCCATAACATGCTTCAACCGGGCGGACTTTTCATCACCAGTACAGTGTGCCTGGGGGATACGATGGCTTGGTTCAAGCTGATTGCGCCCATTGGTAAATTTCTGGGCCTGTTTCCGTTGGTCAAGGTCTTTACAGTCAAAGATTTAGAGAAAAGTTTGACGGATGTGGGGTTTGCGATTGACACCCAATGGCAAGCGGGTGATTACAAGTCACCAACGGGTAAGGCAAAAGTCGTGTTCATCGTGGCCAAAAAGCCTGCATAAACGACCATGAATATGAGGCTGGATCACGTCTTTATATTGGTTGAGCCGGAAGCTAAGGTGGGCGATCGACTGCCGGAACACGGCTTGCGAGAAGGACCGAGCAATACCCATCCCGGTCAGGGCACTGCCAACCGTCGGTTTTACTTTGCCAACGGCATGCTGGAATTCCTGTGGGTGCGAGATGCCCATGAGGCAAACACTGGCCCCGGTCGAGACTTGCGCTTTGCTGAGCGATCGCAAGATCCGAAAGCTTCGCCGTTTGGCGCTATTTTTGTCCCTCACCACCATCCGATTAGTCAAGCAATGCCGTTTCCCGGTTGGCATTATCAACCTGACTACTTCCCACCCCCAAAAGGGTTCCATGTAGGGGCAAATTCTCAGAACTTGATGGAACCGCTCTGTTTCTATTTCCCGTTCCATGATCCGGGGGTTCCAAAACCACAGCCCACCCGCAACCCTCAGACGATTAGTGAAGTAATTATTTCTACCCCCTCAACCGATACTGAAGGCGTGCTGGCGCTAGCTTCACAAACAGAGCGCCTCGCGATACACACAGGCCAGGAACACCTCTTGGAAATCACATTAGATGATCATGACTCAGGGCACACGGAAGATTATCGCCCGGCAATGCCGCTAATCCTGCACTGGTAAACTCGCCGCCGCTTTCCTCCAATTGCATTGAATCCACGCAGCGTACAGCCGTAGTGGGCACTGCCCACCAGCCTTAATTTTTTCCATCAATTGAATTTAATCCACGAAGCGTACAGCCCTCTGCAACCAGAGGGTCAATTTAGCCATGCCATTAAATACAACCATTCCCACATTAGACCGTTGGGAAACTGCTCCCAGCATCGACACCCTGCGATCGCGCTACGATGCTTCTGCCCATCAATGGCACCACAATTTGGCCCGTCTGGGTCAGCTTCACGATTATCAGCTGCTGTTCAACAGTCAGACCGTGTGCAACTGCTTGAGTCATCTTGATCAGACGTCTCAAATTCTCGACTGTGGGGTGGGAACTGGAGCCTTCAGTCTGGCGCTTTTAGACAGTGTCGATCAGCCAATACACGTCGCCGGCATCGATATCTCCTACCCCATGTTGACCTACGCTCAACAGAATCTGGAACATCGCTGCCCGACGCTCGACTTGCGATGGGGGGATATCAGGCGCTTGCCCTTTGCCGATGCATCCTTCGACGCGGTCATATTTGCCCATGTTTTGGAGCACATGGCCGACCCCGTAGCAACGTTGCGTGAAATGGTCCGCGTTCTGAAACCGGGTGCTCCTCTGATTGGCTCAGTGACTCGCAGAGGACTGGGTCAAGCCCTCATGTCCCTGCGCTGGCAGCATCGAGGCTACGCCTCCAACCAGCTGGACGCTTTCCTGCAAGCAGCCGGACTTGAGGCTGTGAGGTCGTTTGACTATGGTACTGGCTGGTCGAAATGGATGTGCATAGCCACGATCAGCGCAAAGCCCAGGTAAGGGGGCTTAATGATGTATAGAAAATAGGGCACTGGTCTTGAGAATCCAACCGATATTCAAAAGCAGCTCAGCACAACTACTAACGCGATCGCCGTTGCCGGTACAACCGCTATCTTTGGGTTATTGGATGATGATCCAGACAACAAAAATTCTGATCGCTAGATGGCCCCAGCCGTATGATTGCCTGACTGGAATCAGCTGTCAAAAGCAATGAATGTATCGTATGGGTAGGAATCTCACACAGATAATTCCCTCACCCATTGTCGCAAGGCCAACTCCGCTTCCACCTCATCTTGCCGAGCCATTGCCAAAAACTCATAGAGCTTCATCTCCGGCACTTTCGGAAACATCGGGCTGACCTCAACTTCCCGATACTCGCCATTACGCAACTCATAGATGCGCCAAACTTCACCGTTATATCGCCAGAACTCTGGAACGTTCATCGCGGCATAGAGCGCTAACTTATCGATATCTGTATGGGTGATATCTACCTCTACCACCAAATCAGGGGGTGGGTCTCGATCTAGGTCAACATCTCGACCAGCGACTAAGGGCTGATTTTGGATGTAGTAAGCATTGTCGGGCTCAGCCGACCGATCCAGCAACTCTCGGTCCAATGTTGTCGAACCCATCGTTTTCACCTTCAGACCAAATTCCACCACCAATATCCAAATGAACTTCTCAATTAATCGCGCCGAGAATTCATGGATTTCCAGCGGCATGGTGACTTCCAGTGTCCCCTGAAGGTAAGTGAAATGAAGGTTGCGATTTTCTATCGAAGAGTTTCCGCGATCGTGACTGATTGTTTCTCGCAAGGTTTGGTAACGCTGCCAGTTAAGGGAGTGAAATAACAGTCGCTTTTCACCTATCGGTTGGGGAACCGGCTGTGGAACGAGCGGAGCAACGCTGACCATACTGACACTAGGAAAGCAACGGATTTAGGTACAAGTCTACGCTAACGTTCTTCAAACGTTGGCTAGCGATCTGGCAATTGAACAACCGCTAGCCGCGACGTCATGAGCCGGTCCATCCACGCGGCCAAGAATGCCTGGTTGGCAGCCTGCTCTTGGGGATTGGTGGTGTCGCGATCGTGAGGGAGTAGTCCCTGCAGGGCTGCCGATGTAACACAGAACATCGACTTCTGAAAGCTCTGGGTAATTTGGACCCGAATGTCGTCGTCACCGCGGACTCCGTGGTCGTAGTAGTCACCCAGATAATCTGGCAGGAAATGACGCATATCCTGCATCAGCAGCGTAGGAGGAATACCGGCACCACCCACAGGTAACGGATCGGCATAGAGCGCGCCATACGCAAATCGCGCTTGTTCTGGCGGAATCTGCTGCGCCTGCGCGTTGTATGAGACCGTGCCAGGAAAGGGGGTGCCCCGGAAAAAGATTGCTTCTACATACGGTACGGCAGTATCCATTAAAAAAGTCAGTCCGGCTGATTCGGGGAGCAGGTCGTATTGCTTACCAGAGATCGCCACCCGATACGTAATTGGGTTCGCCGCCGCCGCGACCAAACCAGCTTTGATATGAGCGACCACCTCGGGAATGGACTGAATCGTGCCCTCATCGTACAGGTCTGATAACGTCAGAAAAATCTCGCTCATTACCGTCCAAAACTGCCCCAAGCCGCTGTAATAAGCCAGCTGCCGCACTTGCTCTGGCAAAAACTCCGGCGATAGGCGATGCAATGCCTGCATAAAAATGTTGCCTTTCATCTTGGCTTGAATCGCCGCTTCGCATAACTGCCCAAATTCAACTGTGTCGAGATAGGCATCCAAACCACCACCGCCGTGCCACATCATGCCGCGCATGCAGTATTCAGCATATTCATAGTTGATCCGATCATGCCACCAATGCCGCAGAAGCTTACTGAAGCTGACCTCACCATTGAAATACTTGAAAAAGGGAAAGAGCACCAAAAATTGATGATCAGCGATATAAACCAAATTTTTGGCATAAGCATCCAGCACCACACCATAGCTCTTCAGAATGCCTACGACTTCTAGCAAGTTGGTGTCCGTGTCTGGCAACAGCGCCTCAGCCCGCAACAACCGATCAATATAGAGCTGCAGAGGATGCTCTTGAGGGGTAGATGGAGTTTTGGTGAGCGTATGGGTCATAGGACAGAATTCGGCTTGACCGAGACTGAATAGGACTGCAAAGCAGAAACTTGAGCAACTTCGATAGTCGGCAATGGCATCGCCACGGTGGTTGCCTCACTGAGTCGCGACAACCAGCTAGGCTGTAGCCCCAAGGCAACAATGACAACGGCCAGCACTACCGCAGGCCAGCGATCGCGCCATTCAACTGGAGGCAAAAGCAGATCCGTCGCGACTCTGTCGCTAAGAGGCGCAACCGCTAGACGACCGAAAAAAGCGCGGTTCATCAGCAACAAAAAATACACTGCCGTTAGCCCCGCCCCCACCATACACAGCAAAGTCTGGACCGGAAACACCGCGAAGCTTCCCCGAAACACGACAAATTCTGAGATGAAGCCCACCATACCCGGCGTTCCCGCACTTGCCATCACACCGAGAATCATCAGACTCCCAATAATGGGAAAGCCCCGTTCCGGATTGAGCAGGCCACGCAGAACCTGCAGATCGCGAGTTCCTGTCTTGGCGTAGACCACACCGACCAGTAAAAACAGCAGTCCTGAGATCAGGCCATGGCTGACCATCTGCATGATGGTTCCCAGTACCGCTAACGGGGTGGCCGCAGCGGTTGCTAGCAAGATGTAGCCCATGTGGCCAATGGAGCTGTAGGCCACCATTTTTTTCATATCGCGTTGGGCGATCGCGGCCAGTGAACCATACAAAACGCTAACCACGGCCCAACTCGCTAGCCACGGGGCCAGCGCAGTCCAAGCCTCAGGGAAAAGCTGCAGGCCAAACCGTACTAACCCATACGTGCCCAGCTTCAAAAGCACGCCCGCCAGCAAGACAGATACCGGCGTTGATGCCTCCACGTGAGCATCTGGTAGCCAGGTATGAAAGGGAAACAGCGGTATCTTGATACCAAACCCCACCAAAATGGCCCCTAACAGAATGCACTGCTGCAACAGCGTCAGAGACTGAGCCAAAGTCGGATCATAGTTAAATGTGCTGGCATTTCCTAACCATGCCAATCCTAGAAAGCCGCCTAAAATGAGCGCTCCCGAAAGGGATGTATAGATCAAAAACTTGGTTGCAGCATAGCCACGCCGCGCCCCTCCCCAAATCGCGATTAGGAGATAGAGGGGAATCAGCTCTAATTCATAGAAAATGAAGAATAGCAGGAAGTTTTGGGATAAGAACGCCCCGGCAACCGCTGCGTTGATCAGCAAAACCAGACTGTAGTAGAGGCGGGGACGTTTAATAGCTTCAGGGCTAGCATAGACCGCAATCAGTCCCAGAAGACTGTTGATAATCAGCAGCGGTAGGGCCAAACCGTCTAAACCCAGGCGATAGGTGAGTCCCAAGGCATCAATCCACGGCAGTGACTCAACGAATTGCAAGCCTGGTTGCTGAATATCAAATTGAGCCGTTATGACCAGCGACCACAGTAGCGAAACCCCTTGGATAATTAAGGAAACCTGCCAAATCTGTTTGCCTGACCAGCGTCCTGGCCAGAGCCCCATGAATAAAGCACCCACCAGGGGAATGAGGATTAAAGCACTCAGCATCATGCTATTGCGTCACCAGATTGTCCACGTCATCAAAAGCCCGAGTAGGCTTACCCCTACCACAATAGTCAGGAGATATCCTTGCGATCGCCCAGAGATACTATATTTCAGGCTTTCTCCTCCCATTAGGGAAGCTAAGCCGACACTGTTCACTAGCCCATCAACGACATAGCGGTCAAACCAACTGCTGGCAAACGATAGCCTTTCGACAACCCAAACAACTGTGAAGCGGTATAGCTTTTCGGTGTAGAAATCGTAAGCCAGCAAATCCTGTAGAATCCTGACCGGACGCTGCCTCGAGCGCGTCAGAGTTTTGCTCAGCGGGATGAGCGCCCCAATCCCAATACCCACTAAACCCGATGCGATCAAAACTGCCAGCGCTGTCGTATTGATATAAGTCCATGGAGGCAGCAGATACAGTCGCTGCATCATGACAGGCACTAAAAGTGTGAAGACTGACAGTATCACCATGGGAACAGCCATCGGCCAAGGAACCTCCGGCGCTCGGCGCGTCTTTTGCTGAGGCTGCCCCAAAAAGATCAACCGAAACACCCGCATCAGATTGAGCGCTGTCAGGGTATTTACTACGAGAAATACAAAGACTAGAGTCGGGCGATCGCTCCAGAGAAAGTCAATCCCCATGCGATAGCCCCAAAAACAGCCGAGGGGTAACAATCCCACCATGCCTAATGATCCGACAACATAGGCCAAGGTTGTGGCAGGCATCTTATTACCCAAGCCACCTAGTTCCGTCACATCCTGACAGTTCGTAGTCAGAATAATGCCCCCCAAACTCATAAACAGCAGCGCCTTAGCCGCTGCATGAGTCAGCAAAATCATCAGGGCAACCCCCGGCCATTCAGTGCCCACTGCAATGAAAACCAACCCCAAATAGGCACTGGTCGAATAGGAGCAGGTGCGCTTGATATCAATTTGGGCCAGCGCGACTAAGGAAGCACCAATTGCCGTAACTGTACCGATCGCAACCAAGGCTGACAGTGTCACTGGCGACAAAACAAAAATAGGCTGCAAACGAATTAAGATGTAGCCACCACAAGTCACAACCGCAGAGTTCCGCAGAATCGAAGCTGGATTAGGACCCTCCATTGCTTCATCCAGCCACAGGTGCAGCGGAAATTGCGCACACTTCCCGGTCGGTCCGGCAATCAGCGCTAAGCCAAGTAAAGTAGCTGCCCAGGGAGCTAAATCAGCTACTTTGACCCACTCATAGAGTTCGTTAAACCTCAGCGTTCCGGCTAAAACTGACAGCGCAATCACACCCATCAGCAACAGCAAGTCACCAATACGCTTGGTTAAAAAGGCATCACGTGCCGCTGTCACAACTAGCGGCTGGGCGTACCAGAAACCAACCACTAAATAGGTAGAGAGAGTCAACATTTCCAGGAGCGAATAAGCTAGGAATAAGGAGCTACTGAGCACAACACCACTCATCGCTGCCTCAAAGAAACCCATCAGCCCATAGAATCGAGCCAAGGCCCAATCCTTCTCCATATAGCCGAGTGCATAGATCTGCGCCAGCAGACTCAATCCTGTAATGAGATTCACAGCACCCAGATTGAGCACCGACAACTCTAGCGAAACGTGTAAATCGAGGTCTGCCACCTGGAACCATGTGAACCCTAATTCCTGAGGTCCCTGGTTCCAAATGCCCCCAAACGCAAGACTGCCATGGATGAAGGCAACTGCCGTCAAAAGAATATTGATATAAGCTGCAGGTCGAGGCCCTGTCTTCCGAATGAGCCCTACCGACCAAGGCACAGCCGCGATCGCACCAATCAGCCCGTATACCGGAATTAGCCAACCCGTTTGCACTAAAAACTGTGTCATCACCTGCCAACTTTTTGCGGCACTCTCATAGGGTCAATTGACGTTAAGGAGTATCCCCTACCTCACCAACTTCTGAGCAGTCACCTTTAAGAATTTATTAAAGCGTCTACACAATCGTAAAACACTTTCCTCACAAACCAGAACAAGGTCAATTAGTAAGCCGCAAACATCCTGAAGGCCTTTTGACTAGGCACCCAGCATTCGCATAACTAGGCGCATAGCCCATATGTATTCCTTGCATCTATCACCTTAAATCATTCTTGTCGTCATTCAACATAGATTTACATCAATAATCGATGTCATACAGTGGTCAATCGGGATTGACTGTACTTGAGGAATGAAAAGACCACTTCCCTTTGACGCCGTCGCCTATTTTTCAGATCATCTGAGCAGCTGCTCTCATCTGATTAAAGAATCACGAAAAAATAATTCAGATCGTTTCATTAGCCAGTGTAATACTTAACATTAGAGACAATCATTGCGGCTTATATTGCCAAGGTCGCACTCGACTCATATGCTTGGTTTACATGGAGTTTGAGTGGGCCATTTCCGTACTGTTTTTGACAAAACGACCAAATTTAAACATTCACTTATCTTTAAGTTTGGTCTCCAGGCGGATAGCTCACACGGCATTTTAGAGGGAGATTACGACAATGCCTATTGCGGTTGGAATGATTGAAACCAAAGGGTTTCCTGCAGTCGTGGAAGCGGCTGATGCGATGGTTAAAGCAGCTCGGGTAACCCTGGTAGGGTACGAAAAAATTGGAAGTGGCCGTGTAACTGTGATTGTGCGGGGTGACGTCTCCGAAGTGCAGGCTTCTGTGTCAGCTGGGATTGAGTCTGCTAAGCGTGTGAACGGCGGTGAAGTGCTATCCACCCACATCATTGCGCGCCCCCACGAAAACTTGGAGTTTGTACTGCCGATTCGCTACACCGAAGCTGTCGAGCAGTTTCGAACTTAGTCGGCACGGTATTTAGGTCGCTAGTCTGGATGCTTTGCAGACAGACCACTCAATGCATCGAGCCTGACGCGAACTCACACGGAATACGTATGAGTCATCAGGTTTGTAAAGCTTTAATAAGTTACTTCCAAGAATGTAGTAAGGAGTTGTTTGAGATATGGCCATTGCAGTTGGCATGATTGAGACTTTGGGTTTCCCGGCTGTTGTCGAAGCAGCTGATGCGATGGTGAAAGCAGCCCGAGTCACGCTTGTAGGCTACGAGAAGATTGGTAGTGGCCGCGTCACTGTTATTGTAAGGGGCGATGTCTCCGAGGTTCAGGCGTCTGTCGCAGCCGGAGTTGAGAATGTAAAACGGGTGAACGGAGGCCAAGTGCTATCCACTCACATCATTGCGCGCCCTCACGAAAACTTGGAGTTTGTGCTGCCGATTCGCTACACCGAGGCTGTCGAGCAGTTTCGTGAAAGCGTCAGTGGTATCCGCCCCTATGGCCGCTAGGTAACTGCTTTTTATGTTATTGGCAAAAGTTCGCGGCACGGTAGTCAGTACTTGCAAGGAACCTAGCTTAAGTGGTGTCAAGTTTCTGATGGTGCAGTTGCTGAGTGATACAGGTGAACCGTTACCTGATTATGAGGTAGCTGCCGATGTCGTGGGTGCTGGCGTCGGCGAATGGGTTTTGATTACACGGGGGAGTGGCGCTCGGCAGCATGACGGATATGTGAATCGTCCAGTGGATGCGACTGTCATTGCGATTGTTGATACGGTCTCCCTAGGTTCAGGCAAGCTGTACAGCAAACGTGATGATTTTAGTTAGTCGTTGAGCGGCTACGAAAGCTGCAGAGTAGTGGTCTTTCAAGCCAACGTATCTTGTAACCGGACGATCAATGCGGCCAAGCGAGTTGGGCGGTAGCTGATAGTTGAATGGAGGTATCGGGTTGATGATGACCCGGAGTGCGGCAGCTCCGCCAACCCCTTGGTCGAGGGATTTGGCAGAGCCCACAATCGATGATTCGGCCTATGTGCATCCGTTTTCGCAGCTGATTGGCGATGTGCGGATAGGTGCAAATGTTTTGGTGGCTCCAGGAGCTTCAATTAGAGCTGATGAAGGGTTCCCCTTTGCTATCGGTTCGGGCTCCTCAATTCAGGATGGGGTTGTCATCCATGGATTGGAGGAGGGACGGGTTTTAGGGACTGACCAGCAGCCCTATTCGGTCTGGATTGGCAGAAATGTTTGCATTACCCACAAGTCAATCATTCACGGTCCTGCTTACATCGGCAATGATTGTTTTGTAGGCTTTCGGTCGACGATTTTCAATGCTCGTCTGGGCAAGGGATGCGTTGTCATGATGCATACGCTAATCCAGGATGTTGAAATTCCCCCCGGTAAATTTGTTCCTTCGGGCGCCGTTATTACTCATCAAAGCCAAGCTGAGCAGTTGTCGGACGTTGCTCCTGAGGATTTGGCTTTTGCCCAGGAACTGATCAGTATTAATAAAGATTTGCGCGCTGGTTATGCCTGTGCTTCTGATGCAACCTGTATGAGCGATGTTCTTTCTGAACGCGATCGCGCCGCCTTCCCTTCTATCGACCCTGACAACGGACACAAAACCATGCAATCCCAAAGACTGACGAGCGAAATTGTGCAGCAGGTACGACGGTTTCTGAGCCAGGGCTATCGCATTGGCACGGAACATGCTGATAGTCGTCGTTTTCGTAGCAACGTTTGGCAGACCTGTTCACCCATCGAGTCTTCGCGTGAGGGAGACGTGCTCGCGGCCCTGGAGGCGTGTTTAGAAGAACATGCGGGTGAATATGTCCGCATGTTTGGCATTGATCCGACTGCCAAGTGCCGGATCGCCTCGACGACAATTCAGCGGCCTGATGGTAAGCCTGTGCATGTCAATCCTCAGTCGGTAACTCCTGCAGGTGCTTCTTCCAGTCGATCAACCAACAGTTACAGCAGTGGCAGCCCTGATGTGGGGCTCTTGCAGCAAGTGCGGCAGTTTTTGAGTCAGGGTTATCGCATTGGCATGGAGCATGCCGATAGTCGTCGGTTCCGCAGTAATGTTTGGCAGAGTTGCTCACCCATTGTTTCGAACAACGAACGCGAGGTCATGGCAGCTCTGGAGACCTGTCTGTCGGAGCATACCGGTGAGTACGTCAGGATCTTTGGCATTGATACCGTAGCTAAGCGCCGCATTGCACCCATTACAGTGCAGCGTCCAGACGGTAAAGCCGCGATCGCCGGCAATGCATCCAGCAGCTTTTCGGCGGCAACGCCTGCTCAAAATGGAACTGCCAGCTCAAACCGTAGTAATACGGTCCCTGGACAGCTAGCCCCTGAAGTTGTCCAGCAGGTGCGCCAGCTTCTCCGCCAGGGCTATCGCATTGGCACAGAACATGCTGACAATCGCCGCTTCCGCAGCAACGTTTGGCAAACCTGTACCCCCATCGAAACGACCCAAGAAAGTGTTGTTCTCTCAGCTTTGACAGCCTGTATCCAAGATCACGCTGGTGAGTATGTACGTCTGTTCGGGGTCGATCCTGTAGCCAAGCGGCGCCTATCACCGACCATTATCCATCGCCCCAATGGCAACACCAGCAACGGCCATGCGGCACCATCAGCTTCGGCCCAAACAACAGCATCTTTTGCCAATTCCCGAAGCGCCTCTAGACCGCCTTCAGCCGACTACAATGGGGCTGCCAATGCCGGTGTGAAGTTGACGACTGATGTCACGCAGCAAGTCCACCAGCTGATGAATCAGGGCTATCGCATTAGCGTCGAACATGCCGATGTTCGTCGCTATCGTAGCGGTGCCTGGCAAAGCGGTGGTGTTTTAGAAGGACGTGGAGCTTCAGACGTAATCGCAGCCCTAGAGGCTAGTCTGGCATCTCATTCAGGTGAATATGTCCGTTTGGTTGGCATCGATCCCCGCGCTAAGCGGCGTGTGCTTGAGACCACCATTCAGCGCCCCTAATTTTTGATTGCATGCCTCAGCAGCAAGATGTGTCCGAAGCAGCGTACTACGTTGGGGCTAATGTAGAAGTTAGCCCTGGTGCAGTGATAGCGGCAGGCGTTGTTCTGCAGGCAGCACTTGACAGTCAACTGGTAATTGAAGCCGGTGTGTGCATTGGTACGGGTGTCGTCGTTCAAGCATATGGCGGCAAGCTAACCTTGGCTGCTGGCTCCAGTGTTGGGCAAGGGACACTCCTGTTGGGTTCAGGCATCATCGGCTCACAAGCCTGCGTTGGTGCTGAGAGTACGCTCATCAATCCAGCGATCGCAGCCAACCAAGTTGTTCCAGCCCAATCACTCTTGGGCGATACCAGTCGCTCCCTCATAGCTAACCCCGACACCGATCAAACCGCTCAGTCCCCCAATGGAAAAGTATCCACGTTTGCGGATGCTGCTTCTCATGCAGACTCTGAGACGGCGCCAGATACTGCAGCAGACCTAAACGGTCATGGCAGCGCGATCGTAACCAACAGCACCGTTTATGGGCGCGAACAAGTCCTCAAACTTGTCGAGACTTTGTTTCCGCACCGTAACGCGACGATGTCAAATTCAGATTGAGTTTTGATGATTGCCTGTAAATTGGCTGATAGTTCACAGTTGATAGTCTCACAACGCACCAACAGGACCGAATCAATCACCGACCAAGGATGCATGACGAGCAACCATTAACCTTACAAATTCTGCTTTCTATCGAATCTCTCTATAAACACTTCCTACAATAGAAAAATAGCCGATCGTATTCAGTGAGGCCCCGTTATGGCGGCAAATGCAAACCTATCTGTTTCAAAACCTTCACCCTATTCTCAACGGTGGGCTCATAAGTTGCGCGGAGCAGCATTGGGTTTGGTCTCTACCGAGAGCTTTCCAGCTGTGGTCGGAACAGCCGACGCGATGCTGAAATCGGCGGATGTCATGCTGATTGGCTATGAGAAAACCGGCTCGGGACAGTGCACGGCGGTGGTTCGGGGTGGCGTGGCCGATGTCCGCATGGCGGTTGAAGCCGGTACTCAGACGGCTAAACAATTTGGTCAATATCTCTCGTCTTCGCTTATTCCCCGCCCTTTACCGAACTTGGAGGCAGTCCTGCCGATTTGCATCCACCTGGATGCCCTGGAGCGCGTCGGGCAGGGACGGATGGGGAACCACGCAATCGGCTTACTCGAAACTCGGGGTTTCCCAGCGATGGTTGGGGCAGCTGATGCCATGACCAAGGCAGCCGAAGTTAAAGTAGTGGCCCATCAGTCGATTGGGTCTGGCTTGTGTACTGTTATCATCCGGGGCTCGCTGTCGAATGTGGCGATCGCAGTTGAAGCCGGCATGCACGAAGCTGAGCGAATTGGTGAACTCCATGCAGTTATGGTCATTCCTCGCCCGCTGGATGAACTAGAGCATTCCCTACCGATGGCAGTGGAACTAGAAACCGAAGAGCCTCTACGTTTGCCCCTAAAGCTGGACGAGAAAGAGAAAGAATTGGTCGTTCTGCCCGAAGCCGAAGCTGCCCCAGCAGTACAAGAAATGGCCTTACCCGAACCAGAAGCGACTCCCCCAGTTCCCGTCTCTTTACCCGAACCCCTGCAAGAGGGAGAGCTTGATTAACTGCACTTGATCTAGTAAGTTAAACGCGTTCACAAATTCTCTCCCAATCTTTCTGGAATCGCTGTGACAAACCGAGCTACGCTTTCTCCGGAGCGGACCATCCATCCTGTCCTGACCCACCAGCAGACGCCTGATCTACCCCGAATGCGGCTGACTGCCTGATATCGGTACGCCATACCGATCCTGCCTTTGAAACGTCAGGTCTGCCAACTTCACTGCATCCCAAATAGCGGATCGAATGATTTCGGGAGACTCGAAACCCAAGACCTCGCGCCAGAACTTCTGCTTATTGCCTCCTTGCCCAGGTATCGTATCGCGGATAAATACACGACTTGGCAGACTTCTGAATCTTGCAACGAGAACATACAGGTTTCAGCCGTCGTGCTGATGCCTCAACCGCCGATTTTGCCGTGAACTTTGCCAAGTCGTGTAAATAGGTAAACCTGAGATCTTGCACCAGTACATCAGCACCTTGCGTTCGCCCCCTAGATCCCCCAATTCTGGGGGAATTCAACCTCAGAACCCCCCAATTTGGGGGGCAGGGGGGCCAAACCAGGCGATGTAAGCTCAACTGCAATATCTGAGTAAACTGCTTTCTCAATAGGAAAGACTAGGGCTGTCGGCGACATGGAGCACAATGAAGCCTGTGAATCGCTATCAGATTGCTTTCACTATAGGAAGGACATTGAGGGCGATCGCAGCTTTCGACTAAAGCTAGGCCGCGATCGCACCTCTCCCTAACGGACCCGCCTAATGCGAGCTGGACGCACGCTGTACCCAGAGACGCACCATCGTACGAGGATTGCTGGGATCATCAATGTAGGCTGTGCGATCGTGGGCCAGACAGCGATTATTAACCCAGAGTTGGTCACCTTTTACCATCCGCAGCCGGTGAATATGGTGAGGCTGTTCCAAGGCCGTATCGAGGGCATCTAGCGCAGCCGCTTGATGACAGCTCAAAGGCATCTCAGCCCGTCGATGCCCGGTCTCAATCCAATAGCGCATATAGCGAAACGTGAATTGCCCCGTAGGCTCAAATACCGGGAAGGCATTAGCCCGAATACAGCTCAAATCGCGATCGGCACCGGGGGTAACCACATCACGGATAAACGGCTGATACAAGAGTTCCAGAACATCCGGGTTGGTTTGAGCCAGATAGTTGTGGGCTGTGACTGCACTGCAGAGACGGTTTTCACCCCCAGATTGTCCCGGCTGTAGACAAAGCAAGGCAATATAGTCAGGTTTGACCATACGGGCCGAGCTATCGGTATGAAAGCCCGTAGCGTCCCGTGTCATGCTGACAGGAACGGCTTGCTTCCGGTAGCAAACACCCCGATCAGTCACATCATAAAGCCGACCGTAATTTTCTAAAACATCTCCCAATGCAGAGCCCATAGCTAGATAGGTCAGCCGCTGTAGCCAGCGTGGCTGAGCAGCAGCCATGCCCCGTACCAAGCAGAAGCCCGGACCATAGTCCAAGCGATCGCGAATCGCCTCCGCCAAAGCATGGATCGCAGGTAGTCCTAACGTTCTGGATTGCCAAGCCGCAATAGGGTCGGCTTGCTCGTCGCCCCAACATCGCAGTGTATCAATGTCTAGCTCTATCGAAGCAGTGGGCCTGAGTTGCCACGACTGAATTGCCAGACTTCGAGTTGTCCAGGCTAAAGCGCTGGAAGCCACAGCAGGTAGTGCACTCACCATATGAAATTGTTCCGATCGCGAGAATGAACAGAAAATCCAACGCCGGTAGCTCTGTCCAAGAGCAGCTCCAGAAGTTGGCCGATAATCAGGCTTGTGATTGCTGAGCTTTAACGCTGCAGCGCAAAGAGAATGTGTAGGGGCGTTCCGGCTAAGGGACCAAAAAAGTCGGCATCGAGCTCGATATGCTCTGGCTGAACAGCGAGTTCCTTGACTACAGGTAGTGTTGTCCAGCCTGCAGTTGCCAGTGCTCCGAAGTAGTCATCCAATGTTTTGTGAACGCAGCGCACGGGCACATCAATGCCATCACGTCGCCAAATGCGCCCCTCCAAGGTGCGATCGCGATCGTCCATGTACGCTGCATCTTCTGGCAGAAAATAAAACGGCGGTTCTTGCGGACGCAGCCAGGGCAGCGATGGATGCGGCACCGTGAACACCAACTTCCCCCCCGGCTTGAGGAGACGGTGAACATGGGTCAGCACTGTCGTCATCTCAGCACAGGTAAGGTAGTTGAATAGAAACACAGCCAATACTCGGTCATAGCTAGCATCTGGCAAGTCGTCTAAATCCGTTGCGCTGCCCTGTCGCCAGTGCAGATGGGGATCGGAAGAGCTGGCTTTGGCCTTACTGACCATGGCTTCAGAAAGTTCAATTCCCAACAGCGATGCAGCGCCGCGATCGCGGATTTGCCGAGCAACGTATCCTTCACCACAGCCCAAATCCAAGACAGTGGTGCCAGCTAGAGGTGCCAGCGCATCTAGAACCAAGGGACGGGCGGTAAAGTCCGACAGCAGAACCTTTTCGGTTCTGACCCATTGGGCAGCGGCGCGATCGTAAATAGCTTGGGTCGTACCGGACGCACTCATGCGGCAATCTCCTCCGGCGCTAGAGCACGGGCATACAACCAATCCCAGAAAGCACTCCGTAAAGCCAGTGCTTTTCTCATGCCTTTCTGGAGCTCTCGTAGTCCCTCTGGTGTTTGGGCAAACAGAGTGGCAATATCGAGCAGTGTTTCTTGATGCGCATCGTCTACCAATGTGTGGAGTGAGAAAAATACCGTGTCGCGGGCAGGTAAGTCACCTAAATGAGAAAGCGCCTGAACGATCGCCCGATAGCATTCGCTGACAATGCTTTCTGTCCCTAACCCAAGAGCCCCGACCGCTTCGGCTGCCGAACCATGCGTCAAGATCGATAACAACATTTCACGCCAGCAAATGACCTCTAAATCGGTCGGCTCCCAATCTCGATCAGGAAGGCCAAGTGCTGCCCGAAAGCGCTGAAACAGCTGAGGATGAGGAATACCAACAATCCAATCTGCCTTGATGCCGATATGCGCCAAAGCAGCTAATTCTTCCTCAGAGTAACAGCCCGACTCTTCCATTAAATTTTGCATAAGCGCTTCTCGATGGGCCGGCGCATCGAGACGGCTAACGACGGTTGTTAAAAACCGGGGAAAATACGCTGAATAGCCGTAGTAATGACGTGCAAAGTCAGTCAATGCCCAGCGTAGATTGGGCAAAGTTCCTGCTGCTAGTTCTGAGAGATAAGGGTGTCGAATAGCTCGATGACAATGAGCTTCATAAACCAAATCAGTCAAGTGCGATCGTACACTCGATGAAGCCAATGTAACACTTGGTTTTCGCCGATGGAAGTGAGTCGATGTAAACGTAGTCATCATAGTAGAAGCCCCTTACAGTGACGGTTAGAAGCAATTTTTGGAATATATCTGAGGTCGTTCTTCGGAAGAGCTTGACTCATCAAAAACACTAAGCTCCTCTGTTCAAAGACCACAATCTTGTCAGTGAAAATCATGAGATCTGCTTTCGATAAACAGCTCTTTCAATCCCGATTAAATCGAACTATACCTAAATTCTGAGTTTTTTTGAAGTGATTGTGCCTACAAACAAACAACTCCTTGTCTCAACTCTAAGAAAACAAAAAATCGATCTGGACCCAGCCATCAAGAAGACCCAGCATAGTTTCGAGAATGAGATAGGTTTACTCAATTCTTCATGGCTTAAAGATGCTCAACGAACCTACAGCGTAAAATTCCCTACCTCTTGGAGGAGAAAAGATACATTTTCATCACTAATCATGCCGGAGGTCGTTCACCTTAAAGATTTCACGGTAGTCCTATGATTTTTTAAACCTGAGCCCAGGCATACATACGGAGTATCCAGGACAAGAACGACTGATCCTGTCAATACATAAAAATGTCGATAATTTGGCTGAAAGCTGCCATTTGAATCCGATCATTATGGGGGAAGCTAGGGCGCTCTTTGGGTATTCGAACGGTTTATCACACCCAAAAGCTGCCGAAACTGACAATCAGAAGTCATACCTACAGATAGAAAACCCGTCTTCCAGCGCTGTCTATATCAAAGGTCGGAGCAACTGAGCAATCGTCCCTTATCCCTTCTGGCTCTGCTTAAGAGATACTTACGCCAATTCTCGCCGTAAACGCTATGGATCCGTTATCCCCGTACCATGTCACGGGGCTACATCTTTTTATAGCTGTGATTTAGAGAACTGGTATTACCTTAGGGATTGGCGATTGGCGATTTCTAAGCACCTTGGTATCCGCAAATTGTCTCCATTAAAAATAGGGTGTCTGCCAGATGCAGGCCATAGGCTACGTATTTGCTATCATTTGCGTCTAATAAAGAACTTGCGTAAGGTCATGACAAAGTTCATTCAGTTTTGCCTGACAGCATTGCAGTGGATATTTTCACTGGTCATTGGCGGATGGCTTTTTATCGCGGCGATGACGGGTGCTTTCTTAGCAGCAATCTTGGCAGGGATCGCATTTCTAGTAGTTTTCCCGCCTCTGCAGCGGTGGATTGAGGTCAAGCTTCCTTTTTGGCGACCGAAGCTTCTGAAACTAATGATGGCGGCCATTTTGCTGTTAGCAAGTCTAGTTTCGACACCTACCAGCTCCACAAGGATCGCAGTCTGTCAGAGTCTGACTGAGGATCAATGTGCTGACCATGAAGCAACGCTGAACGCCGACCAGCTCGACACAGCCTATGTCGTAGCACAGTTTCCTAAGTCAGAGGCAACGGAGGTAAGCTTAGAACTCGAATATAAAACAGATGGGGCCGGTCCAGAAGTTCTGTACACTTCGACCCAACCCATCAGTGACACCCAACAGACCCCATTCGAACTGCCGCTCAATGAGTTACCGATTGGAGCCTATACAGCTACCGTGGCGATCGCCGATATCACCCACTCGGAAACGTTCGAACTGACAGGGAATCCTCCTCGACTCAATCAAGTTATGGTTTGCAGTGCTCTCGAAGGAGAGACTTGTGCTGATAGCACCACCCTATACTTAGAAAATTCACTCGAAACCCTGTATATAAGGAGTCATGAAAAAATAACCTGAACAATTTCACTTCTACACAGTAGACTGAAGACGTCAAGAGTTTGGCAGCATAAGGGATGCCCAGTGAGGCAACAGAAGCCATCATTCAACAGAAATATGAACACCTGCGACCCT
>JBHJHM010000010.1:0-5545 GCA_050330865.1 Leptolyngbyaceae cyanobacterium
GCCCCCCCTTTTGGGGGGGGGCCTGTATGTGTCGCGGGGGGGGGGGCCGTTGTGGGGGGGGGGGGTTTTCGGGGGGGGGGGGGGTCTTTTTCGGGGCCGGGGGGTTCTGGGTCAGGGACTGGTGGTTCTGGATCAGGGGCCGGTGGTTCCGGATCAGGGGCCGGAGTGGGGTCAGGAATCGGCGGAGCCTGTCCCTTGAGGGGCTTCACTGATCCCTTACCTTGGCCGTAGATTGACTGAATGCCGTTGATGTCGTCCTGCAGTAGGAAAGCGGATCCCAGCCCTGAGTAGCGGTTGTTAATGCTGGGATTCATAATGGCCGCTTGACCTGACTCATGGTTGAGCCCCAACGCGTGACCAATCTCATGAACAGCTACTTCAAGGAAGTCAAAGCTAAAGCCTGAACTTTGTAAGGTCCAGTCTTCGGCATTGTCAAAAACGATAGTGGTCGCGAGCTCACCTGGAGCCGTTGTCAGGTTTGTCCGTCCTAGGGTCCCGCCTCGCCCTCCTAAAAACTCGTGACCAATCCGAATATCGGCAGCGTCTTGATTGCTGCGAGTCTTAGCCCCAATATCCTCAATTTCGACAAAATTCAGTGGGGCATGTTTCGCCCAGAGAGCAAAGGATTCTTCTATCGCCGATTTCAACTCAGCTTTGGAAACGTCTCCTTTGATCCCACCATCAAACAGATCGGTGTAGCTGTAGGTGACAGTTGTGGGGGTTCCTTTACCGTTTGCTTGAGGCCACTTGAGACTGCCGAAAGTCGTGAAATTTGACTCAAATTCGGTGCCATCGGAAGAAAAATCTTGGGAGCAACAAACTGAGCAGCTACAAATGTTGAAGTGGGTATTAGGGATGTCTGTGGGGCTGTCAAGGCTTGCGTTGAGATCGCCAATAGTACTGCTTTGCCGCACCAAGTCGAATTCTAAGAGGGGTACAGTTCCGCGTGCACCCAGTGAAGGTGTGTCTTGTGGTTGAAGATGAGCGATCGCTTGACGTTGCGAGCTAGCAACACCAGCATCTTTCACGTTCGCAACGGCGGTAATAGCCATGAGCCGTCTCCGAGTAACGTCAGTTGGTAGAACACCCGCAATTACTCAGCGAACCATTTAGAACGCAGATTGATTGAGCACCCCAATGAAGCCACTGGTGTAGCTATCGCCAGATCCGTTAGGGCAAGACAGCGAACCCATTGGCTATCGCTGTACATCGGATGATCTTGGCGTCCTAGCCTGAATGGCTAAAGCATCTATACCGTAAGCGTGGGGACAACTCTCTTGACGCAAGACTCAATTCAGTTAATTCACCAACGGGTACTCGCATGAGCAAGCTGTACGCCTGCCGTAGGGTTTTCCGAGACACCAGTCAGTAACAATCGCTAGCAGATAGAAGGGCACTGCAGACTCTGCGACCACCAAGATACACAACTCAATCTGGATTGTCCAGGTGTACAGAGTGCCAAGTGAGCATACTTCTGCCGTGATGTACTAGTAAAGCTGTCTATGCTTGATGCGTAACGACTCCTCACTGATTTATGCGGGTGTCTTTTGAGGCTTAATCATGCGATCGAGCAGTTCACGAGCGGGTTGAGCCTTAGCCAAAGCAGCCTGATACTCGCTATACAGCTTAGCCAGCTTACCAACTCCACCGATTCCTACCTTCACCTGCTCTAGTTCTTCGTCGGTCAGCATTTCGCCGTCTAACATACGAATTAGTGATGGCTTGATATCCCCAACGCTTTGCCGCGCTTTTTGCAGCTTATCGACGGTCGTCAGCAGAGTCTTGAGGGCCGCAAACGTCTCGTCGATCGCCGCCGCTTCCAATCCATCAGCATCGGCAGAATGATTTAGATGAGAGGACCCGATGCTGCCATCCTCGTCTTTGATATCTGGATCGGGGACTAAAGCAATAACGGGCTTGTTGCTCTTGGGTTGTACCATGATGCTGCCTCCTGCGGAAATGATGCCTGTATAGGCGAGAAAAGCTGCCAAGAAGTTAGATCAATTGTACTGCTGCTCGGCATACTCAACATACTACTTCACTGTTCGCGATATGCAACTTATCAAAAATCAACCAAGACACCTTTGGCAGCGGTCTACAAAACCAGATTCCTGATACTCTCAAGAAACACAAACTAATTTGACCTAAAAAGGGCTGATTGTCGCCAAGAACAAGACAGTTGTGTTTCTTTCAGGTTTATCGAGCAGCACCGCTGTTCGTTCAAGGCTCAGATCTTGCAGTTGAGCTTACATCGCCTGGTTTGGCCCCCCCAAGTGGTGAATGGGGGTGGCACCTTGGAACGAGAATATGCCATCGGCTCTGATCGGATGGACTGGTGCCTGCATTATGGAAACGTGACATTAGGAATAGAGCTAAAGGTTTGGCGCGATGGTCATCCTGACCCAATCAGGGCTGGTCTAAAGCAATTAGATCACTATTTGGCTAGATCACTATTTGGCAGGACTCGGGCTAGATACAGGTTGGTTAGTAATTTTTGATCAGCGCTCAGGACAACCCCCAATCGCTGAACGAACCCAAGTAGAAGCGGCAAAAACAGCAAGTAATCGAAATGTTGTCGTGATTCGTGGCTAGTGTGTTTTCAGTGCGATCGCACGGATTTTCCTACGTTCGCTTGGAGAAATTAAAGTATTAGAGACGCTGGGATGTTTCGGTCTCTGTTACGACAGGCGGGCTGGTATCCTTGACAATTGGCGAGGGCTGGATAGCCCAGTTTCTGGAAGCTGAAGGGGAAGCGAGTAGCGTGCTGGATCTTAAATACATTCGACAGAACTTTGACGAAGTGCAGGCCACTCTCGCTCGACGAGGAGAGTATGACCTGCAGCAACTGCGAGACCTGGACCAGCAACAGCGGGAAATTGAAGGGGAGCGATCGCAGCTTCAAGCCCGTAGTAATGAAGTCGGCAAAGCGGTAGGCCAGAAGATTCGCGAAGGAGCCGATCCGCAAGGGTCAGAGGTCGCAGCTTTACGGGAAGAGGGAAACCAGGTCAAAGCTCAGCTAGGCGAACTGGAGCCTAAGGAGCGAGAACTGAAATCTGCAATTGAAACGCTCCTGCTAGCACTGCCGAATCTCCCCAGCGAAACGACACCGGATGGCAAAGACGAATCAGAAAATGTGGAGGTGCGCCGTTGGGGGGACGAGTACTTGCCCGCCGATAGCGCCTCACTGAAACCCCATTGGGAAGTGGGGGAAGCATTGGGTATTTTCAACTTTGAGCGATCGACCAAAATTGCTCAAAGCCGCTTCGTCACCCTACTTGGCCTGGGAGCTGCACTGGAGCGCGCCCTCTTCACCTTCATGTTGGACCGCCACACCCAGCACGGCTACACCGAGGTGATGCCCCCCTACTTAGTCAACACAGCATCGCTAACGGCGTCGGGACAGCTACCCAAGTTTGCCGAGGAAAGTTTTCGGTGCGCCAAGGATGATCTGTGGCTTTCTCCCACTGCTGAAGTCCCGGTAACCAACCTGCACCGCGATGAGATCCTGAATGCAGAAGACCTACCGTTTCACTACTGTGCCTACACCCCTTGCTTCCGTCGCGAAGCGGGCAGCTATGGCCGCGATACTCGGGGACTGATTCGCCTGCACCAATTCAATAAAGTGGAGATGTACAAGTTTGTCCGCCCTGAGACATCGGCAGACGAGCATCAAACGCTGGTAGCAGATGCCGAGGCGATTTTGCAGGCGTTGAAACTGCCCTACCGGGTTATCGAATTATGTACAGGCGACTTAGGCTTCTCCGCCAATAAAACCTATGACCTGGAAGTATGGTTACCCTCGTCAGGTACCTACCGCGAAATTTCTAGCTGCTCTAACTGTGGAGATTTCCAAGCGCGACGGGGTAGCATTCGCTTCAAAGAGACGGGCAAAAAAGGGACGCAGTTTGTCCATACGCTGAACGGGTCAGGGCTCGCGATCGGGCGAACGATGGCGGCAGTGTTAGAGAACTATCAGCAAGCCGACGGAACGGTGAAGGTTCCTGAGGTGCTGCAGCCTTACCTCAAACGAGAGTGGCTGTAGAACTAGAGTGTCGGGATTGGTTTGCTTAATTTCTGGCCAATCTTTACAGTTCACAGTGATTTTTTTCACTTTAACAAAGAAGCTTTTTGGGTACCTGAATACACGTAAAGACTCAGCTATTCTACGGATGGTGGCAGACACAGGAGATTCCTGAAGAGAGAATGCTCTCCTTACAGGAATAGGGTGAGTCCAAATTGAGCTTTTGCCCCAACCTGTTCCCAAAGGGCTGATTTACCAATTCTCGCTGTAAACGCTACAGATCTGTCAGCCCTGTGACATGTCACAGGGCTATATTGATTCCTTTTCGTAGCTGTGATTTAGAGAACTGGTATTAGCTGGAAATCAGCTATCACCCAAGCTATCCGGGGTGCCCTATAGAAGTACGGAACTGAAGATTGGCCGCGAGGTGGGATATGGATGTGAGGTTATTGGGTATCGCGATGGGTATTACGGTGATTTTGGCAGTGGTGATGAATGCGCGCCCTGCGGATGCTGCTAGCAGCTTTTCGGCACAAACTACTGAAGAAACTTCCAGCACTCAGAGCCGGATCATACGCGTCTTGATCGCATAAGAATCGCTCTACAATATCCCAGATACTGCCAAGGCTATCGATGGAAACCTGGCGATCGCGAGACCAGAAGTAAGCAACTTGAATGCCTTCTGGATCATCTGGATAAGGTATCCATTCATGTTCACGAACATTTAAACCAAATTCATTTTCTTCCCCAGGCGAACCGCCGTCAATTCCGCTGAAGTACTCAGTAATTTCGCCCTCTTCGAATAATCGATAGCTTATGCAACCACCAGTATCGGAAACCTGTAGACCAATAGCTGGCCGCTTCAAAAGCCTAGAAATCTCTATAGCGCCTGGCCATGAGTAATGTCTCTTTAAACGTGGAAAGTTTTCAATGACATCTGGCAAGAAAATCGACCAACTTTGTCCAACAATCTGATATGTCAAGGCAAAACATGGAGAACCCTTAATTTCTGATCCAATTACGTCGTATCTCGACTCAACTGCGATTTCAGCCAAAATATCAGCCAATTCATCTATAGAAGCTTTGACTAAGATGGCACCTATATGGCTTTCAATCGATTCTAGCCCTCGCCTTTCATTCCAAGGACGGGTAAAGTCCTTCAGGGCATCATCTCTCCATTGGGCATCCATAATCTGCTTAGACTCCTATCAATTCTCCGTTTAGGGCCATTACCCTATTGTGCGATCGCGGCATTCATCTCACAAACGTCGCAAATATAGCCGTCGTCAGCTCCGTCAGGACAAGATGGCGAAGCCATCTGGCCATGCGCTGAGCAATCGGATACTACTCGGTGTCCTAGCCTAGATGGCTAAAGCCTGATTGACCATTGGCCACAAGTTAAGGGAATAGGAGATTTGTCAAGTGAGCGCTTTTCCAGAGAGTCAAATCCTGTCAAACTCAGAGCAACCGAGTCATTGAGCCGTCCTGAGTGAGCCATGAGTCGCCCCCGAAAGCTGAATCGAG
>JBHJHM010000011.1:0-67997 GCA_050330865.1 Leptolyngbyaceae cyanobacterium
TGTTTACGAAAGATAGTTTGGTAGAATGGAGGCAACATTATTTTTTCTGGGGGAGAGAAATTATCCCCTATTTTTTTGCCTTTCTATTTTCCCAAACTATGGCCACGCCTAGCGTGAAAGTGGGTTGTCACCCTTTAAGGATTCACGCATGTAGTTTCACAAATCCAGCAGCAAGCAACTAATTTCAGCCATCACAACTAATTTCAGCCATCAGGAGGATGTCGAAACCACTGGTCTAAGGGATGCTTCAGTCAACTCACGACGTAAAATTCTGTATTTCCTGTGTGCCCATCACTGAATTTCGATGAGAAACTTAGGTGAAGTAGGAATCGTCCTGAAGAGTCGAAGTGTTCTTTACAGGAGTAATTAGCGTCTTTTAATGCAATCACTTATGCTTATCTATCTACTACCCGCGATTGTTGTCTGTATTTTTTGCTGTTATGCAGTCAGCCGCGATGATGAAAATTCTATTTATGATATTAAAACGCTTGGCTTTACCTTATTAGCTGCTCTCCTATGGCCAATAACATTGCCATGCATCCTGTACAAGAAGCTTCAAAAGCTAAAATCACCCGTCGAGCCTCAGCAGTTTTTTGCTAATCATTACAATTTGCTTCGGTGATTCTTAGGCGCAGCCATCTGACCGTGCGTTGAACAATCAGGTACTGCAGAGTGTCTCAGCCTGAATGACTAAAGCCATGTGTATCCGATCAATCTGCTTTTAGCGTGATTTCTTTTGAGCTATTTTCGCTTTCATCTTCTTGCAGGCTACTTTCGTTTTCACTTTCACTGTCTGCCTGCTCGGGATCATTTTTCTCTAAAACATCTATGATCAAGGCTTCCTCAACCCAGGTTTTGCAGACTACTGTAAGAGGCAATGCCAGAATCAAACCGACAGGCCCTAAGAAGGTGGCAAAGAAGATCTGAGCGACTAACGTGGCTGCTGGCAAAAGTGAGACCTGCTTCTGCATCACCATAGGACTGAACCAGTAGCTCTCCAAGTTTTGAATCAGCACATACAGAATGAGAACTGCAAGCGATCGCCCAAAAGATTGTGATAATGCCACCGTAATTGGAAAAATCGCGCTCAATGTCGGACCAATGTTAGGGATGAAGTTGAACGCTCCTGCTAGCGTGGCATTAGCAAAAGGAAAAGGCACTCGCAGTAGGAGCAAACCGGCAAAGCTCACCGTCGCGACAAAGAGAGAGCTGATGGATACACCGCCTAACCAGCACAGCAGCGCCGCCTCACACTTGGAAAGAATGTCATCAGCTCGCCGGCGATAGTGCGATGGAAATAGCCGCAACAGAAGCCGACGATAGGCTAATGGATTACTTAGCAGCATCATCGTCAACACTATCAGCAGCAGTAACTGCAGCAGAATACCTGCTGACTCGGAGAAAAAGCTAAAAAAGTTCCCAAACGCACGGCTGCCAAAGTTAGCAAACTGATCCAGGAGGTCGGAAAAACGCGGTAACTCTATTTGCGTGACCTCATCTGGCAGCCACGTGGGAGGATCAGCCTGTATTTGATTGGCCCACCCCACGAGCTGATTAAATCCTTCTGGAATGAGCTCCCACAATTGCTCAAACTGCTGGATAAAGAGAGGCAACACCAAAACGAGAAAGATGATGTGACCTAAAATAACCAAGCCCATCGTGTTCAAAACAGCCTGGTTCCGAGAAATGTGAAAAAGGTTCATCAATCGCCTAACCAGACTGTTGAGCGCGATCGCAATCACCACCGCAGCAAAGACTAGCAATACGACTTGGCGAAACTGCCACAGGATCACCAAAGCAATCAGAAAACAAACTAGGCTAATCCAATCGGACAGTTTCACAGCTTTCTCTCGCTAAGTTCGCTATTCGTTACCCGCCATGCGTTGTTTATTGTTGATTCAACCAATCATCGATAACCCACAACAAACAACTCTCTATGCACTAAAGTACTTGGCTACCGGATGATACGTCACGATCGCAGTTGTCGATTGTTCTGGATAGAGTTGCTCACTGTCATCCATCGTCATGCCAATGCGCTTAGTCTGCAGAAGATCGAGCTGCACGAACTGGTCGGCAATGTTAGGACAGGCAGGGTAGCCGAAACTATATCGAGACCCCTGATACCGTTGCTTTAAGACTTCGCGAATGGTGTCGGGTTCGCGATCGCCATACCCCAGCTCGCGACGAATACGTGCGTGACACCACTCTGCCAAGGCTTCCGCCGTCTGCACCGACAAACCGTAGTAGTACAGATAGTCAGTGTATTGGTCCGCCTGGAAAAGTTTCTGGGCATATTCTGTGGCAATATCACCCACCGTTACCGCTTGCATCGGAAACACATCAAACTGTCCTGGGTTTGCCTGATCTTGCGGCAAAAAGAAATCAGCAATACAGAGACGACGCATCGATTTCTGACGTGGGAATGTGAACGTTGCGATGGGTTCAGGGTGTTGGGAATTTTGTCGTGCCACGTCAGGATCGTAAATATGCAGCGAATTGCCTGCTGCCAGACAGGGAAAATATCCATAAACAACTTGAGGATGTAGCAGGTGTTCGGCCTTCACCCGCCTCTGCCAAGTATCCAAAATTGGCTGCACCGTTTCCTTTAAAAAAGCCTCATATGCTTCTCGCGACTGATCCTGCGGCTTGCGAAACTGCCACTGCCCTACAAACAGCGCCTGTAAATCCAGATACCAGAGCACCTCATCCAGAGAAATATCTTCTGGATGAAAAATACGAGTTCCCCAAAAAGGAGGCATTGGACGGGGGATGTTGGGGTCAACGGCATCGGAACGGAGCGTGTTGGGGACTTCGGACTTCGGACTTCGGACTTCGGACTTGAATCCGTTCGTTTCTGACCCCTGACTCCTAGTTAACTCCTGTTCCCTGTTCCCGCTCGGTTGAGGGCTCGCGTCGAAGCCTGTTCCTGGTTTCCTATTCCCTACTTCATCTAAAAAGCCCTGACAATCATCCCAGTTCTCAGCGCCTTTAGCAGGCATGAGTTTTTCCATAAAGTGAAGATCGGAGAAGGCGTCTTTACCGTAGATAACTTGCCCTTTGTAAGTTTGCTGGCAGTCCTCATTGACAAACTTAGGGGTGAGCGCGGCACCGCCGAGAATAACCGGAACCGTAATACCTTCTTGATTGAAGGTAGCCAAGTTGTCTTTCATGAAAGCGGTAGACTTAACGAGCAATCCGCTCATGGCAATACAGTCGGCGTTGTGCTCACGGTAGGCTTTGATAATGTTTTCGACGGGCTGTTTGATCCCGAGATTAACGACCTTGTAGCCGTTGTTAGACAGGATGATATCGACCAGGTTTTTGCCAATATCATGCACATCACCTTTGACGGTGGCAATCAAAAAAGTACCTTTACCGGCACCGTTACTGTCCGTCTTCTCCATCAGCGGTTCTAGATAAGCCACCGCTGCTTTCATAGTTTGAGCAGACTGCAGGACAAAGGGTAACTGCATTTGGCCTGATCCAAAAAGTTCACCCACAACTTTCATCCCATCCAGCAGAAAGGTATTGATGATATCCAGAGGGGGATAGTGTTTGAGGGCAGAGGCGAGGGCTTCATCGAGACCAATGCGCTCACCTTCAATAATGTGCTGTTTCAGCTGTTCTTCAATGGGCAAATCCTTAGCGATCGCTTCCTTTTTCTTGAGGCTCTTCCCTTCGAACAGGGTCGTGAGCTTGGTGAGGGGATCGTAGGTCACAATATCGCCATCGTATTGGCGGCGATCATAAATCAGGTCGCGACAAATCCGCTGATGCTCAGGATCAATTTTGGCGAGGGGCAAGATTTTAGCCGCGCTCACAATCGCTCCGTCTAAGCCAACCTGCATCGCTTCATGCAGAAAGACAGAGTTAAGGGTGACCCGCGCTGCCGAATTCAGGCCAAAGGAAACATTGGAAACCCCCAGCATAATGTGACACCCCGGCAGGTTGTCTCGAATCATGCGAATCGATTCGATAGTCTCCTGACCGTTGACTCGGTCTTCTTCAATCCCAGTCGAAATAGGCAGCGCCAGGGTATCAAAAAAGAGTTCGCGAGCTGGAATGCCGTATTCCAAGGCATCGCGATAGGCACGCTGAGCAATCTGAAATTTTTTCGCGGCAGTACGGGCCATACCATCTTCATCAATCGTGCCGACAACGATGCCAGCGCCATACTTCTTGGCCAGCTCCAATACCTTAAAGAAACGCTCATCACCGTCTTCGTAGTTAGTGGAGTTAAGGATGCACTTCCCACCTGCCACCTTGAGGCCAGCCTCCATTTTGGTCCACTCGGTTGAATCGAGCATCAGGGGCAACGTGATATTTGTAACCAAGCGTGACACCAGCTCATGCATGTCACGTTCGCCATCACGTCCCACATAGTCCACATTGACATCGAGGACATTCGCACCTTCTTTAACCTGCGATCGCGCCAACGCCACCAAGCCATCCCAATCTTCAGCGTTCAGCATCTCTCGACATTTTTTCGAGCCGCTGGCATTCAGCCGCTCACCCACAATCAGAAACGAGTTGTCTTGCTCATAGGGTTGAGGGCTATAGATGGAGGCAGCCGAGGGAACATAGTTAAATGCAGGACGAGGATCAGAAAATTCCGAATTCCGAATTCCGAATTCCGAATTGTGCTCCCTGTTCCCGATTCCCTGTTCCCGTTCGGCTGGCTTCGACGGTGAGCTCAGCCGAACCGAGCGCTCACGTCGAAGCCGATTCCCTATCCTCACCGGCCTTTCCTTCGGCTGCAGCTCCTTCGCAATCGCTGCCAGTTGAGCAATGTGGTCGGGTCGGGTGCCGCAACAGCCACCAATAATCTGGACGCCCAGATCTTCGACAAAATGCATAAGGGACATGCGGAGTTCTGTGGGGGTAAGGCGATAGACCGCTTGGCCGCCGACATTTTCCGGGAGGCCTGCGTTAGGAATACAGGAAATAACAAAGGGCGATTGTTCAGACAGATGCTTGACGTGATCTTTCATCAGGTCAGGGCCGGTGGCGCAATTCAAGCCCAGGATATCGATGGGGTAAGGTTCAAGAATCGCCAAGGCAGCTGACATTTCGGTCCCCACGAGCATAGTGCCTTGCTGCTCCATAGTGACGGAGACCATCAGTGGGAGGCGGATTCCTGTGTCTTCAAAGACTTCGAGAATCGCATTGAGGGCCGCCTTGATTTGCAGAACATCTTGGCAGGTTTCGACCAGTAGCAAATCAACGCCGCCATCCACCAGTCCCTTGGCCTGCTCGACATAAGCAGCTTTGAGCCTATCGAAATCAATGTGTCCTAGTGTGGGAAGTTTAGTCCCTGGCCCCATAGAACCAGCAACGAAGCGGGGTTTTGCGGGGGTAGAGTATTCGTTTGCCACCTGCTTGGCGAGGGCTGCCGCAGTTTTATTGAGTTCGTAGGCGCGATCGCCTAAGTCATACTCGGCTAGGACCAAAGATGTGCCACCAAAGGTGTCGGTCTCAATGACATCGGCTCCGGCTTCTAGAAAGCCACGGTGGACCGTCTCTACTGCCTTTGGGTTGGTAATGACCAGATATTCGTTACACCCTTCATACTCGGGGCCACCAAAATCTGCTGCAGTTAGGTTTTGGACCTGCAGATTTGTGCCCATAGCTCCGTCGAAGACAAGCACGGAACGCTCTGGACCATGGAGACGCTCAAGAAAGGTATTCGGCATGATAAGACAGCAGGATTGGACAAAAAATCGACAAGCAAGAACTCATCTCAGCGTTCTCAACTATGCAATCTATTGTTACACGCGCGTCTGTAGAAGCTGCCAAAGAGAAGCAATCTGGCCATCGCTGCGAGGCATTACTCAACGCCCTGACGATGATAGGGCCACCTTATCGTCAGATTTATCCTGTCTCAAGCCGGATCATCGCAGATTAATATCATCAATGGTGTCACCGCGATCGCGAATCAGCGTCCGCTGCATCAAGACTTCATGGGTACTCCGCACATCGCCTGCCTCACCCGGCGTTCGCTGGGTAAAAACACCCTCTGCTGACAGTTCCCAGGCTTGACGATTATCCGTCAACATAATGTCCAGAATATCTTTAAGCTCTTGCATCAAAGAAGCATCTTCAACCGGAGTAACGGCTTCAACCCGTCGGTCTAGATTACGGGGCATCCAGTCAGCACTGCCAATGTAGATTTCTTCAGCCCCATTGTTGGCAAAATAAAAGATGCGGGCGTGCTCTAAAAAGCGACCAATAATGCTGATGACGCGAATGCGATCGCTCACCCCAGGCACCCCAGGCTTAAGGCAGCAGATGCCGCGTACAATCAAATCAATTTCTACACCCGCCTGCGAAGCCTCATACAGCGCGTGAATCATTTCAGCATCAACAAGCGAATTCATCTTGGCGATGATTCGTCCCTGCCCGCCGTTTTTCGCGTGCTCAATTTCTCGACGTAGCAGTTCCAGCATGCGCTGGCGCAGGGTCAGGGGAGCAACTAAAAGCTTACGGTAGTCAGCCTGTCGAGAATAACCCGTCAGGAAATTGAACAGATCGGTTAGGTCAGAAACCAGGTCTTCGCGACAGCTGAGTAGCCCCAGGTCAGTGTAGAGGTTAGAGGTTTTGGGATTATAGTTGCCTGTGCCAATGTGAACATAACGGCGGAGACGAGTGCCTTCTTGCCGGACTACCAGGGTGGTTTTAGTGTGCGTTTTTAAGCCCACAACGCCGTAGACAACATGAACCCCTGCATCCTCCAGCTTACGAGCCCAAATGATGTTGTTTTGCTCATCAAACCGAGCTTTGAGCTCCACCAAGGCAACCACTTGCTTACCATGTTCAGCTGCAGCAATCAGCGCCTGCACAATAGGAGAATCACCCGACGTGCGGTAAAGCGTCATTTTGATCGTTAGCACATGGGGATCTTTGGCGGCTTGAGCAACGAACGTTTGCACTGAAGCGGCAAAAGCCTCATAGGGATGATGTACCAGGATATCCGCTTTGCGAATGGCACTGAAGATACTTTCTTCATCGCGCTCAACGCCCTTCAGACGGGGTGGAACGACTGCCGTCCAGGGCTGATCTTTCAACTCTGGTAGAGGCATCGATAGAAAGAAAAACAGATCTTTTAGGTTCAGAACGCCTTCGAGCTCGTAGATGTCTTCTTCGTTGACGTGAAGCTCTTGCACCAAGCCTTGTCGGAGGGGCTCGGGCATCGCTTTTTCAACTTCAAGGCGACAGACAAATCCCTCCAAACGCCGCTTGCTAATTTCCTCTTCAATCGCGATGAGCAAATCATCTGACTCGTCTTCCAGAACCGGAAAGTCAGCATTGCGGGTAATCCGAAACAGGTGATGCTCAGTTACTTCCATCCCTGGAAAAAGATAATCCAGATGATTGGCAATCACTTCCTCCAGCGCAATGCCAACCCATATCTGCGGTTCATCACCATGGGTCCTGAGTTCCTTGGGAAACTCGATAAATCGCGGTAGATTATTTGGGATTTTGACCCGGGCAAACTTCTGAATTTTGGTTTCCGGGTCGCTAACTGCTGCCACCAAATTAAGGCTCAAGTTAGACAAGCGGGGAAAGGGATGAGCTGGATCAACACTTAAAGGCGTTAGAACCGGAAAAATCTGACTTTCAAAGTGCGTCTTCAACCAATGCGACTGCTCGTCACTGAGATCTAAATAATCGAGTAGAAAGATATTGTTCTCTTGAAGCTGAGGACGCAGTATTTTCTGAAACAGCGTGTGCTGTTCCTGCAGTTTGGGTTTGAGATGCTGGCGGGCAGCTTCTAAGACTTCAGCGGGAGTTAGCCCATCGCTCGTTTTGGTATGCACATCCGCTTTGATCTGTCGCATCAGGCCAGAAATCCGGACCATGAAAAACTCATCTAAGTTAGAGCTGAAGATAGCAATGAACTTCAGACGTTCCAGAAGCGGAGTCCGAGGATCGATCGCTTCGTGAAGCACACGATCATTGAACTCCAGCCAGCTAAGTTCTCGATTGAAATAGTACTGAGGATCTTTCAGGTCTGATACGGGGGCAATCGCGGCTGCCTGAGTCATCTCTCACCTTTCCTAGGCATTCAGTCTGCGTTTACAGCATACCGCTGCCGCTGGAGAGGCTTCAAAGAAGAAGTTTGAGCCAGTTGTTACGCTATGAGAAATCTAGTCTCTGCCAGTAAAGTTATCTCAGTTTTATGTCCCTATGGGCTCAGTCACACGTGAATTCACACCCGCTCTTTCTCGTCTGGTTACAGCAGCTAATCGTATTACCTACAGCCCAGCGCTGACGATAGTCCCAACCTATGAGTGTTTCAATCGATGCCATTACTGTAACTTCCGCAAGCACCCCAACGAAGACGAGTGGCTACCCTTAGCTGAGGTTGAGCAACGATTGCTGAAGGCAAAATCACAAGGCATGATTGAAGTCCTGGTTCTCAGCGGTGAGGTGCATCCTCATAGCGATCGCCGAGCAGCGTGGCTGCAGCACATCTACGCCATCTGCGATTTAGCCCTCGGCATGGGCTTGCTTCCTCACACCAACGCTGGGCCACTAAACCTAGCGGAAATGGCTCAGCTTAAACAAGTCAATGTATCCATGGGGTTAATGCTCGAACAGATCACCCCGACCCTTTTGAAGGGGGTCCATCGGCACGCTCCCAGCAAGGTACCAGAGGTTCGTCTGCGTCAGCTAGAACAGGCAGGAGAGCTGAGAATTCCGTTTACTACTGGGCTTTTGCTCGGCATTGGGGAATCGCCGACTGATCGGATTGATACGCTCAAAGCCATCGCAGCCTGTCATGAACGCTGGGGTCACATTCAAGAAGTTATTCTCCAGCCACACCAAACGGGCACTTCGCAAGCAGAGATCGGCACTTGTTTTCCCGCCAACCAGTTAGCGGACTTTGTTGCTACGGCGCGATCGCACTTACCGAGTGAGATTACGATTCAAATTCCACCTAACTTAATGACTTCGCAGAGCTATATTTTGCAGGCGATCGCCAATGGCGCCCGCGATCTAGGGGGGCTTGGCCCAGTGGATGAGGTAAATCCCGATTATCCACATCCTACGGCGGATGATTTAAAGAGGCTCCTCGAGCCAGAAGGTTGGCAACTTCAGCCGAGGCTACCAATCTACCCGCAATACGATGCGTGGTTACCATCTCGCTTACAGCAACTCGTCGATCCGTATCGGCAGCCCCAAATGTAGCGACATGGCATCAAAGGCAGAAAAACTTCTAATCTTTATTCCTACTTTGCCGTTTTATCAAACGAGAGATACCGGTCCTAAATGCATGGGGAGATATCCTTTACCCTTGAGAATCACTCAGTAGTCCCAAAATAGCTCTTGAATTGTCAAGTTCTCCTACCAGACGTCGTATCGGCTTTGGCCATACCCGGATCAATGTCGGTGTAGCGGAAATCTGATCGGCTTCTGCTTGTTCAGGATGTTTGGAAACGTCAATCATTTGCAATGTGTAAGAGCGATAGCGCGAACTTTCTAAAACTTCCTGTAGCGTTTTGAGAATTTGCTCCGTTAGAGCCGAATGTCCGGCCACAAAGAGACGCAAAACAGGCCCTCCTTGAACCAATACCGGCGGGTCTTGCGGGGGGCTGTCGCTGCCGGCAGCTTTCGTTTGGGGAGAAATGTCCAGAACCAGCTCATGGTTCTCCCATAACTGCGGAAAGCGAGCCGCATACGTATTAAGGACTGCAAGACTACGATGCTCTTGGCGCGGGGTCAGCCGCTTCCATTCAATGGCGCCTAAACCAAATAGCGCGTTTAGTAAGCCCTGATAGCGATGCACAAAAGGATACGCTTCAGCGACGATTTGTTGGGTTTGCGTTCTCTCATCAACCCAGCAATCGACTGTAGCCGTAAAGCTAGGTACCAAGAAATAAGGCGACTCCACAAGCGCTAAATGCTCTTGTAAGGCCGCGCACAAATTGAGGTGCCATTGGGTTTGCTTTTGAGGATCGCGGCAATACACCAGATCGCCCCCCGGCGTAAAGACCGCAATGCCTTTGAACGATTGGGGAGCGATCGCAGATAACGGCTCAGCCTTAGACACAATGTCTACACTCGCCCTCTGAGCATCTGTGCCATCTCATTTTGCCGAGGCGACATTTCCAGAGCGGTTTCTTCAGTGATGCGGCCAGCCTCATATAAGGCGTACAGCGATTGGTTCATGGTACACATGCCGTCGAAGGTGCATCGGGGCAGTAACGCCTCCACCTCATCCAAATCACCGCGCATAATGTAGTCCTTGATAGCGTCGGTATTGATGAGAATTTCGTGGAAAGCAGCTCGCTTCCCGTCGGTCGTCCGGCAGAGCCCTTGCGCAACGACAGCTACCAACGATTCCGCAATCGAAACACGAACGGGAGCCTGCTGTTCAGGCTCATACATATTGAGAATTCGTTCAACGGTTTTGACCGCGCTGTTCGTGTGCAGGGTTCCCATCACCAAGTGACCCGTTTGCGCTGCTTTCAAAGCCGTGTTGACCGTCTCCTGGTCGCGCATTTCACCAATGAGAATGACATCAGGATCCTCCCGCAGTGATGCCTTCAGGGCATTGGCAAACTCCAGCGTGTGGCGACCGACTTCCCGTTGCTTGATGAGCGATTTTTGACTTGCATGCACAAATTCAATAGGATCCTCAATCGTGATGATGTTCTTAGGCATCTCCTTATTAACGTAGTCCATCATCGCCGCCAGCGTTGTGGACTTCCCCGAGCCTGTAGGGCCGGTCACCAACACCAGACCCTTTTGATAGTGACAAACATCCCGCAACACAGGGGGCAGGTTCAACTGCTCCAGCGTCAGAATTTTGTTGGGAATCAGACGAATCACCAACGATGGGCCTAGCAGCGTATCGAAGATATTGATCCGGATCCGTGAAAACTCAAACTGAGCGGCGCCATCGTAGTCCAGCTTTTGCTTGAACCGCTGAATTTCTTCAGGCTTCAAAATCTCCTCCAGCCATCCGTAAAACATGGCTTCGGTGATGACGGGGTAGTCAGTGGTTGAGATTTGGCCGCGATCGCGAAAGCGAGGAACTTCACCCACCCCCAGGTGCACGTCAGAAAACCCTTTATCAAATGCCTCACGAACAATTTTTTCGAGGCTTAACCGGCTACGCTTAACCGCAGCAGGGGGCGGTGGCGGAGCCCCGCGACGGCCCGGTGGAGGGGGCGGCGCTGATCGCCCAGAGGCCGCAGATGGTCTACCAGGCGGGGGCGGCGGCGGAACGCGGGGAGGACCAGGTGGGCGTTGCGAATCAGCAGACATAGGAGTAGGTTTCCGTGTAGGTTATGCAAGCTAAACCATTAACGGTCTAGCGGGGGTTACAGAACAGCTAACATCAATCATCCACAGATTTCTCAAATGTGCAACTGAGCCATCAAGCCAGTTGCACAGAACAGAAACCCTTCTCATAGTTTACGCGGGTGCACATAGGCTAATTTTGATGTTTTGCCCTCACTCACATTCCAACGCGAAACTGCTGTGTTACCTTAATAGGGTTGTCAAAAAATCGCACACTCGGATTTTTGGGTGTCTTCTCGAAAGATTTCCCGAGTGGAGGTTAAACCCGAAAGGAGTTGAATAGTCTTATGCCAGTGGTATCTTTACCTCAGCTTTTGGAGTCTGGGGTCCATTTTGGCCATCAAACTCGGCGCTGGAATCCCAAGATGGCTCCGTACATCTTCACCGCACGGAATGGGGTTCATATCATCGATTTGGTGCAAACCGCTAAGCTCATGGACGAAGCGTACGGCTATATGCGCGACGCTGCTGCCCAGGGTCAAAAGTTCTTGTTTGTCGGAACCAAGCGTCAGTCTGCTGGAATCATTGCCCAAGAGGCACTTCGTTGTGGTTCCAATTACGTTAACCAGCGCTGGCTGGGGGGCATGTTGACGAACTGGGCCACGATCAAAACCCGGTGCGATCGCCTCAAAGATTTGGAAAAGATGCAAGAAACAGGAGCCCTGGCGCTCCGTCCGAAGAAGGAAGCAGCCGTTCTCCGTCGAGAGCTCGAAAAGCTGCAGAAGTATTTGGGGGGCATTAAAACCATGCGTCGTCCCCCTGACATTGCCGTGGTTATCGATACTCGCCGCGAATATAACGCCGTTCAGGAATGCCAGAAACTAGATATCCCCATCGTGTCTCTGTTGGATACAAATTGTGACCCAAATGATGTGGATATTCCGATTCCCGCTAACGATGATGCTATCCGCTCGATTAAGCTAATTGTGGGTAAGTTAGCTGATGCCATTTATGAAGGCTCCCACGGACGAGTGGATTCTGAAGAAGCCTACGAAAGCTATGAGGGTGCAGAAGAGGCTTTTGATGAAGAAGATTACGTTCCATCAGCTGATGAGCAGCAGGATATTGCTCAGGATGACTCGGAGCAGGATATCGCTCAGGATGACTCCGAAGAGTAGTTCAGCGATTGTGTTGAAGACAGATGCAGTGTTAGAGGTGTAGCAACGAGGGCACTATGGCGGAAATTTCGGCAAAAGTCGTCAAAGAACTGCGCGAAAAAACCGGTGCAGGCATGATGGACTGCAAAAAAGCGCTGAAAGAAAGCGATGGCGACATGGAGAAGGCAATCGAGTGGCTACGTCAAAAGGGAATTGCATCCGCCGCTAAAAAAGAAGGCAGGGTAGCAGCCGAAGGACTCGTGCACAGCTACATCCATACTGGCGGAAGAGTGGGTGTTCTGGTGGAGATCAACTGCGAGACTGACTTTGTCGCTCGCCGTGAAGAGTTCAAGGCTCTCGCGCAAGATGTCGCCATGCAGATTGCAGCCTGTCCCAATGTTGAATATGTCAAGGTTGCTGATATTCCTGCAGAAACGATTCAGCGGGAAAAAGATATCGAAATGGGCCGCGATGACTTAGCAAACAAACCAGAAAACATTCGCGAAAAGATCGTCCAAGGTCGTATCGATAAGCGCTTAAAAGAGCTATCCCTGGTCGATCAACCTTTCATCAAGGATCAAAATATCACGGTGGAAGAGTTAGTCACTCAGGCAGTCTCGCAGTTGGGCGAAAATATTCAGATACGCCGTTTTGTGCGGTTTGTTTTGGGTGAAGGCATTGAGAAGGAAGAAACTGACTTTGCCGCAGAGGTAGCTGCTCAGGCCGGAATGAAGTGATTAACAGCCTTGCCATTCAGCGGCAACGCCATCAACAGGGCAGGCAATCTGAGGTTGCTTGCCTTTTTTAATATCTGTCTCTGCACCCTTTAGACGGTGTTCGCGTGTACTTATGGCCAGAAGTCTAGAGCAAATCTTACGTGATATCGAGTCACTGACAGCCGCAACAAATACGGTCGATCAGGACTTAAAAAGCCTGTATCAGCGATATCTTGAGGTATTGAGTAAAGCCGTCAGACAGCAGTTAGTGCTGGCCGCTTATCACTTATGCACGCAGGTCTATCCTGAAGCGTTTCTCAAGCTATCCGTCAATCAGCGCGAAAAGGTACAGACGGGCATTCGAAAAATTGCGGGGCAAGGACAGTCGCAGCTCGAACAGTTGAGCCGCGTTATAACGATGGATGTGTTCCGAGCAATGGCTGAAAAAGAAGCCGTAAGCCCAGATGAGGAGACGGATTCGCAGGCCTCTACAGAGGAGGAAGCAAGTACACCACCTGTGGCAACAGAAGCCGACCCCGAAATTCTCGAGACAGCTGAGAAGACGACGGCAAATGAGCCCACCCTGCCGACTGCTTCCGACCAAGAGGATGGCGCTAGCCTGCCTGAAGCGATCGCCGCCTCGGAAATTGCCCAGCGCTTGTCTGGGGCACTATCGCTCTTAGCAGCATTTGGCTCAGAGCCCTTGTCGCCCATCAATCTCGCGAAGCGCCATGTGCTTTTGGAAAGGCAATTGCGAGCCATTCTGCAGACAGTGTCTAATTTAGCGAACTATTTGCTGAAACAAGCTCATGTTTTGCCTGACCTACCCGAAATGGTCTTAGCCGCCGCCGCCGAAGCTGAAACAGGTGAATCAGGGCAAACGGCTCCCAACTTACTCAATGTATTGGTTGAGATGGGACGCGATCGCTCCCAAAATGATTTGGAAGAAGAGGATTCGCTAGAGAACAAAGAAGCCCTAGACGAAGAAGACCCAGAGAGCAGCATGACGCATCTCGTTGCGATTAATCTGCGGTTAGCTGATATTGAATTTGCTGATGCACACACAGCACTTTGGCGCGGCAAGCTGCAAGAAGTACTGGCCCGCTTGAAACGGTTGGGCAGTCAGTACCAAAAGCTCCAGCGCGAAAAAGCCCAGGCTGAAGCAGAACATGCTTGGCGGGCAACGTGGTTTGAGGAGTAACACCCAACCGCCTGCATTGTGCAGAAAATTTTAGCGGCAGGTATAGCTTGAGCCATCCAGGCTGGGACGCCGTGTAGCATCCGATTGCTCGGCATACGGCCACATGACTTCGCCGTCTTGGCTTAACGGACTGGGCGACGGCTATATCAATGGTTTGAAACCGAGGAGACTTGTGAACTGGGAGACCTGACTGCATTTTCCCGAGAGGCATGGGGCGCATGAACCAATTCGGTCGTATCAACCGTCTCCTTAGCACAGCTTTCATGACTAGCATTAGCCGTATCTGGATGACTGACCAAAGGCAGCGCAAAAATCACCTGTGTCCCCTTCCCAATGCCGTCGCTATGAAGCCCAATACTGCCTCCCATCAGCGTGATCAGGTTACGAGAAATCGCTAGGCCTAGTCCTGTTCCTTGGTGCTGGCGCGTCGTTGAACCATCGGCCATAACAAAGGGCTGAAATAGTTTCTCCTGCTGTGATGGCGAGATTCCAATCCCAGTATCAGCAACACTGATGATTACCCTGGGCGGCGCCGTTGGCAGATGGACGCCTCGAGGTAGAGAAAAAACAGGTGCTGAATGGTCTTCTGATTCGATATGAGTTGCGATAACGATTTCACCGGCATCGGTAAACTTGACCGCGTTGTAAACAATATTGAGCAATACCTGTTTGAGCTTGGCGGGATCAGCAACGACCCACAGAGGTTCTTGAGGCTGAGAACAGTGGAGGTCTAGCCCTTTTTGACGAATTTGCAAATTTTGCAGCGCGACAACCTCTTCCACAACCTGCCGAACATCTACCACAGTAGGACGGACCTCCAGCGTACCCGCCTCAATTTTGGCAATATCCAAAATATCGTTAATAATTCCCAACAGGTGGATAGCCGCCTGATCCGCCGTCTCTAGAAACTCCTGAACTTCGTCCTCACTATCACAGCAGTCATCTTTGACCAGGCGAATACATCCAATAATGGCGTTGAGAGGGGTTCTCAATTCGTGCGAGGTATTAGCCAAAAACTCACTCTTGAGCTGGTTAGCAATCTTGGCATCCTGCCAAGCATGCTGCAAAGCATGCGCTTTTTGCTCCAGCCGCTTGATCATCTTGTTAAAGATTTTAGCCAAATGGTTTACTTCCCAAACCTGAAAGTTTTGGGGGACTTCTTTCAGATGAGACAAGTCTTGAATTTCTTTGGCAGACTGGCACAGACGCTCAATGGGCCGGGAAAGACGCTGAGCCAGATACAGGACAAGTAATATTTGAGCTGTCAGGAGGCCTAGCGTTAGAATAATCAACACATTGCGAATATCAGCTAAACCCTGAAGCGCATGTTCTAAAGGGGTTACAGCCATGACCGTCCAGGCTTCTGTCTGATTCGGTGCCACCTCAATTGCGAGTCCCGAATACCCTGCTAGCCACTCTTCGTAGCTCGACAGAAACTGAAAAAGATGGAGCGTCGCTTGCCGACCTGCTTGAGCACTCCTACGGATATTGGCGAGTCGGTCAGCATCGCCAATATCGTTAATCGATTTGCCAATGAATTCAGGATTGGGATGAATCATAACGATCCCAGCTTCATTCAGTAAGACCGTATAGCCAACGAGCGATCGCGCACTCACGCTTTCCAACTGACTAAACTGAGCTCTGAGAAACACTGTGTACTTCAAAGATTGGTCAGCAGCATACACCGGAGCTGCCAAAGTCATGGCCAGTTGAGTATGTCGATCCGCAAGAACATACACTTCTGGTTCAGCAGCCTGGGGCGTAATATCGACCAGCGCAAAGGATGTAGAGGTCTTTGCCGCATCCGTCAATGCGGTATCCGTCCACGGTAAGGGGGCGTCAGGTAGCGATGCCGCAGCTGTTTCACAGGTTGACAATAAAACTGTGCGGCCCTGAGCATCGGCTAAGAAGATACAAGTTTCCGAAAGGGGGGTTTGAGTTGTGAATTGAGTCAGCGCTGATTCAATGGCATCAAGGTCGTCACTCTGAAGAATTTGCGTTTGAGCCAGGATGCGAACTTCGTTACTCAAGCCATGCCCACTTTGGCTCAAGAACTCAGATTTGCGGACAGCACTACTGGCTAAATTTTGGCGGGCCGTCTCGAGCAAACCGGTTCGAGCCTTGCGTAAGGTAAAGTACTGGCCAATCAACAAAATTGGAATGCCCAGTAATAACAGACGGAATATGAGAAGACGCCGGAAGGAGCGAGGAGAAGGGTTTGGCATAGATGACGCTCAGGAAAAAATGCCTGGAATCAGTAACCGCTGCTTAGAAAAACTCGGACGGTACCATGCCCTAGCCAAGGAGTTGTAGTCTTGCTCTCTGTAGATTGGAGACTTTCATCAGAAATCACACGGTACATTATGATACTCCGTAATACTGACGAACTGGGGAAACTCGGCGAATCCTTGTCCAGGGTTTACATCACCGTCGTGTTGGCAATGAGTGCAGATGGCAAGATTGCTGATCGCGATCGTACCGCAGCCAGATTTTCTTCACGTGAAGACCTGTTGCACCTTGAAACAGAAATTGCCCAGGCAGATGCCGTTTTATTTGGAGCTGGGACTCTAAGAGCGTATGGAACCTGTCTATCAGTTCGGCAACCCATTTTGATTGCCCAGCGGCAGGCTCACCAAAAACCAGACCAACCGATCCAGATTGTTTGTTCCCGTAGCGGTCAAATAAGTCCTACTTTGCGCTTCTTTCAGCAGCCGGTACCACGCTGGTTGTTGACGACTCAGCAGGGGGCCTCAGCTTGGACGCAGCAGGATAAGTTTGATCGCATCCTATCGCTTCTCCAGGTGCCGACGAATTGGCCTGACATTCTTCAGACACTGCAGCATCAGGGAATTCAGAAGCTGACAGTGCTGGGAGGCGGTGAACTAGTGGCTGACTTCATGCAGCAAAACTTAATTGACGAGATGCACTTAACAGTTTGCCCATTACTCATCGGTGGATACACAGCCCCAACTCCTTGCGATGGGGATGGCGTACCGGTTGAGTTAGCCCCTAAGCTGCAGCTGATCCAGGTTAAACCTTTGGGCGATGAGGTGTTTTTACAGTATCGCCGCTGCCATCCCGAGAAAGATTGATTTACGCTAGGGAAAGAGTTTTGCCCAGGATGGGCGATCGCCCCAGTTTTTATGGTTCAACAGCTGAAACCACAGTACACAGTTACCTGGTGTCGCCAAATCCACGAAATTCCTCAAGCTGAATGGGATGCCATGGCGCTGCCGTTGAAGACACCCTTCCTAGAGTGGACGTGGCTGCACAATATGGAGCGCTCAGGCAGTGCTGTCGCTAACGCCGGATGGTTACCCAACCACCTCACCGTCTGGCGTGAACGGACGTTGGTCGGGGCCGCACCGCTGTATCTGAAAGGACACAGTTATGGTGAATTCGTGTTTGACCACCAATGGGCCGAGCTAGCTCACCGTCTCGGGATTGAATACTATCCCAAGCTGTTGGGCATGTCGCCGTTTACCCCGGCTGAAGGCTATCGTTTCTTGATTGCACCCCATGAAGATGAAGCCTTGGTAACCGACATGATGGTGCATGCAATCGACGAGTTTTGCGATCGCAATCAGATTGCGGGCTGCCATTTTCTCTATGTTGATCCCGAGTGGCGTTCCTCGATGGAACAGCGCGGCTTCAGCCAATGGCTGCACCACAGCTACATCTGGCAAAACGAAGGCTATCAAACATTTGACGACTATTTGGCGCGCTTTAATGCCAACCAGCGACGCAATATCAAACGCGAACGCAAATCGCTGGCCAAAGCAGGCTTACGGCTCGAACCCATCGCTGATGACGCTATCCAGCGCTCTCTGTGCGCCCGCATGTACGACTTCTACAGCGATACCTGTGACAAATTTGGCTGGTGGGGCAGTAAGTACCTGACTCGTCGCTTTTTTGAACAGCTCTGTCCTGACTATCGCGATCGCGTTGTGTTCTTTGCGGCCTACGAAGAAGACCGCGATCGTCCCATCGGCATGTCATTTTGCCTCCGCAAAGGCGACTTGCTCTACGGTCGCTACTGGGGCTGTCAGGAAGAATTTAATCACTTGCATTTCAATGCTTGTTACTACAGCCCCATCGAATGGGCGATCGACAACGGCATTCAATCCTTTGATCCTGGAGCGGGCGGGCGCCATAAAAAGCGCCGAGGATTCCCAGCAAGACCTAACTACAGCCTGCATCGTTTCTACGCACCGCGACTGCAGCAGATTCTCATCAGCCATATTGAAGCCATCAATCGGGCAGAGCAGGAAGAAATTGAAGCAATTAATGCCGATTTACCGCTGAAGCGTTTGGCATAAGGAAACCAAAGAGCATACAAGGCACAGAGAATTGCCCCTCCCCATCCGTTGGGGCTGTGCTTGAGTATCCGATGGTTTTATTCCCTGTTGTCAAGCGTTAGAATAGTTTTCCTGCAGATATCGCTTGGCCCTACTGAAGACTGTATGACACAGCCTACCCTCTCTCAACGCCTAGACGCACAAGCTATGGTTGAGCTTGATGACAAGCTTTCCAACCGATTTATTGAACTCGATCCAGCCGGCTATTTTCTCATCTACCTTGAGCCTGAACAAGGCCTGATCTGTGCCAAGCACTTCACAAATGTCATCAATGACAAAGGGCTAGCCTGTGACCCAGAAACCGGGGAACCTCTACCCTGCGAAGGCGGCGTTCAGCGGCAACACACGCGCGTCTACAGTGGACGCACAGCTAAAGAGCTTTGTATTGCTATCTTCGAGGCGAACGTATTGCCCTGCCCTGTTAGCCGCATGGAGCATGCTGCCTATTTAGGTCGCGAGTTTGTGCGAGCCGAAATGGCACTCATCTCAGGCCATGAGTACATTCAAGACTAAGCAGGCAAGGTGCATGAAGACGCCTTCACTAGCAACACACTAGTTACTACTCAACGGCAGCAGTGCGCGCACCCTTCAGAATGCCTGAAGGGCTCACCCACCGTGGTTTTGCATTCTGAATTCCGCGTAGCGGTACTAGCTAGCCACCCATAGACTGATAGAAGTAGTAGGTCGCCATCGGAATCACGGTTGCGGCAATCAGAAAACCTACCACAATGACTGTGTAGCTATTACGGTTTTCCTCGGTTTCCTCAGCCGAAGCAAATGTACTTTCCATTTCGTAAGAGGCTTCTTCGGCTGGCGGTCCTGGATCAGGCTGGCCAGCAAGAACGGCTACTAAGCGATCGCTAGCATCCAAAAGCGCCTGATTGTATTTGCTATCTTGGCGTAGGGGAACACCAATGGTTTCTTGGGCCACACTTTCAGCAATGTCTTGGGTCAGCAGCGTGGATGCAGCATCGCCAACTGTGAAAGCTGCTCCGTTGGTCACATCGTCCAGGACCAAAACAGCCTGGTTGGCTCGATCCTCAGCATTAGGAAACCACTTTTCGAGCAGCGCCTTAGCAAAGCTGGCCGGCGTTTCCCCATAATCGAGGCGATGAATCACCACCATCCGAACCTCATTGCCCGTTTCCTCTGCCAGCTCTTGGAGTTGGGTCGTAATTTTTCCCTCATTGAAGCGACTCAGGACGCCGGCATCATCCACAACCCAAGTTTTTTCCGATAGGGGCGGCATCTGATAAACACCCGTAGCTTGAGCAGGTTCCGCGATCGCAAGATTCACAAGCATCGCCAAAGCAATCAGCACGAAGCTTAGGAGAGAGGGCATGAGACGCTTCAACATAATGAAATCTGAGTGGCAGCTATATGTTCACTATACTGGAACACCTAGTTTACAGACAGAAATGGTTGCAGCCTATACCGATTCCTGTACCTTTGGGGCCAGGACATCGCGCTGCACCCTTCACATCAGATTGAGGGGATCAATATCAATCGTAAGGCTCACATGAGGCGGGCACTGCTTAGGGAGATCAGTCAGGTCCGGTAAAGAGGCCGCGATCGCACTTTTGAGCAGCACCTGCCAGCGATAGCGACGAGCAACCCGCAAAATTGGTGCTGGCACAGGCCCTAGGAGCGACCACTCCCGAGTGATGCGATCAGCTAACTGAGTCGCAAAATCGTGAGCGGTTTGTTCGGCTACACGATTATCGGGACTGGTGATCCGCAGTAGTACCAGACGACCGACAGGTGGATATGTTAGCGCTTCACGCTGCTGCATTTCTGCTGATAAAAAGGCAGCTATATTCTGCTTTTGCACTGCCTCAATGACGGGATTGTCGGGGGTGTAGGTTTGGAGGATGACTTGACCGGGCTGTTCGCCTCGTCCCGCTCGCCCCGCTACTTGAGTCAGCACTTGAAAGGCTCGCTCGCTCGCTCGGAAATCGGCCATGTAGAGCAAACCATCCGCTGCCATGATGCCGACGACGGTTACCTGAGGGAGATCGATCCCTTTCGTCAGCATTTGAGTCCCCACCAGCACATCGGCTTCCCCTTGAGCAAACCGTGCCAGTAAAGCTCGGTGGGCGCCTTTGGCTCGCGTTGTATCGCTATCAAATCGGAGGCAGCGGAGTTCGGGAAATTCTAACTCCAACGCTTGTTGGACTTTTTGGGTACCACTGCCAAAGTGCTTGAAGTAAGGCGAGCCACAGTCTGGACAGTTCGAGGGTTGCGGCTGTGAATAGCCACAGTAATGGCAGCGCAGCAACGATGCAGCCTCAGCATGGGGGCGATGGTGCGATAACGAAACATCACAATGAGGACACATCACGACATACCCACAGGCACGACAGGAGACAAAGCTACTGTGTCCGCGTCGCTGAATGAACAGAATGCCCTGCTCCCCAGCCGGCTGCATTGCCGTCAACGCTGCTCGCAACGCTCGACTAAAAATCGATCGATTACCGGCCTGGAGCTCATACCGCATATCCGCAACAGTAATGGGCGGTAAAGGCCGTGCGTGTACCCGCGCCGGCAAGGACAAGTAGTATCGCATCGCATCGGGTTGACTAACCGAGGCAATTTCATCGGCGCCTGAATCGGACGCGATCGCTTCGGTCCCGCTAACAGGCTCAGATTCCCTTCCGCCTACTGCCTCCTCGACGGCAACAGACGCTGCTCCCCCAGGGTCTCGCAAAGTCATCCAGCTTTCTAAAGAAGGCGTCGCCGACCCCAACACCAACGGGCAGTTCTCCAGCTCAGCGCGCCACTGCGCCACGGTACGGGCGTGGTAACACGGCATCGGCTGGTCTTGTTTAAAGCTGCTATCGTGCTCTTCATCCAAAATGACGATACCCATTTGAGGCAAAGGGGCAAACACCGCTGATCGCGTCCCAATGATCACCATCGGCTCGCCCTGAAGCATCTGTCGCCAAGCATCATAGCGTTCGCCTTCGGATAAACCACTGTGATATACGTAGACGCGATCGCCGAATCGGCGGCGAAATCGATCGGTTAGCTGCGGTGTCAAACCAATTTCAGGAACCAATACCAGCGCCGAATATCCGGCTGCAAGCCTAGGAGCAATCGCCTGTAGATAGACTTCCGTTTTTCCCGACCCAGTCACCCCGTGGAGTAGGCACTGACCATAGCAAGCCATCCTTTGAATCACCTCAAGTGCCTGCTGCTGATGAACTGTGAGCGCCTTGGGCTGATCGGGAGCAAGGGGAATTGCAGTTGGCTGACGTAAAATCTCCCGGGCCTCAATTGTGAGGTAGCCCTTTTGAGCGAGCGATCGCAGGGTGCTGCTAGTTGTCCGACAGTACTGGATCGCCTCCTGTAACCACATATCCCCTCCCTGACGCTGCAGCAGTAGCAAGACTTCTCGCTGACGCGCGGTCACAGTCTGGTCTTCGCTCGGTGGGATGCTAATAACGGTAACAGCTTGTCTGCGCTTAGGACGCGGTGGCGTCGGCAAAGCCAAATAGCTTTCGGCCCACTGCCGCTGAATTAAGGCTTGAATACCCCGACTGGCCCCCCGGCACTGCTGGCGTAGATAGTGCCAGGTGTAATCACCGGTCGCCGAGTTTTGCAGCTGTGTTAATACGCACGCTGCGGATGCCGACAGAAACTCCGCTGCTTCAGGTGGAATGGCCTCAGAACGGAGGCGCACCCGTCGCTGCGAGCGATTCAAGAGACCTGGCGGCAATGCTGTCCGAATCACTTGCATCAACGGCGTTTGATAATATGCAGCCGTTTTTTCTAGAAGGGTCCAATAGGATGACGAAAAAAGGCTTTGGCTAACAACAGAAGCAACGGGTCGAATTTGCTCCGTCGATAAACCCTGCGGTGGATTCTCTAGTAGCCGAATCGCGATCGCCCCAATCTGTTGATGACCAAATGGAACGCTTAAAATATCCCCCGCAGCCACTATCAGCATCGGCGGCAATTGATAAGTGTAGAGCCCCTGCGCTCCCGAACAATCCACAAGCGCTTCGACCCATCTAGCAGACCCCGTTGTAATAAGAACCCCACGTGATTGAACCGAAGTTCTAGTGTAGCGATCGATGCCCCTGTCCAGTCACTATTGGCGTCACAAACAGGACTCTTTACTGTATTGAGGCCTTAAGATTTACCTCAGATCTGTGAGAAAAACCCAAAATTTTTCACAAGCAGCAACAATTTCCAAGAAACGTTACATCTCGACAAAAGAGCTAGATGCCTCGCTGGGGCGATCGTTGCGAGGCAGCTTTAATTTTAATTTTTTATAAGGGGGTGCTATATTGTATGCAATTCGAGTATAAACGCCTCAAAAGCAAGGTGTTTTCGCATCACTATTAATCATATGGAAGTCTTCTTTGTTTCTCCAGAAACTGAATCTGAAATGATGGCTCATACGGGACTTGTTGAGGAAGAGCTAGTGTCTCCCAGCTCAGAAGAACCGTTGGCCGATGTATCCTCCAAATCTGAGAAAGATACGGCTGCTTGGGAGGAAGATAGTGAGGTGACAGCCCATTACTCCTCTAGAGATTCTCTGGAAGAACTTGGCTTACCGGGTTATCAAAAAACGATTACCGATGATGCGGTCGGAGCCTTCTTTAAAGAGATGGCACGATACCCATTGCTCAAACCCACCGAAGAGATCGAATTAGCTCGTCAGGTTCGATTTTTAGGGGAGATAGAAGAACTACGTGAGCAGTGGCTCAAAGAACAGGGAAGACTGCCAAATGCTGCCGAAATTGCTGATGCATTTGGTCTGACGGATGCTCAAATGCGTCAGAAACTCTATCACGGCAGGGCGGCTAAGCGAAGAATGATTCGTTCTAATTTACGCCTAGTCGTTTCGATTGCGAAGCGATATCTCAATCGGGGGGTTCCCTTTTTAGATTTAATTCAAGAAGGAGCGTTGGGTCTTAACCGAGCAACTGAAAAATTCGACCCCGACAAAGGATATAAGTTCTCGACCTACGCTTACTGGTGGATTCGTCAGGGCATTACCCGCACAATTGCCAATGATGCTCGCACAATTCGCCTCCCGATTCATATCGTTGAAAAGCTCAACAAGCTCAAAAAAGCACATCGAGAACTGCGTCGCGAGTTGCAGCGCAACCCGACTGAAGCCGAATTGGCAAAATCTTTGGATATGGCCCCCGATCAGCTGCGGAGTTTGCAGCAGGTGCGGCGTCGATCTTTATCCCTGAATCACCGGGTGGGTAAAGGCGAAGATACCGAGCTGATGGAACTCTTAGAGGATGGCAATACCCAGTCTCCAGAGTCAAAAATCAGTGAGTCGATGATGCGCCATGAGATTACCAGCGTGCTGGCAGAAGTCCTTACTGAGCGTGAAAAGGACATCATTACGCTCCGCTATGGTCTAGCGACAGGCGAAACCCATACGCTGGAGGAAGTTGGTGGCATGTTTAATCTCTCACGCGAAAGAGTCCGTCAAATTCAGACGAAGGCAATGCGTAAGCTACGGCGTCCTCAAGTAGCTTCGCGCCTCAGAGGTTGGCTGCGCTAGTGCCCTTTGCGGGGGAAAAAAGCAGTAGCGCTTCCGACATCTCGATTTCACAGGACTCTATATGATCATCAAGTTATTGTGAAGGAGATGTTGGGTGGACTACAAGCAAGATCTGATTACGACAATCCACGATTTAGGTTGTGACATTGATCGTCTGGACGATCGCCTGACGGAGCTCAGTCAATCACTACCCACGGCTGTTCTCATTCCATCGTTGTATGAAGAGTTAGAACGGCCAGCCCTGTCTCGCATTCGTGACCATCTCGCCCATTGCCGGTTTGTCAACACGGTGGTTATCAGTCTCTATGCTGAGACGAAACAGCAATACCAGAAGGCAGTTGAGTTTTTTAGCCCGCTGCCACAACCTACATACGTTCTTTGGGAAAACGGACCGCGTCTGACGCAAATTTTTGCCACCTTACAAGAGCAAGGTCTAGACCTTATGCAGCATGGCGGCAAGGGGCGTGCTGTTTGGTTAGGCTTGGGAGTTGCATCCTTAGAAGCAGCTGCGATCGCGCTTCATGATGCCGATATCGTGACCTATGACAAAACCTATCCTCTGAAACTCCTGTTTCCGCTGCTTGAGCGTGAGTTTGGCATTGCCTTCAGCAAGGCCTATTACACCCGTCTGAGCAATACGCCTCGCCAGATGCATGGCCGCGTAACGCGCCTGTTTGTGATGCCCCTCATCACATCCTTAATGGAACTCTTCGGCTATCGGGATTATCTACGGTATCTCAATGCCTATCGCTACCCGCTGTCGGGTGAGTTTGCCTTGACCAGTGATTTAGCACTCAATACGCGTATTCCCGCCAACTGGGGACTTGAAGTGGGCCTTTTGGCAGAGGTTTACCGCAATATTGCAATGAAGCGAATTGCTCAGGTAGATTTGGGCATTTTTGAACATAAGCACCAGGCTATGGGCAGTACGCCTAACAAAGGGCTGCAAAAAATGTGTCGCGATATCTTGAAGTCTGTTTTGCGAACGTTAACTGAGACAGAACAGGTAGCCATTTCACCGGATCACATTCGGGCATTGCGTGTTAAGTTCCGTCGCGAAGCGCAGAATCTTACCCGTCAATACTTTGTCGACGCTCGATTTAATGGGATTGATTACGATCGCCACAAAGAAGAGGCCACCTTAGAACAGTTTGAGAAGGTTATTCATCAGGCTGGCGAGGAGTATCTCAAAGATACCATCAGTAATGAAATACCAGACTGGACTAGAGCCCTAGCCGTCATGCCTGATTTGCGTGAACAATTGCGCGATGCCACAGTTGCCGATATGGCAGATGCCCGTGAACATGACACGTCCATGGCAGAACCGTTGACGGCACCAACTCTGAGCGTGGTCCCTCAGTAGCGAGACGCGATTAACCGCGTCATTTACTTAATGCGGTTATGGCTGCGAAGGGTAACGTTTACGCCTTCTTGAGACTGTTCGAGAATCAAGAGAGGTGTGGGCTTTGCCTTTTGATCCCATTGCATACTGGCTAAGCGACCTTGAATCGTGGGCTGCCAAGCACCGCCCTCGGCCTCAGGACTGAGGAAGGTTTCAATACAGTCAATGATTTGGTTGATCGTAGTAGATGTCGATTGAGTCGGGAGCTTAGCAAGCTTAATTTCAATCCGAAATAGTACGCGTGTTTTAGCTCCTAACGCTTCACTCGTCTTGTAGACAACATCAAAGGTTTGGTCGACCTGCCGCGGTTTACTCGCAATTCCTACCATGCCAGATTCTGCCTGTCGCGGTCGCATAGCCACGCTGAGCTGCTGTTTTACCTTTACCTTTAGCTGATTGACAATCTGAAAGTGGAAGAGCTCCTCATCCATACGCATCCGGAGATAATCGAGATTGAATTCACGGGAGTGGATCAAATCAGGATTTTTTTCCATCTTGGTGATGGTGCCCAAGGCCATCTTGACCTTCTTCTGAAGTTCGCGGTTTTTATACTCTTCAAACTTAAGCTGCTTCCGAAATTTCTTTGCCTGCATCTGCGTAAAGACGCCTGTGCCAATGAGCAACAAAAGCAGAATGCCTGACGTTCCCATCCACAATTTGGCCGCCGGCATCACCGTGGGAACCGGCTCCGGTGGCGCCGTTTGAGCCAGGATAGGCTGCATCGACACAAAAGAAGATTTCATAGCTCAGGAAGGTGATTCAACCGATACATCCAGAATTCCCACGCGGAAGTCAAGCGTAATCATTATCGATAACGGTCCAGAATATCTACGGATAAGGCTTGTCTAGCTTATGGCTCAGTAAGCAGGTAGAAAAACTGGAAAAGCAGTATTGCAACAGATAGTGAGTTTGACTACCTGATATTTATCATCCATTCCAGATTGAGACAAATATTGCTATTCGATGCTTTCTTTAATAAACCCAACGAGCCCGGCTGTCTCTGGCATCGACATGGCAGAGATAAGGGTAGCGAGTGTAGCGGCCAAGCCCCCCAGGCCACCAAGGATCGAGGGCCCAGTAAAGCTGTTGACCGGTCAGTCCGTCACAATAGAAGTCGATCGCATCCCCAACAATATGTCGACTTAAGGAAGCTCCACCAACGCGGGCATTCACTTCTGGAGGCCGGTACCAGCTGGTTACCAAAAAAGGACGCCCGATGCGATCGCGGGCTTCTTGGGCAAGCAGGGCAATGCGGACGATTGCGTTGACCGTTGCCTGATCAGGAGGCATCCGTGTTCCACCCCGAGTTGCTTCCGCCCAGGTAAAGTTGCCACTAGGCACAATTGAAGCGCCGACCTGAATGTTGTTGGGTGTCCAGCGGTCAGGCCGCGGCGGTAAAGGCGCCGGACGCGGCGGCGGCATCGCCTCAACAGAATCCCGATTGGCCTGTGCCATCTGACGCAGATCTTCAAACAGTGATTGGACCGTTGGCAAACGGCCTTCCATACGACGCCAGATGGTCACTAGGCGTAGAACAGCCTCACGCTCATCGGCAGTTCCTGAGTACTGAGTCGGCACGGTTGCCCAGAAATCAAGCAGCGCCCGGTCAATTTGTGCAGCAGCTTGAGCCATCGCAGCGGGATCATCCGTGTTATTCACGAGGGTTTGAGGGTCTAGTCCTAAATCCTGAATTGCAGTTGTCCGAGAATCCAGTCCTTGCCACAGACGATAGCCTTCCGTGAGCGCAAATCGCTGGTCTCCCCGTCCGCGATAAGTTGCAGGAATACGCTGAACAAAAGCGATAAGCGCCGGATCGATAATTTCTAGATTGGATTCCTTACTGTAAGGCGTGGCTTCAGCTAGCCACTTAATCGCTGCTTCCCGCGAATCTAGCTGTCGCCAGAGCTGGACCAAACGGATAAATGCTTCACGCTGGTTGGGGTAGCCGGAAAAGTAGCGATCAGCCTGTCGAATGAAATCCAATAGCGCCTTATCTAAAGCAGCTTCGTCAACCCTGCCTATGGCGTCTGGAACTTGTAGAACCCGGGCTACCGCTTGATAGCTGTCAAGTTTGCGCCACAGACGAACGGCTTCTAATAGCGCCTGACGCTGAAACGGCAAACGATCATAGTTGGCGGGGATGCGTTCGACAAAAGCGAGTAGTGCCTTGTCCAGATAAGCAAGATTCTGAGGCAGCTGTTCTGCTTGATAGTCTGTCTCTAAGTCAGTCCGGTATGCCTTAATTAAGGCCTCTTCGTCGCTTGGTTCTAACTGGGCTGCCGCCCGATCAGTTGCGGGGGGAATATAGCCCTCGGCAACACGGCGTAGGAAGCGATCGCTATAGCGCCCATTGGCTACGTCCCAGATATCTTTGCCCTGCCACCCTTCAGCCGTAAGCTGATCCGTTAAACTCCGGATGGTGTTGGCAGCATATTGAACTTGTTCAGGAAACGTATTCACTTGGGAAGGTGGAATACGATTAACCGGGGCAATCCCCAGGCCCTTTTCGCCATCGGCCAACGGGGGTTGCCCATGAACTGCATACAGGGCCGCCAGAATGGGTTTGTGAATCCCTGCGCGGGCAGCTTCAATCAGATAGTAATAGTTGCGCTGATCTGGTGAACGCGATGCCATAGCCCGAACTCTTGCAATATCCCCAAAGTGTAGGACGTTTATGGAAAATTCTCCGGCCTCTTTTGACGATTCTTCGCGCTCGGCCCTAGAAGCCATTCAACTAATTGCGACCGATATGGATGGAACTCTAACCCAGCGGGGCCGGTTTACACCGCTGCTTCTGCAAACATTAGAGGCCGTGGCAGCAGCCGGCCTTCAAACCCTGATTGTGACCGGGCGGTCAGCAGGCTGGGTGCAGGGTGTGGTTGCTTATCTGCCCGTCGTGGGGGCGATCGCGGAGAACGGCGGCGTTTACATCCCTCAAACAACACTAGCCCCCGCCTGGCTGATGAAGATGCCTGCAATTGATCAGCATCGTACTCAACTCGCGTCCATGTTTACAACAATTTGCGAGGCTTTTCCGAAACTCCAACCCTCCTCAGACAATCAGTTTCGGCTTACAGATTGGACATTTGACATTGGCGACTTAAGTCCAGCTGATCTAGAGGCCATTCATGAAATGTGTAAGACCGCAGCGTGGGGATTCACCTACAGCACTGTGCAGTGCCATATCCGGCCAGCCACTCAAGATAAGGGAGTGGGGCTGCAAACCGTCCTACAACAGGAGTTTTCCCACCTTTCTCCCAAGCAGGTTGTGACGGTAGGCGATAGTCCCAACGATGAAGGATTATTTGACCCCCAGCGTTTCCCACTAGCGGTTGGCGTAGCTAACGTACAGCACTATCGCGATCGCCTCCGCCATTTCCCTGCTCTAACGACTCAAGCAGCGGAAGTCCAAGGATTCCAAGAGTTGGTAGAGGTGATCTTAAGCGCTCGGGAGGCTGTCTGAGGGCTGGGGTACTCCTGAGCAGAGTCCAATTTCGATGCTCTGATAAAAGCACTCCGGTCCCTGGTAAGGCGTCAAGATGGGTGTGCTGAGTCCAGTCGTGTAATGCACCATCGCGCCAAACTTCTGGTAAGTCATTGCCCTGCGGACGGAGCGCTACCGTTCTCCCCTGAGAACCCTGGTACGTGATGGTGTCACCTTCTACTGCAAGACGCGATCGCGCTAGCACGTCATCTCTGAAGGTTGCAAAAGAACCATGAGTGGCTTGTTCGCCAACTTCAAGAACAAACCCCTGGGGCAAGGAATGTAGGGCTAGCCATGTCTGTTCTGTTTCAACAAATGTGATGCCGCGTCGCTTTTGTACAGTGCCCTCTGGCAGCGTCAGCTGCGGCTCGGACTGGCCGGACCAGATCACCAGATTGTGATGTTGAGCAATGTTGTGGCTGTTACTTTCGCCTATCACCAATCTGTCTGTGCCCGATCCCCGCATTACATGCAGATCAAAGCCTAGCCAATCTCCCCCAGTGCCCTTGGCTAAGCTGCCTAGCTGAAACGTGTTGCCAAAGTAGAGCGTTTCATAGAAAGCAGGACCATATAGCTCTGGTTTCCAGTTTTCATAGTGGGGATGCGTGCGACGAATTTCGAGCGGTTTGGGGAACGCGCGACGGGCAAGTTGAAATGCCAGTTCGGGTGGCTGATACGTCGTCGCCAGCGCGTGAATCCAATCTTTTTCAGACTTTTCGGGTGGGGTGGCCTCCCCGAAATAGAGCCAAAAGAACCGCTTCGCACCGTCGCCATGCACCCGCTTTGCCGGAGCCACCCAATCGCCTCGCCAATATCTGAGAGCTGCATTGATGAACAGCCAATCTAATCCATCTTGGGCAAGCTGCTTTACTTCTGGGTCTTGGGCAAAATCATATAGATTCAGGTAAGCAGCCGTCGTGTGGCCATGATAAGTGGGGCTGTCCCATTCCCCCATGCCGATATCCAGCAGGGTAGAAACGTAGCGTTTTAGATGAGCTTTGTAAAGTTGGCGGGTCGCTTCGTTCCCAGTTGCTTCAGCCATCAGGTAGACAGAAGTTTCGCGCATGGCGCGCAAGTTGTCTGTATTGCGGCAGTCTACCAGGGTGGTGCAGTCATCTTGGGAGCCTTCGGCAAACTTACGGGGCGAGGCCAACTCACGGCTTAAGGGATCGGTTTGTGTGAGCCAGTCCATCATCTGATACATGCGATCGCGGTAGGCCGGCTCCAGCAAGTCCCCAAACTCAAAGTACTTTCGCATCTGTCCTTTGAGGACAAAGCCAGAATAGAAGTCAATGCCTTCTGTTTCAGTCGCATGGGGATCTTCCTTCTGCAAAAACTGGAGCGCTGCCTCGGCTTCTGCATTCCCAGCCCATACGTCAGCCAAGGCCAGAGGATAGGAATTTTTCTCGTATTCATATGCGATGCTGCCATACTCTGTGGGCTGTGTGAGTTGATAGAGCGCCCACTCAGCTCGGATATCAAAGAGTAAACACAGGAAGCATTCCATCATTGCGATCGCGTCTCTCCCTACAAATCCTCATGCTTCACTATCCTGGCTCACAGTTTTCTTAAATGGGAAAAAGAAGGGATTCTGGGCAGTGCGAAGTTCTCTAGGGAACCAGAATCCCCCAAAAAAGAACATTCCTGAGGCAGGACAGCCTGGAATGTTCGACACTGGCTGACATTGAGATCATCAGCCAAGTTCATTATGGAGTGATGCCATCGTTGCTACACCCAGACAGTGCAACAGCCGCCGCATCAAGTTGTCTTTCGCGGCGATGGGGCGGCTTGGACAGGAACCCTCTAATTATCGATGACCGCGCTTTTTTTCGTTCACCCAGGACAGGCTAGCGCTAACGCGATGGGAGTTGGGGGCGATCGCGCCAACAGGAGGTAAATGCTAAGGTTTACGCAACTGACTACGCTAGACCAACGATGCGCAATGGTTCAAGTTCTGCAAGCTAGCCAATTGACGTTGCATGATGTGGAGGTCAGATTTAACTTGACCCGCGAAAAAGATCCGAACTTCTTTCCGGAGTATCTCGTGGCCTCCCCTGACTTAACTGAATATCAAAGGCACACCTTAGATCAGGCTCAGTCAGATTTTGAGTATCTAGCGAGATATCCAGTACAGGAAGAACTCGTCAAGATGGTGGTGCTTTCGCCCTTATTGTCCGTAGCAGGCTTTTACCATCACCCCTTTCGTCCTGTTGCCGAGAAGGTAATTGAGATCGAAGTTGAGACGAATGAGGAAGTCGTACGAGGTCGCATCGATATTTTGGTCCTCAATGAGCAGCTTTGGGTGACCTTGATTGAATCTAAAGGCTCCCAGTTTAGTTGGCATCAAGGTCTTCCTCAGGCCTTGACCTATATGATGAGTAGTCCGGTACCCGGTTCCATTCGGTTTGGCATGATCACCAATGGTCTCGATATTGTCTTTGTGAAACTGGATCGAGATTCTGGACAATACAACTTTTCGAAGACATTTTCGCTCTTTAATCCAGGTAATGACTTGTACCAAGTTGTCGGTATCTTAAAGGTGTTGAGTCAGGAACGTCGCTAAAACATTCTCCGAATGCCAACCGCTATCGTTTCTTCACGTCTGCGACGCCCTATTCTAAGTACTTTCAAGCTACGCTAAACCTGAGTCTGGCCGTGCTGCTTGATGTAGGCATTGAAAGTGACCTCCCGAAGAATGGATAGCCAGGTCAAATACTGGGTCACTCGACCGGACAATAATCGCAGCTTGGAACGCATTGCGCATCAAGGGAAGCTGGCTATGGTATCGACGAAAGCCAAGTTATGGACAGTAGAAGACTATCACCGCATGGTTGAAACCGGTATTTTGACTAGTAGCGATCGCGTTGAGCTACTGAATGGTCAAATTATCGAGACGAATCCTCAACTGCCACCCCATGCAGCCACAACTCAACGCGCCTTTCGTTACTTGGATCGACTGCTGGAAAAGGTTGCTTATGTGCGGATGCAGTTGCCCGTGACGCTAAAACCCCAATCAGAACCTGAACCGGATATCGCGATAGTTCGCATTGATGCCAACGAATATGGCGATCGCCATCCTACACCGGCTGATATTTTTCTGATTATCGAGGTGGCTGATTCTACCTTGCTCAGCGATCGCCAGCAAAAAGCCCCAATCTATGCCCGAGCTGGCATCGCTGATTACTGGATTTTGGATGTGAATGCTCGACAGGTCTATGCTTTTCGGAAACCGACGCAAGCTGGCTATCAGCAGGAAGCAATCCTCGCTGCAAACACAATATTTGCCCCACTCGCCTTTCCTGACATCACCATTCCACTGAACCTACTCTTTCTCCCAAATATCTGATAATCAAGGGATGTCGGCTAAGTTAACGCGGCAATCACTTAACCAATCGCTTCATGACTCTGACAACATCCCATAACTCATTTTGCCGGGGGTTCGATAGCGTGAACTTCCGGGACAGCCCATACTGCTGGGTTTCGTCGTCTACTTTCACAAACAAATAGTCTTCGCCATTAGTCACCAGAGCGAAATGAACGCCAGATATAGGACTACCGCACATATAGGCCAGTGCTTGGGGAACTGCCAAAGAAACATTGAAACCATAGGGTTTGGCCTCAATCATGACGACCCAAAGCTGTTGCTGTATTACCACAGCGTCAATGACGCCCTGTAGCACTACGTCAGCATCTAGCAGTTCTATCCTGACTGGTTGTTCACTCCGAATTTTGTAAGGCGGGTCATAGAGTTTCAGTAACTCTAGTAAAGGAGCCACCATAATCAAATTGACCGTTCCTTCGCTGATTGCACCATCCTCAGCGTAGTAAAAGTAGCGATCGCGATAGCGGTCCAACAAACTTTTTTCCTGTTCTGTCAGATCAGGCAAATTTTCAAACCAGCCGGTAAAAAAACCTGAGTCTTGAGTCGGATTGAGCCGCAACAGCTGATGTGCTTGACTCAAGCTAGTCATAGCTTTTGTAACCGCCAGGGTTTGTACCATTCGAAGCGCTGACCTTGACCTGGATATGCATTCATCATAACGAACCAAATCAAGAGCCTATAAGGTTTTAGACAGAAAGTGTCCGCTGTTAAACGACGGCAGGGCAGATACGTTAGTGCAAGGCTTTACCAAAAGCGATCGCGCCAATGCCACTAATCATTAGCCCCATACCAATCCAGCCCGTAGTAGAGATATGCTCTTTCAGCAAGAGAGCGCCTGCCAGCGTCGTTGCAATGACAGTTAGTCCAATGACCACGGGATAGGCAACAGAGAGATTGATTTTGCTCAACACCGTGATGTAAATAAGCGTACTCAGACCGTAGGTAAAAACTCCACCAATTAAATAGGGATTGATCAAACTCCCCCCCGAACCCGATTTGAGCAGAACCTGAGCCAACGTATTGAGCGCTACCGTTACCAAGATGAGCCCACTAAAAAGGAGATTAGCCATATACTGCAATTTCCTTGAATACCTTAATACGGACACTGGAAGGGCCAGATTTCTCGATGAGCTGGATAGGCAACTTGAACCCAGCGACCAGCAATACGCTCCCACCAGCGGGGTGGATGTGGCAAACTCGCAACCTGAATACTGGCACAGCCACAGAGCCAGGCTCCCACGACATCGGTGTGCAGGCCATCACCAATCACAACCGCTTGGTGCGGTAATAGATTCATATGTTGCAGAGCCCGCCGAAAGCTCTTGGGAAAAGGCTTACGGGCAGGGCTAATAGCTGGAATATTCAGATGCTCTGACCAATATTGCACCCGATGAGATCGTTTGCCGTTTGACAACAAAAAGAAGGCAAATCCTTGCTGTTTGGCCGCGTGAATCCAGTCTTCAGCGTGGGGAGCCAGATAGCGATCGTCTTCTGACACAACCGTGTTATCAAGATCGAGGATGATTCCCTGAATACTGGCTGCAAGCAACGCATCTAAAGACACCTCGCTAAGTATGGGAACTCGTTTGGGCAGTCGTTGGTGTTTCACTAACTTTAGAAACCTCAGCTGACGATACCCTGATTTTGCAGCCACAAAATGAGAAAGACTGAAAGACTCCAACCCAAAACAGTCAACAAAATAGGTCGATCAGTCAATAAGACTTCTTCAGGCCGTTCGCTCTTTTCCCCCGAACCACCGCTTTCGTAAACATGCTGCTCAATCCGTTGAGGATCGCTCAATAGCTGGTACCGAAAAATCCCATACAGCACAAAAGGTAGGGTGAGCAACATCCAGGGAGTAGACGCCCCTTGCAAAGCGGGTCCAGAACTCCACAGCGCGTAACTCATCAGGGTACTCGTGGTAACGACCGTTTCCATACGGGTAAGCAACGACAGCGAGTAAAATTTCAGCACTGATCGCGTTTTCCCCCCCCGAACCTGAAGCAAGCGCAGCTCAGCCTTGCGCTTCTCAATGCCTAAGAAGATTGCCAGCATGGCCGTACACAACAAAAACCAAGGGGACATATAGATGTCCGTCGCTGCTGCCCCCGCTGCTGCCCGCAGGACAAATCCAGTCGCGATCGCCAAAATATCCAGAATGGCAATCCGCTTTAGCCGTAAGTTATAAGCAACCTGCAACACAGCATAGCCACAAATCGTCAGACCTAAGAGCGGCGTCTTGAGCCAGCCGATTGTGATGGCCGCAAGCAGCAGCACTACCGACATCAGTAAAGCCACCGGAACCCTTACCAAGCCGGCGGCGATGGGTCGCTTACATTTGACCGGATGCTGGCGATCGGCCTCGGCATCAGCAATATCATTCAATAAATAGAAGCTGCTAGACGCTGCGCAAAAAAGACAGAGTGCTAAGAGTGCCGAAAGAATAGACGGCCATGAAACACTGAAACCAAACAGAGGAGCAGCAAAGACAATAAAGTTCTTAGTCCACTGCCGGGGACGTAGCGCTGCAAAGTGAGGTTGTAACCGCATTGCTGGGGGCTCCAGATGGTAGTCGGCACGTCCAAGTCACAGGGAAAAATACAGTCAAACCTTTAGATGCACGGAGCTTGCTAAAACGGTGCGTAGTCGCCCTCCATACAAATAACTTCCTGAAAGCTGGAAGGATATTCAATATTGCTATTCAGATTCTCTAAGCAGTCTTTATATAACTGAGGAGTATTTAAAGAAACTATAAAGAGTTTTCCAACGCTTCATTTTCGGGTCGGCATCAGATACTTCACAATCAAACCGTTTTAGAAACATAGTATGGTGAAGATACTAGTTACCCGAATCGGTTTCAGTTTTCAGGGGATATCCGCCAGCCATTCTGGATTATTTCAACCATAGCCCAGCGATGATGCAACGGGAAAATCCAAAGCATCCTGACAGTGAAGTACAGTCCGGATGCGGGTGTCGGGGGTTGCTCTCCCGTTAGGATTTTGACCATGGCGTATGGGTGGATGTATGCAGTTCTAATCTTGACGAACAGCAGCAGGTTAAGCCGACGCCAGAAACATAGATATAGAACTATGTGTTTCTGAATATGGATATAAAGGCGGGCAGCATCAGGCGTAAATTCGTCCCTTTAAGCGGCTGGTCAGCCCTTAGAGGCGTTCTTTGGACAGCGACTGCGGTCTTTCTACTACTGCGGTTTATTCATCTGAGTGCCGATTTTCCGTCCGGAATTACGTATTCAGCGACCCTCTATACAGATGAAGGATGGTATGCCAGCGCCGCAGTGAGGCATTATCTGTTTGGTGACTGGTACCTGGCCAATGACTTCAACGCTGCCGTTAACATGCCGGTGGGCCAAATATTGCATCGCTTGGCTTTTACCGTTTTAGGGAGCAGTTTCTTCTCTGCGCGTATCACAACTGCTGCTGCTTTTGTTCTGATTGTTGGCCTGCTGGCTGGTCTGGTGTATCGCCGCTGGGGCAGCTCAGCGGCATTGTTGGCGGCACTGCTGTTAGCCACCAACTATACAGGGTTTGCCTACAGCCGCTTAGCCATCATGGAAATGATCGCCATTTGCTTTGTGGTTGCTGGAATTTTTGTGGCCTTAGGAATTGAACAGGGCCAACACCCGCACAATCTTCTATTGGCAGCAGCTCTATTTGCAGCAGGCATTCTAACCAAACCAACGATGGCGTTTGCAGTCATTCTCCTGCCATATTTTGCCTGGCGTTATGGCAAAACCTATCGTGATCGAACGATCTTGCTGCTGGCTTCGGGTGGCGTCATCTTAACTTTGGTTGGCGGCTATCACCTGACAGCTAGGCTGCTGTTTCCTGAAGATTACGTCTATTTTGGTGAAATCAACCTGGGTGTTCGGTCTCACGCGGGTATGTGGGCTTGGTTTCGACATCTTCCTGAAGTCGCCCGCAGAAGTTCAGCCCTGGGCAAAAGCTTCGTCGGCATGGCAACACTGATAATCTTTTTGGCGATCGCAGTTTCTCAAAAGTATCGCCGCGATCCACTGTTTCATGTGTTTAGCATTTACACTGTCGTCTACACCGCGTCTCTGACAGTGGTTACCTACGGTCCTCCCCGTTACTATTTACCACTTTTGGTACCTTTAGCAGCATTATGTGCTGTAGCTTGTATAGAGCTGGGCCAACGCATTACTGCCGTGCTGACCAAGCCAAGTTCCACAGTGCTGGCTGCAGTACCGATAGTTCTTGTCGTGGGGCTTACCTTGCATGGAAGCAGCAAAATCATCCCCTACATCGCTAATCCCAGTTTTTCCTACGTCCAGATGGCTCATGAGATGAGCGAAATTCTGGAAACGCGCGAGGGAGAGGCAATAGGGACGGTTGTCTTTGGTCACCTAACCGATACCGTCGCGATCGAAACGGGAATCCGCTCAATTAATACGCGCCTAACAACAACCCCACTCGACCAAAAACTGAGAGCGTATCGCCCAGAATATTTGGTGATCCATGCCGATGAGGACATCATCGAAGCGGTGACTGCCGAAGGTGGACAGGTCGAAGAACTCGCGTCATGGGATGTCTTTGACAATTATTACGCCGACGGGCAACCTGTCCGCCTCATGCAAGTTATCTGGAACTAAGACAGACGCCAATCCTTGGCAGAGCGTTAGAGACCTTATGTAACGATAGGCGTTATAACCTTTGAAACCTACCCTGTGGATAGACCAGAAGAGTTTTTACGCACACAGTTCTTTACCGAGCCTAGCTTCACAGAACGCCTTCTCATCAGCGCTGAGCTGTTCAGGGGGGATATCGCGTCGGATGACAATACCATTGTGGCCTGCTAGGAATCGAGGCAGCTGCTCGTATTCAATCCGCTCTAGCGTTTGAACATCGTAGGTAGTGTAGCGAGTCAACTCTGGGGTATCAAAGTCAATATCGACGACGGTGAGCGCTTTCCAGGGAGGCAGGTTACTGTCGATCAAGGGCCGGGGACCCGAACCCAGAATCCCCATGTGGAGGAGTTGGAGATCGCCGCGATGCCCCGGATAGTAAGCATGATGGTGGCCACTGATGTAAGTATGGACATCGTATTTTTCTAGCATTGCCCGGAGCTGATCAGCATTCTCCATAACCTCCCCCGGTTCATTCCGTCCGACTGCAACTGAATACAACGGTAGATGGCCTAGCAGAATCCGCATCCGGGCGTTTTGTGCAGCTTCGCTAGCGAGGGTCTGCTCTACCCAGGCTAGCTTCTCTTTGGGAATACGACTGGAAGAGCCATCCCACGCCATGAAAAATACATCGTCGTAGCGAAAGGTGTAATAAAACGGAAATTCAAAGCGATCGACAAACTCAACCCCCGGATCGTGTGTTGGCTCTTGCCAGTAAGCTGCCGCCAGATCGCGTTCCTGCTGAAAGAGGGGACTATCATTCACGCCCAAAGCACTGGAGGCATCGTGATTGCCAATGGTGAAGCCATAGGGCAAATCGGCTTCGCGAAGGGGCTTCGCGACATGCTCATCAAAAGCTGCCCACATGGCTTGAATTTGATCAGGTGTTAGGGTTAGGTCTTGTCCGGCAACCATATCGCCACTGCAGACCACCAGATCAGGATTCCAAAAGGGAATGAGCGCCATTCCTTTATCGACTTCTGGATCATAATCCGTTGATCCATAGACACCGTTTAGATCACTCATAACAACCAGTCGTAAATCGCCCCGGAGCGGCTCATAGAGGGGTTGCCCTAAGCTAGCAAGAATTTGCTGGGTAGCGACTGGCAGTTCCGCGTCAGCCTGCTCAGCAGCGGTAGAAGGTGTCTCGGCAGGAGCGATCGCCGTCTCCGTTTGCTCTGTGGGAGGCGTAACTGCCGGTTCGTTGGGGGATGGGGCTTGGACAGCTGCTTCTGTGCAAGCGATACCAATGCTGACGATCACGCCCAAGATAAGCCCTGTCCAAAATCGCTTCCACCGCATAGATCCTCTCGGAGGTACCTAAAACTACGGGCCTACTCTATCGCAACCCGTCGTTTATGGGGCTCATGCTGCCATAAAAAAAGGCCGGTATTACCGACCCTTGCAATCGTGTAGTGCTAGTGAACAGATGCCGCTAAAGCAAGATGATAGACGTTTTGAGGAGCCCACCTTACCTAGTTACCACAACAGTCAATTAAGCCGAAGCTCTAGCCTCCGGTTCAAACTTTTGGGCATAGTCTTTCAGGAGATTGCTGACCTGCCCTAAGACATCATCAGACGTCGTCTTCGTGATGGTCTGGCGCTCAGGATAGAATTCTGGCTGGCTAACACTCCGAGCAATGGCTTCTTTCACCTGATCAGAAATCAAAGCCGTCAGTTCGGATTTAGCATTCTCGCGCTGGAAGTCAGCGCCTTCCTCAGTCGTGGCATAGAGCGGCGGCAAACGATTGAGTGCGTAGGCGGCAATGTCGCCCAGATCAAGCGTTTTGTTAGTACTCGCTTCAATTTCAGCCACCCGTGCGATCGCCTCAGTCAGGACTAATTCTTCCATCACATTGATGAATTGCTTGCGGGGAACTGCGACAACTTCTCCTGTCAACAAGGCACCCATGAGACGATCTAGGGCCATGTATTCTTCAATCGAGAGCTCAGAAGCGGTGTCACAAATACGACCGACTTCTGCTTCCATCGCCGGAGTTAGGTAGCCGTCCTGTAGGGCTTGTTCAACGATCTTTTCGATGCTCATGGATCTAATGCTCCGTTGTGATCATTAGCAAAGTCCAGAGGATGCTTGAAATAGGGGCATTAGGTGATTCCTCAGACCTGCTGGAACTGAGTTTAGTGTGCCCTCAGCACTTATAAAGCAGACAGAGTTTCCAAACTTTTTGGCGTGATTGATATTGCCATCTTGCTTATTCAATGCTATCGACGCGCCAAGGAGCTGGATCAACCGCAACACCATTAACGTAAAGTCCCCAATGCAGATGGGGGCCGGTAGAGGCTCCTGTCGTACCAATCGTGCCAATGGTCTGTCCTGCCTCAACAAAATCACCTTCTTGAACACTGATACTGTTGAGATGAATAAAAATACTGGCAACTCCTTGGCCATGATCGAGGCCAATTGTATTGCCATGTAACTCAAACCCTTCAGCAACTTGACCCGTTAGAACAATGCGGCCAGCCGCCGGGGCAATCACAGGTGATCCAATGGGGGCAGCATAATCAACCCCACGGTGATAGTAGTTTTCAGCGAAGACGCCGTTGTAATAACGACGAAAACCATATTCGGAACTAACGCGGCCTTCACTGGGGCGCAAAAATGCCCCATCCCAATATTTATCAGGGCTCACAAGCTGCTTGAAGGCGTCCACTTGATCAAACTCGTAGTCCGTACCCAGATTGGTTTGGCTCGGGGAAAGTGTAATGTACTGGGTTGCGAAGGCGCGATCGCTGAGCCAGAAAGCTGGATTGCGTGGCACTTCACTGCCGGTCACCTGAACTAGATAACGTCCAGAAGCATGCAGCGGGCTAGTCGGCACAAAGGAACGATAGCGGCCTTCGCCCACTGCAAAGGTTGGATAAGTAGTTCCGTTCACCATCACAGTGGGTGGTGTTACGCCTGTGGTTTGCTGCTCTGTCACCAGAATAGAGACCGTATCACCCTGACGAGGACTGGCTGGCTGAATGACCACATCATAAGCATGAGCTGCTGGGTCGAGCAGGGTTACCGTCAGCGTGACAATCCCGGCTAAAATCATAAATGCTGCCGCCCGCCAGAAAAACTGGCACCGTTTGAGAGCGGTATTCAGGCCAGGGAGTCGGTAAAACGAAATCGTTTGTTTCATAGGAGTCTGCCCCTTGCAGACAGCTTCGATTAGCGAGCTTCGATTCAGTCGTTTTGGCTAGCTATAGCGCTTGATGTAAATGATTTTGGCTTAAACAGCCTTGATGAAGGCTAAAGCTGATCGCCAAACTAAGACGGAATTGTCATCTGCTTTGAGGCAAAGACAGAGTGGATCCTGCCAAGCAATTTGGCCAGTGATGATATCACCTGTGACTAATTTGACCTCGACAGTGGTTTGGTCGCGGAGATAACCCTGTAGGAGTCGGATACTTGGTAATCCGGCTTCGAGTTCTAGAGACATAGGCACAATTTATAGAATCGCTACAAATCACAGACGAAACACATCAGTCCTAAGGTTAACTCGGTTTTTGGCAGCTGTGCTTTAGCAGACCTGGATTCAAGCTCTAGGATAATGAGAGTCCATGTTGAATGATTGGCCTGGCTACAAATCGCAACGCTTACAGGGCGCAAATTCTGTATCTGGCTGCTGCTAATGGGTCAAATATTCAATCCAGGAATGCTCGGGGGTGGAATGGCGATCGCATTTAGCAAGTATCACGGTCTAGGTAACGATTTTGTTTTGGTCGATAATCGGCATCAGTCTAAGCTGCTATTAACCGTAGAGCAGGTGATTCAGAGCTGCGATCGCAACTTTGGCATTGGCGCCGATGGCATTATTTTTGCCCTACCCGGCCAAGCCGATGCAGATTACACGATGCGGATTCTGAATGCTGACGGGTCCGAACCGGAAATGTGTGGCAACGGTATTCGCTGTCTTGCCAAATTCATTGCTGAGCTGGAAAGCAAAGACAGCAGGCAAATAGCCCCCAAGACCTATAAAGTTCATACTCTGGCTGGGATCATGACACCCACCCTCCAGTCAGACGGAACAGTAACCGTAGATATGGGTGAGCCATTTCTCGCCGCCGCCACAATCTCCACAACTCTTACATCTGCAGACGAGCGTGTCGTTAATCAGCCCTTAGAGGTGGCCAACAAGAAGTGGCACGTTACCTGTGTCGGCATGGGTAATCCTCACTGCATTACATTTGTTGACGACACAGCAGCCATTGACCTTGCACAAATCGGCCCTCAGTTTGAGCATCATCCAGCTTTTCCCCAACGCACCAACACTGAGTTTGTTGAAGTGGTAAGCCGCGACTATCTCAAGATGCGGGTATGGGAGCGGGGTGCCGGGGCTACCCTCGCCTGTGGTACCGGAGCCTGCGCCACCGTGGTAGCTGCTGTTCTAACTGATCGCAGCGATCGCACGGCCACCGTTGAACTTCCTGGCGGTCTCCTCAAGATTGAATGGTTAGCGAGCGATAATCGTGTATATATGACAGGTCCAGCTGAGAAAGTATTTACGGGAGTATACGGGGTGGAAGGGGAAGAGGCGTTGCTTAATAGCGGTATGATTTCGCCCCCCTTGCCCCCCAATATTGGGGGGGATTAAGTGCTTGAAGTCCCCCAATATTGGGGGATTGAGGGGGCTGTGCAGAGTCTAGCGCTTGAGCCGATTCATATCCAGAATCAGCAACGCCGGGGAAGAGGGTGGAAGGGTAGGAGAGTAGAAAGGTAAAGGGTGAAGGGTAGAAGGGCGGAGTTCTGAGTTCTCAGTTTTGATTTTTGAATTGAACTCAGAACTCAGAACTTAAAACTCAGAACTAAAATCATCACCATCAACCATCAACGAACAACCATCAACGAACAACCAAGTACCGATTACCGGCTAGCAACCAAGAACCAACTCAATCCAAAGTCTTATGATCGATCTCCGTAGTGATACCGTTACGCAGCCGACACCAGCCATGCGTCAGGCGATCGCCCAGGCTGTGGTTGGCGATGATGTGTTAGGCGATGACCCAACGGTCAATGAACTTGAAGAAACGGTAGCAGCGCTGCTGGGTAAGGAAGCAGCGGTTTATATGCCGTCAGGAACGATGACGAATCAGGTGGCACTGCGGACACAGACAGAGCCGGGTGACGAGATTGTTTTGGAAAGTCAGGCACACATTTATTACTACGAGGCAGGTGCTCCGGCAGCGCTCGCGGGGGTGATGTGCAGGCTAGTTGAGGGCGACCGCGGCATTTTTACGGCGGCTGATTTGCAGGCAGTCCTCCGACCTGAGGATGAGCATTTTCCTCGGACCCAATTAGTGTGTTTAGAAAATACGCATAATCGGGGTGGTGGGCGGATTTTTCCCTTAGCAACGATTCAGGAAATTGCTCAACTGTGTCAGGCACAGGGGCTAAAACTGCATCTCGACGGAGCGCGATTTTGGAATGCCTGTGTCGCAACGGGGATTCCTGAAGCGGAGTATGCTGCACCCTTTGATACCGTGAGCGTCTGCTTTTCGAAAGGGCTGGGAGCCCCTGTGGGCTCAGCGCTGGTCGGCCCTACAGAGCTGATGCAACGAGCCCGACGGTTTCGTAAGATGTTTGGCGGTGCGATGCGGCAGGCAGGCATTTTAGCAGCGGGAGCCTTGTATGCAGTGCAGCACCATCGCGATCGCCTTGCCGAAGACCATGCCAATGCCCAACGTCTTGCCACAGGGCTGCAGCAAATTGACGGCATCCTTATCAACCCTGCCGACGTACAGACCAATTTGGTCTATTTTCAAACACCAGATGTGTCTGCGGCTGCGCTGGCCGAAAAGTTGACAGTGAAAGGGGTGGGTGTTTTGTCTACAGGCACCCATACACTACGGGCCGTCACGAATTTGATGGTGAGCCAGTCTGACATTGATGAAGCTCTGAATCGGATTCAGGAAGCCATGCAGGAGCTGCGATCGCCTGCGTCCACAGCAACTCCCGCAATCGCTTCAGCCAATCGGTCGAGCTATTAGATCACAGCAGCCTAGATCACAGCAGCCCGATCCCAGAGATCTTGTGTCTTGCCAACAATATCTAAATGATTGGTAGAAGACCTTTGGGATCTAGAGATCGATCGCTCAAGCTACTGCCCCTGCATCCAATTCAGACATTGCTCCATCTGCTGCTGCATTGTGGCCACGTCAGCATGATAGCGGCGTCCATGCCCCGGCAAAACCCATTCGAAATCGTACGCAGCCAACATCTTCATCGACTTAATTTGCTCTGTCCAGGAATACCAGCAAGCGCGGCGAAACGCATACAGGTGGTGTAGCGAAGCAGACCAAGCGAGATGATCCCCTGTGAAAAGAAAGCGGTCTTGATACAGCAACACTGTATGACCGCGTGTATGGCCAGGGACAGGCAAAATGAGCATGTCAGGAGCTACTTGAATGGGTTCGCTGCCGCTTAAGGGAAGCTCGACATCAGCAGTTGATGGATTCATGTCATCCTGATGCAGGATGCGATCGCAGCCAAAATGCTCATGAAAGGCTTGATGATCGGCCACATCATCGCGATGGGTGAGGTAAAGGTAGCGAATCCCGCCCATTGCTTCCAAACGTTTGACTAAGGGCGCCGCAAAGCGAGGCGAGTCCACCAAAATATTGCCCTCAGACCGCTGGATGAAGTAGCTGGCAGCCCCGTAAGATTTTTCGGAGTGGTAGCCACAGTGGTAAACGTCGTCGGTCACTGGAATCGGCAGCGTGGCCTGTGCGGCTTTCATATCAGTAGGTGCCTCAACAGTGCCAATAGAAGCAGTGGGACAGGCTAAGAGCGCTTGCAGGGCTAGGAGGCGATCGGGCTCGGTCGCGGGCTGATGAAACACCACCGACTGTCCATCGACTCGGGAAAACACAGTGGGCGCCATCCAGCGACAGGTATCGCAATCAATACAGGAACTGTCTACATAAATGTCGCCATCCACATTTTGCGATCGGCGGGCGGTGAGGTGAGCCATGATAGATATCGGTTTGAAGCGTGTCTATCCTTTGAGTCTAGCGCTGGCAGCACATTGGTGTGGGTCGTATTTCAGAGTAACCACCAGAGCAGGAGAGCAATTCCTGACCCCACTAACATCCAGAAGATAAAGGTATTGCGCGATTTTGCTGCTTTTGGCCTGTTAAACGTAGATAGTCCAACCACGGGCATTGACTTTTTACGTCAGTCAGTCTCTTCCTGCAGACCTTTGCCAATAGTGGGCGCTTTAGGCGGTGCAACGACTACCTGACGACCCAGATCTTGGATGGCTTGCTGACAGGACTCTGCTCGATCTTCCAAGCCCGCTGCTCGGTATAGGTCTCTGGCAGTTTCGTAAGCAGTGCGAGCTTCCCCCTGGTTACCTTGGCGAACCTGGGCATCACCCAAGTTTTTCCACGTCATAGCTTGGCTATAGCGATCGCCCGTGCGCTCAAAAAGAGGCAGTGCTGTCTGAAATGCGGCGATCGCAGCAGAATACTCTCCCAGGTAAAAGTAGGTTTCTCCCAGAAGAAAATTGCCATTTCCCTCGCCCTGAACAGCCTCGATATTTTGGTAGGTTTCAATTGCCTGCTGTAAGTACGAGACTGCCTGATTTTTCTCTCCCGCTTTACAGGATAAACGCCCCATCATCAAGAGCGTGTTGGCTTCCCCGAGTCTATCCCCGACGGCCCGGAAGAGGTCCAGCGCTTGTTCAAAGCGAGCCATGGCTTTGGTGTGAGCAGCTCTGAGGCGATGAACCTGGCCTAATCCATACAGGGCATAGGCTTGCTGCTGCGGGTCATTTTCATCTGTAGCCCAGTCTAGAGATTTGTGATATGGCCGTCGCCAAGTCCGTTAGGACAAGACGGCGAAGCCATCTGGCTGTGCGCTTAGCACCGGATTCTACTCGGTGTCCTAGCCTAGATGGCTAAAGCTATAGTGCTGGCGGGCCGACTCAAACTCGGACAAACTGAGGTAGCTACCTCCCAGTTCTAGGGCCATATCAATGCAGAGCTTCCGATGTCCGATGGTCAGCGGGATGGTCACTGCTACGGGTATATTCGCTCAACAGGCGTTCGAGCTAGTCAATCCGGTTTTGTTTGACGGGGCGGCTATCGGCGGGTTGGGTGGGGACAGGCTGGGCCAGTTGGGTTTGAGCCGTTTCCACGGTCTGGCGGAGCGTACGGAAACGGAGATGACCCGATCGCCACGTCCAGAAGTCCTGAGCATACCGGGCGAGACGATCCACCGCGTAATCCGGTAAAAACAGCACCATGGGATAGGGCACCTGAGCAGCTAAGACATCGCGCTTGAAATTTAAATCAGTCAGAAAATTAGGGTAGTTCCCTTTGACGCCGATCGCGGTCGCCAGTCCCCGTACTAACAACACCGGATTATCCGCAGCCGCAATCTTTAAGGCAGCCAGCTGTTCTTTCACGGCACTCAGCAATGACAGCGATGCCTGATCGGTAAAATCCAGCTCAATCAGCCGCACCTCTTGGGCAACGGCATGATTTTGCAGGGCCTGCACCAGCAAATCGCCATCACTGGCAAAGTTGATCTCCGCAATGGCATAAGTAAAGCCCTCTGCCACCTGCGCAAAAGCGACAACTTCTCGAAACACATCCAAATTCAGCCCCAAAAACTCAGCCGAGGCGTGGTCAGGATTGCTCGGGCTAATCGCAGAGTTGGGCGAGGGCGCGTCGGAAGGGGTCACTTTGTAGAATTACCGAGTTGGGGTAAAGCCAGCGGGTGCCGCCGTTGTACTCCAGAATAGCGGTATCAAACAGCAACTGTTGCCCAATGTCTTCATTGGCGAGTTCTTTTTTGAGAGCTACATGTGCCAGCTCTTGATAATCTTCTGACGATAACCGGCGCTCAAAGCTTTGCCGTTCTTGATTAATGGCATAGGTAATGTCATCGGCCTCGAGTTTCGTATGGCCTCGTCCCAACCCTGTTAATAAAGCTTGGCGCGTCATCCGCATCATTTGTCTCAGGTGCCCGCCACTTGCCTTAGCCAGGGTCAGCAGGAGATCACGATCAGCAAAGACCTCATCCACATCCACTCGTTTGGCAATCAGATCCGCCATTTGTGTCAATCCTGTTGCGTCGTGACTCAGCTCAGGGTTTTCGCGTTCGCGCTGATACAGGGTAATCATCGGCACCAGATGAGGATTTTCAAAAGCGCTGCCTAGCTTGCGGGCATAAAAAATGGCGATGGGCACGGTGTAGATAATGGTGCAGCACAGCTCACGTAACTGCGCCCCGTAATCCACAAACAATCGCTCGGCTACATTAGGCGGACATTTGTCTAAGTCATCCAAAACCAACAAAAATCCCTTTTTTTGAGGAAACTTCGCACGCACTTTAGCCGCGCCATCCTGTAGCAGCAAATTGATGTCGGTCCTCAAGCGTGATACCTCACGGGTGAGTGTCTGGCGAATCGTCCGTTTATCGGTTGAACTGCCTTTAATTTGGGCCATTACTTTAACCAGAAACTTGGCTAGAAACGGCGCTTCCGACCCCAAGCTGGCCTCAGCATTCACATTGACCGATCGCGCCACGCTTTCTTCCGTTTCTTCGGTAATCTCCTTGAACCAGTTTTCAAAGCTGGTAAGGAGCTGACTATCAAACTGCAACCCAGACCGTCGTAATGAGAGTTCCACCTGTTTGATGATTAGTAGTGTCCGAGGCAAGTAGCGGCTTCAGATCACACGCGCGATAAGCCGCTTTTAAGGTACGAGCTGGTTCAATTGCCATAGCTGCATGGAAAAACAGGCCACAGCCTCTATTAAATCGAATTGTGGGAGTTTTGGCGGCGAGGTTGGGGAACGGGGTGATAGGGTGACGGGGTGGAAAGCGGAGGGCTATATGCACCCCTTACGCATCCGATCCAGCCTCATCGATCAGCGCCTGGAAGCGGAGGGTATGCCGAATATCTTCGAAGATGGGATCAGCTTGGGCCTGGGCTTTGAATGCTGGCGCACCCGCCACGGCACCTTCCAGTGCTGTCAGTGCTGGCTCCACATCCCCTTGCAATGCATGGCAGATGGCCTTGCTGTACCAAACCTCAGCAACCTCTTTGCCATTGTTATTCAGCTGCAAGATAGCATCGTAGGCAGCGATCGCACTTGCCCAATCACCCCGCTGCTGTAAAATCTGCCCCTTCTGAAACTGAGCTTTAGCAAAGTCTGGTTTCCGCTCCAAGGTAGCGTTATAGTCAGCCAGAGCAGCATTCCATTTCTCTAAGCCAGCCTGAGCATTGCCGCGGTTAAACAGCGCCAGATGATCTTCAGGGCGGAGGGCGATCGCTTCATCTAAGGCAGCGATCGCAGCTTCAAACTGTTGGGCTCTGGTCAATGCTGTCCCCTGCCCAGCCCATGCTTCGTAGGAATCCGGTTTTAACTGGGTAGCAAACTGGTAGGCGCTGGCAGCTTCGTCGTAGCGCTGCAGCAACATCAACATTGAGGCTTTGGTAAACCAGGCTTCGTATAGCTCGGGGCTCAGCTGAATGGCGCGATCATACGACTCCGCTGCGTCGTCGTAACGACTCTCGAAGAAAAAGGCATTGCCCTGCTTTAGATAGTCCGTAGCACTAAAGTTGACCTGAGGAATTGCGTTTTTCAGGCTTTCCAATAGAGCCGTAAGGTTACCCAATCGGGGCTGGGCTTCTGGGGGTAGCTGCTCTGTCATCGATAGGGGCAGTAGCTTCGTTAGCTCCTGAATCGTCTGATCTTTAATTTGCTGCGCGTCAGACACCATGGTCTCTAGCTGAGTAGCCGTTTGCGACTTGAGGAGTTCAATTTCCTTGTTGGCAATCCGGGTCTGCGTTTTCAGCTCATTGAGTACCGCCTGCGCTTCCAACACCATTGCTTGTACCTGCTGTAAAGAGGTCTTTTTAAGATCCTCGATTTCAGCGATCGCATCTAACTTCTGCTGCTTCAGCTGCGTGAAGACTTCTTTTTCTAGTTGAACTCTCACTTCACTCACCAGCTCACTCACGACACTACGGCGCAGCAGCCATACCCCCAAAGCAGCCAGCAGAGGGATAAGTGTCAGAATCGCGAGGACAATGTTCAGCAGCGTGGCGGTGCCATCAAAGACACGATCCACTTCTACCTCAATGCGGTCTTGAATTTGGGGACTGTTGCTGATGCGATCGTCGATGAATCGCTTGAAGCGTTTTTCAGTTCGCAGATCTTCTAGCTCTTGGCGCTCCTGCGGCGTCAGATCAGCCGTGTTGATCACCGTCGGCGAAGAGATTGACTGAGCCCTAGCGATGGGAGGAGGCCACGCCATCAGCCCGAGGAGAAGGATGGTGAGCAGTGCGATCGCCGTCCTCTGCAATTGACGACGGATGCTGCCAGCCCAGGATGCTAATACTGCCCACATAAGTGTCCTCTGATCAATCACAAACCCCAAAAGCGGGTAGAAGAAACGGAATACATTGAACTTCAATCAACGACAGCGTTATCGTGAATGGACGGAAGATAAAGTTACATAGCGTGGCCCGTCCACCCGGCTTACGCCTCCTTACCGCCCCATAATCTGCCACAATCGATCCTGGATTTAGGGAACAGAATTCGTGAAATTCGTATTTATCATTGACCCCATTCATCGATTGGACCCAGGGCACGATACTAGTGTGGCACTGATGGAAGCCGCTCAAATCTTAGGCCACGAAGTCTGGATTACCCAAGCAAACTCTCTGGGTGTAGAGGCAGGTAAAGCCACTGCCCGTATGCAGCCTCTCAAGCTCGAGCCCGTCACCTTGACAGACGGCCACTGGGCGGCAGCAAAAGACTGGTACAGTCTGGGGGCGATCGCTCACCTCCCCCTGGAAACCATGGATGCGGTCTTTATGCGTACTGACCCACCTGTCACAGTTCCCTACTTGTACGCCACCTACCTCCTCGACTACGTGGACCCGACGAAAACGCTGGTCGTGAACTCACCTCAAGGCATTCGGGCTGCTAATGAAAAAATGTATGCCTTACAGTTCACCGAGGCGATTCCGGAAACCATCGTGAGCCAAGAAAAGGAAGTCATTCAGGCAACCGTCAAGCGCTGGGGGCGGGCTGTGCTAAAACCACTCGGCGGCAAAGGAGGCGAAGGCATTCTATTTTTGGAAACGGGCGATCGCAACTTCAATTCAATGATCGAAATCAGTACAGGGCAAGGTCGCGAGCCCGTTATGATCCAGACCTATCTACCAGAAGCCAAAAACGGCGATAAACGCATTATCTTGCTCCACGGGGAACCTATTGGGGCGGTCAACCGGATTCCCACAGGGAATGAGTTTCGAGGCAATATGGCAGTCGGTGGCCGCAGCGCTAAAGTAGAAATCACAGAGCGCGATCGTGAGATTTGTAGCCAACTTGCTCCTACGCTGCGTCGTGATGGCTTGTTTTTTGTAGGCATCGATGTGATTGGTGGCTATCTGACAGAAGTTAATGTCACGAGCCCCACTGGCATCCGCGAAATTGATCGCTTAGACAATGTCAGCTTGGGGCAACAAGTCATCAAATGGGTCACCAATTGGCAGCAGACAAAAGAACAAGGCATATAAGCCAAAGCCTCTTTCGCGGATCCAGTAGTCATTTAGAGAGGCTCTCTCAACCCAGAATGAAATCAAAGAGGTAAATCCAGTGAATCAACGTCGAATTATCATCCCTAGGCGGTTTGGACGGCGACAATTCGTCCAATATGGTTCCTTGACAGCCGGCGCAGCTATCCTAGCTGCCTGTGCAGGCACCACAGGCGATTCTTCGCCAGACACAGCTACAGCCCCTGCAGAGGATACGTCCGCTAGTGGTGAATTGACCCAGGTAACGTACGGTACCAACTGGTACGCTCAGGCAGAGCACGGCGGCTTTTACCAAGCAGTGGCTACTGGCATCTATGAAGAGCATGGCTTAGATGTCACGATTGAGATGGGTGGCCCTCAGGTAAATGGCACCCAACTCCTGATGGGTGGCGCCGTCGACTTTTTTATGGGATACGGTTCTGATGCGCTCAAAGCCGTCGCCGAGGGAATTCCCAAAGTTACAGTGGCATCTATCTTTCAAAAAGATCCCCAAATTCTCATCGCTCATCCCGACCAGGGAATCGAAACCTTAGAAGATTTGCAAGGCAAGCCTGTCTTTATTTCGGCTGCAGCAAATGTCACATACTGGCCGTTGCTAGCAGCCAAGTATGGTTTCACAGAAGACATGAAACGGACCTATGATTTCAATCCAGGTCCGTTTCTCAATGACAAAAACTCAGCTCAGCAAGGCTACCTCAGCTCTGAACCTTTGACTGTTGAGAAGGAAGGGGGCTTCACACCTGTCGTGTTTTTGTTAGCAGACTACGGCTACGACCCCTATTCCACCACAATCGAAACCCGCCGCGAGTTAGTGGATAGCAATCCTGACTTGGTGCAAAGATTTGTCGATGCCTCCATCAAAGGCTGGTACAGCTATCTAGAAGACGATCCAGCCCCCGGCAACGAACTCATCAAAGCAGCCAATCCCGAGATGAGCGATGAGCAAATTGCCTACGGGATTGAGAAGATGAAGGAATACGGCATTGTTGTATCTGGTGATGCTGAAACACAAGGCATTGGTGCCATGACCGACGCTCGCTGGAAGTCCTTCTTCGATTCCTTAGTGGAAGCCGGAGTCGCAAATGCTGACACCGACTACACGCAGGCATTCAGCCTCGAATTTACCAACAAAGGGACGGAGTATTACAGAGGATGAGGAAGTGATGGAATAGCGGTTGGTGGAGAAAGGAAAGGGGATAAAAGATCAAGGATAAAAGGGCAGAAGAACCTTGAACCCATTACCCATCACCATCAACAAATAACCAACAACCATCCACCTACGGCTTCACGAATTCGGCGGGGCTGCGGAAGTTCTCAACTGGTACATCAACCAGGGCTTGTTCCATAAAGTCGCGCCAAACAGGGGCCACTAGGGTACCGCCGGTAGCCCCTGAACCCATGGGAGCATAGTTATCATTACCCACCCAAACTGCCGTTGCCATTTGCGGCACATAGCCGACAAACCAGACGTCGCGTTGTGAATCAGTTGTGCCAGTTTTGCCAGCCGCTGGACGACCAATTTGAGCTCGGGTTCCCGTGCCGCGAGCAATGACACCCTGCAGTACATCAGTCAGGGCTGCTGTGGCCCAAGGATCCAAAATCAGCTGGGGTTTTGGCGTGTTATCCAGCAGGATATTACCGTTACTGTCGGTCACCTGCACAATGAAGGTTGGATCAGAATGCCAGCCGTTACTAGCGAACGTAGCGTAAGCTCCTGCCATTTCCATTGGCGTGAGATCCACAGCTCCTAGTGGCAAAGAAATAACGGGGTCCATAGGGCTCTCAATCCCTAAGAGGCGAGCGATCTCAATGACGCGATCAACCCCAATCGATTGCCCAATCGTTACGGCAGGGACGTTTCGTGACAGCTCTAACGCCTTGCGAATCGGAATACTGCCCATGAAGCTGCCATCGTAGTTTTTGGGCGTGTAGTATTCGTAACCGTCAGGATAGCTGACTGGCTTGTCTTGAATGACCGTATCTGGCGTGTAGCGGCCCGAAGCAAACGCCGCGTAATAGACAAACGGTTTGAAGGATGAACCGGGCTGCCGCTGCGCTTGCACGGCTCGGTTGAACTGGCTGGTTGTATAGTCAACCCCACCGACCATGGCTTTGACAAAATGGGTGCGGGGATCAATCGCCACCAAAGCCATCTGATCAGCGTAGACTTGCCCATTCACCCAAGCATGATTGCGCCGCACTGTTTCTTCGGCCATGCGCTGCATGTTGAGATCGATGGTGGTTTGTATCCGCATTCCCCCCTTCAAGACTGCTTCTTGGCCGAAAATCTCTTCCAGCTCCTGCACAACAGCTTCAGTCACATAGGGTGCAACGCTGGAACGAAACGACGTCACTTCGCCCACCAACAACGGTTGAGCCTTAGCCGCTGCTTCTTCCTCTTCAGTAATCCACCCCAGCTGCCGCATACGGCCCAGCACTGTCGCCTGCCGCTGCTTCGCTAAAGCGTAGTTAACGAACGGGCTGTAGCCTTCCGGCGCTTGAATTAGTCCTGCCATCATCGCCGCTTCAGCCAGCGTTAAATCGGCAGCCGACTTATTGAAGTAACTCTGAGCGGCAGTCTCCACCCCATAGGTGTTGTGCCCCCAATAAACCTGATTGAGATACATCTCAAGGATCTGGTCTTTCTCAAAAATTTGCTCTAGGCGTAGAGAAAGAACCGCTTCTGCCACCTTCCGGCTCACTGATCGTTCCGGCGTTAGAAAGAGGTTTTTTACCAGCTGCATTGTGACGGTGGAGCCCCCTTCTACCGTGGAGCCTGCTTGGAAGTTCGCTAAGAAAGCACGCCCAACACTGCTGGGATTAATACCCTGGTGTGAGTAAAAGTAGCTGTCCTCGATGGCCAAGACCGCTCGCTTCAGCTCAGGCGAAATTTCGTCGAGGTCGACCACTTCGCGGTTGGCCTCATCATGCAAGCTATACAGCAGCGTCCCGTTGATGTCGTAGATGTAGCTGGTCTCGCTCGGCAAATAGTTGCGCAGAACACGGACATCCGGTAAGTTGCGGAAGCTAATCGCAAGCCCCACAAGCCCGCCTGCAGCGACCGAACTGACCAGCATCGTTGTACCCAAGAGGGTGGCCACTGTAATTTGACCTACATCTTGCACAAACTTGATGATGTCGGTGGTAAAAGGATTAGAGCGCGTAGCTTGGCGTTTGGGGATCGTATTAGTAGACACGTCTAAGGATGACTTTTATTGCAGGATGGATGAGGGTGCCGTTTTGAAATTATAGAAGCTTGGCTTCTGGTAGAAATGTTCCATTTGGCAACAGAATAAAGTAACTAGCCCTAACCTGCCACTTAATTGTTAAGTCTGTATCGCTAAGTCCATGTGAGTCAGCCGCGATCGCTGAGTGCAGGTATAGGGCTCTGTAAAACAGAGTAGTTGGGTTGATTGAGAGAATCGTAACTTCTATGACGCAAATTCCAGACGCATTTCAATGGATTTATCGAGGCGTTACGGAGGTCTTTCCGGATCAGCCCGATACAGACGATAGTCAACAGAACCTCTTGGCTCGTTTACAAGCCAGCGATCGCCCCCTCCGGATAAAATTGGGAATCGATCCAACGGGTTCCGAAATTCACGTAGGTCACAGCATTCCCGTGCGCAAACTGCGGGCTTTTCAAGATGCCGGCCATACCGCTGTCCTCATTATCGGTGACTTCACAGCCCGGATTGGGGATCCTACGGGCAAGTCTGAGGTGCGTAAACAGCTCACTGAAGCAGAAGTTAAAGCCAATGCTGAGACCTATTTAGAGCAAGTACGACCCATTCTCGACTTTGACACGCCTGGTCGTTTGGAAATTCGTTACAACTCTGAGTGGCTATCTAGCCTTGACCTCAGCCAAATCCTAGGACTCTTTGCCACCATGACAGTGGGGCAAATGTTGGCTAAAGAGGGCTTTGCCGAACGCTACGAAAAAGGCAATCCCGTGTTTTTACACGAATTTTTCTACCCGCTTATGCAGGGATACGACTCAGTTGCCGTAGAGGCTGATATTGAGCTAGGCGGCACCGACCAGAAATTCAACATTGCCGTAGGACGCGATCTACAGCGATATTTTGGCAAGCAGCCCCAGTTCGGGATGTTGCTACCCCTGCTGTTAGGGACCGATGGCACTCAAAAAATGTCGAAATCCCTCGGTAACTATGTAGGGCTCCAGGAAGATCCCTTGACGATGTACTCCAAGTTGGAGAAAACCCCTGATGCTCTCATTGAGCAATATTTTGAATTGCTGACCCGGCTACCGCTGGATAACTTGCCAGCAGCCCCCCGCGATCGCCAGAAGCTGCTGGCGCTAGACGTCACCCGTCAATTCCATGGTGAAGCAGCCGCTCAGCAAGCCCAACAGGATGCGGTCAATCTGGTTCAGGGGAAGGGCGGTGCCGAGAGCGTTCCTGAGTTTTCCCTGGAAGCGGTGAATTTCCCAGCCAAAGCGTTTTATCTGCTGGGGGCAACACCACTCTGCGCCAGCAGTAGTGAAGCGCGGCGACAAATCAGCGGAGGCGCTGTAAAACTAGACGGCGATCGCCTCACCGATCCCAATCTTACTTTTGAAGCTGCAGCAGACCTCTATGGCAAAGTCTTCCAAGTGGGCAAAAAAAAGTTTGTTCGTCTAGTAAAATAACCCAATCCATGAAGTTGAGCTGCATGGAAGCGCCACTACCTGTAGATGACGTTCATTTCCCGGGTTTTCCGACAATCATTAGGTTCATTGCATGCGTCCAAGATCTGAACGGATACAACGCTTTGCAGTTCACATCAGATCTTGCAATCTAGCTCAGATCTTGCGGTTAAGCTGATCTCGCCTCGTTTTACCCCCTTGCCCCAAAATTGAGGTGGCTCTGAGGGTGAAGTCCTTCCAGATGGGGGGATTTAGAGGTGAATGCAAAGCACTGATGTACTCGCGCCAATCGGAGCTGATCACTGTCGGGAACGAGCAATTCGGTTCGTTGCAAGTCACCCCATCCTAGAAACGGATAGAAATCGTCATGACGGGTCATCCACGCTCTCCAGCCGATCGCATCATCGTCCCTCTCGATGTTGCGAGTGAAGCAGACGCTTACACACTGATTGAAAAACTGCCTCAAGTCTCTTTTTGGAAAGTCGGACTAGAACTATTCGTGAGTACTGGTCCCATTCTTTTAGAACGGTTGAAAGCTGCAGGCAAACAGATCTTCCTTGATCTCAAGTTTCACGACATTCCCAATACGGTAGCGGGTGCGTGCAGGGCTGCGAGCCAGTATGGTGTACAGCTAATGACGCTGCATGCAACAGCAGGCCCTACAGCTCTGCAAGCAGCTGCTTCTGCCGCTCAGGCAGGCCATCGAAGCGTACGCGAAATGCCGCAGTTGATTGCCGTCACACTGTTAACGAGTATTGATGAGCGATCGCTAGCTTTAGACCTAAAAGTACCTTTGGAGCTGTCAGACTACACCCTGCAAATGGCATTACTCGCCAAGCAGAATGGTCTGACCGGCAGCGTTTGCTCACCCCACGAAGCTCGCTTGCTGCGACGATGGTGCGGCAAAGAGTGGCTGTTGGTCTGCCCGGGTGTACGCCCTACTTGGTCACAACCAGGCGATCAGCGACGTGTCATGACACCCAGTCAAGCTGTTAAAGCGGGCGCCGATTACTTGGTGATTGGTCGTCCTATCACCCAATCAGCCAACCCATCCGAAGCGTTTCAAACGATCTGTGACGAAATTGCCACAGTCGTCGAGAGCAAGCTGTAATACCCGTTCTCTAAATCATAGCTACAAAAGTAAACCAATATAGCCCCCGTAACATGTCACGGGGGCTAACAGATCTGTAGCGTTTATAGCCAGAACTGGTGTAAGTCAATTGTGAGTATTCATTAGCAATTTATGGCATCTTGAACTCACCTGTAGACCGCGAGTTCTACAAGCAAGGGCCATCGCTAGCTCCGTAGGGCAAGGTGGCCAGCTATTTAATTAAGCACGCGGTGCCTCAGGATGCCAATAGAAATGGTTCAGGCTATAGCCTCTTGCTGGCAAGTGACCGAATCGGAACAAAGTTAGTGACAGCTCACAAATGATCAGTGGGGTGTCCTAATTTTTATTGAGGTGTCATCGAACCCTGCACCCTTCGGATCGGAGCCTAGCTTTGACGGCGGAACCGTCTTCTCTGACGTCGTCTGGCCACTTCTTTACGTTTGCGCTTTTCAGCCGGCGTTTCGAAGTGCCGATTTTTCTTCATATCAGCAAAAATACCTGCGCTGGAGACCTTGCGCTTAAACCGCCTTAGAGCGGATTCCAATTGTTCGTTCTCCCCAACTACCACTTGGGCCATTCAGTTTTATCCTCCGACATAAAGTTGCCAAATTTATCGACTATAAAGCCTAGCTGGGATAGATGGGTTAATCTCCTATCCCGGCTAGGCGTGGGATTTCGGTACTTTAGCTTAGCCAGACTTTAGTAGCGGTTAGAGAAGTTGCGATCGCGGCCACCGCCGTTACCGCCCCATCCACCTCGTCCACCTGAGGGCTTACGCTCAGTCCGAGGACGCGCCTTGTTGACCTTCAAGGTGCGTCCCATCCATTCAGCACCATCAAGATCCTCAATGGCAGCTTCTTCTTCCTCGTCTTGGGACATTTCTACGAACGCAAATCCACGCATCCGGCCAGTCTCTCGATCAAGGGGCACTTGAATACGCTTAACTGAGCCGTACTCTTGGAAGACTTCCCGCAAGTCGTCCTCAGTTGCGTTGTAGGAAAGATTCCCTACATAAACCGTCATGGCTTACCTCTACTACAGTCTAACGAATCGCGATCGGGAATACGGAGGTAAGCTTGCAAACCAGAAACCAAGGAGACAGTCCCACAATCACCAGCTAAGACTCAGCCACCGATACCTAATCTGTATCTCATCATAGCGCCAGTCGCCAAATTAAAGATAAATTTCAGGCTTCGTGGTTAATGCAGCATTGACATTTTGAACATTCTTTGAGGAGAGCTCATTTTCAATGCTGAAAGCTGCTTCTGGCGAGAATCTCAGAGTATTTTATAGAAATTTTAATTGCCTCTGCCGTAGACCTAGAGAGTCAAGAGAGCTAGCACCTTACAGGCCAGCACTGCCCTTTGACAACCGCTGCGCCAACACAACCTGCCGAACAATACTCGCCAATTGCTCAGCACTATCTGGAACTGCTAAACCAGCAGCAGCCTTAGACATATTTTGAAGACGGCTTGAGTCTTGGATGAGTGACTGTACTATATCACGAAGACTGTCAGCCGTCAGGTCAGACTGGCGATAAACTAGGGCAGCATTTGCAGCCTCAAAAGCAACAGCATTAAAAGACTGATGGTCCTCAGCGGCAAAAGGATATGGAATCAATAACGATGGCGTGTGCGTGAAGGCTAACTCTGTTAATGTTCCAGCTCCAGCCCGGCTGATCACCAAATTTGCCCGACGAAACAGGCCCGCCATCGGGTCAAAAAAGGGGCGATGAATATACTGGGCGTGACTCAAACTTTCAGCCTCTGGGTCTTGGCTACCGGTTTGATGGATGACCCAAGCACCTGCTTCTAACCAGCTGGGAGCTGCCGCCCGCACCAACTGATTGACCGCGACAGCTCCTTGACTCCCACCCACGACAAGAATGACCGGAACATCCTCCGGGAGATGGATATCCGTTGGCAGTGTCGTCTTTTGCAAAAATTGCGATCGCACTGGCGTCCCCACGACTGCCGTCTTCACGTTGGGCAAGTGCGTGTTCGCGGCCTCGAAACCCAATGCCACCAACGAACATCGAGGGCTCAACCAACGAGTCACCTTACCAGGTAATGCATTCGACTCGTGTAAGACTGCTGGCAAACCCAGCGATCGCGCCGCCAGGATAGCAGGCGCCGCAATATAGCCACCCGTCGTAAACACGCCCTTAAAGTTACCCTGCTGCAGTAAACGCCGGACTTGCCAAGTCGCCCTCAGCGCCTGCCCTAGCAATCGTACCGATCCCAGGCCCAACTTGCCCTGAAAACCACCCAAACGAACCGTATGCAGCGGATACTGCTTGGGTACCAGCTCAGTTTCGAGCCGGTCTGGTACACCGAGCCATTCAATTGCGTAATCAGTTAAGTGCTCAGCAGTCGCGATCGCCGGGAAAAGATGGCCACCGGTACCGCTGGCGGCAATGAGGAGTTTTGCTGGAGTCTCTGCCAAAGCTGCACCCTCTCTCGGAACCGTATCGCTTTAGTGTAGCGTTAATGGCTGATCGTTATTAGTTGTTGGTTCTTGGTTCTTGGTTATTCGCTGATGGGGATTGGTAATGGGTTCAAGGTTCAACGTGCTTCTGCCCTTTCCCCCTCTCCTTTCTCGACTACCCACTGGCCATTACCCTTTGCCCCTTTCACCCTTCACCCATCTACCGTTCGGCGTGAGCCCTTCTACTCCTCTACCAACTCAGTATTCAGCTCATTTATAGGGCGACGGCGCAGTTCTACTGATTCAGAGCGGGGCAGGAGATCAAAAACTTCGCGCATAACATCATCAACTGCTTCATAGCTGATGTTGCCAGTCTCGTTCAGGCGAACGGTACCGGTTTTGTCAAACACAAGGGTTTGCGGTACAGAACCCGTGAAATAGTATCCCGGCTCTGTGGGTTCATAACTGTCTTGGGGCGGAACTGAATCAGCCATGATGGGGACGAAGTTAGCGACACGTCCATAAGGAGCCTGCAGTTGCGAAACTACTGACGCGAATTTCTTACAGTCAGAACTGTCATCAACATAAAATACCAGCAGCGTCGGTTTTTCCTGCTTAAGCGACTGGGGCAAGGTAACGCGAGGCGGCACGATGGAGCCGTTGCCAGCATAGAGAGCAAAGATGTTGCCATCGTAGCGATCGTCATTCAAGCCCGCCCAGGCAACATAGGGAAAGCTCACCCAACTCATCAGAACTACCAAGAACCCCAAAATCAACCAGCGCTGCCAACGCTCAAATTGCTGATGTTTCATCACCCACCTGCATAACCTCTGTGTATTCACCCTAGTGTATTTGGTCACAGTTTGTTGCCTGTCTACAGCTTCTCGCTGATGGTTTCTGCAAAGTAGCCTGGCTCAATTAGGAAAAACATTCCCGGCCTTGTAGCTTTTAATAACCTTCTGCGAATGGTGCATCGGAAGCAGAAAACATATGGACAAAGAAAATTCATCATGCTACCTGCAGGTTTAATAAGTTCTGTTCTCTTAACTTCCTTCCAAACACTGCTCTTTGGAGGCACTTATTACAGCCCCACTTTTTCTGTCGCACTTGAGACAGCTCAGCAAGCTGAATCCGCTTTTCAACTCACAGAGATCCTGCAACCATTTAGCACAACTGACAGGTCTTCAGAGGATACTGCGACATTAAACTCGCCAGCGGAAGGTTTTTGCCATGTTCCAGCAGACATCACATCCCTATATTTGAGTTCTGACAGTCAGTACTTAGCCATTGGAGCCCACTCTCGTAACCTGGATCGATTTTGTGCCGGGGAAGGTAGCCAACTGATGCTACGGAACCTACAAACGGGGCAACGGATTGCCTATTTGATCGAAGATGGATGGACTTACAACGACCCACCGGGAACCATTCCCCTGGCTAATGAGGTAGATGTGGTCGTTGGTGAGCGAGTTACGGGCTTAGTCTTTTTGCCCGAAAGCCCTATTCTGGTAGCCAGCTTGGCGGATAGCACAGTACGCCTCTGGAACCGCGAAACCGGCGAAGCAATTGGGGAATGGCCGGGTCATACGATGGCGGTATGGGCGATCGCAGCCAGCCAGGATGGACATACAGTCGTCACCGGCAGCGCTGATCGCACGATTCGGGTCCGTATCATCCATCCCGCAACGGGAGAAATTGTGAATGAGCAGGTTCTTCCAGAGACGGATTTGGTCCAGCATCTACGACTCAGCAACGATGGCCGAACTCTAGTCAGTATCCTGGGCAGCAGCTTAGGTGATACAACTGTCCATCTTTGGCGGCAGGAGAATGGCACTTGGCAACGGGTTGCTTGGGAACAGGTTTTCCCTTGGGATGGTCCGTCTGCTATCAATCCTGAGATCTTTGCGACGGAGTATCATCCGACAGTAGCGCCTCGGATTCAGCTCAGTCCAGATGGTACAACCGTTATCACAGGCCATAATGACGGCATTATTCGCCTCTGGAATAGCGAATCCGGCGTCCGTCGGCTTTCTCTCGAGAATCACCAAGGACCTATTCGAGCTTTAGCAGTGAGCCCCGATAGTCAAATTCTGGCCAGCAATGCGGATGGGGTAGTCAAGCTCTGGAATCTGGCAACCGGCCAGCTAATTCGCACCCTCGAAACAAGCGGCCAGCTGCGTTTTAGCCAAGATGGAGATAGTTTACTCGTCCATCAGACCAGCTATCAGACAAACCAGACAGAGATATGGAATTGGCGATCGTCCACTCTCCTCACGACGCTTCCTAGCAATACTGTGACATTGAGTACAGACGGAAACACGGCTCTCAGTGCGCGTGCGAAGGCAATAGAAGTTTACAGACGATAGGAATGGACTTCGCTGTAACTAGCCTTCGACCAGCGTTTTAATATTCTGCAGACCCTGCTCATAATCCTGACCAACCTGGCGTCCATTGTTGGCCCGAAGTAGGTGCTGATAGACTGCTGCCCCTGCAGTTCCTGACGGCAAACCGCTAGGTATCGGAAGCGCTATCCATTTCGCGGAATGTATCGGTAATCGCCTGCAACTCAGACTTGTGGACAGTATATTGCTCGGGGGTTGTCCAAGCAACGATTTGGTAGTAGCGGTCCTCAGTCACAACCGTTGTATGCAAATAAACGATGGATGTGTCATCGTCTACTGTGCCGCGTATCTCATACTGATTAGCGAAATTTGTGTCTTCCCCTATGAATGCTACCTCAGTAGGGGATTGTCCTTGAAAAGACTGAAGCTGATTGATCAGCAGCTGACGATAGCGAGCGGCATTCTCTTGTAAACCCAAACGATTGAGGGTTCTGTCATCTTCGGCGACTACGACAATATACAGCTCGTTACTAACGTCCGATGCTTGGAGTTCGGCTGAGTCATGGAGGCGAATATCTTGTGCCCACGCAGACGGGAGGGTCAGCTCAATCCCGGTCTCAACGTTCTGGAGAGGGGTGCTGTTATTCCCTGTATTTTGAGGCTGCGCCCCAATGGCCTCATCGGCTGCATCTTCGGGAGTATCGGCTAGCGGATCGTCGATAGGATCGGCAACAGACACGTCGGTTCCAAAGCCGGGTATACGCCAGCCATCACAGCCTGCTAAACCCAAAACCAAGAACGCCACAGGAGCTAGCGCATATGCTTTCCATGCTGATCTCATAATTTTTGATGCTTACTGCGTGCATCTAGCTGCCAAGGATAACACCGCTTCCTAATCATAGGTTAGGGGTGAGACCCTATACTCACTTAGCATAGCGAAAGCAATCAATTCCGTAGTTGTCTGCTATGTTCACCTTGTGCAAGAAATCGTCTCGCTATCCTAGCTGAGTGTAAACACCCACATTAGCTGGGAGTCCCTACCGCCACAGGAGCGGGTTCATAGAGATATTCGAACCAGTTACCATCGGGATCTTTGCCATAGAAAGAAGCTGTCCCGTCACGGTGTTCATGGATGGGGGTCACGTATACCCCTTCTGCTTGGAGGCGATCATAGGCCGCATCAACCTCAGCGCGATCGCTAAACACGAAGCCAAAGTGAGGACCCGCTTGCTCATAGTTCGGGCTAAGCAATGCTAGGCCATCGGCGCCCGCTTTGACATAGGCCCAATCTTTGTCGTGCCAGGCGACCTCCATGCCCAGGTTTTTGTAGAATTCAACGGCTTTATCAATATCTTGAACGCAGATAGCAACGTGTCCGATGCGCTTGGGTTTCATGGGTTACAAATGCTTTGCACAACCAGCCTTTTCATTCTAGGACAGCTATCTTGGGCGTGACTATGTAGCCCTCATAACGCTTTTCATAACGGAGTCTATCAACTGAATAAGCATTGCCTTTAGTAAGGTCTAGCTAGTTACAGTTGTGGTTTGAGATCAATCGCTCCGTTACCAGCCGTTGTTAGGACAGCACCCTAGCTTTTCATTCTCCAGATCCTGATGTTCAGTCTGACGAACCTACCCTACTGGATTCTCATCGGTGCCGGCATTGCATTATTTCTCTTCGTCATCTTGTCTGGCGGTGGTGATGATGACTTCGATGTTGATGCGGATGCTGAACTCGATATCGACGCCGATGTTGGCCTTGAAGTCGATGGCAATGTCAACTCAGATGTCGACACTGACTTTGACGGCGATGGCTTGGGACCTGCCCAAGTGCTAGCTTGGTTTGGGATTGGACGCACCCCTTTGCTCATCTTGCTGGCGATCGACCTTACCCTATGGGGATTTGCCGGCTGGATGCTGAACGTTATTTTCAGTGAAATCCTACAGCAGCCACTCGTTGGCCTTGTCGCATTCGTTATTTTCCTAGGTTCCCTAGTCTTTGCACTCAGCGTAGGCAGCCTGCTGTCGCGTCCCATTGGCCAAATTTTTGCCGCCTTTGGGGAAGATGCTAGCAGCGATCGCCTGGTTGGCTGTTTGGGCACCGTCACGTCCGCCTCGGTTCCCTTCAACCATTCTGGCAAGATTGGCCAAGTGGATGTCAAAGACACGGCTGCCAATCTCGTCACCATTAGCGCCAAACTTCCCGACTGGGCCAAGATTACTCTGCGTCGAGGCGCCAAGGTACTGGTTATCGAGCGCGTAGGTGGCTACTACCTCGTCATTGCTAAAGACAGCACCGACCAAGACAGTTGGTTAAGCGACAACCAAACCTCATGACCAACTCTGTCACCCATGTGTTCCTAAAAATTGAATTCCGAACGTTTCTGAGGTCTTTATGTTGTACTGGCTCACTCTGATTCAATCCTTACCAACCCTACCCGACATCGCATCCTGGGAGGGGCGATCGCACCCTCGATCCGTTGCTGCATTCGAAGAAGTCCCCACACATTCCCCACCAACTATGGCTCAACTCGGGGGATTAGATGCCTTAGTAGGGCTGGGCACGATCGCAGTGGTTGTTTTCGTGCTGCTAATCCCCATCGCGATCTGGTCATACACGCGGGTTTACATCATTACCCCTACCAACGAGGCTTTCGTCAAGACGGGAGGCGTATTCCGCAAGCGCAAGAAAGTCATTCTCAACGGCGGTAGTGTTGTTCTGCCCGGTTTCCATGAGCTGACGCGGGTGCCGCTGCGCGAACTTTCGATCGATGTAGAACGGACTGGCAAGCTGGCGGTGCGGACCCAAGACTATTTGCGAGCCGATATGCGGGTAACGTTCTATGTGTGTATCAATGCCTCGGAAGAAGATGTTCTAACAGCGGCGGCAAGACTCTCGCGCAGCGGCAGGATCACCCCTGAAGACATCAAAAACGCACTAGAGAAGCGGGCCGACGACGGTATCCGTGCTGCCGCCAAGTCTAAGAATTTGGCTGAAATTGATTCCGACAAGCTGGGCTTCGCCCAAGAAGTCCTGAACCTTGTCGAGCCTGATCTGAAAAAAGTAGGTCTGACGCTCAACAATATTGCAATTTCCGAGATTGAAGAAAGCGACACTTACGACACCAATAACTTCTTCGACGCTCAGGGAGTACGTCTGCGAACCGAAACGATTCAACGCTCGATTCAACAAAAGCGTGAGGTTGAACTGTCGACGCGCGTTGCCATTGAACAGAAAGAACTCGATGCCGAAAAGCGATCGCTCGAAATCGCCAAAGATCAGGAGGATGCTAAGCTGTCCCAAACTCTGGAAATCGAATCGCTTAAGGCTAAGCGAGAGCGCGAGATTCAGGAAAAGCGCGACCAAGAGGCCGCCACCGCCCAGCGCACCAAAATCCTGCAGGAAAAATCCGTAGAAGAAGAAGAAATTCAGCGCAAACTCGGCATTCAGCAGAAGCAGATTGAGGCTGATATTGAGCTAGAAGAACGTCAAAAGGCCCTCGAACGCTTCAAGATTCAGCAAGAAAAATCTGTTGAAGAAGAGGAGATTGGACGCAAGCTCGGTGTTCAACAAAAACAAATCGATGCTGATATTGAACTCGAAGAGCGCCAGAAAGCGCTCAAGGTTGCTCAGTCTCTCCAGCGCGAGGAAGCTGATGTGGCTGAGGTGAATCGCCAAAAAGCTGTCGATTCTGCGCAATACCTGGCAACGGTAGAGGTCGCGGAGGCTGAGAAAGAGTCGAAGGTAGCCCAGCAGAATGCCGCGATCGCGATCGCGGAACGAGAGCGTAATCGGTTTCAGGCCGAAGCCGAGCGTGCTCAGGCCGAAGCCGCCGTCCAAACTGCAACAGCTGTAGAACAGGCTGAACGAGAGCAGCGCCTCTCTGTCATTGCAGCAGAACGAGAAGCCCAAGAACGCCGCATTGCCGATCAAAACGTGGTGGAAATTGACGTCTTTCGCAAACGGCGACAAGCCGAGATTGCCCGTCAAACGGCAGAACTCGAAGCTGAAGCTATTCGCACCTTAGCGCAGGCTCAGCTCGACCAAGCGTTGGCCCAAGCAGAAGGTACCGAAGCGAATATCCAAGCTCGCAATGCTATCAGTAACGCCAATCTCACCGCCGATGTCATCGCCCAAATCTGGCCGCAGCTGGCGGATCGACTTCCCGAAGTGTTACGAGCCTTGGCTCCCCAACCCGGCGTTATCGGTGACGCTCGCATCTATGCCTTTCCAGGTGCCGGTGAAAATGGTAGTAACAACAGCAATGGCGCTGGTGATATCAACAAACTCCTGCTATCTACCAGCGGTCTTGCCCTGATTAATAGTCTCCTGGAAGACGGCAAACTCGGCACGGTCCTCAGCCAAGTTAAAGACCTCATTCAAGGCGAATCGACTGAGGCCACAAGACAAGGCACGACAGTAGAACCGACATCTCTCCCAATCACGGAAGAAGACTCTGCTAGCTAGCTGATGTCACGGCTGTAGATACAGGTCGGCTTTGACTCCGCTCAAGGAACATCGGCTGAGCGGAGTCGAAAGGAATATCTGCAGACTCATATCAAATAATCGGTATTAGATAATTTTGGGGGCAAAGTAATTTTTTGATAGAAGTTACCTTGCTAGCAAACACCCTTTGAGTATAGTTGGCTTCGATTCGCTCAGCCAAGGTCTCCAGCCAGCGCCCTTTTTGACTCTGCTCAAAGGGTGTTTGCTTTTGCTGCTTCCTTTAATAAAGAATAATATTTTGAAAAGATGCAGCTGCAGAAAAGTTCTCCAGAGTGCTGATAACTATCCCTAAAAACAGTCATCCAGTTTGGCATGGCTGTTTTATGCCAGCTCACTGTCCAGAAAGCGTCTTCTAAACATAATTTGTTTAATTAATCGGGAATCAAGCCAATTCTCCTGAAGTTTATTACCTAGCCTCTTAGAAATAAATTTCATCGCCATTGTTGGTTAGCAAGTATTCATCTATTCGATTTTGGTGATGATAATTTGAAGCATTCAAGGATATCAGTAATGGCCGTATCCCTTCCTTCTAAAAATCATACAGCGTTCTCTAGAGTTACCTCTCTACAGCCCCTGCACCACCCTAATGAGCAACTGACGCGATCGCAAATATTACAAATTGGTAGCGCTTCTCTCGAACCGCACATTGGCAGTGTTTTGGTTCTTACCGAAGACTTAAAAGTACTTTACGCCACTGCTAGCTTGCCTAATCGACTCGAAGAATTAACCGAACCCGAAACCAACGGCACCGTTGTCACGCAGGAAGTTGCGCTAATTTGTCAAGTGTTGAAACAATCGCGCGATCGCTTTCCTGGTCAAAACTGGGCGATCGAATTCGACATCTTCACTAAAACAGGCACCGTCTTGCATATCCGCAGCCGCTGGCTCAAGCTGGAAGGCATCGATAGCCCCTGCATCTTACTGGTAGTTGAAGATCGTCAACAGCTGGTGCAAGACATGGTGCGCAACGAAGCCGAAGATTGGGGACTCACTGCCCGCGAGCAGGAAGTCTGGTTCCTCCATCAGGATGGCTGTACCTACCGCCAAATTGCGGAAAAGCTGTACATCACCATCAATACGGTAAAGAAACACATGCGGAACGTTCACGGCAAACGCAAAAGTCAGCTGACGTTGACGGCTTCTTGATGTGTCAATAGTAGAACTCTGGGTTGTTAATGAACGTAAGCAGAGGCTTATAGTCCACCCAAAAACCCAGAGTTCTGTCAGGTGAAGCAATCAAGCGATCGCCAGATTCCCTAGGCTACCTGTGTACCCTGTAATTTCTATCAAACCATCATGGGCTTGCTGATAGCCAGCGATGCCATCATTCAGTGCCAGGAAATCACGCTCACCGACTTGGAAGGTTGCCGCTCCGTTGGTCACAAAGGAACTTTCAGTCAGCACCGTCTGAATCGCTTCTGTACTCAGGCTTGATACGTTACCTGCCTGCACGACCTCAGTCGCGCTTACAGTATTGACTCCATCAATAATGTCGGTGCCAATCGCCAAGTCCGTAATGACATCCATCTCACCTAAGCGCGACTGTGACAGTGCTATGTAACGGAAAGTATCCCTGCCGCTGCCACCCGTCAGAGTGTCGGCATCAAAGCCACCGCCTAAGCTGTCGTCACCAACTCCGCCTATCAGCACATCGACACCACGACTACCAATCAAGGTGTCGTCATCGGAACCTCCCTTTAAGGTGTCATTGCCAGCTCTGCCTAGCAACGTGTCATTGCCGTCTTGCCCTGAGAGCATGTCATTGCTGCTGGTACCCTGGAGCTCATCGTCGATGCTATCACCAACGAGTGGGCCTTGATCTGGGAGACCGGCGATCGCCAACGCTGATAAGTTGCCAACATAACCTGTAATTTCAATCAAGCTGTCAGTATCTTGCTGATAACCGGCAATGCTGTTGTTCAAAGCAACGAAGGTGCGTTGCTCGAAGGTAAAAGTAGCTGCACCATTACTCACAAAAGCGGCATCGGTCAGGACTGCCTGAATGCCCTCTTCACTCAATGCGGCCAGAGGACCCGCCTGTATCACTGCGGAGGCACTCACTGCGTTGGGTGCGCTAATGATATCTGACTCATCGCCTGTCCCGATCACTAAATCAGTAATCACATCTAAGTCAGCCAGCGTGGACTGCTCCAAAATCAAATAGCGAAAAGTATCATTGCCCTCCCCACCTGTGAGGGTATCAGAGCCGAGGCCACCACCGAGGATATCGTCCCCAGCGCCGCCATCCAGAACGTCACTGCCTCGGCTAGCACTGAGGATGTCATTGCCGTCACCACCTGACATGTACTCGTCGCCGTTATTGTCAATCAAGATGTCATCGCTATTGCCACCTGCAAGGCGATCGTTGCCTTCATTCCCATACAGAAGATCGTTACCATCACCTCCATAGAGAGAGTCATCGCCACTGTCGCCATGTAGGGTGTCATCGCCACCATAGGCATGAATAACATCATCAGAGTCAGTCAAACCTGAAACTTGATTATCCAGATCATTGAGGAATGTCGTGCTGTTCTCCTGAGTGACTTCTGTGGGTGTGGCATCGGCTGCCGCTACATCAATGCTGTCGATAGCGACAGGTTCACCGTTAAAGCGGATATTCGCAAGAACGCCACTATCGAGTGTTAGGTTATCGAAGTTTTCACGGTCAAAGTCTTGCAGGATAACTTGTGGGGTATTGTCAACGGCAAAGCTGACGAGTAAGTCATTGCCGTTTTGAGTGAGTAAGAGATTGCTAGCCGTAAGGTCAGTGCCCGTAAATACCAAGGTATCTACTTCAGCTTGAATTTCTGCACTAGGATTATCATCTGGACCCACACCGCCAAATCCAACAATTGCGAGGGTCTCGCCACTGCCAACAGTGAAGGTTCTGTTGCCGCCAATAATTGGATCAATGCTCGCGATACTGAATGAATCAGCTTGTATGAAAGCTGGATGGGAATTGCCTGCTTGATCTTTTGCCCCACCTATTTGCACATCGATCTCGGCAAGAATTTCGTTAGCGTCTACGACATCGTAAGTAGCAACATAGGTATCGCTATCGCTCCAATTGCCTGTGCTGAAACTCAGGGTATTGCTGGGGTCTTCGGTCGGAAAAGCAATTGTCGGGTCTACTGCGGTATCCATCGCTTCACTGAAGTCCACCGTCAAAGTGAAGGCGCCCGTCCCAATGTTGTCATCGGTAATCGATGTGAGATTTGGTGTGACGCTACTCACTGTAGGAGCTGTTCCATCAAAGTCT
>JBHJHM010000012.1:0-68142 GCA_050330865.1 Leptolyngbyaceae cyanobacterium
CAGCATGTCTTTGATCCTTTCCCATTGGTCATCGCGCAATGCATATCGTCGGGTTGTCATCGTCCTCTTGTCGTCATCAGCACCTTAATGATAAAAATGCCTGATGATTTTTTCATCTATCTAATTGATGACACGCCCTAACTGCCTGGCCCACTTTGGCGTTACTTCTTGAAGTGAGAGAAGATCGACTGTCTGAGCATCCAGATACTGTAAAACTTCATCGGTTTTGGGGTTGTGTCGGTCGAGATTAAAGTGAAGAATCCGTAAGCTTGGCGAATGGATAGCGGGTGCTGCGGGTGCAGGCCAATACAGCGTTCCCACAACGACCAGATTTATACTGAGTGGGATCAGCCAAAGAATCGCCCTTCGCACTCGGACACTCATCAGCACACCAATACATATCAGGAGTATCCAGCAATATTGGCCGCGCCAGTGTTCCAACAGCCCCAATCCCCACCAAAAGGAGCCTAAAAATCCTAGCCCCGTGAATGCTGTGATCATCAGCGCGATCGCGGTCCCTGTCCAAGCAAGTCCCAAGCGTCCTAGACCAGACCGCGATTGTCCTGTTTTTTTCATTATGTTACTTCCCGTCAATTTTTACAGTTCGCGCGGAGCCTGTCTTCGCTGCAACCAAGACATGTCATCATAAAGCTGGCAAATGTTGGGTTTAGCTGCCAGAGCACAATTCATGACACAGCCGATAAAAGTGATTGTGATTGGTGGCGGGGCAGCCGGTTTTTTTGGCGCGATCGCTTGTGCCGAAGCTTCTCCAACAGCTCAGGTGACCCTGTTGGAAGCTGCTGCAGAACCGTTAGGTAAAGTCCGTATCTCCGGCGGAGGACGCTGTAACGTAACGCATCACTGCTTTGATCCGGCTCTGCTGGTACAGCAGTATCCGCGGGGAGGCAAAGCGCTACGGGGAGCCTTTTCGCGGTTTCAGCCTGAAGACACAATCGCCTGGTATAAACGACGCGGAGTGCGTCTGAAAACAGAAGCCGATGGACGCATGTTTCCTATTACCGACGACTCTCAGACGGTGATAGATTGTCTCATGGGCGAGGTCCGGCGGGTAGGTGTAACCTTACGCCTCAAAGCTGCTGTCAAAACCGTCCATCGAGAAGCCAATGGCTTTCGAGTAACTTTGCGCTCACAAGAGACGTTGGTCTGCGATCGCCTCCTCATCGCTACAGGCAGCAGCCCCCAAGGGCATCGTTTTGCTACCACGCTAGGCCATACGGTCGAATCTCCTGTACCTTCTTTATTTACGTTCAATGTTCCCGACAAGACGCTTCATTCGCTAGCAGGGATTTCTGCCGATCCGGTAGCTGTCAAACTCACAGTTCCCAATACAAAATCCCTAACTCAAACCGGGCCGCTACTAATCACCCATTGGGGGTTTAGCGGCCCAACTATACTTAAACTGTCTGCTTGGGGAGCCCGTGTTCTGCATGATGCTCGCTATCAGGGAACACTGCAGATCAATTGGATCCCTGCCCTCAACTCCGAACAATTGCGGCAAACATTGCAGGCTGCGAGAACTCAAATGCCCAAGCGGGCAATCTTCAATCACTGCCCTTTGGCACTACCTAAGCGTCTTTGGCGATATTGGACAAAACAAGCTGATCTGGAAGAAACCACATCCTGGGCAAATTTACCTAAAAAGGCTCTTAACAGGTTGACTGAGCTCATCACTCGAGGCACCTATCCCCTCCAAGGCAAAGGGGTCTTTAAAGACGAATTTGTTACCTGTGGCGGAATTAAGCTTTCAGAGGTAAATTTCAAAACAATGCAAAGTCGGTGCTGCCCTGGACTTTTCTTCGCTGGAGAAATCCTCAACATCGATGGGGTCACTGGCGGATTCAACTTTCAAAGTGCCTGGACAACTGGATGGCTAGCTGGACAAGCGATGGGACAGGAGGGAGGGATAACAATCCTCAAAGATAACGACTGACCAATCAACACTCACAATCAGGTACACCTATGGCGACAAAAGATCCTTACCGCGAGTTTCTGCAGCAAGATTTTGGACAACTCTTTGAGGCAATGGAACTCAAGGAAACACAAAGACATTTTCTCCGATCGCGCTGGCTGGATCAGGTACTTTGGATGGAGAAGAAAGCAACGCTATGCCGCGATCGCCACTATCGCCTGAGGCTCACAACGATTGTCTTGGGTGTACTTGTTCCTATATTGATTGGAATCGACGTTCAAAATCCACGGGGAGCTGAGGCTAAGAAGTATCTCACCATTGGCTTGAGCGCAGTTGTTGCCGTGAGCAGTGCGATCGAAGAGTTCTTTCACTATGGTGAGCGCTGGTATCACTATCGGCGCACAGTCGAATCGCTGAAAACTCAAGGCTGGCAATTTTCTCAACTCACAGGTTCCTACGCAAAATTTCCATCCCACAAAGTAGCTTTCAGTGATTTTGCTGACCAAGTTGAAGCAATCATCCAAAAAGACGTTGAAATTTATGTGACTCAGGTGGCGAAACCTGATGAAGAGAAATCACAGCAGGGTGAGCCAATCCAGGCACCGGATGAGGAGGAAGCGTTAGCTTAACAATCACGTTAGAGATAGTTCAATGAGGTCAGAACATCGAGCATACTCGTAAAAACCTTGCTCTAAGATCCGGCATGAACAAGAGGAATCGTGATCATAAATGCCGTTCCTTGACCTATTTTGGAATGACAAGTCAAACACCCATTATGCTTTTCAGTCACAATTTGATGGCTGATAGAGAGCCCCATGCCAGTCCCTTTACCTAGTGGCTTGGTGGTAAAAAAGGGCACAAATAATTTAGATAGTGTAGTCTCATCAATGCCAGGGCCATTATCTTTGATACAGACGGTTACCCGTTGATCTGGGGTTAGATCTGTCTGAAGTGTAATATTAGGAGAAATACCTTTTGTCTTTTGCTCGGCACAAATCTCTTCTAAAGCATCAATAGCATTGCTCAGAATGTTCATGAATACTTGATTAAGTTGCCCAGCATAACATTCTACCAGTGGCAGATTTCCATAATTGCGTGTAATTTCAATTTCGGGAGCGTCAGGTTTAGCTTTGAGGCGATTTCGTAGAATCATCAGTGTGCTTTCCAGGCCATCATGAATATCCATGGTTCTCATGTCTGCTTCATCAACTCGGCAGAATGTTCGGAGTGAAGATACGATACCTTGAATACGATCGGCTCCCACTTTCATCGATGAAAGTAGCTTTGGTAAATCTTCCATGACGAAATCCAGATCGATTTCTTCAGTTTCTACTTGGATGTCGGGATGAGGATCAGGATAATGAATTTGGTAGAGCTTAAGCAGATTAATCAAGTCATCTGAATAATTCCGGGCGGGCGACAAGTTGCCATAGACGAAATTAACAGGATTATTAATTTCGTGGGCAATTCCAGCCACTAACTGACCAAGACTTGACATTTTTTCTGTTTGGACAAGCTGAGCCTGCACGTTTTGTAGGTTATAGAGCGCTTGCTGTAACTGCTGAGCTTGTTCTCTTGAGTGTGTTTCTGACTGACGAAGAGCAATCTCGACCTGCTTCAGGCTAGTAATATTATGAAAAACGGCAACGCCTCCTTGAATTTCTCCCTCTTGATTCCGGAGCGATCGCGCCGTTACGCTAAACCAAGCCCCCGTCATGCATCGAGAAGAACAAGTAACGTGAGGCGTACAAGCATAAATTTCGGTTGAATCTATATGGGCTCCGCGCATCGCTTGGAATAGTGGGAAAGCTTCTAACGGATGGATGGTTTTTCTATCCGGAAGATAAACACTCCAAGCTTTAGCCCAACTCTGGAGCGAAGGATAAAGAGTGCTGATTCCCAGGAATTTCTCAGCGGAAGGATTTAGGAACAGAAATTTGCCCTCTTTGTCTACGACTACAACAGCATCGCCCATGCTATTTAGCATTGATCGTAGGGTTGCAAGGGCCGATTCTGCATGGGTCAGTCGCTGAGTATGCTGGTGCAGTTCGGTAAGCGCTTGCTCTAACCGGTTCGACTTTTCAATCGTTTCTTTCTCATAGACTTCAAGTAGTTGCTCTAGTGCTACAACCTGTGTCTTGAGTTGTTGAACCTCCCTAGATACGGTCAGTTGATGCTCACTTTCTGTTGTGTCAGTTATGTTCATAACGGCTAATTTCTCCCGTGTCTGATTTTTAGATATCAGATAAATTCACTCATATACAGCTGATAGGATTCACCTTAAGTAAGCATCTTGCTGCTGAGCTGATCCAAATAAGGCTCGAAAACCAATTGATTCAAACGTATTCTCAGGGCCGAACGGTAGTACGGTCATCTTGGCGTTAAGAGATAGAGGTCTGAATAACTCTGCGACTTCTCGTGAAATCTTTAGTTTAGAGAACAGCACAATCACCATGAGATTACCTGATGGCAAGATACCACCGAACCCTAATACCGAGCGAATCTGATGGGGGCGGACAAACTCATTTTGAGCAGGAATATAAGGACTTCCCTGTGCTTCTGGAACGTGGAAAACACTGTATGTGCGCTCGTGCAAATCTACTAGTAAATCAGAATCAGGAGCAATGACATCACTAATGCTCAAGCCCAACTGCTTAATCAGTTGGGAAATCATGGGAGCCTGGGCTACGATATGTTCGCTCGGGAGCGGAATCACCTGATGGCATAAAGAGGCAGTTCGCTCGTTCCACTCAGGGCGATCGCCAGCTGTTGCTAGTAAAGTCAAGCATTTTAGCTCATCTTGGGTCGGACAATATCCCAGCGTTTGATCAGCAATTTGTCTTAACTCAATAGGAAGATTCCTATAAGAATGGGTTTTGAAAAAGCGAACTAAAGCAAGCGCACTTTTGCCAGTATTTGGGTCTAAAAATTGGGTGTGAAAGTAACGAACGATTTTGTTGGCAACTGCTTCCATACTGCTTTCGCCAACTCCAAGCTTACGTAGAGTTACTCCACACTCAGTCATTTCACCTAATGTGAACTTGCTAAAGTCGTACATGGCAGCGATGGAATCTCGAGAACATTAAGATAAGAGGCAAGTTGCTTCTTAGAGCATGAATTTCTAGTACAGAAGAATATGAAATTCGCTTTCCTAAGATGTTCTCAAGATTCCCTACAACGTCAGCAATTCAACAAAAATAATCGTGATCCTCATCACTCATAATAATTACGTATAAGGTGACAAAAATCACTATGACTATTAGATTCCATCCATTTCCGGTGCTCATTCTTTGCTCGTAACCTACCCAGATGTGCCTTTAGCTAGGGCAACCTGCTTAGCATCTGACTAAGAATCTGAAATATAAAAGCTGAGACACGAACTATTAATGCCTCAGCTTTTATACAAAATTTTGAGTTGTCAACGCCTAATCGTGTCAAGCATCATCTAATGCCGCGATGCCAGGCAATTCTTTACCCTCTAATAGTTCCAGGCTGGCACCACCGCCAGTGGAAATATGACTCATCTTGTCTGCTACACCGACCTTCTCGACGGCTGCAACTGAGTCCCCCCCGCCAATAATGGTGGTAACACCTTGGGCCGTAAGATCTGCTAATGTGCGAGCGATCGCTTCAGTACCGACAGCAAACTTATCAAACTCAAACACGCCCATCGGGCCATTCCAGATGGCAGATTTACACTGCTTCAATGCATCCTGGAAAACTTTCACCGAGTCCGGTCCAATGTCTAAACCCATCCAGCCATCTGGGATTGCCTCAACACCAACGGTTTGAGCATTAGCATCGGCAGCGAAGTTGTCAGCAACCACCACGTCCGTCGGTAGCAGCAGATCAACGCCTTTCTCCTTGGCCTTAGCTTCTAGCGTCTTCGCCAACTCCAGCTTGTCTTCTTCGACCAGAGATTTGCCGACACTGAGTCCCCTGGCCTTGTAGAAGGTGAAAATCATACCGCCGCCAATGAGCAGCTTGTCGACCTTATCCAACAAGGTCTCAATAACACCAATTTTACTGGATACCTTAGAGCCGCCAATAATAGCTGCCAAAGGTTTTTGGGGGTTTTCGATCGCCGCTTGCAAATATTGCAGTTCTTTTTCGATCAAGTAGCCGCCAACCGAAGGGCTGAGGAATTCTGTGACGCCTGCTGTCGAAGCATGAGCCCGGTGAGCCGTTCCAAAAGCATCATTCACATACAGGTCAGCATTCGCCGCCAGCTGCTTGGCAAATTCAGGGTCATTTCCCTCTTCACCAGGATAAAAACGGACGTTTTCTAGTAGCGCAACTTGACCATTCTGAAGACTATTCACCGCAGTCGCGACGGCTTCACCAATACAGTCGTCACATTTGACAACTGTCTGACCTAGGAGTTCAGATAACCGGTTGGCAACTGGGGTCAACCGCATGCTGTCCACCACCTTGCCTTTAGGACGGCCAAAGTGACTGGTAAGGATAACCTTTGCCCCTTTCCCCGTAAGATCTTGAATGGTTGGCAGGGCAGCCCGGATGCGGGTGTCATCAGTGATGTTGCCCTGATCGTCTAGAGGAACATTAAAATCCGCGCGAACCAGTACTCGCTTACCGGACACATCGGCTGCTGTTAAAGCCGCTACCGTTTTCTTCGCCACAGGCCTGAACCTCCCAAGTTGCATTTATTACGTTTATGCACGGCTTCCGCAAGCGGAACATCAACCTTGATCTAACCTTAAGGTTGAAAACATCTAGAGCGATAGAAACAAGATCCTGTTTTGTCGCCAGTGCTACCAGCCGTACTCGAGAATTATTCTACCGGAGTCTGTGTGCTCGTCTGAGGAGCTATGTTCAAGACGATTCTGTTTCCCATTGATATGAGCCCAGAAGCTCATCAGGCTGCAAACTTAGTTGCAGAATTAGTGACCCAACATCAAAGTCAGCTCGTGCTGGTGTCAGTTATCGAAAATAAAGAAAATTCTGAGCATCCAGAGCAAGCATCTGAAACAGCGGTTGCCGAACTTCTGGCTCAAGCCAAAGATATGTTTGCGCAGCAAAGCATTGAGAGCCAAACCATCGAGCGAGAAGGGCAACCGGCCTTTGTTATTTGTGATGTCGCCGATGAAGTTCGAGCCGATTTGATTGTCATGGGCTGTCGAGGTATTGGGCTAATCGAGGAAAGCGCGACCGAAAGTGTGACTAATCGTGTCATAAATCTTGCCCCCTGCCCTGTCTTAGTAGTTCCTTGACCTGCTTTTGAGGCGTTAACTGTTCTAGGGTTAACTGTTTTTAGGGTTGACTGTAATGACACCTGCGATTCAATGGTATCCCGGTCATATTGCTAAAGCCGAAAAGGCTCTGTTGGAGCAGCTGAAGCGGGTGGATGTGATTTTGGAAGTCAGGGATGCCCGCATTCCGTTATCAACTTGCCATCCCCAAATGCATACTTGGGTTGGTACAAAGCCACGAGTTTTGGTCCTCAACCGTGTCGACATGATTGCGTCGCAAGCGCGCTCTGCTTGGGAAACATGGCTCCGATCGCAAGGAGAAGTTCCCTATTTTGCCAATGCTCAGCAGGGAAAGGGAGTTGCTGGAATTGCCAAAGCCGCCCAAGCAGCCGGTACAACAATGAATCAACGGCGGCGCGAGCGCGGCATGCGCCCCCGAGCCGTACGGGCCGTTGTCATTGGGTTTCCTAACGTTGGTAAATCAGCTCTAATTAACCGGTTGCTAAAGCGCAAGGTCGTGGCGAGTGCGCGAAAACCAGGCGTCACTCGGCAACTTCGCTGGATTCGCCTGTCTGATGATTTGGAGCTGCTGGATGCCCCTGGCATTTTACCGGCTCAGCTTACCGATCAGGAGGCTGCCCTTAAGCTCGCCATCTGCGATGACATTGGCCAAGCAGCTTACGATAATCAGCGTATCGCGGCTGGCTTTGTCGATCTCTGCAAAGCATGCGATGCGATCGCGCCAGCTGTATCCTATGTGACAGCGCTATGTGATCGGTACGGAGTTGCTGTAGAAAATGCAACTGGCGAACTGTATCTCCAGCAAGTCGCCGCCGCCAGGTATCAGAATGATCAGGAGCGGGCCGCTCGGAGTGTGCTCCGCGATTACCGCATTGGAAATTTGGGCACCCTTCCTCTAGAGTGGCCGCCCGCGATCGTTTCTCCAAATGGATAAGGTCAGTAAGATCACTTTTTCGTAACACGGTGGGTATTCTCAAATGTAAAGAAACATAATTCGGGCATCAACACTCACGGTATCTACTGAAACGATCCAAGTCACGCCGCCTCATCCTAGCGATGAGCGACACGTGAAGGCTTCGCTGACAGTGCCCATGTATTGATACCCTCCCTTTTCCGTTTCACCTGAGGCTTCATGGTCAAATCTGCATTGGAAGTGACGACAGCTGCCTCCCAAGCCCGTGGCAACACATTGGCCCAGGGACCTTTTCATATTTCGATCCTTGTGAGCGACCTATCTAGCAGTGGAGCTGGACGATGGGCGGGAGCTGTACGCCCTTTTTTGCTAGCTCAAGCGCTTCAGAAAGCTGGATATGCGCCTGAAATAGTTGGCTTCAGTCATGAGACCGATACCCATATTGTGTTTGCCGACATTCCTGTCCGAGTAATCCATCTGAAACAGGGAGCTCAGCTGTGGCGTTCGACATGGCAAATGCTCAATACCCTGACAGGTGACCTCATCTATGCCTATAAGCTCAAGCCAGGGAGTTTTGGGCTTGCTTTATTGCATCGCTTGCGCCACCGTAAGCCCGTTTTTCTCGATATTGACGATTGGGAGATGAGCTGGCACGGGGGGGATAACTGGCACTACCGGCCAACTGCCAGACAGATCTATCGCGATCTCCTTAAAGCAGAGGGAGCCCTGCGGAATCCAGAACACCCTCTCTATTTGAAGTGGATGCAGTCCATTATTTCCAGGGCTGATCACATCACAACCCACAATATGTTCTTACAAGAACGCTTTGGGGGAACATATCTGCCCAATGGTAAAGATACTAAGCTTTTTGACCCTAAGCACCATGATCCGCAAAACTGTCGCAAGGCGCTTGGTCTTTCAGACTATCGGGTGTTGATGTTTCCAGGAGCCCCGCGCCCTTACAAAGGGGTAGAGGATGTGCTTAAAGCCCTGGATATCTTGGACGAGTCTGACCTGAGGCTGGTAATTGTAGGCGGTAGTCCCTATGACGACTATGACGCCTACTTACACAAACACTGGGGCCGCTGGCTTATTCAACTGCCGAAGACAACCTATCGACATATGCCTAGCCATATTGCTGCCGCTCACATCCTCGTAGTGCCCCAAAGAGAAGATCCAGCAACCAAAGCTCAGTTTCCCCTCAAAATTACCGATGGCATGTCTATGGCTAAACCTGTACTGGCAACACGAGTAGGTGACATTCCTAGGATTCTAGGAGATGCTGGTTACCTAGTAGATTCTGATTCTCCCGGAGCTTTAGCAAATGCTATCCGTCATATCTTCGAGTCCTATGAACAGGCTCTAGAGCGTGGCCAGCAAGCACGGAAGCGATGCGAAGAACACTACAGTATTGAATGTATGGGAAAAATTCTAAAGAACGTGTTTCGATCTTACTTTTATTCTTAGGGGCAACCTTTTGTCGGTACTGAAAGCGTTATTTTCTAGGCAACGCCAGCCAGGAGTTTGAAGACGTTCAGGAGATTTATGAAGTCCAATAGCCTACTCGTCAAGTTATCAAAGCAGTCTCTCCATTGGATGGCTTTGTCTGTGGCCCTCGGCTTTTCAGGTGCTATCTTCAACGGTATCGGGCTAACGCTGATTATTCCACTCATCATGACGCTTGTAGGCGTGGAAATTGTCGATTTTGATAAGTTCCCACCAGTTCTACGCTCGATTTTCCAAGTATTTGATAGCGTTCCTGAAAATTACAGGTTGCCCACAATGATTGGCTGCGTTGTCCTAGCCATCATCTTTAAGAGTGTTGCCAACTATGCCAGTGCCCTTACAACAGGGGTTCTGAACCGACGATTTTCATCCAGTCTGCGAAGAAATAGCTATCGGTTGCTGCTTGATGTTGATCTCGACTACTTCTCCGACATGAGATTAGGCGACCTGATGAACTACATCAACAATGAAGTAAATCGGACAGCAACAGCAGCTAGTACGCTCATCGGACTCACCACAACAAGTATTACCATTTTGGTGTTTACTGGCATCTTGATTCAATTTTCCTGGAAGCTTACCTTAATTACAACTCTGTTATTAGGACCTGTTACGCTAATCAATCAATTTTCGCTTAGACAATCGAAGCTGGCAGGACGTAAAATCTCCAAGGCAGCTGCAGCCCTTTCTCGACATGCAATTGAAGTGCTCTCTGGAATTCGACTGGTGAAGTCTGTTGCGCACGAAGAAGTAGAATATGGGACGCTGAAAAAATTAGTTCTTCACCGTGAGAGGGCCGCTTATGAATCGCAGCTTATTTTTGCGAGCGTAGCTCCTATTAACGAGGTTTCAAACACCTTTGTTCTCATCACGTTGGTTGTCATCGGTCGATTGTTGTTCAGCGATACGCAAGTATTTGCGTCTGTTGCTGGGTCCTATCTGCTAGTGCTGAGAAATTTGTTGCCGTTGGTAGGGCAGCTAAACAGTGCTCGCAACAAGCTGGCCAATACATCTGCCAGCGTCGAAATCATGCAGAGCTTCCTGTGCCGCGATGATAAACCGATCATGCCTTCAGGCGATCATGTTATCGGCGATCTCAAAGAGGGAATTCGCTTCAGAGACGTCTGGTTTCGCTATCCGAACAGTGAAAGATGGAACCTCCAAAGTATTAATCTTGTCCTTCCCAAAGGCCATACCCTAGCTTTAGTTGGCGCTTCAGGCGCGGGCAAATCGACGATGGCTGATCTCCTAGCGCGATTTTACGATCCGAGTGAAGGTGCGATCGAGATTGACGGCGTCGATTTGCGCAAATGTGGACTTCACCAGTATCGGAAAAAAATTGGCATTGTGAGCCAAGAAACCTTCCTATTCAATGCGTCAGTCCGCGACAATATTCGTTATGGTTGTCTCAACGCAACTGATGAGGCTGTGTTTCAAGCAGCCAAGCAGGCAAATGCTCTGGAGTTTATTCAAAACTTACCGGATGGTTTTGATACGCTAATTGGCGATCGCGGTGTGCTGCTTTCAGGCGGGCAGCGACAGCGACTTGCGATCGCCCGTGCCCTTTTGCAAAATCCCGAAATTCTCATTCTTGATGAAGCGACAAGTGCCCTTGATACCGTGTCTGAAAAACTAGTGCAACAGGCATTGGAAGATCTCAGCAAGGAAAGGACTACGTTGGTGATTGCGCACCGTCTCTCAACTGTACAGAATGCCGATCAAATCGCAGCTTTAGACCAGGGAAAAGTAGTTGAAGTAGGTACTCATCAAGAACTTTTACGTAAAGGAGGTTATTATGCGAACCTTCACTCTATCCAGTTTGATGAGGATGCATCGGCACAAGAAACGCATGCTATTGAGGCAGAAGCTTTACAAGACGACTTTAGTAAAGTTTCCTTTGAAATTCGCTCTCAGCTAAATGGCATGATGGGGTTGTTAGGATTCCTCAACGAAGACATGTTTGAGGTACCAGGTGAATATGAAGAACTGACGGAACAGGCCTATCAATCGACCTTGACTGTTTTACAATCGCTCGAAACCTTGGAGAAAAAAGTCTTGCCAACTGCTTAAGAGATGGATGCGCAAACCTTTGTATACGCATTCAAAGGTTTGCATTTGACTATAGAACGATATCTATACATTGACTTGAGCCATATACATGTCCTTTCTCAAGCGAGGAAGCTATGCCAGTAATTACTAACTATCATGTGACTGATCCTCACAATATTGGCGATCTACTCTCTTCTCCACTGCGGTACTTCGAGTTCCCTGGCCATATTTGTCAAACCAAAGACATTAGAACAATTGATTCCGAGAATGTCGAAGATTCTCACGCGGTAATCGGTGGAGGAGGCTTACTTTTCAAGCGATTTCTGAAACATATTGAAGCGATTAACGAAAATGCCTCAGGCAAGCGCATTCTTTGGGGAGCTGGCCAGCAAAGTTATGGAACAGATGCTAAGACGCTGTCACAATTTGATTACCGGCCCTATATCGCCAACAGTGATTTGATCGGTATTCGAGATGATCGCATGGCTCAAACTTGGGTGCCCTGCGTTAGCTGTATGCATCCCGCATTTGATCAGCCCCGCACAGCACAGCACGAGTTTGTCGTGTTTTCCCACAAGAAATTTCAGCTCGACTTTCCCCGCTTACCCAGGATGACCAATGAGACGACCAATCTGGAGGAGGTGTTAGATTTTCTAGGTTCGGGCGAAACGATATTGACGAGTTCTTTTCATGGTGCCTACTGGGGTACGCTTTTGGGACGTAAAGTTCTAGCCTTTCCATTTAGCAGTAAATTTTTTACGCTGCGGCATTTACCTACACTGTATCCTGCTCAACGCTGGAGTCAGGTGCGGTGGCGGCTATCGGTGTTGGGTAAAGTCTTGCACACTGCGCGACATACAGGGAACAAACACACCTGCGAAACCAAAAGCTGGCGCCAGTATGTGACTAAGTGCCAAACATATCCCGATAGCTTAGAAGAGTGTCGCGAACAAAATCGCTGGTTTTATCAGCGTGTCATGGGCATACTGAGCGAGTAACTTGTATTTGTAATGTCCCTATCAGGTGAAGCAAGCTAAAACTCAACACTGTCAGAGCTGTATTAGATTCTGTGGGTGCTTTACTCCTATGAAAGATTGGGAAGAACCAATATTGATTCGGTAATTTTAGTGATAGCACTCTTGGAGTCAACCAAGATCAAAATGGAAAATACCTCTAAAAAGCGTGTCGCAGTTTGGCAGCCCTACTTTCTGGGGGGTGGGGCTGAGGCGGTCGCCCTATGGATTTTAGAAGCTTTACACGCTGATTATGACGTAACGCTCTATACACTTTCTAATGTGGATTTGTCCTGGCTAGATGCGATGTATTCCACACAACTAGCCGACAAACCCATTACGGTTAAGACTCAAGTTCCTAAAGGGCTGAATCAAGCAGCTGATTTCTTAATTTCAAACAACAAAGCGCTACGCATGTCGCTTATTTATTGGACGATTCGGTATTTCAAATCAGTTGCTTCGCAGTATGACGTCGTCTTCTCGGCTTTTAATAGCTTAGATATGGGGCGACCGGGTATTCAATATTTGCACTGGGTTCATGTTATTGAAGATAATCGCAAAAAAGCCAAACCCTGGTTCAAGGTCCTCATGAAATGGGTGGACTTTTCCTACGATCGACTGCGTTCAAATCTTTCCATCGCCAATTCGCAGTACACAGCTCAGCGTGTAGAAGAGACCTACGGTATCAAAGCCGATGTGGTCTTTCCACCGGTGATTACGCAAATCGAAGCCTTGCCCTGGGCTGAAAAGGAGAATGCTTTTCTCTGCAGTGGACGGATTGTTCCGGCGAAGCAAACCCATCGGGTCATCGAAATCCTCAAAGCTGTGCGCGACCAAGGCTTTGGCATCAAGCTCCATATCACGGGTGGCGGTGGTGGCAGCTATGGGCAGGAATATTTGACCCAAGTCGAAACGCTGGCTCAAAAGTACTCTGATTGGGTTCATTTACATCAGAATCTACCCTATGAAGATTATTTGAAGATTCTGGCGCGCTGTCGTTACGGTATCCACTACAAACCAGAACCCTTTGGCATTTCGATCGCTGAAATGATCAAGGCCGATATGATTCCGTTTGTGCGATCTAAAGGTGGACAGATGGAAATCGTCGGGGCTAACCATAGCAATATTTTGTTTGATGATCAGACCGATGCGGTTGAGAAAGTTGTGAAAGTGCTGGGCGATGAGGTTTTACAGGCTGATTTGCGGCGATCGCTCAAACAGCGACAAGAACTGTTTTCAACTGAGCGATTTATGAGCGACATTCGAACTGTGGTAGAAAAACATCTCGCTACCACTGAGACCCCAGCATCGCGTGTAGCGTCCTAAAGCCTGAGTTCTGGTAGAGCGTTCTCTTTTCTTACTGGAGTGATTAGCAGAAGTCTTGCTGAATACCCAGTCTGTGAACTCTAGGCAAAGCTAAGACCTGTTGTTTCGACTCAAGTTTCGGGAAAGCTACCATGTGATGGCGGCTTCTGTGTATGTAGTCTTACAGATGTAGATCAGCTGCAGTTCTTAGGAAAAGGGGCGGGTGTAATAAGACCCTACCGTATTTACAGATAGACCAAACACGAGGAGGCCGCTTTCGATGGTGGATGGGATCTATACCTTGGCAAATGACAAGGTTTGCGATCAGCTGATTGCGCTACTGAATAGCATCGAAGCCAATGCTGGGAAAGACTATCCTGTTTGTGTCATCGCTTATAACGACCAAATGGAACGGGTGAAGCAGGCGATCGCCAATCGTCCCAACGTCACCCTACTAGAAGATCAGGCCCTTTTTCAGGTTTGGGAAGATTTCTCTTACGACGTGTGGAAGGCCCACCCAACAGCTCTAAGCTATTGGCAGGACCAAGGGATTACGACACGCTTCTACCGAGTAGGAGAGAACCATCGATATTGCGCCTTTGACGAGGCGGCTCCCTTTGATCGCTTCATCTATCTAGATGCCGACACATTGGTGATGGGGCCACTGGCTCCCTTTTTTGAAGCGCTCGATGAGAATGATTTTGCAGTTTACGATTTTCAGTTCAAGGATCCCTCCCATATCTTTAATTTGAAAAGCGATCGCTTGGAGTCTGTCTTTAGTTCCGAGCGTGTTGCGACAGAGATTTTCTGTTCTGGGTGCTATGCTTCCCAAAAAGGCATGTTTTCCAAAGGCGACAGAGACCAAGTGATTACCGGCTTAGAAAGCGGCGATGCTGACATCTTGTATCTAGGTGCGCCTAATCAGTCGGTCTTAAATTACATGGTCATGAAAAGTGGTCGTAAGGTTCACAATCTGGCACTAAATTGGCCTGCGGAAAAGAAAACGGGTAATTCGGTTACTTCACCTCATTTTGTTGCTAAGGATCATGTCCTGTACGACAAAGGTGCAAGGCTCACTTATCTGCACTACATCGGTGTGAGTTCGCGCTTTTTTAAGCGTATTTGTCAGGGCGAAAATATCGAGTTTCCTTACCGTGATATTTTTCTGCATTATCGCTATTTGCGGGAGCCAGACAGTTATCCTGTATTCGAAGATAAGCCTGTTTCCTATAGGCCTAAACCGCCGAGTCTGCCACAACGCGTTCTGAAAAAGCTGGGATTAGCTAAGTAAGTAGACCCCGAGGAGGGATTAAGTCATGAGCCGTGGGGTTTACATTGTTGCCAATGATCGGGTATTTGATCAGGCGGTTGCGCTCCTCAGCAGTCTTCGCTTGCATGATCCTGATGTTTCTATTGTGATGATCCCATTCAATGAAGAGCATCAAAAAGTTTGGAATGTTTTGAGAGACAATTTCAATGTGCAGATGTTTCCAGATTTAGAGTTTCTGGATCAGATGACGCAGGATATCGCCAATATCTTTCCTCGCGATTTCTTGAAGCTACCTAACAAAATGCGGAAACTGGCCGTTTGGTTTGGCCCATTAGATGAGTTTGTCTATATTGATACTGATATTCTTTGGTTTGAGCCGATTTCTAGAACTCTTGACTATCTACAGCAGGCAGACTTTATTTGCTGCGATTTTCATCACAAAGGCCGAGGATTAGCAGATGTCTTTTCGCCACTCATCAAAGAGCAAAAGATCTTTACTGAAGCTCAGCTACAAGATGTCTTTAATAGTGGCTTTTGGGGTTCGCGAAAACAGGTTTTTTCCTATGAAGAAATGCTGAGGCGGCTTCGAGAATGTGCCGCTCACCGAGAATATTTTGACTTTTCCAGCGGCACGACCGACCAACCTATCATGAACTATCTCGTCCTCAACGAGATGGTTCGTCGCCTCAACATCACGAAGGTTAATCCAAATGAACCCGGTAGTTGGGGGGGAAGCCCTCATTTTCAGGAAAAAGAGCATTTGCTGTATGACGGCGATCGCCGTTTGCGCTATCTGCATTGGGCGGGTACGCCTATGTGCCCCGGAGGCCCTTACTGGGAAGTCTGGGAATACTACCGCTTCCGAGTTGTCTCGGAACCGCTCTTGAATCTCAAGCCTGTCAAGAAAGCGAGTCTATGGCAGCGGATTCAGCAGAAGCTCGGTGTCTAATAAGGAAGCTCATGAAGGAAGCCATGGTTACTACGGGAAAGGTCGTTTTCATTTTGGGGATTGGACGCTCTGGCTCAACCATGCTGGATCTGATGCTGGGCAGCCATTCACAAGGCTTTTCCCTGGGCGAGATCAGTAAGCTGCCTCAACTCTACCGCCGTAAGCCCACCCCAGCCGCTTTTTGTCCCGATAGTAGCTTTTGGCCGGCTCACTTCAGTGACGCAGACGCCAAGCAATTGGCTCAAGGGTTTAGCGGTCGTCGTTTGCATCCAGCTATTCCCCTCAAGCTGGAGCGGGGCTTTCGTGAGCTAATTGGCCAAGATGAGATTTTCCGACCTTACACGTTACTAATGGAGCGGATTCAAAAAAGCCTGCTAATCGATTCCAGCAAATATCCCAATTGGGTCACCCGTCAGCTTGAGGCCCGCGAGTTTCGCCAAGGCCCCCTTAAGTCATATGTAATTCATGCTGTTCGAGATGGACGGGCCGTTTTGAACTCCTACCTGCGCGCCTATCCCGAGATGACTGCTGAATCTATTAGCAAGCGCTGGTTAAGTAATCTAGAAGCGTGTGAACAGCTATACGATACGCTGCCGACGGATCGTCGTCTCCAAGTACAGTACGAAGCCTTGGCAACGGCACCGACTGATGTGATGCGCAAGGTCTGTGCGTTCCTAGGTGTGCCCTTTGAACCGGAAATGCTGGAATACTGGCAGCACGATCATCACTATATTGCTGGCAGTCGCAGCGCCCGAGCACTTATCGCCCGCTATCGCAATCAACCCGTGCCTAGTAACACCCAAGAAGTCCACGGCGAGTATTACAACAAAATGGATCTCAAAATCAAGCTCGATCAGCGCTGGCAGAACGAGCTTGATGCAGAGAAATTAGAAACGTTTTATGGGATCGTGGGCGATCGCAATCGTCCATTTGAATGGGAGTGAGAATCCTCAAATCGGCTTCTCCACAGCTGGACATAGCGAAGCCAGCCATCGCTGTAGAAACTCTGAATACTTAGGGCCAGCGACTTCGGCAATATCGTTATGGTTGGCTCCAGGAACGAGCCATAGTTTTTTAGGGCCAGAGGCTTTAGCGTAGAGTTGTTCGCTCATGGTGGCGGGTACGGTATTGTCTTCTAGTCCATGGATTAGCAGCATAGGTAGGTGAAGAGTAGGCAGCTTTTGCTCGGAATCAAAAAGCTGATTTAGCAGCCACTTGGGAACGATGCGACTGTAACCGATGTAGTCCACCATGGCAGACATGGAGGTGAAGGTGCTTTCGACAATCAAACCTGCTGCTTTGCTCGAGTAGCGGGCAAGTTCAATCGCGATTGCCCCACCAATGGAGTGCCCAAAAATCACAATATTTTCAGGGGCAATCGACTGGGTCTGGGTAAGATAACGCCAGGCAGCACTCGCGTCCTCATAAACACGGGCTTCGTTTGGAAAAGGCCCTGAACTTAAGCCATAACCCCGATAGTCAATCATTAGGATTGATGGACCGGCCTGACAGAGCTCTCCCGCGTATCGGAGATTAGCCGCAATGTTGCCAGCATTGCCGTGCAAAAACAAGATAGTTTGAGTGTGATCATCCGTTGCAGGGAGCCACCAGCCATGAAGATGTCCCCCGCCAACAGGAATCTGTACGTCTTGATAGGTTAACCCGATATCTCCTGGCGTGGTGGCGAGGTCTGACTGGGGATGAAATATGAGACGTGACTGGCCTAGCCAAATTGCCAAGCACACTCCAACGTAGGCGATCGCACCTACCCCAATCAAGCCAAGCAGTAATCCTCCCATTGATGCGGCATCCTTACTGATTTGGTTCTATCTAGAGAAGCTGAGGCGATTTCTGGTGCCATTCTGTAGATTGTTCGTAGGCGTACGCGACCTCGAATAGGGTTTGCTCTTGTAGAACATTACCAACGAGCTGTACGCCAATGGGCAGCCCCCCCTCGTCAAACCCGCAGGGAAGGCTGATGCCAGGAAGCCCTGCTAGATTCACAGGAATGGTCATGAGGTCGAGTAGATACATGCTGAGAGGGTCGTCTTTATCGCCAGCGGTAAAGGCAGTTGTCGGCGTTGTCGGGCAGACTAGCACATCCACCTCTTTGAAAGCAGACTCAAAGTCTTGCTTAATAAGTGTTCGAACCTTTTGAGCTTTAAGGTAATAAGCATCGTAGTAGCCTGCGGAGAGGGCATATGTGCCAATCATTATGCGCCGCTTAACCTCAGCGCCAAAACCGGCAGCCCGGGTCTTGGTGTACATCGACATTAGGTTATTCTCATCCGACCGCATCCCATACTTCACACCATCATATCGGGCTAGATTTGAGGAAGCTTCCGAGGGAGCGATGATGTAATAAGCGGGCAATCCATATCGAAAGCGGGGGCAGGAGAGGGTCTTAACTTCCGCACCCAACGCTTCGAACTGGGCGATCGCGGCTTTTACCGCTTGATCCACAACGGGATCGAGACCTTCACCGAAAGTCTCCTGAATAATGCCGACTTTACGTCCTTTGCAGTCCAGTCCAGGTTTCAGGTTTTGCGTGTAGTTGGGGATCGCGACATCAATGCTGGTAGAATCGCGGGGATCATGACCTGCAATGGCTTGGAGTAGAATCGCTGCATCTTCCACAGTACGAGTTAAAGGGCCAATCTGATCCAGGGATGAAGCAAAGGCCACGAGTCCGTAGCGAGAGACCAGCCCGTAAGTGGGTTTCATACCCACAACGCCACAAAAAGCGGCAGGTTGCCGAATTGACCCACCTGTGTCAGACCCCAGAGCAACCGGGCATTCATCAGCAGCTACAGCTGCTGCCGATCCCCCTGAAGAGCCTCCAGGAACGCAGCTAGGATTCCAGGGATTCCCAGTGACTTGATAGGCTGAATTCTCGGTCGAGCTGCCCATGGCAAACTCGTCCAGATTTGTTTTACCAAGACAGATGGCACCTGCATTGGCTAATCGCTGGGTGGCAGTGGATTCATAAGGGGGCACGAAATGTTCGAGGACTTTGGAGGCACACGTTGTACGGATACTGCGAGTGCAAAGATTGTCCTTCAGACCGATGGGAATGCCTTCTAGAAGCCCGATTTCTTCGCCATTGGCAATCTTCTGATCGACAGACTGTGCCTGGGCGATCGCTAACTCTCGAGTGACCGTCAGAAAGCTATGAAGTGAAGGTTCTAGCGCTTGTATGCGATCTAAATAGGACTCTGTTATTTCAACAGCGGAGCGCTCTTTCTGAATGAGCTGACGATGTAACTCGCGAATCAACGACATAACGGGCCTCGGCAAACGGCGAAGTCTAACCACATCCGATTTAGCAACCTGAGTTTCTCCCTGCATAAACACTGGGGAGCTGGATGTGGCCAGCGTATATTCTCAAGCTACCAGTATAGAAAAGTAGGAGGACTGAACCACAGGTATCTTTGCAGCCAGAATATTAAAACAAAACAACCTCTTGTCTTTCACTGAAAAGCTGCAACTGTTGGTTCGGATGTTGATGCTCTCCAAGAACTGCTTAGCCTGTAGCTACGTAACTAAGCCTTCCGGCTCATGACGTCCTTGCGAATGGCATTCTAGCTCACGGAGACATACTGAGCCTCTGAAGATGGGAATACTGAGCGAAGAACCTTTGAAAGCTCTGTAAAAACTTACGATTGAGGGTAAGCGTGTCTTTCTCCTGAGTTCTATTTAAGAAAACTCTGCCAAAGAATAAGCCGCTGCCCCCTAACTTCCACGATTGAGCGCTCGTATTCACAAAATCGTCACAGTAATGACCTACTCTCCTGAACATGTAGTCTCTGTTCTACTCAGCAGCTCTGTGTGAGATAAATCTACCATCTGTTCATTGGCAATCCTGGCGCTTCTGTTGTGAAGCCCAAATCGCTTACTCCACGAGCATTTTGCTTAAGCCTAGCCATTCTGTTACAAAGCCTGGTGTCAATTCGTTACCCCATATTTATCTGACTTCAGCCCACACGATTTGAGACAAGAAGCACGATGCAACTTATTCACTGCGAAATCTACCAAGGTGCGATTGCAGCCGCCCACGTCGAATTCCCGTCTCGTCCCCTTTATGGTCGAGCAGAAACGCAATCCGATGCTCGGATAATTAGCCCGGTGGTTATCAACCAATTGGGCGGGACTACGTTTTTGTCGCCCGTCAGTACAGTGGAAGAGGCGATCACAAGTGCTAAAGCTCAGATCGAGCACAATAACCGCTCTTACATGGACTACGTGATAGCAGATAAAGTAGCTGCTGAAAATGCCGTTCAACATTTTGAAGCCTGCGGTATACCTCCGGAGATGGTTCCCCCTCTGGCTTTAGAACAACCCTATTTCCCAACTTACTCCACCGTGCCCATCCGCTACTTTTGTCAAGATGCGTCATTTGCTCAATGACATTTTGAGGACGATTCACCGTCACAATCCGACTTAATCCGACTTAGCGAGTGGTTATGCTCGGGGTAGGCATCAGTCGCCACAGTCGCTCTTGGATAAGCCCATGAATCACTTTTCGACGCTGATTAGCTTACTGCGAGATCGCGTGCTCTTCCTCGACGAAGTCCGCGATGGTAAAAAAGTTGAGTCCAAAATTCTGTCTTTAATTGTTGCAAGCTCCCTCTTCTTTGCAATTTATGGAGCGATCATCGGGGCCTCGAGCGGTTGGCAGCAAATGCTCGTCTCAACAGTCAAGCTCCCTGCCCTCTACCTGCTCACGCTCCTAATTTGCTTACCTACGCTCTATTTCTTTGATATCCTATTTGGTTCCAAAGCTGATTTCAAACAATATACTGTTCTGAGTCTGACAACAGTTTCAGTTATTAGCGTTTTGTTGTTTAGCTTTGCGCCGGTAACGCTATTTTTTTTGATTTCAATTCGCGATTATCACTTCTTCCTGCTGCTCAACGTAGCCATCTTCGCGCTAACCGGTTTTGTGGGGATCAGGCTATTCTATAACAACATCAAAACCGTGATGAAGTTTGATGAGAATACTCCTAAGATTCGCAACCAATTATTGTTGTTTTGGCTGGTACTTTATGGCCTCGTTGGCAGTCAGCTAGGATGGACGCTGCGCCCCTTCTTCGGCGCGCCCGGTGAACCCTTTCAGCTATTTCGCAACATTGAGGGAAACTTCTATGCTCAGGTTGTTAGAAGCATCTTGGCTCTGTTTGGATTGTAATTGGTTGATAGTGATTGGTTCTTGGTTCAGTATTGATAGTTGATGGTTGTAGTTCTGAGTTTTAAGTTCCTAGTTCTTAGTTCAATTCAACAATCAAAACTGATAACTCATAACTCCCCCCTTTCCCAATTCGCCTACTCACCATCACTCCCTTACTGCCTCTGCTCCCCTCTTTCCTCTTTCCCAAACTATGAACTCTGACTTGGATTCGCTCAGAATTACCAAGCCGCAGCTGGAAAAGCTTACTGGTCTGGATATTGGCACCGTTTTTGTAGGGGGAGTCGTTCGACCATCAACATTTCGCTCGGCTCAGCGAGTGCTGTCGTTAATCGTGACAGAGGGCTCGGCTTTGGGAGTGGTGTTTATTATTTGCCTAGGATTAGGACTGGTAATTGCGCGGAGCTTGTCTAGCTTCGATAATGTGTCTTGGCTGCTGCTCATAGCAGTGGGCTGTACGGTAATCAGCGCGATCGCCTGGAACGCTTATCAGTGGAAACGTTACAAGACTCTGCGATCGCTAGCCCATCTGCTGGATGAAGTGGATCGCCATAATGAGATTATCCAGGCAGTACAAGTAATGGATGAGCTAGAAACCATACAGGTTGCCAATCTGGGATTACCTAATCGCGATGAAGTTCTCAAAGCTTTGGCGGCAACTCACGATAGCTTGATTTCAGCTTTGATGACAGAGCGTATTTTGCGTCGCCATCGGCCTCTAATGGAGCGGCGGCAGGAGTTGTTCCGCAACATTGAGACAAATCTTTCTACGCTTCAAACTTTACATGTCAACAATCAGGCTTCGGAGTACCAGCAGTTTTTGAAGGAGGCTTTGGCGATTGGGTTAGCCGTGCAGCAGGAATTGGGCCGCAAAAGATAGAGCGATCACGGAGCACTTGTTCTCCAGAAGAATTGACCAACAAGCAGGCTAATTCGCATGTTCGATCCTGTTCCGATTCCACCAGAGCATTCAGCCTATCCAAACGCACTCAGCCAGCTTCTAGGCAAAACATCTTCACTGAATTTGAGTGCCATCGGCTATCTCGATATGCTACGAAAACCGGCGATCGCCCTCTTTTGCTCGACAAAATGTCCTGAGCACTTAATTCGTCATACCTACAGCTTCGCCTCAAAAATTCGGGCTACTCACATTCCTATCATCGGTGGTTTTCACTCGTCAGTAGAAAAAGAGTGTCTAAAGCTACTGATGATAGGCACTCAACCTTGCATCCACTGTCCTGCCCGTAGCCTGCACAATCTACGTCTTTCCCAAGACCAAAAAACTGCCATTGCTGCGCAACGGTTACTTCTACTGTCATATTTTCCAGCTAGCCAGAGACGGGCTACAGCGGCCTTAGCAGAGCAACGAAATCGGTTGGTGGAAACAATTGCCACCGTCGTATTCATCGCCTATGCAGCTCCAGGCAGCAAAACCGAGAAACTTGCCAAGACAATCGCCGCTAAAAACAAACCTTTCTTCACTTTCGACAGCCCCGACACTCAAAACTTGCAGCAATTAGGAGCGGTCATAGTGGATGTTGAAACTGAACTAGCTATGCTGCTGGGGAACGATAGACAACTAACTCCCCATCATTAACAATCCAGCAAACACTAGTAAAGCTTTAATATCGAATTCTTGGATCGATATAGGCATTGACGATATCAATCAAGATGCTAACAATCACAACGATGATGCCAAAAAAGACCATGAGTCCTTGAACGACAGGATAGTCTCGCTGGCTGATGGCTTCGTACAGGCGATTAGCTAAACCGGGCCAAGAAAATGTCACCTCGGTCAAAACGGCCCCACCTAGCATCGAGGCGAAGGTTAGGCCAAAGATCGTAACAACCGGAATCAGAGCGTTTCTCAGAGCATGAACCAAAACAATGCGAACTTCTGAAACACCACGTGCTCGAGCAGCTTCAACATAGTCAGCGCGGAGTGTCTGTTTAAGGTTGACTCGCACAATGCGCTCGAAAATACCGCTTCTGAGGAGGCCCAGTGTCACACTAGGCAGCACCAAATGATGTAGAGAGGTTGCAAACAGGTCAAGACGCCCCATCAAGAGACTATCGAACAGATAGAGTCCGGTAGGTCCGATTGGCGGATCGATACCAATCGGAAATCGAGTTGAGGTAGGAACCCATCCGAGTTGCACTGCAAATATCAGCTGCAATACAATGCCGAACCAATATATCGGCATGGCATAGGTGACGATGCCAAACAAACGACCCCCAGCATCAAGCTGCGAATTGGGTCGCGATGCTGCGATCGCTCCTATGCCAAGGCCAATAATTACGGCTATGGGTAAGCTGCACAATACCAATTCCACTGTGGCTGGAAAATGATCCCCGATAATATCCCAGACGGTTTGCCCCTGGGTTGCAATGGATGTGCCCAGATCGAGGACAAGAAGACTCCCTAGGTAGCGTAAGTACTGGACCACTAATGGCGCATCGAGACCCAGCTGAGCGCGCATTGCATCTTTTGCTGCCTGAGGTGCTCGCCCGCCGAGCAATGCATCAACTGGGTCTCCTGGCGACGCTCGCAGCAGGAGGAAAACGACCGTCGCAATGGTCAGAATCATCAAAGGAGCTAGTAATAGCCGAGCGATGACGTAGTAGCGTAGCGCGTTGGAGCGGGACATCGAGAATACAGACAAGCAGTAATGGATTTAACCATACAGCGAAAGGCGAGGGAGTGAGCGAAAGGAGCCGGAGAAGGAGCCATGGAAGAAGAGCAGTCTTCACATAAGGCTGAGATTGATCAAGCTTGCGTGAATAGTTTTGGAAATGTTTTGTATGAAACTCACCATCAATCTATTATTAAGTATATACACGGTTGCTCGATTTGTAGCCGCTAGAGAACCTCTGAAAGCCCCACTTCAAGCCCTATCAAGAGGTCTCCTTAACCTATAAGAGAAAAGATGGGTGTATCCGTGAAAGAATTGAGACTACAGAATCAACAGCGTACTTACATCAACGTCATGGAGAGCTTGGTCGCTCAAGAAATTGGGCAACAACTACAGCACCTCCCTACCCGAGTGCGCCATTACATCAAGGTAGAGGAAGTTGTCACCTACGCGTTGAATCGCCTGCCACCGCTCTATGCTTCCAGCGAAAGAGGATGGGAGCATCAGCGTCAGCTTGCTAAGCGCGATCTGCAAGGAAAAATTGCCGACGCTGTCCGTCAAGCAATCGCAGCGGTTCAGGTCGATCCGCTACGGCTCTCCAAACCGATCTTACGGCCTCAGACACAAGCAACCGATGCTGTACTCATGGCCCTGCGATCGCTATTCCAAGTTCCTGATTTGGACTGGTCGACCGCTCTGGAAAAACTGAGGGCGCTCGAGCAAAATACTAAAGCTGCCACAGCCTCATCGGCGCCTCATCATTCCTCATCTGGGCTACCCGGCACTTACGATAGCGGCGGCGTTCCCTGGCCGCAGCGCCGCCCGCAGCGCCGGAGCCTCCGAGCAAACTCAGCGCAGTACACACGCAAGTCTGGACTCAGCCCAGCAATGGGATGGGATGATCCGCGTTACTGTCTGTGAGGTTAAAGCGCAGATGTGCAGAGGAGTAGTAGGGTAGATAAGCGGTAGGGTTATTAGTTTGGTTCCGTTATGCGTTTTTGGTTGTTGGTTGACGGATGCATCGTTCACGTTTTGCTGGATGATTCAACTATCAATCCATAATCCGTAAGCAACAAACAAGTAAGTACCCAATGGCCAGCAGACAGTAACGAGTAACCACCAAACCGATAGCTCTAAACTTGATCCGGTTTTTGAGACTATGGACATACAGTGGCAGGTTGTCAAAGAGTACGAAGATATCCTTTATCACAAAGCAGACGGCATCGCAAAGGTTACGATTAATCGTCCCCATAAGCGCAATGCCTTTCGTCCCAAAACGGTGGTTGAGCTTTATGATGCTTTTGCGGATGCTCGTGAGGATACGACAATTGCGGTCGTTTTGCTGACAGGAGCTGGCCCCCATACCGATGGGAAATATGCCTTCTGCGCAGGGGGAGACCAGAGCGTCCGTGGTAAAGGGGGATACGTCGATGAAGCAGGGATGCCGCGGCTGAACGTACTCGATTTGCAACGATTGATTCGTTCAATGCCTAAAGTTGTGATTGCCCTAGTCGCAGGTTATGCAATCGGAGGGGGGCATGTGCTGCATGTGATTTGTGATCTGACAATTGCAGCTGAAAATGCCATCTTTGGACAAACCGGACCCAAAGTAGGAAGCTTTGACGGCGGCTTCGGGGCCAGTTACCTCGCGCGCAGCGTAGGACAAAAAAAGGCCCGCGAGATTTGGTTTCTCTGCCGCCAATACACAGCTCAAGAAGCGCTAGCGATGGGACTTGTCAACACAGTGGTGCCAGTCGAGTCCTTGGAAACCGAGGGGATAAAGTGGGCACAAGAAGTACTATCAAAAAGCCCTATGGCAATTCGATGTCTCAAAGCAGCCTTCAATGCGGATTGTGACGGACAGGCTGGGCTGCAGGAACTAGCCGGTAATGCAACGCTGTTGTATTACATGACAGAGGAAGGGACGGAAGGCAAACAAGCGTTTTTGGAGAAGCGATCGCCTGATTTTCGTCAATATCCCTGGCTACCGTAAGCGCTTGGAAAATTTTCCACGTCTTTTTCCAGAGCTTTCATAGCCGTTGCCAAGTCTGTTAGGACAAGACAACTGCAGCCATCTAGCCAAGCACTGAGCAATCGAAGACTACTCGGTGTCCTAGCCTAGATGGCTGAAGCTATATCTATTAGCAAAAGCCTCGCTCCTAAAAGGATGCAAAGGCTTTCAAAGATAATTGTGAGATTCCTACAGAAGCTATTTGGGCTATCTCTATAAATCAGAAGCTTGTAAGTTTTGTAGAGAATTGCTTAATTGGCTTCGCAGTCTTGATTGAGGCACGTTATTTGCCATGACTAAGCGACGGAGCTGGACAGATAGCTGTCTTCTTGAATCATCGCATCACAATGGGTTACCGACAAACTCTCTGACCATACTGGAAGATGCGTGACAGTATTAAGGGATTCCATAAACACAGGAGCTGCCAGAGAACAGGCAGACCATTTGCCCTGAACCGGCACATCAAGTTGGCTACAATGCCCGCCGCGTCGTCCTTCTAACGTGTAAAAGCGACAGCGCTGACAGCATGAAATACCAAACTGATTTGAGTTCATTAGGGTTTCCCTAAAACGTTGTAACCCTATTGTGACGAATTCTTTTGCTACTTTTTCCTGAGGAAAAAACCGGAATATCCAATGGCATCAGGGATTTCATCGAACTCGAATAGAGTCACTCTTTTTAGGTTCTCTTTATAGTCTCTTCATATATGTCTATACAGTTGCTTTCGTAAGTATATGGCGATGAAACTTTCTTTACAGCATTGGGGATCGCCTCTACCTGATTTTATTTTTTGTGAGCCTATCTAGAAGTCATCATTTTAACGGGCAGAACTAGCGTATTTGGGATCCACTAGATGCTCTGGAAAAACAACTGATTTATAGGATCCAAGCTTTACCGATTTATGCAAATTTTGGGTGGTTAGCTAAAAGCCCCAGGATGGTTTCTATTTGTACTTTATAAACAGGCGAGATGTTGACGCCATAGGCAGAAATTCTAGGAAAGATAATTTACAAGACTCCCATATATCCTTGGTTTTCCTCAATTCTGTCTTGGGTGGTCAAAGTTTAGCGATCGCAGAGCCTATTGCACGTTGCTTCTAGCCCATCCAGCAGGAGAGTATTGATTATTAAAATTCTGTTTATGGAGAAAAATGCTTGGATTTATCCATTGCCAAGATTGTTTTGCCAATGGTGGCTCATGCAGATGGAACAGGCTGGCCACCGTTGTAGTTCTTGAGTTGGGCAAGGACACCGACATTCTGGACAAACACTTTGGTCTAGGAACTGAGTCTGAATCCGCTGTGACCATTGTTTGAAGGCGTCTGTGGCTGTCGTAGCTGCTGGTTGGGAGGTCGGCTGAACCGTTGTTTTAGCCCAGCTTGGATGTTCGGCTAACTGAGATTGGACGATAGAGCGAGAACGCCGCTGTAGTTGCTGCCAACGAGCTGTTGCGAAGCGAATTTCATTAATATCTGTCTTGGTTGCTGGAAGCTGCAGGTGTATCTTTTCGAGGATCCTAAGCCTTTCAAATGTCAGCGTTTGCGCCCAAGCAGAGCTAGACACAGACACATGCAAAATACCTCGTTTCACCTGACAGGGTTGGCTATGTTGGGCGACAGCAGCCCCTACTATCTGGGGCCAAAGCGTTAACAAGCGGCGCAAATTAGCTGAGGCTTGCCAACGGGGCGATCGCTCAAGCTGTTTCATTAGGGTACTGAGAGACTGCATGGCAAGCTCAGCTAGTTATCTGGTTTCACGGTCGTAATCAGTTCGGCGGTGTTCTTTTCCTCTGATGAGGAAGCTCGACTGACCATATGCAACGTCGGTTCAGAAGACTCCGTTGGCGATGCTGCCAAATCAAACCAGAATGTAGTACCGATACCAACCTCGCTAATGAGGTGAACACGGCTGCTGTGCTTTTCGATGATGTTTTTCACAATGGATAGGCCCAATCCAGTCCCTTCCAGTGTGTGAACCCGGTTTTCGACACGGAAGAAACGGTCAAAAATAGCATCTTGGTCTTCTTGGGCAATACCGATGCCAGTATCAGAGACTTCAACACGGATAAACGTGTCCAGGTTATCAGTACCGTCCGAATGACTATGGGGATGCAGCTCATAGGCTCGGATGGCAACGTGACCACCTGCTTCGGTAAATTTCAGTGCGTTGCCCACGAGGTTGACGAATACCTGCAGGAGGAGATCATAGTTACCGTGCACGGAGGGTAAACCGGGTTCGATCGCGTGTGATAATGCGATTTGCTTGTCTTTAGCATTGAGCTGATAGGTCCGCAGTGTTTGCTCAATTGGCTGTGCAATCTCCACGTCGCGAAACTGATAGCGACGATTCGATTCCAAACGTGATAAGTCCAGGACGTCATTAACAAGACGGGATAGACGGTCAGTTTCATGATTAGTGGTTTCGAGGAACTCGTTACGCTCCTCTTGACTCAGCTCATCACCGTATTCATGTAGGGTTTCAATGAACGACTTAATATTGAAAAGCGGTGTCCGTAGTTCGTGGGAAACGTTACTGATAAATTGGCTCTTGGCTTCATTCAAGGCAACTTCACGCGTAATGTCTTGTACCGTGATAGCGATTCCTTTCACATTTTCGCGCGATTGGTCCAAAACCGTATTCAACAGCACTCGAATCATTCGACTTGTCGGTTCAGTGAGAGGAATACGAAATTCCATTGCTTCCGACTCTCCTGCTACAGCCATAAACAATGGACGAGTCAGCTGCACCCGAACTGAGTTAGGAAAATGCTGGAGCGCCTTGCCAACCGTGGGATCTTTTCCATCCCAGCCAAAAATGCGTCTTGCAGCCGGATTCACCAACACAATGCGCATATCGGTATCCAGCAGTAGAGCTCCATCAGCAATGGTCGAGACTAGCGTTTCTAGCTTGGCTTTGCCAGCAGTCAGTTCTTCAATATTTTGCTCTTCGTATCGCTCTAGGCGTTCAGCCATTTCATTAAAGCTGTAAATAAGCTCGCCCAGTTCGCCCCCTAAAGGCAGATCAATCCGCTGCTGAAAATTACCTGCAGCAATGTTTTTAACGCCCATCAATAGTTCCTTGATAGGCTGCGTGATGGTTAGCGCGTTGAAAACTGCTCCCAAAATCACCATGACCCAAATAGAAACAAACACAGCGACGGTCACATCGCGGGTCAGGTGAGAAGAGGCTACAACAGTGGGATTGGGATTAATACCCAAAGCTAAGACGCCGAGGTATTTGCCATCGTAATTCATGGGGACAAAAACATCGGCAACTTCTCCAGCTGGTGTCAGATGCTGACGAACAAAGGGAAGATCAGCATTTTTGACATAGTTATCTGGCAGCTGCATTCGACGTCGGAGGGTCAGAGAGTTTTGAACTGAGGGATCGGAGTAGGGAATACCAAAAAAGATAGCGCCCTCTTCATCGGCATACAGCATGTAGCGAACGCTCGATGTGCTCTGATAAAAGCTATAAGAAAATCGGGCGAGTTCTTCCTGATTCCCTCTGTACACCATGGGAGCGGCGTTGGAAGCCAACAGCAGACCCAAATCACTACCAAAGCGAGTGTCGTTGAGGCGAGCATCTTGCTGAATGGAATTCACGGCCCAAAATGTCAGGCCACTCATCAAGAGCGACACGACCAACGTCGCGCCTGCCATCAGACGGGTTTGGAGTGTAAAGTCTCTCCACCAGCGTCTCAATACATCTCGAAATCGCCTGAGCAGGTTAATCAAAGCCATATCCAGCTGCTTACAAAGCTTACCTTCCGTATTTTATAAAGCGGGCTTCCTTGATGAAAGAAGCTTGAGAGCACTGTAGCCTTCGTTGTGTGTTCTTAGTTGAAAGTAACAAGCTTGCCTTTATTCTTACACGATGGCTTCGTTCAACAAGAGATAGAGGCAAATTTGAAGAGGCATAGGATAGAAACGGTGCAGCCCATCATCATTTGCTATGGAGCCTAGCCTTTACGATTGAATTTACATAACTAACAAAAACGGGGTAACCCAGAGTTACCCCGACTTCAACGATTTTCAATCAGGTTCGAGGAGCCACAACTACACGCTGACTTCGCTAATTTCTCTGAGCATATGGTCAAAAGGCTCATCCACAAAAGTTAGATTCTGGATACCCGCCTCAGCTCCTTTCGCCTTAATCATGTCCTTCATGATTTGAATGCCGACAACTGTTGGAGCAATCGGTACTCCCAAAGAGTTGTAAGTCTCTCTTAAGCCCTGCAGAACACGCTCATCCAAGACTGCGGGATCGCCCGCAACCATAGCGTAGCTGCCATAACGCAGATAATAGTCCATGTCTCGCAGACAAGCTGCATACCGACGAGTAGTGTAAGCGTTTCCGCCTGGACGCAGCAGTTCCGGTACCGTTTCAAACAACTTACTGCTTGCACTTTTCACGATCTCAGCCGCGCTGGCGCTAATCATTGCAGCCACCTGAACACGCGCCGCTCCAGTATCGAAATAAGTCTTTAGAGAATCTAAAGCGCTTTTATCTAGATAGCGGCCCGTTGAGTCGTAGCTTCGAATTAAAGTCGTGACAGCATCCCGCATGAACGTTTTTCTCCCAATCAATCTTACGGAGTCCCCAGACGCATTCATAATCTGCGGACTAGGGACCGCGATCGCGTCTTCCAACAAGATTCGCCAGTTCGCCTCAGCAACTGCACCACGACACATCCTCAGGCGAAACGCCAAGCCGCTCTTCTGGCTAATTCTTGAATAATTCAGAAGCCAGTCTACCACGCGGCTTCAGACGGCAGGCTGCCAAAATGAGAAAGATGAAGCAGCGCACCATCAGATTGTTACAATCAGACATTTTTTGAAACATTTGGCGGCGGACTTACCTCCCATGTGGAAAAGATTGAGGTTCGCTCTTGGTTTCAGCCGCGTATTCTAGTCAGGCGTGTATGCATCTAAGTTTTTTGATTTCTTGGTCAATTCGGTCTCTTCAGGTTGCCGCCTCTTTTGTATGTCTTGATACAAAAGGTGCTAATCCCTATCCATAGGATGATTCAGATAACTAGAGCGTCTGTCCTGCGACTAGCGAGTGAGTCAGCTAAATGGGGTTCCAGATGGGGCCATGCGTGAGGTTCCTGGCACTGTCGTTGATTTTTGAGATTACGACTTGAAACGGCATCAGCGCAGTTCGAGGATCTCAATCTACTCTAGTTAGCCGATTGCAGGATGCCCCTGCAGACCTTGGAGAGTAAAGGAGTAATTCATGGCGACTGCTGACGACATCTTGAAAAAGATTCAAGATGAAAACATTCAGATGATTGATCTGAAGTTCATCGACTTACCCGGCATCTGGCAGCATCTAACACTGCACAACAGCCAAATTGACGCAGATAGCTTCACGAACGGCGTGGCCTTCGATGGTTCCAGTATTCGCGGTTGGAAGGCTATCAACGAATCTGACATGGCGATGGTGCCCGATCCTGACACGATGTGGATGGATCCTTTTATGACAGAGCCAACCTTGAGCATGGTCTGCACCATTCAGGAGCCCCGTACCGGAGAACTCTATGAGCGCTGCCCACGGGCGATCGCGACTAAGGCGATTGAGTATCTCCAGTCCAGTGGCATTGGCGACACTGCCTACTTTGGTCCAGAAGCGGAGTTTTTTGTTTTTGACGATGTTCGCTTTGACCAAAATGAGCATTCCGCTTATTACTATGTCGATAGTGTCGAGGGGCGTTGGAATACTGGGCGGTCTGAGGAAGGCGGCAACCTGGGCTACAAGCCTCGCTACAAGGAAGGCTATTTCCCCGTATCGCCGACCGACACTTTACAAGACATGCGGACTGAGATGCTGCTGAAAATGCAGGACTGCGGTGTCCCCATTGAGAAGCATCACCATGAGGTAGCTACGGGGGGTCAGTGTGAGCTGGGTTTCCGCTTTGGTGAGATGATCCAAGCGGCTGACTGGTTGATGACTTACAAATACTGCATCAAAAATGTAGCTAAGAAGTATGGTCGGTCTGTCACCTTCATGCCCAAACCGCTGTTCAACGACAACGGCTCTGGGATGCACACTCATCAGTCCATCTGGAAAGGCGGCCAGCCCCTAATGGCAGGTGATGGCTATGCTGGCTTTAGCCAGACGGGTCTGTGGTATATCGGGGGAATTTTGAAGCATGCTCCCGCATTGCTAGCTTTCACCAATCCGACGACCAACTCCTACAAACGTCTGGTGCCTGGTTTCGAGGCTCCTGTCAACTTAGCCTACTCACAGGGTAACCGCTCGGCATCGGTACGGATTCCGCTCTCGGGTGACAATCCTAAGGCCAAGCGTTTAGAGTTCCGTTGTCCCGACGCCACTTCTAACCCCTACCTGGCGTTTGCGGCCATGCTGTGTGCAGGCATTGACGGTATCAAGAACCAGATTGATCCCGGCGATCCTCTCGACGTCGATATTTATGATCTCAGCCCTGAAGAATTGGCCAAGATTCCCTCGACGCCGGGTTCGTTGTTGGATGCTCTAAAAGCTCTCGAAGAAGACAACGATTTCTTGACGGTTGGTGGTGTCTTTACGAGTGATTTCATCCAAAACTGGATTGAGTACAAGCTCGACAACGAAGTCAACCCCATGCGTCTGCGCCCTCATCCTTACGAATTGGCGCTCTATTACGATTGCTAAACGAGCTATCTTACGCCTGCTTAGCTAATTGACTTTCCCTCTGTAAATCTGAAGAAGCAAGCCGCCTCTGGGCGGCTTTTTCATTTGCCAAGACAAATGCGATCGCAGACCTGACCGACTGTCCTTTCTTCGTTACAATTCATAATATTGGTCTTCATGTATGTTGATATTCCCTTTTTCCCATGCCCGACACCCTAACAAAGTTTGCATATCAAACATTCCAAGACAGCAAAAATTACTTCGGTTTGGGTCACAAAGCGATTGCAACCCAACTACGGCAGTGGTTCAAGCCCAACACTAAGCTCAATTTACAGACCCTTCCTCCGGGCTTTCTTGAAGAGATAACTCGTCGCCGCGATGCCCTGCTCGAAATCGACTGGAAAGAGGCAGAAGCCGGTATCTATTCCAAAAACTTGCTCTTCGATAACCCATGGGCTGACTTTTTTCAGTACTACCCCGCTGTCTGGTTCGACTTGCCTCAAATTTGGGATCGAGTTGACAAGCAAGAAACCAAAGTTTTTGACAAAGACATCAACACCTCTTTTTTGCCGAGTTACTACACACAAAACTTCCATCATCAGACAAATGGTTACCTAAGTGATATGTCCGCCAATCTGTATGACCTGCAGGTTGAACTCCTCTTCGGTGGCACTGCTGACGCAATGCGACGTCGCATCCTAGCTCCTTTAAGGCGGGGCTTGAATGCGATGCTGACGGCTCAAGCAGGGACTCAGACAAACACTATGCCAACCTTAAGACCTCAACAGCTCAAGGTCTTAGATGTGGCTTGTGGAACGGGTCGCACCCTCAAAATGCTGCGTGAAGTGCTCCCTGAGGTTTCGCTATTTGGCATCGATTTATCCCCGGCATACCTCCGTAAGGCAAATCAAACGCTCTCTGAAACACCAGGAACACTCCCCCAGTTGGCCCAGGGTAAAGCTGAAGAAATGCCTTATCGCGATAGCTACTTTGACGGTGTCACGTGTGTCTTCTTGTTTCATGAACTGCCAGGCCCCATTCGTCAGCAAGTTATTGACGAAGCCTTCCGAGTTGCTAAGCCTGGCAGTATCTTCACTATCTGTGACTCCATCCAGATGCTGGACACGCCTGAACTAGAGCCCATGATGCTCAACTTCCCCGAGCTGTTTCACGAGCCGTTCTATCGCGATTACACCTACGACGACCTGTCGCAGCGTCTGGAAACTACCGGGTTCACCGATATCAGAACCGAGGTACACTTCGTTAGCAAGTACTGGTTTGCCCGGAAGCCTGGATAGGGAGCAGGAGTAGAGGGGTAGACGAGTAGATGGGTGGGTGTATTGAGTGATGGGATAGTGGATCCAGTAAAGTGAGAAACTCGAAGTTCCGAACTCAAGACTGAGAATTTATCCACTCTTCACCTTTGCCCTTTACCCCTTTACACACTAACCACCAACCATGAACGAATAGCCAATAAATATCGCTTCCCTTTGAGCCATTTCTTCTATCCCAATCATCAACCAATCACAAATAACCCAACCCTGAAAGTAAAGAAAATCTGCCCCATTCTGTTGAGATACGGGTGGTAGCGGTTAGATTTGGGTCAGCGCATGTGTACACAAGGACAACGCACTGGCTATGACAACGACATCGGTAAGTCTAGAAACGCTGGCAACGATTGCTGGAGATAACGGTGAGGAAACCGTGACTGCGGATCACGTTGAGGTGATTGAAGCAGTCATTACTAGCCTGGATCAGGACCAAAGTGCTATGGTCAGCCGGGGCGAAGATGGCAGCTTTCTCTGGAAGTTCAGCTACGGGAGTGTTGAGGTCTATGTTCGGCTTACAGGTACTCAAGACGAAGATGTTCTGACAGTGTGGTCGCCTGTATTGAATCTGCCGGCAAAAGACGAACCTAAGCTGATGCGTCACCTTTTGGAAATGAACTGTGGTGAAACGTTTGAGGCATGTTTCGGCATTTTGGGCAAGCAGGTTGTAGTTCTAGCTAGCCGTCCTCTAGCAGACATGACGCCCAGTGAAGTCTCTCGTATCATGACGATCGCGGCCACCATTGCTGACGATAACGATGAGAAGCTACAGGCGGAATACGGCACCTAAAGCACCCATATCTTGCCTAAGATTACTGGAAATTGATACAACCCTTGGCACAGCGGTCCTGGCGCTTCATTCCTGAATTAGTTACCTCTGGAACAACCCAGATGGCGATTGATAGTTGGATGTTCAATCAGCTGATTGCAGGACAGCGGCAACCGATGCTGCGCTTTTATCGTTGGCAACCTGCTGCCATTTCACTGGGCTACCACCAGAAGCGCTGGCCTCCAAAATGGCACACTCTGTTTTGGCAGCATCAGCCTATCGACCTCGTGAAAAGACCTACTGGTGGGCGAGCAGTTCTCCATCAAGGTGATTTCACTTATGCGATCGCTATGCCGATGCTCAATCAGCGCCGACAGGATGCTTACCAATGTATCTGCAACGCCTTGATTGCGGCTTGGCAGCGGCTTGGTGTTTCCCTGAGCTACGGTCGTGCAGGATGGGGATACCACCACCAGCCCAGTTGCTTTGCGACCGCTACTGCTGCAGACTTAGTGACTGAAATGGGATACAAGCTCATTGGGAGTGCTCAGCTACGGCGCGATCATTGCCTTTTGCAGCAGGGGACAATGCGGTTATGGCCTGATCCTGACTTGCATCAGCAGGTATTTAGTTCTGAAGTTGACTACAGACAACTACCCGCAAATATACCGGCAGAGCCCACCAATCCATGGTTGCAGAAGCTCTCCTCAACAATCGTAGAAGAGATTGAGAAAAGTCTGGGTATCGCCTTTGAGACGACGCCCCTTACTGATGCGGAGCAACATGAAGCCTATAAACAATACGCCAAACAGTTCAAAGTGAGTGTTCCTGAAGTTGAACCTTAGCTATTGTCAAGCGTGAGTAATCATTCTGACTTCTTTCCTGTCCCACTATTCCGTTAAAGATTTGGCTAGGGCGGGTAGCTTCAGCCCGGGTGGATATTTCCCTTCATCCTTGATTTGCTGAATCACAACATCAGAGATAGCGAGGTTCATTTTTGATGCGATCGCCTGCACAATTTCACCTCGGTCAATGACACCGGCAACAGCATCGGCTGGAGTCAGCACAACAACCCGGGAAAGCTGTGAATTTTCCAACAGATTGATAACTTCAGCTAAGGGCGTTGTTTCACGCACGGCAGGAATCGTGTTGAGAGGACAGGCAATGCTCTGTAATGTCCGGGTCTCCCATTCGCTACGCTCAATCTCACGCACGGCTTCAATCGTAACGAGCCCTCGATACCGCCCATCAGAAGCCGCAAAGTACATCGGTGCACGCGTTGCCTGCATCAAATATTCATCCGCAAATTGGCTTAGCGTTGAGTTCGCATCCAGGACACGAAAGTCACGTGTGACGGCATCGGCAGCACTCAGTTCAGACAGAGTTTCTTGCAGGTCAGCGATCCGCCCATAGTTAGAGGCATTACGTATGGCGAAACCGCCAATCAGAACAATCCAAATTAGGTCTAGGCTAGGCTGGGCAAGATAGGCGAGGACGCCCACACCAACGGCTCCCCAACCTAGGATAAGACCCATCCGAGCGGCCCAGCGAACCCCCTTGATGCGGCTCTTCGTTGCTTTCCAAACGATAGCTTTAAGTACTTGACCACCATCCAAGGGCAATCCTGGAATGAGATTGAATAGGGTCAGAACAAGGTTGATCTGGGCAACGTTGCCTAATAGCGCTGCTAATGGCAAAGGTATGGTGAAGAGAGTTGTAATTAGGGTCAGGAGAATATATAGCGAAAAGCTGACGGCAGGCCCCGCGATCGCCACCTGAAAGGCTTCTCCTGGCGTCTTGGATTCTCGATCAATGGCAGCAATGCCACCAAATAGGAAAAGGGTAATAGAATTCACCTGTATGCCTTGGGCCTTCGCTACTAAACTGTGACCCAATTCATGCAGCAGCACTGACCCGAATAACAACAACGCCATCGCGAGTCCAATTCCCCAAGACAACAGACCCCACTGATTTTGCCAAAGAGGGTTGCTGCCATACACGAAGGTGACCAGCAGCAAAATGATAAACCAGGAGCGATCAAGGTAGAGGGGAATTCCTAAGATAGAGCCAACACGCCAGCCAGACTGCATAGTTATAAAGTGAATTATGTAAAAAACCGTCGCCAGAGCACCTTCCGCCTAGCGACAACTTCTATTGTAAGCAGGAAATGTTGGAGGAAGGGGAGTGATGACAGCACGTCATTTGCGGGTCTCGAATGCCGCAAAGCATTGAAGCGGCAATACACGTTTGGCTACTCTGGTCAAGAATTGCTGTGTCCTCGATGTGGTGGCCCATCCCATAATTTGGGACGGCACTTCAACCCCCCGAAACAAAGCGATACCCAACAATGGAAGAAAGTACGCTTTCTGGTCGAGCATGGCTTTCGATTAAATCAACCCAGCATTCGCCAACCCCAGAATCATGCCTGCTCCCAAGATATGTCCAAAGCTGGTAGTGGCTAGCAATTCGGGCACGCCAAAGCCCTCGAACAGGCTAGGCAGACTCGCAGGCAATTTAGGGCCAATACCTGGTTTTTGAATGGCATAGCGTCCAATCACGATCGCGAAGACGTTGCAGGTAATCATGATGAGCGCTACTTTAGGAGACCACTCGGGCGTGGTGACAGAAGCTTGTGCCACTAGAGAAAGAATCGTATGCATGACTGTTAACCTCCGCTGATAGAACAGGATGTGCGATAGTGCGATTGGGTCACAGCATGATGGATAACAGGAACTTTTAGAATTAATTTTGCGAGTTGTTTAATAGAGTTAACGCGACGGGCATGTTAAGTATAGATTCTTCTCTTTGGGTGAAGATTTGTGGCTTGACTCAGGTAGAGCAAGCGGTTGCGATCGCTCGTCTTGGTGCGAGTGCGATCGGCTTTATCTGTGTGCGATCGTCGCCTCGCTACGTAACACCACTGCAGATTCAGGCGATGAGTCAGGCCCTGTTGGCCGATGCTCACGATGAGGTTGAACGCGTGGGGGTATTTGTCAATGCAGACTGGGATACCTTGGATGAAGCGATCGCGATCGGACAGCTCACGACACTGCAGCTCCACGGTCAGGAATCTCAGGCAACCTGCATTAAAGTGCGACACACGTATCCGGATCTGAAGGTCATTAAAGCGTTTCGAATTCGGTCTAAGGCCGATCTTGGGTCTATCGCAATCTATGAGGATGTTGTCGATGCGTTGCTGCTGGATGCATATCATCCTCGGCAACTAGGTGGCACCGGCAAAACATTACCTTGGCAGTCACTGCAGCATTTGCAGCCAAGCAAGCCCTGGATTTTGGCTGGGGGGCTGAATCCTGAGAATGTAGAGCAAGCATTGGCAATGCTTTCCCCCCAAGGCATTGATTTATCGAGCAGTATTGAGACTAGCCCCGGCAACAAGTCCATGGAAAAGGCACAGCGGTTGTTTGCCACATTGAAGAACCCGGTTCCTCGAAGGAACCGGGTCCCTAAATTCCCTAGGCGTTAGAAGAGCGCAGGCTGATGGCGAATCAGGCTGAGAAACTCCTCACGGGTTTTGGAATCCTCTTGGAAGGAACCCAACATGGCACTAGTCACAGTCCAAGAACCCGGCTTCTGTACGCCACGCATTACCATACACATATGGCTAGCTTCTACGACAACAGCGACACCTTGAGGATCTAGAATTTCCTGAATGGCCTCTGCGACCTGCCGCGTCAAGCGCTCCTGTACCTGAAGACGGCGAGCATACATTTCAACAATGCGAGCTAATTTGCTAAGACCAACCACTCGCTGCTTAGGGATGTAAGCGACGTGAGCACGTCCCATAAACGGCAGCATGTGATGCTCACACAAGCTGAAGAGGGTAATATCTCGAACCAGAACCATCTCGTTGTGCCCTTCGTCAAAGATGGCATTATTAACGAGTTCATCAAGCGACTGAGAATAGCCGCTGGTTAGAAATCGCATTGCTTCAGCAACTCGCTTAGGCGTTTTTAAGAGCCCTTCACGTTCGGGATCTTCGCCCACAGACAGCAACATGGTACGAACAGCATCCATCATAGCCAGTTGACTTTCATCCGAAACCGTCTTGGTGGCAGTACTGTGCCCATGAGCTGTACTCCGGTCAGGCCGGACGGACGGGGTAGGTGCCAGCAGATCAGCATCGGCAACAGTCGACAATTTGGCGCCATTTTGGGCATTGGAAGACAAACTAGACATAGTGAATCTGGATAAACTCTCCTAACAGGTCAAAATTCGGTAGGCAAAACTCGTTAAACGGCTGCCCAAAGTTCAAAAATTACAGCGCGCCTCCGCTGGGCATCAGTGTAATCTCGTCAATAGCGGCTGATTCTGGCAGTTGAGCCGCATGTAGCAAGGTTTGGGCTACAGTTTCAGGCGTTAGCATCTGCGATCGCGCGAAATCAGCCTGGACCGTCTCGGTATCCCAGAGTGGCGTATTGACCGCGCCGGGAGAAACAATCATGACGCGGATACCATGTTCTCGTTCTTCAGCTGCTAACGTCCGCGACAAACTAATAAGTCCAGCCTTACTAGCGCTGTAAGCACCCCAAGTCGGGAAGGCATTGTGAGCCGCTACTGACGCAACATTTAAAATGGTGCCGCTGCCCTGAGCCCGCATGCCCGGTAGGACTGCTTGAATCGTCAGCAGTGTACTGGTCAGATTCAAGTCAATCAGCCGCTGCCAATCAGCCAAAGGCATATTTGCTAATGCGCCCGTATAGCCCATGCCGGCATTGTTAACCAACACTGTGATTGGCCCAAAGTCACGTATCAAAGACTGCAGCGAAGCCGTCAAAGTCTCTATCTGGCCCAGGTCAATCGGATAACTCCTCACTTGAACGCCTAGGGAAGACAGCTCCGCTGCCAACACCTCTAGCTTTTTCTGAGAACGACTTACCAAGGCAACATCTATCCCTGCCTTGGCAAAAGCGATAGCCGTCTCACGCCCAATTCCACTACTCGCACCCGTAATTAGAGCGCGTTTTCGCGTGTCAAAAGCCATGAATAAACCAAATGTCGAAAGTCTTGAGGGGGGTCGGCAAAAGGGTAATTGTTAAAGCTATCGGACAGTTGTTAAAGCCATAGACCCAATAACAAGCATGCCAACAAAAGCTGAGAACCCAATGAGCAGACGCGCATGTGCGCCACGAGCTATGTTAACAAATGTGAAGAGTTTTTGGCGTACTTTTAATTTTTCCACTGTCGCCATCTTATCAGGCGGCGGGGGAGGTGGTAGGTAATGGGTCTTGGTTCTTAGTTCTTGATTGATCGCTAACGGTTAATAGTTGGTAATTGGTAGCTGGTTCAAGGTTTGAGGTTCAGGGTTCAAGTTTCTTCTGCCCTTTTACCTTTCACCCTTCACCTCTCCCCCATCTACTCCTCTACTCCCACTGCCCAATACCTATTCCCCATCACTCCCCTCCCTCTGCTATCCATCTACCTTTCTACGCCTACGCCTGCCCGTTCTGCGCCACCTCAGAGAAGACGCCAATCTTGCGGAATTTCTGATATCGCAGTTCGCGGCGCTCTTCAGGACTGAGGATGAGCAGCGTCTCAAGATTTTCGCGGAGGGCAGATTTGAGAATATCTGAGGCTTTCAGGGGGTCAGCATGTGCTCCGCCAAGCGGTTCCGCCAAGGTGACATCCAGAATGCCAAGGTGCTTAAGGTCAGTAGCTGTAATTTTGAGGGCTTCGGCAGCTTCGGCGGCGCGCCCTGCATCTTTCCATAAAATAGCAGCACAGGCTTCAGGGCTGGCGACGGTGTACACCGAATGTTCAAACATCATCAGACGATCACCGACACCTATGCCTAAGGCTCCGCCAGAGCCCCCTTCACCAATCACAGTGCAGATAATAGGAACATCCAGAGAAAACATTTCACGGAGATTGTAGGCGATCGCTTCCCCTTGTCCCATTTCTTCGGCCTCGTAGCCGGGATATGCGCCAGGTGTATCAATGAAGGTGAAGATCGGCATATTGAACTGATTCGCATGCTGCATCAAGCGCATGGCTTTGCGATAGCCCCCTGGCGAGGCCATGCCAAAGTTGCGGACGACGTTGTCCTTGGTGTCACGCCCTTTTTGATGACCTAACATCACTACAGGCCGTCCCTCGAAGCGAGCAATACCTGTGATCAAAGCCAGATCATCCTTGCCGGAAGCGCGATCGCCATGTAGCTCCAGCCACTCATCGCTGATAGATTGAATGTAATCTAAGGCGCTAGGGCGTCGGGGATGGCGAGCAACCTGCAGCCGCTGCGATGGCGTCAGGCTTGCAAAAATCTCCCGGCGCAGTTGGTCGGCCCGAGCTTCTAGCTGATCAAGCTGGGCCGAAACGTCAACATCATTCTCTTCTGCAAGGGCTTTGATTTGGCTAATTCGATCCTCTAGCTCAACTAAGGGCTTTTCAAAATCGAGCAGAATCGGTTTACGTTGAGTCGTCGGCATGATTTAAATATTTCAGGACAGACAATCCTCTGCAGACAAGCATAGCGGTTTGTGCCCACTCGTTTGAAGCCGGTTTGTTTCTGTCCAGGAGACACCCCAGGACATCGGAATTTTGTGTAGTATTCTGTAGGGTTGTTTGAGGCTTCAATGCACAAATTTCGGTGCCACGGAGTGATCGGGAACCTTGAACGGTAGCCAAACGTTCCAATGGCTCCGGGATCTTGAATCCTGGCAATTTCTAACCTGAGAAGCGCGTATTCTGAGGAAATGCAGCAGGCAGGATATCATCTATCAAACGTCCTTGAGATCTCGATGAGGTGTGAGCGGTAGGGCTTATTTACGAGAGTCCCGATACTGTTGGCATAAAGCGGCAAGCCTGACATCTTCAGGAATCGAGCAGACTCAAGCGCAATAACACGAATTGGACACGTCAATGAGCAAGGGTTCTTCTGAGGAGTTTAGGCAAGTATCAACGCTGGTCGATCTGCTGCGATTGAGAGCGACTCATCAGTCAGGCCAAGTGGCCTATCAGTTTTTGCCCGATGGCGAGGTTGAAACGGATACCCTGACCTACAAAGAACTTGACCAGGCAGCTAGAGCCGTAGCCACCCTTTTACAGGGTTTGGCCTGCAAGGGAATGCCCGTTTTGCTGCTATACCCGCCTGGATTGGACTATATCGCTGCTTTTTTAGGGTGTATCTACGCGGGAGCGATCGCCGTACCGGCCTATCCCCCCCGTCCTAATCGCTCGCTAGAACGGCTGCAGGTTATGCTGCAAGATGCTGGTGCTCAGGTTGCATTGACTGACAGCACAGTGCTGAAGGGACTAGAGCGGCGATTTGTTGACTGTCCGCCCCTCAAGGCTCTGCACTGGCTAGCTACGGATATGCTGGATATGGCTTTGGCTGATGGTTGGGTTAATCCAGCCGTGACCGCTGATACACTCGCCTTTCTGCAATACACCTCTGGTTCAACCGGAACGCCCAAAGGGGTCAAAGTCAGCCATGGCAATTTGATTCACAATTCGGCGCAAATTTGTCGATTCTTCGGTCATTCAGCTGCCAGTGTAGGGGGCTCTTGGCTGCCGCCTTATCACGACATGGGCTTGGTAGGCAGCATTTTGCAACCGCTGTATGTTGGTATGCCACTTGTGATGATGCCCCCGGTGGCCTTTCTCCAAAAGCCACTTCGGTGGCTGCAGATGATTTCGCACTATCGAGTTACGACAACTGGAGGGCCTAACTTCGCCTACGATCTCTGTGTTCAGAAAACGACACCAGAGCAGCGGGCCACCCTCGACCTTAGCTGCTGGCAAGTCGCTTTCAGCGGCGCCGAACCCGTTCGTCAAGCAACGCTCGAACGATTTGCTGAAGCATTTGCCCCGGCAGACTTCCGGCCATCGGCATTCTATCCGTGCTACGGCATGGCAGAGACAACTTTGATTGTGACGGGAGGCGATTACCAAGCCTATCCTCGCTCTTTAGCGGTAGATGAGCAGGCCCTACAAAACAATCGAGTTGTGCTGAACTCAGACTCAGAAGCGGGACAGGCAATTGTTAGCTGTGGTCAGCCATCACCCGATCAAGGATTGCTGATTGTAGAACCTGAGACCCGAGTGCCTTGCTCAGAGACAGAAGTAGGTGAGATTTGGGTGGCTGCATCGGGGAGTGTAACTCAGGGCTATTGGCAGCGTTTTGAACAAACCGAAATCACATTCCACGCTTACACGGCAGACGAGCAGGGGCCATTCTTACGGACGGGGGATTTGGGCTTTATGCAAGATGGTGAACTGTTTGTTACAGGTCGCCGCAAGGAACTGATTATTATTCGGGGTCGAAATTATTATCCCAAAGATATTGAAACAACGGTCGAAACTGTTCATGAAGCCTTACGCTCAGGGGCAGGGGCCGCCTTCTCCATTACGATTAAAGGACAAGAGCGCCTAGTGGTAGTGCAGGAAGTGGAACGAACCTCTCTGAGAAATTTAGCGGGTGATGAAATCATGGCAGCTGTGCGGCGGGCGATCGCCACCCAGCACGATTTGCAGCTCTATGGACTACAACTCATCAAAACGGGGAGTATTCCTAAAACATCGAGCGGCAAAATTCAACGCTTTCAATGCCGCACGAGCTATTTCAATAACGAGTTGGCAGCAGTATATAGCTGGCAGTTAGAGAATGACGATATTGCTAGAGACGAGGCCGTAGAGGCAACACTAGGTATTGAAATTGGCGACGACTCTGAGGAAGCCACTGTGGTTTCTGACCTGCCGCCAGCACATGTCAGCTCACCACCTCCACGCGCGCCCCAACCTTCTGACACACCGCAATCGCCTGAGCAGCTTCAAGGTTGGCTAACAACGTGGCTGGCTCAGCAGCTGCAGATTCCTCTCGTAGAGGTAGAGGTGACTCGTCCATTTGCTGAATATGGGTTAGATTCAGTAGCAGCTGTTGAATTAACAGAAGCCTTACAAACTGAGCTACAGCAACCGTTATCGCCAACATTAGCCTATGAATACCCAACAATAGAAGCAGTGGCGAGTTACTTGGGAACTCAGCTCGAATCTGCCTCTCCGATAGCGGCAGACTCACCAGAGCCGGCTCCTGAGACTGAAGACGATTTAACAGCATTATTGAACGACCTAGAAGCTCTCTCTGAGGCGGAAGTTCAAGCACTGCTGGAACAGCAAAAAAGCTAAACGGTAAGGGTTGACTTGTGGATGATCTCGCACAGCGGATTGCGAAGCTATCGCCCCAAAAGCGGGCACTGCTAGAACTTCAATTACTCAAAAAGAAAGGTATCCCAGAGCCAATCGCCATCATCGGGATTGGTTGCCGGTTTCCAGGTGCGCCTAATCGGGAAGCGTTTTGGCAGCTATTGCAGAACGGTGTGGATGCGATCACGCCAATTCCCCGCGATCGCTGGGATGCCGATGCTCTTTATGATGCCGATGCCACAACGTCTGGCAAAACCTACTGCCGTGAAGGGGGCTTTCTATCGGAGGTAGACCAGTTCGACCCGACCTTTTTTGGGATTGCCCCTCGCGAAGCTAGTTATATTGACCCCCAGCAACGGGTGTTCTTAGAAGTTGTGTGGGCAGCTTTGGAGGATGCGGGCATTCCCACCCATCGCTTAAGTGGCTCGCAAACAGGTGTATTTGTCGGTATTTCCAGCAATGACTATGGCCAGTCGCTGCTGGCGACCCCTGAGGTTGTGGATACCTACACCACCACTGGATTGGCCTCCACCATGGTGGCCAACCGTTTATCCTATCTACTCAATCTGCGGGGGCCTAGTCTGGCGATTGATACGGCCTGCTCTTCCTCTTTGGTAGCAGTTCATCTAGCCTGTCAGAGTCTGCGGAGTGGTGAATCGGAAGTCGCGATCGCCGGGGGTGTCAATCTGATTTTGCGTCCAGAACTCACGATTGGGTTCAGTAAGCTGACAGCTCTATCTCCCGATGGCCGCTGCAAAGCGTTTGATGCCGCAGCAAATGGATTTGTGCGCTCTGAAGGCGCCGGTGCGGTGGTATTAAAGCCCCTATCAGCCGCAATTCAGGCAGGCGACCCTCTATATGCAGTGATTCGTGGCAGTGCTGTTAACCAGGATGGGCGCTCCAATGGCCTGACAGCCCCCAACCGTGAGGCCCAAGAGAAGGTCATTCAGGCTGCCTTCGATCAGGCTGGGATTGCCCCACAACAGGTTGACTACATTGAGGCCCATGGTACCGGGACGTTGTTAGGCGATCCGATTGAAGCTAAAGCGCTGGGGCATGTGCTGGGGCATCTGCCTAGCAACGATATAGAGGGTTTCCGTCGCATTCCTATCGGCTCGGTCAAAACGAATATTGGGCATACGGAAGCTGCTGCAGGCATCGCGGGTCTCATCAAAACAGCGCTCTGTATGCAGCAAAAGACCCTGGTTCCGAGCCTCCATTTCCAGCATCCCAATCCCCATATTCCCTTCGAGCAGCTGCCCTTAAAAATACAACAGCAGCGAGAGCCTTGGCCCTCTACACAGGGCAAACGGACGGCTGCTGTTAGTGCCTTCGCCTTTGGCGGAACCAACGCCCATGTCGTTCTAGAGTCGGCTCCCCATCTGTCGGTCGCTGCGATGGTACCCAGTCGCCCGCGTCACTTATTGGCGTTGAGTGCCAAAATCCCTGCGGCACTGCAGGCTAAGGCTACACAATTTGCTGGGTGGCTACGGCAATCAGCCCTGCCTTTACCGGATATTTGCTACACCGCCAATACAGGCCGCGCCCATACGGCCTATCGAGTAGCCGTCACTGGTGACACGTCAGAGGAAATTGCGGCTGCACTCAGCCGTATTAGTCCGCCGCCTACTTCCATCAAAACGAGCAATCCAGCGGTGGTATTTCTGTTTACCGGCCAAGGTGCCCAGTCGGTGGGCATGGGACGGCAGCTGTACGAAACACAGCCTATCTTCAAAGCCGAGGTGGATCGCTGTGCAAATTTACTGGCTCCTCATTTGGACGTGCCGCTTACAGAAGTCCTATTCACACTAGATAAAGCCGAATCACCACTGCATCAGACAGCCTATACACAGCCCGCTTTATTTGTCGTGGAATATGCTTTGGCCGTACTCTGGCAAAGCTGGGGAATTCAGCCTGCTGCGGTTCTAGGACATAGCGTAGGCGAATATGTTGCTGCCTGTGTTGCTGGCATATTGACATTAGAGGACGCCCTCAAGCTCATCGCTCAGCGGGGCAAACTCATGCAATCACTGCCTGTCACGGGAACGATGGCAGCCATTTTTGCGGATGAAACCACGACTGCTGAAGTTCTAAAAATAGTCGATGATGGGGTGGCGATCGCCACCCTCAATGGCCCTGCTAATACTGTAATTGCGGGCACTCATGACGGTGTTGCAATGGCTCTCCAGCACTGCAAATCCAAGGGCATTCGGACTCAAGAACTTCAGGTTTCCCATGCGTTTCACTCTTCCCTGATGGAGCCTATCTTGCCCGTGTTTGAGCATGTGGCCCGTCAGGTTACTCATCATCCTGCTCGGATACCGATTGCTCTGAATGTCACAGGTACGCTGCTCCAGCCAGGTGAGACCCTAAATGCTACCTATTGGCGACGCCATGCCCGTCAAGCTGTGCGCTTTGCTGAAGGACTCCAGGTGCTCTATGGTGAGGGATTTCACTATTTTCTGGAACTCGGTCCCCATCCCGTTCTGTGTGGCATGGGGCGCCGCTGTCTCACTGATTCGCATATTCAGTGGTTGCCGACTTTGCGACGGGGTCAACCTGACTGGGTTGGGATTCTATCGAGTTTAGGAACCCTGTATGAAGCGGGCTGCGCAATTGATTGGGAAGCTTTCGATCAGCCCTATGGTTACCACCGCTACCAAGGACTACCCAATTACCCCTTCCAGCGGCAGCGCTACTGGGTAGACGTGGCCGAGCAAGTTACCCTCAGCCGTTCGACGCCAGTCACTCAGTCGACAGCTCTGGACTGCCTGTATGACATCACTTGGCAACGCCTACCTCAACTGTCTACCACCCTGTCTTCTACCATATCGGTTGACAGCTGGCTCATCTTCAGAGATGCCCAAGGAACGGGACAGGCTTTGGTGAAGCAGCTGCGATCGCAGGGGGCTCGCGTTATCGAAGTTTGTCAGGCCAACGCCTTTGCTGCGTTTGATACTCATTCTTTTGCGGTGAATCCATCGCAACCAGAAGATTTTATGGCGCTACAGTCGGCGATTGCGGACTGGATGCCGTCCTCCCAACAGCGGATTCTGTATCTGTGGGGGTTGGATCAATCGGCTACAACACCCGCTGACCTTGCCCCTGCTGTCGCGGGTCTACTGCATCTCGTACAGGCCCTTGTGAGCCGTCCCTTAGGCAATCCGCAACTATGGGTGGTAACGTGCAATACTCAATCGGTTGACGCGACGGATCCGCTGACTTCACCGATGCAAGCGCCGCTTTGGGGTATGGGCAGCACTATCGCCTTAGAACACCCTGACCTGTGGGGCGGCTTGATTGATCTTGAGGACGCGACTGTTGCCCCAGATAAGGGCGATGCGACCTTAGCGATCGCCCTCCTCAACCACATCATCCAAACCACCGCCGAGGATCGCGTCGCCTTCCGTCAAACTCAGCGTTGGGGAGCTCGCCTCCGTTCACTGCCATCCCTGGAGCCCAACTCGACATCGCTAACCATTCACAGCCACGGCACCTATCTCATTACGGGCGGTGTGGGTGCCTTGGGCTTACACGTTGCCCAATCACTTGTGCGGCAGGGGGCCAAAACTCTCGTATTGCTCAGTCGTCGAGGGGAACGCCCTGAGCATTTGTCAGCCCTGACTCCACTCCGTCAGGCGGGCGTCACGGTACAGGTAGAAGCAGTAGATGTAGCTATTGCTGAGGAGATTACTGACCTGATTCAAGATATCCAAGCTGCGCTGCCGCCCCTGCGAGGCGTTATCCATGCAGCGGGAGTTCTGGATGATGGTCTCTTAGCAAGCCAAACCTGGACCCGATATCAAACCGTGATGCAACCTAAGGTCGAAGGTGCATGGAACTTACATCGGGCGACTCAGAATATTAATCTGGACTTCTTCGTTCTGTTTTCGTCTGCGGCCTCTTTGCTAGGGTCACCTGGACAAAGCAACTATGCCGCTGCTAATGCCTTTTTAGACGCTTTGGCCTACTCGCGTCGAAAACAAGGGCTACCCGCTCAGACAATCAACTGGGGGCCGTGGCAAGCGGGGGGACTCGCCACACAACAGCAAACCGTACAGCGGCTGAGTATTAGAGGGGTGCAGAGTTTTACACCTGAAGAAGGCATCCGCTTATTCGAGGCAGTGCTGAGCAATAGCCCAGCCTTACCCCCGCAACTCGGCATTGTGCAGGTAGACTGGGCAACCCTACTTGACCAACTGACGGTTGCCCCCCTCCCCGCCTTCTTCAAAGCATTCGGGGATGATCACACTCAAACGACCGCATCCAGTCGGTTAGCGACGTTAACAGAGCTAGCGATGCATGACCGCATCCAGCATCTGCAAGGATATTTGCAGACTGAAATCGCCCAAGTCCTCGGACATTCAGAGGCGATCGCAGTGAACCAAAACCTGCTAGACACGGGCCTGGATTCGCTCATGGTGATGGACCTGTTGGGTCTCTGTAAGCGCGATTTGGGCATCACGCTATATCCCCGTGAGGTGTTTGAACATCCCACTGTAGAGGCGCTGAGTCGCTATTTAGCAGCCGATCTGGAGCGTACGGCTCCCCCTACAACAGAGACAACTGAGCTGACTCAAACCACACCCGCGAAGACCGCAGCCTTTGCTGTGCCCATCTGGGGGCGCGATCGGACCTTTACCCCAGTCAATCATCAGAACCCGAGCGCGGTCTTCTTGCTCAGCAGTCCGCGCTCGGGTTCAACGCTGCTGCGGGTCATGCTGGCCGGGCATCCCGCTCTATTCTGCCCACCTGAACTTCATCTGCTGCCTTTTGAAACCTTGACTGAGCGTCAAGAGGCGCTGGCCGGCAGCTATCTAGACCAGGGTCTACAGCGGGCTCTTATGGCGCTGAAAGGACTGGATGCCGATGCAAGTGGTGCTCTCCTGCAGGCTTGGACCGAGCAAGGCATGACGGTACCGGAACTCTACGGTCAGCTTCAGGCACTGGCGGGCGATCGCCTCCTGGTTGACAAGTCTCCAACCTACGGTTTTAGCCTGTCTACTCTGCAGCAAGCGGAACAGGTCTTTGAGAATGCCAAGTATATTCACCTGGTACGCCATCCCTACGCCGTCATTGACTCCTTTGTCCGTAACCGGATGGACAAGATTTTTGACCTCACTAACGAGAATCCCTATCAGCTGGCGCAGCAGGCCTGGGCAACCAGCAATCAAAACATTGCTCAGTTTCTCAAAGGCGTCGATCCGCATCGCCAGTATTTCCTGCGCTATGAAGATTTGGTAACCGACGCCGAAGTTGTGATGGGCCGGCTCTGTGCCTTCTTGGACATCCCTTTCGATGCACAAGTGCTGACGCCCTATGCCCAGCAGCGACAGCGGATGACAGATGGTATCAAAGCCCAATCCCTACCCATTGACGACCCTAATTTTCACCGCCGTCATAGGATTGATCCAACACTGGCAGAAGCCTGGAAATCGGTAGTGCTGCCAACCCCTCTAACAACCCCAAGTCAAACGCTAGCTCACCAATTAGGCTACGAGCTATCGCCTAAGGAGCTTGGGGCTGCAGCCTCTGATGTCAGCAAGCCTAAGCCACCTACCAACGATCCGCTGTCAACATTGCAAGAGCAACCCCTAACCGTGCGGGGACTGGACCTGTGTGTTTGTACCTGGGGACGGGAGACAGGAACGCCCATTCTCTGCCTGCATGGCGTGTTAAATCAAGGGGCTATTTGGGATGCGATCGCCCCTCCTTTGGTGCAGCAGGGCTACCGCATTATTGCGCCCGACCTACGCGGACATGGCAAATCAGCTCACGTTGGTCCTGAAGGCAACTACCAGCTACTGGATCATTTGGGTGATGTGGATGCACTGATACAGCAGCTCGGACTAGCGGCTTGCCATGTTGTAGGTCACTCCATGGGCGCTGTGATTGCCGCATCGCTGGCCAGCGCCCGTCCCCGCCGCACCCAATCGCTGACGCTGGTAGAACCTGTAGTACCCGGAGACGAAACGGAATCGACTGCCGAGCAACTGGCTACCCATCTCAACTATCTGGCGATGCCCCCTACCCACCCGGTCTACGCCAAGCTATCGGAGGCGGTGGATCGCTTCCAGAAGACACTGCCGATGCTTCTACCGGCCTGGGCTGAGAAGCTGGCTGCCCGCATTCTGGAACAGGTGGATGATGGCTTCCGCTGGCGCTGGGATCCGCGCCTACAGGTCCGCACTCGCTTTGGCTTAAGTGGTGGCACCTTCACACGCGATCGCTACGCCCAGCTTTTACAGCACATTCAAGCCCCTACCACTCTAATCTTCGGTAAACAAAGCGATTTCAATCGCCCTGAAGACCTCGCCTTCCAGCGTCAACACTTACCCAAGGCATCTGTCATCACGATTCCTGGTGGCCACCATCTGCCCTTGGAGTCGCCTGTCGAAGTCACACGAGAGCTTCTCCGTAAGCTCAGTCACTTGAAAGAGCAAGCCCTTGATCGAGGTCAGTGACATTTGGCTGAACCCGATAGACCCCATGTTGAATGCAGATCAAAAACTTATACGAAATCCTGGTGACATATCCCTGTTTTGGTAAATGGCTCAATCGGTTGCGGTGCGCTGGCTACGCCGAGCACACCCGACGATTATTTAAGGGGTGTGTGGAAGGGATTACACTCGCGTCCGTTTGGCTGTCGGTGCTATCTGGCTCCAGGTTTCCCCTGCTCGCACCGCACCTTACAGAACACCTTTAGAACTGGGAATTTGGCTTGCCCGTCGGGGATCAATTTCCGTTGCCATCCGCATTGAACGCGCAAAGGCTTTGAACGTCGCCTCGATAATGTGATGCGAATTAATGCCATCCAACTGACGAATGTGCAACGTCATCTGGCTATGGTTGACCACCGCGACAAAGAACTCTCGCACCAGCTGCGTGTCGTAGGTGCCTACCCGTTCTGTTGGTATTTCCAGACCGTAGCTCAGATGAGGCCGTCCCGAAAAGTCGAGAGCGACCTGCACCAGCGACTCATCGAGAGGTGCTACGAAATGGCCAAAGCGAACAATGCCCTTGCGATCGCCCAACGCCTGCTGCAGCGCCATGCCTAACGTAATACCCACATCCTCGTTGGTGTGGTGGTCGTCGATTTCATAGTCGCCCTTCGCCTGAACCGTCAGGTCAAATAGTCCGTGGGAGGCGATTTGGTGCAGCATGTGGTCCAAAAATGGGATACCGGTATCGGCATCACATTGACCGGTGCCATCAATCGTGAGCGTGACCTGTACATCTGTTTCACCCGTTGTGCGGCTGACGGTTGCCGTGCGCTCGGGCAGCGGGAAGGTATTGACAGGGCGGGTTTTGCGATCTTGGAGTTGCATGATTTAGTTATTGGTTATTGGTTATTGGTTACTGGTTAATGGTTGTTGGTTATTGGTTACTGGTTAATGGTTGTTGGGTCATTACCGACGAATAACGAACAACCAATAACGGTCTAATCCGGATTGTCTAATGCCAAAGGATTTTATCGAGCCATCAGAGCCGTGAGCACAGGCCGAACATCATCGTCGGTGACTTCATTGGTGATGCAAACGTCTGCGATCGCTCTTGGCAAAATGAACCTTACTTGACCATCCTGCACCTTTTTGTCGCTTTTAAGCAGCGTAATCATGGTTTCAACATCAGCGTTGCTGGGAATTTCCGTTGGCAGTTTGGTTTTTTGAATAAGTGCATGTTGCCGCAGTTCAGCGTCTTCAGACCAGAGTTGCAATGTCTTGGCCAGCTGGCCAGCTGCCACCATGCCAATGCCGACCGCTTCGCCATGGTTGACGGTGCGGTACCCAGTGGCACTCTCAATCGCATGACCCACCGTATGACCGTAGTTCAAAATCGCCCGCAGCCCTGACTCTTTTTCGTCCTGAGCCACCACATCCGCCTTGGCCTGACAGGAACGGGTCAGAATCGTCTGCAGCAGTTCCTCGCTGACGTAACGGTACTGATCGAGTCGAGTGGCCCGCTCCAGTGCCTTAAATAGGTCGGTATCCCAAATCACGCCGTATTTAATCACCTCCGCCATGCCTGCTCGGAACTCTCGTGAGGGCAGCGTTTCTAAGACCTTTGGGTCAATCACGACCAGACGAGGCTGGTGAAACGCTCCAATCAGGTTCTTTCCTTGAGGGTGGTTGACACCTGTTTTGCCTCCAATCGAGGCATCCACCATCGCTAACAAAGATGTGGGAACCTGGACAAATCCGATGCCCCGCAGCCAAGTCGCCGCGGCAAAGCCGGTCATGTCACCAATGACGCCCCCTCCCAAGGCTACCATCGCCGACTTACGCTCTAGCTTTGCTTCATAAGCCGCATCGTGAATCTTTTGAATGGATCGTAGGGTCTTGTAGCGTTCCCCTGCTGGCAAAATGCAGGTGCTGACCTGATAACCTGCAGCTCCCAGAGACCGTAGAACGCGATCGCCATAGTGCCGAAAAATAGCTGGATTTGAGACAACCAGAAGCTTTTGCCCCGTTTTTATCAATGGTGTTGGATGATTGGTCAACCATGTGCCCAAATGGTCCAGAGCGTTGGGCGCAATCACCACGTCATAAGCATTTTGGGGAAGCTCAACGGCAATAATGGATTTCATCGCGATTTCAGAGGGAGATTCAAGAGGATGCTCTCTAGATCCTACTGTTTCAAAGGGTGCTAAAAGCAGCAAATATTAGCTCAGATATTAGTTCAGAAAGGCTCTCATGAGTTCTATTGAAAAAACTGACGCAACCGTGAACCCCAAGTCTGCCTGGACCCGGAAATCTGCTTGGATACTGACTCAGAAGCCGATGTCTGCGACAAAATTGCAATTGTGTCGAATGCAGTCCATATGCCTCCCTCGTCACCCAATTCTTGATAGCTAATGTGCAGGAAATACGCAATCAACTCCTAACGCTCCCGACATCATAGGGGCTGCAGGTTGAAATTTCTCTGAGAGCCAGAGAACAGAAGCGATGTGGCCGGTAATTGTCACTGGTCCTACAGGTGCTGAGGCCGACATGGTTGATTGCATTACTCCCAATTGTTTTCATCCAAATTGGCTTACCCCAGTCGTTAATGCCAGTGTGAAAGAATAAACACATGTCGCCAAACGGAGCATCATGGGCAAAAAGACCGGAGACGTGGCTCCCCCCAACTTAGTCCAGCAGCTGATTGAACATTCATTCCTGTTTAGGGAAATGGATGACGGTTGGCTGCGCGATCGCGTTTCCGCCAATCAGCTAGTAACCGAGAAGCTCTACTCTAGCCGCCCCATTTTCACCGCCTTTCAACCTGATGTGTCTCTCGAATTTTTGTACATCGTCCTCAGCGGAGGGCCGGTGGTGGTGCGTAGTACACCGCTGGATCGGGTGATTGCGATGACCTATGCTGGCGGGGCGTTTGGGATGCACAGTTTACCGATTGGCTTTGGTCAAATCAATCAAGCCTTTCCTAGCTTGGTCGAAGCTTACAAGACAACCGACGTTGTCAAAGTCCCTTCAGTGTGTGTGCAGCAACTTTATGACGAAAGCGAGACCTTTCGCACGCGCTACAACCTTTTGTTTGAACTGCGAGAAAAATTTCAGTATCACCTGTTGAATTGCAGTACTTATCCCCCCCAAGCAGTGGCAGCGCTGCTAAGGGCACTGGTCTATCAGGAGCGATTGCTCGGCACCCAGCCCAATAAAGATAAGACTTTTTCCTTCGATCTACCGGTCGATATCATCGCTCATGCCTGCCAACTCAACCATCGCACGGTAGAGCAAGTCCTCAAAGGTATGACTAAGGAAGGCATTCTTAAAGCAGGGCGCTCCTCCGATCCCCAAGGAGACATCCTCTATGTCGCTAATCCTGAGGCTCTGAAAAGTGTCTACAGCTCTACACGGGATAAGGTTGGTTGGTGGCCGCTAAAGTGAGGGAACAGGGTGCTACTCATCCACCCACTTCCTTGCTAGCAACAAAACTTAAACCCTTGTGCCACCGTAAGCTTAGGCATCCGTAGTAATCTGAGTAACGAGTCATTCATACCTAAAACTCGTTTTTCAAGAGGGCATATTTCATGGTTAAACGTGGTTCTAAAGTCCGGATTCTGCGCAAAGAGTCCTACTGGTATCAGGAAGTCGGTAAAGTTGCTTCCGTGGATGAGAGCGGTATTCGTTATCCTGTGGTTGTGCGCTTCGATAAGGTAAATTACGCGGGTGTAAACACCAACAACTTTGCACAGGATGAGCTGACAGAAGTCTAGGCTACGAGTTGCTGAGGCTAACCCATCGGTAAGCGCCCTCGGAAATCCTGAGCCGCAATTGTGGCGATATATTGAAGCAATGTCGCTGCGTTGTTTTTGATTGAATTATAGGGATTGTGCCAGAGCTACCAGAAGTAGAAACGGTTCGTCGTGGGTTAAACCAGACCAGCTTGAATTCCAAGATTTGGGGTGGGGAAGTGCTGTTACCACGCAGCATTGCCCACCCCAATTCTGTTGAAGCTTTTTTGGCGGGGGTTGCCAATACCTGCTTGTCTCAATGGAATCGGCGCGGCAAGTATTTGATCGCTTCACTAGTCACCCCGGAGGGCTCTGCAGCCGGGTATTTGGGCGTTCATCTCCGCATGACTGGACAATTGTTGTGGATGCCGCACCCAGAACCTGTTGCCAAACACTGTCGAGTGCGACTCTTTGTGGATCAGGAGCGAGAGTTGCGATTCGTCGATCAGCGGACGTTTGGCCGTTTGTGGTGGGTGCCGCCCAACCAAGCGCCAGAAGTCGTGATTTCAGGAATTGCTGCGCTAGGGCCAGAACCGTTTAGCGATCGCTTTTCGCCCGACTATCTCTATCAAGTCACCCGCAAACGACAGCGCCCGATCAAAAATGCGCTGCTTGACCAGGCCCTGATTGCGGGCATTGGCAATATCTATGCCGATGAAGCGTTATTCCTCAGCGGGATTCGGCCTACAACGCTCTGTGCTCGACTGGGACGTCAGCGACTCACAAAACTGCATGGCGCCATTCGGGATGTATTAGAAGCAGGCATCACCCATGGAGGCACAACGTTCAGAGACTTTCAGAACGTCCATGGCATTAATGGCAACTATGGCGGGGTTGCCCACGTTTACAATCGCGAAAACGAACCGTGCCGCACCTGCCAAACACCGGTACGCCGCATCAAGCTAGCGGGCAGGTCGGCTCATTACTGTCCTCGCTGCCAACGATGAGAGGGGACGGTTTACAATATTCAAGAAGCTACTGGTATAAGGTGCGATCGCACAATGGCAGCCAAACTTAAGCGTGGGGATCTGGTTCGAGCCGTCCGAGAAAAGCTCGAAAACAGCGTTGAAGCTACCGCAAGCGATACGCGGTTTCCTCCTTATCTATTTGAGACTAAGGGCGAAATTCTCGAAACGCGAGACGACTATGCACTGGTTATGTTTGGCCATGTGCCGACCCCAAATATCTGGCTCCGCTTAGACCAGTTAGAGAAGTTCGAGTAAGTCCTTCACGAAAGCTAAAAAAAATCTGCAGTAAAGTACCCGCCTTCCTTTCATTTAGACACGATGAAGGGAATAACAGAACTGTGCTTCTACACTCACTCAGTGGGAGCCGTCTTTGAACCTTTACTGTGGAGAGATTTTGACATGCTGACGGTCGCCGATATTATGACCCGGACGGTGCAAATGGTGGATCGCACTCACACTGTTGCTGACGCGATCGTGCAAATGCAGACTCACGGATTACGCTCTTTAATTGTTGAGCGTTCTTCGGAGTCAATGCCGTACGGTATTTTGACTGACCAAGATATTGTTTACAAGGTGATGGCCAGGGGTCTAGCTCCTGATCGGGTACGTGTACAGGATGTGATGCGACAAACCTGTGTCTTTTTGGAGCCGCATCTGCCCCTCAAAGAAGCTGCATTGATCATGGCCGATTCAGCCGTCCATCGAGCGCCAGTTGTTCAAGAGGGTGAGTTGCTCGGCATCGTCTCGGTCAATGATTTGGTTACGAAAGGCTACGCAATGGCGAGCGCTCTGGCTTAGGCTTTGCCATGGCACTGCTTGAACTTTTTGCCGCTGCCGCACCAACAGGGTTCGTTGCGCTTGGGTTCTAGAGGCGGTAGCTGATTGCCTTCGAGATAGAACCAGCGACCCTTCTGCTTTTTGAAGCGCGATCGCTCATGCAGCTGCCCAACCACTCCTGTACGGTAAATCGCCACAAACTCGACGACACCCGTCTTATCCTCAGGCTGTCCTTGTTCTGTGCTGATAACCGTTAACCCTAACCAGGCGGTGCTCTGAATGCTTTGGCTCAGGCTAGCACGATCGCCCAAACCCCGCTTGGAGGGATGATGGGTGGCGATTAGATAGTCAACATTGCCTTCACAGTAAGCAGTGTAGCGCGATCGCATCAGAGCTTCGGCAGTGGGTGCGATCGTGCTGCCTCGTAGGTAGGGCTCACAGCAGTCCACAAACGCACGTTGGCTGCCGCAAGGACACAGAGAAACTTCAACCATCTAACGTCCCAGAGTTGTAGTAGAAAAGTAACTTATTCTATCCACCTGTCTAGGGAGAACTCCGGGATCTGCCCCACTGCACCCAGTACCTTTTTCCAAGAACGGCTGGCCCGACTCCAGCGGCACTTTGATTTAGAAAGTGGTGAAGAAGCGAAAAAGCTTCTCATCGACGCTATCTGTGATGAAGCCCTTGAAGGTATGGAGCACATGAAGGTCTGGAAAGCAGCAGGCTTGGAAGGTGAAACCACGACTGGGGTTGCCGATTACTTAATTGCTGAAAGGAAACGTTATCTGGAAGCTCCCTTCGTCAACTGCCCCCCTCAAGCGGGAAAGATGAACCATCCATCACCCGCAATGAATTACGAAGCCAACAACACGATAGGATGTTTGGGTTTATATCGTTTATTACGAGTAACCTAGTTTCGCTGTGGATGGGAGTGAGAAAAGAGCCATGCAACGACGACAGTTTGTACAACAGCTTGGGGCAGGGTTCATTGCTACGTTGGGCTTAGGAGTCGCTTCAACCTGGCAGCGTACGCATGCACAGACAGGCGGAGTCAATGTCCGCTGGCTGGGACACACCTGCTTTGTGTTTGAGGGCGATGGACGGCGCATTTTAGTGAATCCCTTCCGGACATTGGGCTGTGCTGCCGGATATGCCGTGCCCATTGTTCCTGCCGATGTCATTTTGATCAGCAGCCGTTTGTTTGATGAAGGCGGCACCTTGGAAGGCTTTCCAGGCGACCCTCCCATCTTGGCCGAAGCAGGCGAATTTGAGCTGTCCCCCATTCGAATGCAGTCTGTAGAAACAGACCACGATCGCAGAGGCGGTCGTCAATTCGGCAAAAATCTGATCTGGCGCTGGGAACAGGGGGGCCTCACCATCGTGCATATGGGGGGTGCTGCAGCCCCAGTTGCTTTGGAAGAACAAATCCTTCTAGGTCGCCCCGACATCTTGTGCGTACCGGTTGGTGGCGGTCCCAAAGCGTACAATGCCGATGAAGCCGTCGCAGCTATTCGCGCCCTCAATCCTCGTATCATCATTCCAACTCACTATCGCACTCAGGCTGCTAACGAGGAGTGTGATATCGAAGGCCTACAGCCCTTCCTCGATCTCTTACCAACGACCCCGACCCGCCAAGCCAATAGCGATTCCGTTACGCTGAGTACAGCTAGCTTGCCAGGGGGAGATGGGATGATTATTCAACTACTGACCTATTCGTTTTCGTAAGAGTGGATAGAGTAAGGGGAACGGGGAGGAATGGGGCAGGGGTTAAAAGGGGAAGGGGGAGTAAAGGGGGAGTTGTGAGTTCTCAGTTTTGATTTTTGAATTGAACTCAGAACTTAAAACTCAAAACTATAACCATCAACGAACAACCAACAGCCAACAACCAATAACCAAAACGATGCAATCAATTTACAAACAACGGCGGGATGCTTTGATGGCTGCTCTAGGTAGCAATACCGCTATGTTTGCGAGTGCGCCAATGGCGGTGATGCACAACGACGTAGAGTATACCTTTCGGCAGGACAGCGACTTTTATTACCTGACGGGCTTCAATGAGCCGGGGGCGATCGCAATCCTAGCCCCCCACCACGAAGAGCATCAGTTTGTCCTATTTGTACGGCCTAAGGATAAGGCGAAAGAAACCTGGTCCGGGCGACGATTGGGAGTAGAAGCGGCCAAAGAGCAGCTTGGGGCGGATGCAGTCTTTCCAATCAACGAGCTGGATGAAAAGCTGCCGGGATATCTCAAGGGCGGCGGCGATCGCCTCTACTATCACTTTGGTCACGACAAGGCTTTCAACAGCAAAGTTCTGAGGCACTGGCAGCAGCTCCTGGGGCGATACGTTAAGCGCGGCACGGGACCGATTGCGATCGAAGATAGTCGGCTGCTGCTGCAGAGTATGCGACGCATCAAAAGCGCCGAAGAACTGGAGCTGATTCGGAAAGCGGTGGCGGTCTCGGTCAAAGCCCACAACCATGCGCGGGAGATTGCTCAACCCGGACGGTATGAGTACGAAATTCAGGCGGAGATGGAGCATCTCTTCAAGCTGGCAGGCGGTGGTCCGGCCTATCCCTCTATCGTGGCCTCGGGCGATAATGCCTGTATCTTGCACTATGTTGAGAATACGCGCCAAATGCAGGCAGGCGATCTGCTCCTCATTGATGCGGGTGGCTGTATCGACTACTACAACGCTGACATTACCCGCACATTCCCGGTCGCGGGGAAGTTCTCAGAAGAGCAGCGGATTATTTATGAGCTGGTGCTAGAAGCACAGCTGCAGGCGATCGCTGAAGTGAAGCCTGGTAACCCCTTCAACGCCTTTCACGATGCCGCCGTTCGGACAATTACGGAAGGTTTGGTCGAACTCGGCTTGCTGACCGGAGATGTCGATAAGCTGATTGAGGAGAAGAAGCACCAAGCCTTCTTTATGCACGGCACCGGGCACTTCCTAGGGCTAGATGTCCACGATTCTGGCATTTTGCGCAACCCCGACAAAACCTGGAAGCCCTTTGCCACGGGCAATGTTGTGACGGTGGAACCAGGTATCTACATCAGCCCCGACTACGAACCGGAGGAAGGACAGCCTCAGGTAGAGGCACGCTGGCGCGGTATCGGTGTGCGGATCGAAGATGATGTGCTGGTGACGGAAACGGGCTGTGACGTGCTGACTGCAGGCGTACCCAAAGCGCTAGCTGACATGGAAGCCTAGCTAGTTTTCAGAATAGATATACAACTTTAGGTTGGCGTCGCAGCACGGATGCTGTTGGCGAAATATAAATCTACATTGACTGATTCACAGGCTCTGCCTGTGGAATAGCCTTGGGAGGTTTTGCCTCTAGGCGATCAAACACACTAGCGGAGGCACAGCCTCCAAATGTTAAATTCCAGACGGAGTCTGTGATTGAGTAAACAGCTGGCGATCGCTGCAACCCAAGCCGCTGGTGAACTGTATTGAGCGTCCTCACTACTTGAGTAACTGCAGTCTGTACCATCCGCTTACGGGCTATTGAACTGCCGTTATGGTAAACCTTCAAATTAGTAGCCCAACATGGCAGTCCGCTAGAACACACAATCTACTGAATCTACATGCACCTTATCTGATATCACCGAATCACAGTGGCAACTAGGCGCTCCCAAGCCCAGTCAGGCAATAGCCAGTGCAGAAAAACAAATAGCTTGGCATCCATCGGAGTCGCGTAGCGCCGTTTGGGGTTACGACTGTTCACTGCCTGCGAAACTGCCTTAGCCACCACATCAGGACTCGACGCCGTCTCATAATGAGTCAGAATGCGAGCCATGGGTTCCACTGATTCGCGGTAGGCGGATTCTTTGGAGGTTTCGCGCAGGGTCTGAGCCGCGATGCCAGACCACTCGCTTTCAATTGCACCGGGCTGCACCACCACGACCTTGATGCCAAAGGGCCGAGTCTCTACCCGCAGTGCATCAGACAACACTTCGAGTGCATGTTTCGTGGCGTGATACCAGCCCCCGATGGGCATCCAGATGCGCCCGCCCATGGAGCTGATATTTACAATCGTGCCGGATCGCGCTTCTCGCATGGTAGGTAGTACCAGCTGCGTCAGTCGCATCAGACCGAATACGTTTACCTCGAACTGGCGCTTGGCTTCCTCAATGGGCACATCTTCCAGCGCACCGTAGGAGCCATAGCCCGCATTATTCACCAGCGCATCCAATCGTCCTTCGGCATTGAGGAGCGTTTGCACCGCAGTGGTCATGCTGGCTTCGTCGGTCACGTCTAGCGAGAGCACCTTGGCACCTGCTGCGGTGAGATCCGCCATTTTCTCTATCCGTCGCGCTGCTCCGTAGACGATCCAGCCATCCTTCAGGAGCTGGCGGGCGATCGCCTTCCCAATGCCGGATGAAGCCCCCGTCACCAAAGCAACTTTTCCCTTTGTGACGATAGACATCTTTTCCTCCGAGTGGATTTTGGTCAAGTTAAGAATTCTGCCCTGTCCTGCGATTCAAGCCATCAGGCTTTAGCTCATCTAAGGTTCGACCATCGATAGCTCTTGCACATTCCACATAGCGTAGGGACGCACGATGCCAGAGTAGCGAATACCTTCGATAGTGTTGCGCACAGCCCCTAAATTAAGCGGATTAACCAGGTAGATGAAAGGTAGGTACTCCTGCGTCAGGCGCTGACTCTCTTTGTAGAGTTCAGCTCGTTTTTCAGGGTCGGTTTCTTGAGCCGCTTGGATGTAAATATTGGCAATTTCCTTTTCCCAGTCTGCCGCTTCCCAGCCTTCCAAAGGTTCCTGTCCTGCCAAAGCATTTTGATTAAAGGCATGCAATGAGCCATCCAGAAGCCAGATAGTAGCTCCACCATTAGGTTCGAGCCCAGCTGTAAAGCCAATAATGTGAGCTTCCCATTCCAAGCTATCGCCTAGCTTGGTAACGAGCGCATTAAAGCTGATCGGCTGAAAGTCGACCTGCATGCCAATTTTGGCCAGATCCTGCTTAATCTGCGCCCCCAGGGCTTCGCGAATTTTGTTGCCTGAGTTAGTAATCAGCGTGAAGCGGACACGATTTCCTTCAGCATCCAGCAGTTGACCTTGGGCATCGTATTGAAAGCCATCCCCTTCCAGCAGCGATCGCGCTTTTTCTAGGTTGTATTCGTAGGTCGGGATACCCTCCTCGGGGCTGGCGTAGAACGGGCTTTGGATCGGTAGCGGCGATGTCTGAGGTTCGCCTAACCCCTGGTAGATATTGTTAATCATCGTGGGACGATCAAGCGCGTAGGATACGGCTTGACGAAAGGCCACCGAGTTAAACCAACGCGATTTGATGGGGTCTACTAGGGGCTTGCCATTGCGGCTGGCTTTGTTGAGATTAAAGGTGATAAAAGTCGTTCCTAGAGCTGGCCCCCCTTCATAAATAGTGAAGTTCCCACGCTCTTCTTCTAGCTTCATCAGCGCAAATTCCTCTGGGGAGATTCCCGTCAAATCAAGCCCGCCCGAACGAAACTGCAAAAACTGGTTATCGCTATCTTCAATCACTTCCCACACAAGCTGTTCGATGTAAGGCTGCTGATTACCCTGTGTATCCTCGCCTCGATAATATGGGTTACGTTCAAAGATGACTCGTTGGCTAGGTAAATACTGTTTCAGTTTGTAAGGACCATTGCACACGATATCGCCAGGAGGAGTCCCCGTCGTCCAGGTTGAGAGGAACTGAGGATTCCCCTCACTGTCTAGGGTGTTGATGCTCTCTTGCAGCACGTGGGCTGGGAGAATTGGCACCCCCGTGTTCCTGAGGAAAGGGGCAAACGGTTCAGGTAGGTTAAACTGCACCCGCTGATTGTCCAATTTCTGGATGGTTGGCAGCTGCCCTTCTGCTCCAATCCGAAAAATATCCCGCGAAGGAGCTGGGATAGCCTCGTTTAGCGTGACCTCTTGATAAGTGAAGACCACATCGTCCACGGTCAAAGGCTCCCCATCTGACCAGCGCAGATCCTCTTTGAGGGTAAAAACATAGGTGAGACCATCTTCTGACATCTCCCAAGACTCAGCCAGTGCAGGGAGAATCTCTCCGGTTTCGCCGTCGAGCGTGACTAAACCTTCGAAGGTGTATAGAAATACGTTGGGATATTCCTGACTAAGGGCAGGATTGAAGGTTTTGGGGTCGCCCAGAGAGCTAAACACAATTCGGGAGGTAGCAGCTTCGGCTGTGGTAAACCGCGATGGATTACAAGCAGTGAGAGCGATCGCACACACTAACAGGAGCAAAAATGCCAGCCCTCGCTTGCGGATTCGCTGGGCGATCGCGGCCAGAGTGTGCCGACAAGAATCCCACCATGTCATCGTTCTTATGCCCCTTGCAGTTTATCGGCCATTATTACATTTTCTAATTCTGACCCCTGGCATCCAAATTGGGGTCAATATTATTGGGATCTATTTTCAACTCATAGACATTCCACAAATCATAGGGGCGAACAAACCCAGAATACTTAACTCCCTGAATCGTATTCCGCACAGCACCCAAGTTGAGGGGATTTACCAGATAGATGAAGGGTAGATATTCCTGAGTCAGTCGCTGGCTTTCACGATAAAGTTCGTAGCGCTTTGCTTCGTCCAGCTCTTGCGCTGCTTGGATATAGATATCCGCTATCGCCTGTTCCCATTCCGCAGCTTCCCATCCCTCCAAGGGGGGTTGCCCCACATCTGCCTGTTGGTTGAAGGTGTGCAGGATTCCATCTAGGAGCCAGACAGTAGCGGCTCCATTCGGCTCCAAGCCAGCCGTGAAGCCTAGCATGACAGCTTCCCAGTCCAAAGTGTCCGCGAGTCGGGCGACTAAGGCATTAAAGCTAATAGGTTGAAAATCTACCTGAATCCCAATTTGAGCCAAATCTTGCTGAATCTGCGCGCTGATCGCCTCACGAACCCAGTTACCTGAGTTGGTGATCAGCGTAAAGCGAACGCGATTTCCGTCAGCGTCTAGCAGTTGGTCCTCTGAGTTGTATTGAAAGCCCTCTGCTTCCAGGAGCGATCGCGCCTTTTCTAGGTTGTACTCGTAGGTCGGGATGCCTTCCTCTGGACCTGCATAGAAGGGACTTTGCACCGGCAGTGGCGATAGTTGAGGTTCCCCCAGTCCCTGGTAGATGGTGTTGATCATGTTGGGGCGATCGATGGCATGGTAAACCGCTTTGCGAAAGGCCACAGAATTAAACCAGCGCGACTTAATCGGGTCTACCAATGGCTGACCGTCGCGACTTGCTTTGTTGAGATTGAAGGTAATAAACGTCGTTCCAAGAGCAGGTCCGCCGTTGTAAATGGTGAAATTTTCCTCGGTCTCAGCCTGCTTCATCGTGGCAAATTCGTTGGGTGATATCCCAATCAAATCCAGTTCTCCCGCTCGAAACTGTGACAACCGTTCGCTGGAAGAGTTGATTACCCTCCATTCCAATTCTTGAATGTAGGGCTGCTGATTGCCTTGGTCATCGTGTCGCCAGTAATAGGGATTACGCTCGAAGATGACGTGTTGCGCAGGGAGATATTCTTTCAGCCGATAAGGACCATTGCAAACAATTTCAGCTGGTGGCGTTACCGTCGTCCAGGTTGAAAGAAACAAAGAATTGCCTTCACTATCAAAGGTGCTCACTGCTTCTTGAAGGCTATGCGCTGGAAGAATCTGCAACCCCGTATTGCGCAAAAACGGGGCGAACGGTTCGGGCAGATTAAACTGCACGCGCCGATCATCCAACTTCTGAGTGGTGGGCAGCAGTCTCTCTACGCCAATGCGAAAAATATCTCGTGAAGGTGCTGGAATTGCCTCGTTGAGGGTGACCTCTTGATAAGTGAACACCACATCATCCGCCGTTAAAAGCTCCCCATCCGACCACTGCAGGCCATCCCTGAGGGTAAAAACATAAGTCAGACCGTCTTCTGAGATATCCCAGGATTCTGCCAACGCGGGGACAATCTCCCCCGTTTCGCCATCCAGTGTGATCAAGCCCTGAAACGTGTACAGAAACACATTGGGATATTCCTGACTGAGGGCAGGGTTGAAGGTTCTAGGATCGCTTAAAGCGCTAAATACAATCTGTGAGGGCGATATCTGGGCTGGGGTGAACTGCGACATGCCCACTATGGTCAGGGCAGTGGCGATCGCCACTATCATCCCAAACAACACTCCCCGCTGCCTAATCTGCTGTAAAAGTCTAAAACCAGCTGCAAGGTTGCTCATCGTCATTCTCAGAAGTCAGAATTCAGTAGCTAGGAGTCAGAATTCAGTATTCAAGAGCCTAATTGAGCCCTCAAGAGCCAGAGCTCAAACCCTTCCTTTTTCCTATTTCTCCCTTCTCGCCAAATTCGCCACCCATGCACCCTTATACTCCCAACCCAGCTACGATCGCCTCAACCGAGGGTTACTCGGTGGCGGTGGCGGCAGTGGCTTTTTCTGAGTGCTGTTTGAGGGGATATTAAAACTATCTGGAGAATCCGCTGGAATGCCTCGTAAAGCTTCCAAAACTTCGGCTGGAAGGCCATCCAGAGCAGGATCATAGGGCGTATCTGCTTCCTTCGGCTGATCGGGAATAGCCGCCGTTTCAGGTGGCGAAAATGGTTCCTGAGCGGGAGCCGCTGCGAAAGCGTCATCATCGGCAGCCCCTACATCCGCTGCATCTACTGCACTCGGCAATGACGATGTGCCTGAGAGAATATCGTCAACTTCAGGCGGCACGTCCATAGGAGCACTCGCAGACACATTCGGTTCTGGCACATCTGGACTATCGGGCAAATCTGCAATCGCTTCTAGCAAATCTGGCGGCACATCAGTATCTTCCAGGTCAAGATTCGGAGGCGATGATACCGCTGCCGACGGCCATCTAGTCGTGTCGATAGGTGCATCGGCGGCAGGCGTCTCATCACCGATGGGAGATGTTGGCGCAGGTGTTTCAAAACTAGGAGTGTCACCAAAGTCGGTATCGCTAAAATCAGCATCACCAAAATCGGTGTCGCCAAAATCATCGTCACCGAAACCGGTATCACCAAAATCATCACTCTCAAAAGCAGTGTTCGGGCGAGGTGGTGTCTTGCCGAAATGGGTTCCAGAAATTTCGAGTTCTAGCGAAATATCCTCTCCTCCACCAAGCGCTTGCGCTCTAGCAAAGCAAGACTGGGCTTCAGCGTCGCGTCCCATTTTTTGTAGCGCCATACCCTTACCATACCAAGCTGCTGCAGTGTTGGCATTCAGCTCGATCGCTTTGTCGAAACAAAAAATCGCCTCATCGAAACGATTTGCCTTGGTCATCACGTTGCCCTTACCCAACCAGGCAACCAGGTCGTCAGGCTCCATTTCCAAAGCCTGATCGAAGCTTTTCATTGCTTCATCGGGTCGATCCAGATTCATCAGCGCTATCCCTCTGCGAGATAACCCTTGCGCAATAAGCGTTCCAGCTCCTGCCAACGTAGTTCCAGCAGCAGCGGCTTTTATCTGCTCTAGATCCGCTGATTCAATGGCTCGATTAAACGCTTCAAGCGCCGCCTGATGCCGTCCTAATTTTGACAACTCAATGCCATCTGTTAGAGCATCGCGAGATTTCGATAGGCTGGCATCTAAAGAAGCAGATGCCTCTTCAGGGGTAATTCCAGAGACGGGTCCCGCACTGGGCAAGCCATTATCAATCACACCATCGTCGGATCGATCCTTATTCGGCAAACCGTTGCCAATTACACCATCGTCAGCCCCAAAGTCCACAGGAGGAACTTTCTCAGCTTGTTTTGGGGGAGCGGGATCTTCTACCTTATCGACCTCGTCATCACCTTCATCTTGCTGCAATCCCCGCAGCAGCCACCACAGCACAAAGCCTAAGCCAACAATCGGTAAAAGCAGAAGCTGCATGCTTAGTGGAAGCTGTTGAAATCGCCGCCACAGATCCGGAAACTGTAGTGAGGTATCCGATTCAGCCTCAGTGCCCGCCGCAGTCTCAGCAACAGGAACCTCTGCATCCAGATCTGCTAGCGGTATAACTTGCCCAGATGGATCGCGAATTTGGGGTGTTTCACCAGCGCTCACCACCAGGCGATCGCCATCAGGCGTAAACGCAATGTCATCAATGGGAGCGTCAATACCCGTAACAGCAGCGTCTTCGGTAGGGGTCCCGTCAGCATTTAGCGGCTGCAGTGAGCCCGTTTCATCCCCTGCCACAAGCCGTGTACCGTCGGGATTTACTGCCAGCGCCGTAACTGGGCCAGCGACCTCAGTCGGGTCCCCAATCGCTTCCCCTGTTGGAGCCCACTGTCGCACTGTGGCATCGGTTCCACCCGACGCGAAGCTGCCGTCGGGCTTGATCGCTAGCGCTTGGACGGTTCCTTGATGCCCCGTCAGGGGTTCACCTTGAGGCGAGCCATCGGCTACATTCCACCGGCGAATGGTGCCGTCCGCAGCAGCGGTGATGAGGGTCTGACCATCCGGAGTGAGCGCCATATCACGCACAGTGTCTGTGTGTCCCGTCATCGGTTCGCCCACAGGCTGACCATTGATATCCCAGCGTTGCAGCGTACCGTCCGAATTAGCACTAATAAAGTTGAAATCGGGCTGCACCACCAGACTCGTGACCGGACCATTGCCAGCATTGATAGGCTCTCCATTAGGATTACCAGCAGCATCCCAGAACCTAATTGTGCCATCGGCACCACCGCTCACGAGTCTTTGTCCTTCGGTAGGGCTGAAGGCAAGGGCCGTAACAGGACCTGTATGAGCTGCAACCGGAGGCCCTGCCGAGATACCATCCCTGCTCCAAAAGTTGAGGTTGCCAGCCCGATCGCCTGTAACGAAGCCTTCGTCATTCGGTCGCATGGCCACTACCCGGTCTGGCAAATCAGCAACGGCAACGTCCGCCGCTTCAGCAGCCTTCGCATTGGCCACAGCAACTTGCCCTTCTTGCCCGGTAGCGAAGGCCAAAAAAGCTTCGGCTTCAGGGGAGAGCGGCTCGGTCCCCCGGTAGACATAGTTACGCGGCTGAGAATAGGGATAGCGCGGATCATCCGGAAATGTACTATGCATCGACAGAACCCGGACATTGTCTTGGTCCAGAACCTGGCTGGCGATCGCATAGCTGATACCATCATTGCCCAACGCTTCTACCAACTCAGCTGTACTGTCTGTCGTCAGGGTGATGGTGCCTGCCCCCGTTGTGAGATCACCCCCAAACAAGTCATACTCACCCAACGCCTGCCGCGTATCGCTACTTGCGGGCCGATCAATAAAGCGAATCGGCAAATCAGATCCGCCTAGTTGACTCCAGTTGGTAACCTCACCGCGAAAGATGCGGACAAAGTTTTCCGAATCAACATCCCCTTGAAACAGATTATCGGAGCCGACAATAACCGCGATTTTTTCGCGACTGACTAATACCTCAGACAATCCCTGTGCTTTTTCTTCGTCAGTGAGGGAGCGTCCAATCGCAGCTATTTCAATTTCGCCGTTTGCGAGACTCTGCAGGGCCTCATCAATCGATTGCTCAACAACTTCAATCGTGGCATCCCCATACCTTTCCTCAAACCGCTGCTTCAGCGTGCGCGTAATCACCTCCATGCTTGAGGAACCTTCAATCGTTAGCGTTGTGCCTTCCGGCAATCCATCCTCCGGTAAGTTGAAGGTGCGCTGCAACGCTTGTGGAGCTTCCCCGGTTGGAATCGGCACGTCTGGAACCGCTTCAGGTTCTGGAGCGTCAGTGGGCTCGGGATCTTCCGGAGCAGGCGTCGCCTCTTCAACGACCTCATCGGGGGCCGTTTCAGGGGCGTCAGGCGGGGCTTGAGCCGGCCATCGCCAGCTAGCCTGATGGGCCATGGCGGGGGGAGTGATGCAGGCCACCACCATTAGCAAAATAAATAATGATCGATTCCGCACCTTTACCATGACGGGGATCTCCTCAGCAGTAACCTTAGGTGATTCAGCAATAACACGACACTTGGATAATCCGATAAGGATACTAAGGATATTGAGATACGAGCGTCTGTAATTGCAATCTTTCTATGCATTCGCAGCAAAATTAGCAGATGGGCGCGGTTATCCTGCACCGTCCCTTTACAGTAGTCTGAGGTCACGCACACGAGACGTTCCCTGTGAGTCATCTTAAGAAGACAGTAGAACTGACACGGACAAGCTGCCCCCCCACCTAGGGCAATCGCATCTTTATCCAGCTAGAACTTTGAGCAGATACTCATCATCCCATCCAGCCCGCAGCCGTTTATTTTTGAGTCCTAGTTTAGTGGTCTTTTCCTGATTCAAGAGGCTCACAGCCAGATGTCTGAGT
>JBHJHM010000013.1:0-99530 GCA_050330865.1 Leptolyngbyaceae cyanobacterium
GGGAAAGGGGGAAAGGGGGAAAGGGGGAAAGGGAAAGTGAAATTCGTAAGGTGCTTTTCACGTCAAGGCCACTTTATCGGGTGCCATTAGCGCAGCAATGCACCATCTGGAGCAGCCAGGGGAAAGGAGAAGAGACGTATTTGATTCGGCTCATATCGCTGTAGAATCCAGATTTGGTTCGAGAGATGTGATGATGACACCGTGCAAAGTGCCGTGGCTTGCCTGGGTGGGGGCAATGCTGGGAGCGATCGCGCTACCGTTCCCTGCCGTAGCAGTGTGTCCAGCGGATTTACCAGCGGCCATTGCCGCGATCGCAAACCGTCCTGAGCTAGTGCCAGCCCGACTTGGAATTCAGGTGGAAACGCTTGCTGGCGAAACCGTGTATGGCTGGGAGGGCGATCGCTTCTTTGTTCCGGCATCGTCTTTAAAGCTGGTGACAACAGCAGCTGCACTAACCCAACTCGGACCTGACTTCACCCTTCAAACATCCGTGTATGGTTACACAGATCCAGCAGGCGTAACGACACTGAAGGTTGTCGGAAGGGGAGATCCGAGTTTTGGTCGAGATGACCTGAGCGCGATCGCCGATCAACTGGCTCAACAGGGAATTCGTCAGGTTGAGATGCTATGGGGTGACGAAAGCGCATTTCAGGGTAGTGACGTCAACACCAGCTGGGAGTGGGAGGACGTGCAGGCGGGGTATGGGGCACCGGTCAATGCCCTGATTTTGGAGGAAAACGAAATTGGCCTGAGCCTTATTCCCCAGGCAGTCGGCCAGCCGCTTCAGGTTGTGTGGGATGAGCCCGACCTGGGAATCGGCTGGCAAATCGAAAATCGCTCTCTGACTGTTGGCCCCGATGAATCTGAATTCGTGAGCGTGGGTCGTGAGCTGGCTCATCCGGTTTTGTATGTTCAAGGTCAACTCATTGCTGGGTCGGCTGCGGAAACAGCCTCTATTGCGGTCCCCAACCCAGGCGAAATCTTTCTTTCGACCTTACAATCGACACTTGTGAAGTGGGGTATTCCAGTGCAGCAAATGGCGCTGACCCAAACGCCCTCAGCCTCTGACTGGCCGGAATTAGCAGCAGTACAATCGCCACCCCTGGCAGAACTTCTCATTCCAGCCAATCGCGACAGCAATAACTTGTATGCTGAAGCCCTGCTCAAGCAACTAGGACGGCAATCGAGCTTGGAAGAAGATACCACTCAAGCAGGGATTGCGATCGCTCTCAACACGCTCACCGCTCTCGGCGTCAATCCAGATGGCATTGTCATGATCGATGGCTCTGGCCTTGCTCGCAAAAATCTAATCACGCCAGAGACGATGGTGGATACGCTCCAGGCCATGGCGCGATCGCCCTATGCCTCTATCTATCGCGATTCTCTCGCGGTTGCTGGCGTCAGTGGAACCCTCCGCAATCGTTTCCAAGACACTGCACTTGAGGGACGACTATGGGGAAAATCAGGAGCGATTAGTCGCAATTTTTCTCTGGCAGGCTACCTGGAACCCGCGAACTATGACCCACTCGCATTTTCCATTTTCATTAACAATATTGATCGCCGGGGCAGCGTCGCGCGACAGCTGATCGATGACATTGTGCTGGAGTTAGGAAATTTGCGATCGTGTGGGGAGTAGGAGCGAGGCATTCGAACCTGTATTCCTCAGATCTTGCACTTGGCCGGGAAACCGCTAAACACCGCCCTGCACTGAAAGTGTCAGGGCTCACTGACTCAAACCCACTAAAGGGGTTGAAGAGCGTGTAATCCTTATGCATCAATGGGTTTAGCCTTTGATAGTCCCTTTAGGGACTTGGCTCAGTGAGCGCTGAGGTTTCAACTCGGCGCGGATGTCTGGGCATGGCCAGCTGGGTGCAAGATCTAACAAAACCCAATACCAGCAACGGTTTTGTTGGGTTTTGCTGCCGCCAACCCAACCTATGGCTTTGGAATTGATAATCTCAATAGGGATGGCTAGGGGATGGTTTGCCCTATCCGATCGCAAACTCAGGTAGCTGCAGCGTTTGCAGAACCTGGCGCAACGCAATCCCAGTTTTGTCAGGGCGATTGTTGAGTTCATAGGCAAGGCTATAAACGGTGCGCTCTAGCAAATAGGTGCTGAGCAAAACGCTGAGCTCCGGTTGGGTTTTAGGTAGAAACGGGCTCTGTTCAGCGACTTCGAGATACCCTTTCAGGAAAACTGCACTGACCCATCGCAACCAAAACCGACTCCACTGCCCTGCTAGAGGAAGCTGATCGGGCTGTAGCATACCGCTTTCCACCTCCTGCTGAAGCGCGACCTCTGCCGCATAACCAAAGGACTGCATCATTTCAGCCACATCACGTAGAGGCGATCGCTTCATCCGGCGTTCGTTTAGGGTCAAAGCCGGATCGCCTTCAAAATCAATGATGATGAAGTCATTACCCGTATGCAGCACCTGCCCCAAGTGATAGTCACCGTGGCAGCGGATCCGCAGCGCTGTAATTTTCTGATCCAGAATTGCCTGGAAGTAGTCAGTAATGCGAGCCTGCTGATCCTTAACCTGCTCGGCAATGGGTTGAAGGTCTTTGGGCAGGGAGAAGGACTGTCGATCCAGCGTCCGGAAGGTTTGTCCTGTTAAGCTACGGGCAGACTGGTACAGCGATCGCTGATAGAACGAGGTAAATCCTTCGGGCGTGAAATCAGGGTTGTCGGCATCAGAGGCCAGCGCCTGATGTAAATCGCCGGTACTACGCCCTAGCGATTCAATGATGGACAGGTAGGAGCCGATCATCTCAGTCGCCAGTCCGTCAACCTCCCGCGCCCGCAGATTCAGCAGCAATTGAGAGGGGATGGGCACTGCATTACTTGTCTCGGGTCGCGCGATCGCCCGTTCGAGGTAGTCCCGCAGGACGTCCAAAGTATAGGCCCACAGATTACGTACATCTGGCGCATAGGTCTGCAGCAGGCCAACGGCCATCGTGCCACGGCTGGGACGGTGATACTCCAGAGCTCCAGCCAACAGCGCTACATGCTTCGAATATTTCTTTTCGCTCAGGAAGCGGCGGATTTCCAAATCGGGGTTAATACCTTCTTCCTGACGGCGGAAGAGTTTGAGCATCAGCCGCTCATCATACACGACACAACTGTTACGCTGCGTCTCACGCAGCGGCATGGGCGTCAGTGCCGCGACTTCAGCATCCGTCAAAGATGGCAACTGATCAGTGACGGTGGCGATGAGTTCACCCGCAAAGCCTTTGGCCACGCTGCGACGCGCGATCGCCTCAATCATGGCTGTGAAAATGGCCCGCATCGACGGTTCCGTTCGTCCGCCGTTGGGCGCGATCGCATCAAATAAAACGGTGACACCGTCGTCGCCGCCAGACTGCAGACGAGCTACAACCATCTGAGGCACGTCCGTTAATAGATGGAGGGCTTCTTGACCCACCGCTTGACTCAGCACCATCAAGTAGATTTTGGATTCTCCCTCAATCGGTTCTACCTGCAGCCAAATCATCTGTGCCTCTGGATCAGATCCAGGTATTGGCAGGGCTTCAATGATTTGCAGGGCGTGTACTTTACTGGGCAAGCCTCGATAGGTTTGTAGGTAATCGGCCAAAGCTGTTTCCAGCGAGGCTTCTAAAACATGATTTTGAAAAACCTGTTGCCATGGCTGCGCTAAACGAAGAGTGGGTACAGCATAGTCACGGGCTGCCTGGAGCCGACTGGATTCGGGCTTGAGTGTGAACCAGTAACAAGCATAGGGACCGATACTAAGGAAGTAGGGGTCTTCAGTGATGGGCGGAAATTCGGTACGGCCAAAAATTTCGACGGGTGTGTGGCCTATGTACTCGGAGAGATCAAACTCAACCGTCTGCAAGAACCGCGATAGGTTTGCCACGACAAGAATTTGTTCATCCTCGTAGCTGCGGATGTAAACCAGCACCTTGCGGTTATCGGGGCGCAGCAGCTCAAAAGTGCCCTCACCAAAGGCTTTGAAGCGCTTACGCATAGCAATCAGGCGCTTAATGCTGTACCACAGGGAGTTGGTATGCGCCTGCTGCTCTTCAACATTAACAGTCTCGTAGTGGTAGCCAGAGTCGATGATGAGCGGTAAGTACAGCTTGTGGGGATTCGCGCGGCTGAACCCAGCATTGCGGTCAGGATTCCACTGCATGGGTGTGCGGACACCGTTGCGATCGCCTAAATATACGTTCTCGCCCATGCCAATCTCGTCGCCATAGTAAAGGACTGGCGTCCCTGGTAGCGACAGCAGCAAACTGTGCAGCAGTTCGATTTGGCGGCGATCGTTATCTAGCAGCGGTGCAAGGCGACGACGGATGCCCAGATTCAGGCGCATGTCAGGATCCTGGGCGTAGACGCGATACATATAGTCGCGATCTTCGTCGGTAACCATCTCCAGCGTCAGTTCGTCATGGTTGCGAAGAAAGATGCCCCACTGGCAGTTATCGGGAATCGCAGGCGTCTGCTGCAGAATATCCACAATTGGAAAATTATCCTCCATCCGCAGCGACATGAACAGACGCGGCATGAGCGGAAAGTGGAAGTTCATGTGGCATTCGTCGCCATCGCCATAGTAGGCCGCCGCATCTTCAGGCCACTGGTTGGCTTCAGCTAGGAGCATGCGATTGGGATAGCGATCGTCCACATATTTCCGCATGGACTTAAGAAACTCATGCGTTTCGGGCAGATTTTCGCAGTTGGTGCCATCGCGCTCGTATAGATAGGGCACGGCATCCATTCGCAGTCCATCGACGCCCATGCTGAGCCAAAAGTCGAGAACCTCAAACACAGCTTTCTGGACAGCGGGGTTGTCATAGTTAATGTCAGGCTGATGCGAATAGAACCGATGCCAGTAGTAAGCCTGCGCTACCGGATCCCACGTCCAGTTAGAGGTTTCAAAGTCCTGAAAAATGATGCGGACTTCCTGATACTTTTCAGGGGTATCGCTCCACACGTAAAAGTCCCTTTCGACACTGCCTGCGGGCGATCGCCGGGCTCGCTGAAACCACTCGTGCTGGTCCGATGTATGGTTGACAATCAGCTCAACGATGACGCGAATACCTCGCTGATGCGCCGCTGCCAGAAATGTTTTGAAGTCTTCGAGATCGCCATAGATAGGATTGACGCGCGTGTAGTCAGAGATGTCATAACCGTCATCTTTCAGCGGTGAGGGAAAAAACGGCAGTAGCCAGACTGCTGTGACACCCAAATCCTGCAGGTAGTCCAGCTTACTGGTTAATCCTGCCAAGTCGCCAATGCCGTCGGCGTTGCTGTCGGCAAAGGCCCGGACCGGAACTTCATAGATAATGGCCTGCTTGAACCACAATGGATCGTTGTCGGATAGAGCCGGCTGCGCGTCGATCACTCTTTAATCTCCCCCTGAATATTTTGTCTCGCCAAGCCTAATCAATACTAAGCGAAGTGTCTTCTCACTTTGGGTATAAATTTTGCTGCAAGAGGCGTTCGTTTCAGGCTGCGAAATCAATTTAGGCGGACGGCAATAGCTGGCATCAGGATAGGGCAAAGGGATAGTGGCTAAGCTAGAAGCAGTATTGCTCTACTAGCTCCTCAAAATCGATGCCTAACCTGCAGCAAACCTGGGACAATAGCCACTTTTATACAGGTAGCGATGACCCTCGCATTGCGACTACGGTTGCAGAATTGAAAGCCGCGATCGCGACCCTCACTGATCACTGTGCCCCTTTCACCCAAGCTATTGAAGCCGCCGAAACTCTGCCCGCAGAGCAATTTGACCCTTTGCTTGGGCAAGCTAGAACGGTTCACCAACAGCGCACCAACCTGACCAAACAGCTTGGCAACCTACAAACCTTCATTGCGTCTAGCCTCAGTGTTAACTCGCGCGATGCCAAGGCTAGCGAATGGAAGCCGACGCTGCAACAGCTTAGTGCCGAAATGAGCCAGGCCACAAAAGCGCTGGATGTCTTTCTCGTGCGGGTAAACGATGCCTTTATTCAGAAGTTGATTTCTGACCCTATTTTGGCAGAACTCAGCTTCTCCATACAGCACCAGCGTCAACTCAAAGATCAGCTGCTTAGTATCGCTGCAGAAAAATTAGTGACAGGACTTGGAGTTAACGGGCTGCGGGGATGGGGAAACCTGTACACCGAGCTGGCCGGCACACTGCAGTGCACCGTCGATGGTCAGCTTGTAGGGCTGGCCCAAGCCTCTAACCTTCTGAGTTCACCTGATCGAATGGTGCGATCGCAGGCCTGGCACGGTATCAAAACCGCTTGGGAAAGTCGTGCTGAAACGGTAGCAACCATTCTCAATGCCATCAACGGTTGGCGACTGGAAGAAACGAAGCAGCGGGGACGTCACCGAACCCTGCACTATCTTGATCGGAGCTGTCATCAAAGCCGCATTGATCGCACCACACTGGATGCCTTGATGACAACCACCTACCAGCGGCGATCAATCGGTCAACGCGCATTGAAGGCCATGGCTCAGGTCATTGACATCCAGTCGATGGCTCCTTGGGACCTGTTTGCCCCTGTCCCAGTAGCCGGCCAAGGCCCAGCATTTACGTTTGAAGCAGCGATCGAACTCGTCGCCCATTCGTTTCGGCAGTTCACTCCAGCTATGGGCGACTTTGCCGTGATGATGGCTGAAAGAGGCTGGATTGACGCCCAACCTACCCCAAACCGATCGACCGGAGCTTACTGTACCCGCTTCCTAGAACCGCAAGAACCTCGCATTTTTATGACCTTCGAAGGCAGTATGAAAAATGTGCTGACCTTGGCCCATGAATTGGGTCATGCCTGGCACAACTGGGTGATGCGCGATCAGCCCCGCTACAAGACCATCTCCCCCATGACTTTGGCCGAAACCGCAAGCATCTTTGCCGAAACCTTAGTGCGGGATGCGCTGCTAGCTCAGGCTCATGCGCCTGAGCAAAAGCTGGCAATTGCATGGCTAGACGGCACTGCCGCTACGGTGTTTTTGCTCAATATTCCGGCTCGGTTCACCTTCGAGCAAAAATTGGTGGAAGCTCGCAAACAGGGTTTTGTCATTGCCGACACGCTCAAGACGATGATGCGCGACAGTTGGCAGCATTGGTACGAAAACAGTCTAGCTAGCTATGACGAGATGTTTTGGGCCAGCAAGCTGCACTTCTCCATCGCCGAACTGAGCTTTTACAACTATCCCTATCTCTTTGGCTACCTGTTTAGCCTCGGCATTTACGCTCAGAAAAACCGCTATGGCGAACGCTTTAATGAGCTATACACTAGACTCCTGCTCGATACTGGTAGTATGACCGCCGAGAATTTGGTGCAGCGTCATCTGCAGCAAGACATCCGCCAGCCGGAATTTTGGCAAGCCAGTTTGGATATTGTGGATCAAGCTGTGAGCCGATTAGAGGCATTGGCAACGGAAGCGAAATCCTATGAAGCTAATAAACTGGCATCGGTATCAGGTGATTTCAACATATAACCAACACCACGCACCGTTTGAATAAGCGGTTCAGCAGCACCTAACTTTTGACGGAGGGTACGAATATAAACCTGCACAATGTTACTGTCATTTGTTAATAAAGCATCAGACCAAACTTCATCGAGTATTTGCTGCTGAGTTAGCACCTGCTGAGGGTTTGTCATGAAGTATTTCAGTAGATCAAACTCTTTAGCGGTAAGTTCAATCAACTGCTCATTAAACTGGACCTCACGTGTTCCAGCATCTAGGCGCAGATCAGCAAAGGCCAAAATTTCTTCTTTAGTATCCCAATTAGCTCGTCGCAGTTTGGCGCGGATACGCGCTAGGAGTTCTTCGGTAGCAAAAGGGATGGCTAAATAGTCAAGCGCACACACATTTAAACCATCTATCTGGTCTTGAACGTCGCCATTACCTAGAAGCATGATTGGTGTGTTTGGCAAGATTGAAAATAGCTGGTGACAAGGCGCCAAGTCAGACTTATCAGCAGCTGATAAGTTCATCAAAACCAGATCTGGTCGTAGTTGTTGAACTTTCCAAACATCAGCCATGTCAATCGTCGTTTGACTAACCTGATATTCTTGCTGAGATAATGTTGTTTCTAAAGAAGCAGCAAGCTCAGCTGTAAATCCAATTAGAAGAATATGGGATTGCATGAATTCAACTCACTGGGCGAAGATGAACACTTTTTCTGGATTCAGGTGTTGATCAACATTAGGCTATAAACCAAATCCGATTTGAAAATTAGAGTTTTTCCCTATGCAAAAACTGGGACCTAGACATGGCCAAGGTATATTCTCTCCATACAAAGCTCAGCAAAGGCAGAATAGAGAAAGTACGCATCGAGCACACGATCCACACAGCCGCTTAGTCGAAAGCATTCTTAACTTGGAATCATTCTATATTAACCTCCACCGAAACCGTCAATCCATTCAAGAAATTTCCTGATTTTTGTATCTAGAGACACAGTGATTGTCGGATGCATATGCATTGCAAACAAAACTGCTTGTGCCACCCATGGTGGAATATACGCTTACACCACTAGGACAGACTCTGATTGAACCTCTAAAAGCACTTTGCCGTTGGGCTGCAGAGCATTTTCAGGAAGTAGAGAACGCGCGTTCTGCCACGCAGAAGTAAATTCACATTCGATAGCAGCCAACTTCGACCTAGCGAGTCCATTCTTCTAAGAGACCGGGGCGCGCCTCAAAATAAGCCTCGACAGCAGCCCGGGCTGTGAGTCCTTCTACGTTTACTTGATAGTCAAGCTCATTGAGATCTTGAAGGCTGATGTTGATGCGACTGAGACTTGTCAGGAGAGCCGGGTCAGCCTCACGAGCCCAATCAGCATTGGCAACCAAAAACGTTGCTTCACGCCCTCCAAAAATGCCTTGCGGTTCAACGAGGGGACGTAGATTATAGGCACGATTCAGGAACTGAGGTTCCCATAGCGGAAACACAATCCATTCCTCGTTAGCGATCGCAGTTTCTAAAGCTGCTTCCCAAGACTCACTATCGCCGGGTTCAACTGCAAAACCCACGGTATCGAGACCATAAGCGGCGACGGTTTGAACACTCTTTTCGTACATCGAAGTCCCAACATGGATTGTCGGGATTGTTTGTGAGAAACGTTCAGCGACTTCAGGTCTTGCCAGGTCATCGACCGACTGGATGGACTGATCGACATAGTCGGGCACAGCAAAATAGGAAAGACCGTTTTGGAAAATAGTGCCAATGGTGACGTAATCATCTCCATGAGCTTCCCAATAGGTTCTGTGATCATAGGGCAGCCACAGTGATGTCAGGACGTCGGCTTCGCCCTCAGCCAAAGCGGGAAAAAGGTCAGCATGAAGCCCGTCTAGATACTGGACAGTAAATCCTTTTGTTTCAGCAATGATTTCGACAAAGGCGGCATTGATGTCATACATGCTGAGGGGCAGTCGGGCCACGGTGAGCGTAGTCTGAGCTGATTCATCTTGCTGTGGAGTGGACGCGATCGCGTCCGTATCAGAAGCTGAGACCGCAGCGATCGGCTGACTCAAAGCAAGGGCTGCGCCCAGAAAGCCGACCGACAACAAGCTGATTAAACGATTCGATGGCATGGTTGTGCTCCTAGATAACTGGCGGAAGCATTTTAAGGATATATAAAACGCTTCGTTTCGTATATTTAATTATTAGCCGATTGATTGCGAGGGCGTCAAGTTTTTGATAGCTTTGTGTTACGGTTCGTATCGTATATGTGGCCGAATAGAGGTATGAATCATGAGTCAGATAGGCCAGATGGGCCAGATGGGCCAGTACACAACCATTGCAGAAAACTTGGCAAGCGCCAACTTGGAGGAGAAATATGCCTCGACGCAAAGCAATCGCTAAAGACACAGGCGTTGCCGATGGGATGTCTAGAAACTCTGCGACGACTACAGCAGACTCGTCTTCCTCAGCGATGGGTCGCCCGCGTTCCGTTGAGTCCGAACAGGCAATTCTGACGGCAGCTTGGACATTGCTACAAAAAATGAGTGTCCGTAAGATTTCGATTGAGGCGATCGCTCGCGAAGCGGGAGTCGGCAAGACGACTATTTACCGCTGGTGGCCGAGCAAAGCCGCTGTCATTGTCGATGCCTTCCTGGCTCAGATGGGAGCGGTTCTCCCATTTCCGGAAACCGCCACTGCTGCCGAGGCGCTGACCCAACAAATGGCCCGTCTTGTTGAGGTGTTTCGGGGGGATGTAGGGCGTATTGTGGCCCAAATTATTGCTGAGGGACAGTGTGACTCAGGGGCTCTAGAGAGCTTTCGCGATCGCTTCCTCACCCCCCGTCGTGATGCAGCGCGTCAGGTGATTGTACGCGGCATTGAATCTGCTGAGTTCGATGCTACCCTCGATCCAGATTTAGCCATGGATATGCTGTACGGGCCTATCTACTACCGCTTACTGGTGCAGCATATACCGCTGAATGAAGCATTTGCAACCGCGCTGGCTAAACAGGCGATCGCTCGCTTCAGGCCGCAAAAGTAGGTGTAACAGGATGTCATTAGTGGATAGCACTATCGGTTATCGCAACACCGATTTGGAACTTGTCGCCGCTGAGGAGCTCACCCCGCTCGTAAAGTTTCTCGCATCGGAGAGACTGCTGCTTTTACAAGTATCTTGCCGGGAAGATGGATTTTGGTCGGCAACCTTCGAAACGGCTGAGCAGTATGATGAGCCAGAACTCAGCATAGTCTGCCTATTGGATGCGATCGAGTCGCTTCCTGAAGCATTGCAAGCACGATGGTCAACCTGTACACATCGTGAATTTGATATCGGGTACGATTGTGGCAATCAGCCATGGGCTTTTAATCAAGAGTTGTCCAGTGATTTGCTCAATCGTATGGCAAATGTTGGAGTTTCTCTCCGCATCACGCTATATCCACCTGAAAGTGAGCGCAATGGCTGAGACTAACGAAGGCACTAGCTAATGTGCTGATCGCTATGAGGGATTTCTAGTATGACAGGTGATAAGAAAAAGCTCCGCGACACATTGTTTCTCATCGGCACCGGGATACTCTGCTCAGCCTTATCGCTGATGTTCTGGCAATCTTTAGGTGAACAAGGATTTCTAGTGTTGTTTACCCTGCTGTTAGGGATGCTTCTGCTGGAAAACTTTCGCCTAAGAAAAACGGTTCAGGAACTTAAGCAGCGTCTCAATAGCACTAAGCATTTGCCGGTAGGTGGAGAATTTAGAGGTTGATCTCAAATTCGAGACTCAATCAGGTTACTCACTGTAATCTTTGATGACATCATCTACGCAACCGCATTTGTCTCTTTCTATCAGTTGTTGATATTGCCAAAATCTAGCCTCTCTATTCAGTGTTTGAACAACTGAGTAAGTCACGAGCGAGAATCCAAAAACACTCTCAGAACCCCTCCCATCATTGTTTATCTTGCTTTGCCAGCCAATCTTCTAAATCAGATAACTCCGCAAAATCTAAGACTGCTTCTGCTAAAGCTTCTAACTGAGTAAGGGATAGCGCCTCAATTCGGGACTTGATAGATACCGAGAGCGGTCCGAATCGATGATGAAGCAAGCGTCTGGTCAGCGACCTCGCTTCTTGCAGGCTACCTTCTTCGCGACCGACCTGCCGACCTTCTTCACGGCCCTGCTCAATTCCTCTTTCCATCCAGGTGGTGACAATCTCCATAATTCCTTCCCGTTCACTTGCTTCTATTTTATTTAGCTCAGCTTCAAACGCCTGCTCCTCAGACTCATTCAGCTGCAGATAGGTATCGATAAATCCTGAAATTAGCCTCGTGCGCGCTGGGTTCAATTGAAGCGTTGCCAATATGCGTAAGCATTCTGCCTTCACTTTAGGACGATCCTCTGGATCAATTTGCATCTTGCTCATCAGCGCTGCTGCTACAGGATTACGCTGATTCAAAAAATTGCGCCAGTTCAATCGATTTAGCTGAATCGAGGCAAAGTTGAACTCCAAAACTTTAAAGTCTGGAAACTCAACTCGGTGTTGGCATGGCTCTTCTCGATATGGCTCATCAAAGGAGAATACTACGATGGGATAGACTCGCTGCAGGTATTTCTGATACAACCGGGCAAAGTAGAAAAACATACGGCGGGTAAAGTTCGCTTCTGAAGAAGCTTGAGCTTCCAAGTGCACCAAAAAAGCTATCTCTTCACCTGCTTGCTGTACTTCTACTAGCAAATCGACAACTTTCTCTTCTCCTGATGTCAAATCAGCAAAGTACTCCTGCTGGAGAAACCGAATCGTCTCTGGCTCAATTGTGCTGGCAAGATCAGGAAGAAAGAGTTCGAGAAATTCGAGGAAGAAGGTGGAAAGGAGTTCCTTAAAGAGCCGATCATGATCGGTCATGGATAGAAGATAAATGGTTCAAGCGTTCTAACCATACAGGATCGAGCATGATTCTGCGATCCCGTTTCTACTTATCTCATCCCCACTCTAAGCGGACGAAACCCAAATACAGGATCGTATTTTCCTCTCATCCAACTTGAGACCTCTTGCTAGGAGGAGCTTTGAAAGATGGCGCCACGTTGTTGAAGATCCGTTTTATGGGATTCTGTTAGCCCTGAATTGTTGCCAAAAACCGTGTCTTTAACTATCGCGTCTGTCAGGTCAGTTCCTGTTAGATCGATACCGACCAAGTTGAGCTCGTTAAGATTGGCGCCTCTTAAATCGATGCCAACTAGGCTAAGAATGCTGGAGCGGCTAAAGACACGTGTGAGATTGAAAGCCAAGTTACGAGCAATGTTGAGATCGCGAGTAATATCCATCGCGCTGATGATTTTGCGGGTGAGGGTCTGTTCATGCTCAAGGGCGCGGTCGAGAGTGTCAAGTGCATCACCAAAACGGTCTTGGTCGAGAGCGTCGATGACATCACTGATGTGATTATGGTCAACATCGAGATTGAGGGCGCGGGCACGTTCAAGAATACGATCGCGGGCGCGATCAACAGTACGAGCTAGGGTTCTTGCGCTGACACGATTGTGAGCCTGATCAATCTTGAGGGCGCACGTATGTGCCTGGTTGAGAATTTTAAGAACGTTTCTAATACGAGTACAGTCCTGAATATGGTCAAGCGCATTCACAACTGCAAGGGCAGTATTGTGCGTACTTCTGACCGATTGCACTTTAAGTATGAGAGCCTGAATCAGACGAGCCTTTCTAGCTTCTGTTGTGTCACTAGCAATTGAACAAATAGCCTCAACTGGGCGATCGTTCAAAACTTTGAGTAACTGGCCTGAATCGAACAGCCCTTGCAGTTTTTCTAGCCCCTCGGATGACCCAGTCAGAACTAGCCTACTGCTAGCGGTTGCGTAAAAAGCGAGCGTTAAAGAATTGTCTTCAGTCTTTTGCCTGACCCGCTGCATGATTGCCGCTAGCCTTGCCACCGAAAAAGCTGCTGTATTGCTGGTGAAGACCAGGGCCTTAGGTTCAGTGGCTTCTGGTACCAATGCTTGCAGCCCTTCATCAACGAGAGCTAATCCTGGCCCTGTGGACCCCTCGACCCAATCCAGCAGAGCTTTATTTCGCTGACTACGAGAGGCTGCTTTGGGGGGCATGATATCTTCCGGTGGCTTGAGCGCTGATATTAGATGCTCAAACTGGCTGAGTGTCAAAGCACTCACTGTTGCCATGATGTAAAGGCGATCTTCGAAGGAAAGATCTGGGTGTGAATCAGGCGATTCTTTGGATTGCTGGGTAGGAGAAAGCTCTATCATGAAGCATATCTGTCCCGCGCCGTTAGGTCAGAATTAAAGTGATAGCAACAACGGCGATCGCCACAGCAACACAGGCCACCACAACGTAGACCTTCCAAGTTGTTAGCTTTGATGCACGCTTGCCAGTGTTCAGCTTGACTGATGTCGATACAGTATTTCGATGCCCGGACGTGTTCTTTTCAGAGAGGGAAGCAGGGCGGAGTGTGGGCGGTTCGAGCAGTTCGGCTGTGCTCATCGTCGCCGCCTCCGATTGCAAACCTGCTACTGCGTTCCCAGCCAAATCCGCAGTAGAAGCACCTGCCGATTGAGTGGCCTTTGCGTCTGCTTGATCGCCAGTTGCCCCCGCCTGCCAAAGACGATGAAGAAGGCTCAAATTTTTTGCGGTTTGTGCTTCTCCTTCACTATCGCCGATCTCTTTAAATAGAGAAAGACTATTTTCATACTGTGTTTTCGCCTTTTCCCAGTACGCCTGCCGTAAAAAGCAGTTGCCTAAATTAGTCGCGATCTGTGCCTCTAGTTTGCGGTTACCGAGCTTACGTGCCCCCTCTATACCAATTTGATGGCTGCTTTCCCAAGCTTGCCAATAGCTACCATGGACCCAAAAAATTATCAAATGCTTGGCAAACTGCGTCACAATCTTCCAAGCTTTGGCCTGGTGAGCCCATGTAATGCAGGCCATTAAATTTGAACTTTCCGTCTCGAACCATTCCAGAGCACTCAGTCGCAGGGTTAGTTCTTCTGCCCATAACTGAGTCTGTGAATCTTCCCCGAGTTGGCTGAGCAGCTGCGATCGCGTAGTCGGATGGAAAAGCAGCGACATCGTTTCAGCCCTCTGCAGATACCAGCGAGTGATCTTGGTTCGCATCGCCTGCCTCAACTTCGAGGACTCTGTTTGGGCTAGCTTTTCCTTGGCAATCAGGCGCAATAGTGGCTGAAATTCGTAACGATGCTGAGCAATTTGTCTGAGCAGTTGCCGCTTCAATAAGGTAGCTATGGCTACTGTGGCACTGTCCAAATCAGACGCTAGGAGCATCTGAGCCATCGAATTCGTCAAGACAGGCTGAGCTGATAGACTAAGTCGTTTGAACAGCTGCTGACAATTTTCATCCAGTTCTTCATACGCCAGAGCAAAACTAGCGCGCACAGCCAAATCGTTGGAGTTGAATGAGGCCAGCTTATGGCGTTCAGTCGCCAGTCGCGACTCGTAGTCCACAAGCTGCTGTGAAGACGTATCGGGCAGCGTATGGGCTGCGATTTGAAGAGCCAGAGGATTGCGATCGCAGAGATGGACAATTTGCTTGGCTACTTCTGAATTTACAGGGGCAATATCCTCACCAGCGCTAGCCTGCAGCAATAACTGCAGGCTGTCTTCTTCACTCATCGCGTCAAGGGTTAGCTGCTTAGTAGGGGCTAGCCCTTGCACAGAATGGCGGCTGGTAATCAAAACGGCACAGTGTGCTGCTTTAGGAATCAGAGGCTTAATCTGTGCCAGATCGCCAGCATCATCTAAAACAATCAGGACACGCTTATCGGCCAGGATCTCGTGGTAGAGAGTCACTTTCTCTCCCAACGTTTTGGGTAGCCAGCCATCCTGCTCATTCCAAGTTCTCAGCAAATAGGCGATCGCCGTGTCAAGCGATAGTGTTTGGCTACCGCTGCCATGGAGATTGACATAAAGCTGAGCATCTGGATAAAACGGTCTCAGCTGATAAGCTGCACGCACGGCCAGGACTGATTTACCCACACCAGCTTTACCATTGACAACAAACACAGCCGGTGCAAGTGTCTGGTGAGCTTGGTCAGCGGGTATCAGGTGCTCGGCGATCGCTTGCAACTCGTTCAGCCGGCCCGCGAAGGAAAGAATATCGGGCGGCAGCTGATCTTGTAAGTTGGATCGAACCCTATACTCATGCAGATTTTGCTGAATCTGCTCGATTTTACGGTTGTCCAACACCCCCTTGGCGAGGGTGTCCAGTGGCGTACAGTAAGTGTGCAGCTTATTCTCAGATAAATTGTCGACTGTTGACGGTATGAATGGCTGGTCACTCAGGGCCATCACCTCAATTCCTCGCCATCCTGGATAGAACTGTTAGATTAGCGTGCTCATATTATTTCAAGAGACGGCGGCTAAGTCAGTACGTGCCCGAGTTCAGAAAGTGTGCGGTTAATTTCCAACATGAGGAGTCCTTGTTTAGCGGTTTTTGCCGCCAGGACTAGGAAAACTGCATCATCACTACATCGAGTTAAGATGCTAAATCCTTCATTACCTTCCACATAGACCCGGTCAATCGCTCCGCGAGCGAGTTCCGAGCCGATGCGTTCCCCGATCGAAAGCATTGCAGCAGACATCGCTGAAGTTCTTTCCTCATCCATAGGGGCTGGCAGATTGGAGGTTAAAGGCAATCCATCTGGGGTTACGACGGCTGCTCCCTGCACATCAATGGTCGTGGTCACAAAATTCTGAACGATGTAACCGAGCTTTTCAATGTCAATAGCCATCAATCGTGTCCTCGTTGAGTGGAAAACAAATAATCTTGAGACGAGTGCCTAAATCACATTAATCCGAATCTCCATAAAGGAAATTCGGAGCAGATTCAAACGTTAGAAAGTGAATCTCTTGCAGGGCTTGAAAAGTTTCAAGATCCCCTTCCCGACGAGCTTTACAAGCCTATTTGCCAGGGAGATGCTAACTAAACAAAAATATCTGCTAAGTTTCACCCTGAATTAGAGCGATCGCGAGAGGCATTACAAAAATCCATAATGCCGTTATGAACTGTTACCAAGACTGTGAAGGTAGATAGTCTGATTCCTGACAAAGCTAAATCAGATTTGATATTTCTTGCAAGCATTAAATGGAAATACTTCACAGAAACTTCAAATACTCCGCCATGCTCCAATTCCCGCATCTATTCTTCCTGATTGAAGAAATAAAGGTAGTAGCGGTATAAAACCCTGTCCTTCTCCTACGAAGAAGTAGTGATACTGCACAGGTTCTCCAGGACTAAATTAAAAGATTCTCACTTTCTCTTAAGGTTCGTAAGGTGAGATCTGTCAAGCAGCCTCTCGAAGCTGTCTGGCCAATTTCCTGAATGGAGTTCGATTTCGTCAACAAGACCACTGCTTATCTAAATTGAAGGTGATCCATGCTGAGTCTCGAAGAAAAAGAGAAGCTTTATGAAGAAGTCAAGCATTTGACAGCCTTTTCGCAAGAAGATGCTGCCAATCTAGCTGCGGTTCAGAATTCCATGAGAAAACATTCTGAAGCGCTATCAGACTACTTTTACTCCCATCTGCATCGGGTAGAAAGAACCAAAGAGATTCTCAATGAAGAATCGGGTCGTACTGAACGTCTTAAGAAGACGCTAATGCAGTGGTTCGAGAATTTATTCGCGGGTAATTACGATATGAACTACGCGAACGATATTCTGCGAATTGGCTCGGTTCATGTGGTCAAAAAAATCGATCAACGCTATGTATTAAGCATGTACGGCATGGTTTTCAAATTTATCACCACTATTATTGAGAAGGAGTTTCCAGACGATCCTGAGAAAGTTGAAAAAGTAACAAACTCAGTGGGCAAAATTCTCGCTGTTGATATGGCGCTGATGATGGAAACTTATATTGAAGGACTGGTAGACAGCACTGGCTGGTCAATGACGCTATTGAAAAATATGGCTTCTCAGTCCGTCGGGCTTCGTATGCAAAACGACGCTGCTAGTTGAGTAGCGTTACTTGTAGCTCTTCGTTCCCAGCTAGTGCCATAGAGGAACTGGCTGGGCTCTGCGTTGGAGTAGTTGCCTTCGATGACTTCATAGCTCCCGTAGTGGGTTTGCGCGATCGCCTCAGGGCTTATTCCGATAACACCACTTGGGGGCCGATCAATTGCGCGAAACACCTCCCGTCCGGGATTTATCTGTTCTCGCCATAGTCTGCAGGCTCCAAGTCCTAGTACGAGAGCCCCCAAAACAGCGGTTACTAGTACATCACGGCAGAAGTATGCTCACTATTCAGGATGCTGGGAAGGCCTATCTGCCTTAGGTTTGAATTTTGAATTTTGAATTTTGAATTTTGAATTCCGCATAGCGGTACTAGTCGGAGGTTAAGCGATCGCAGTCTCGTCATATCCGTGAGCGCAAAAGGAGTGTGACCACACACTACAGCCTCTTTCGCTGAGGGTCAGGCCTGTTTCAAAAATCAGAGCCGCATAAATTAGCTGAGTTCGGTCGTCTATCGTTTACAGTGTCTTGCCCTTAGCGATAGCCTCCACCACAGGCAGGAAGTTTGTGGATAATAGAGTTGGCCTTAAACGAAAAAACTGAGCGAGTCATCTGTGACTTTGATCGGGTCATCGTTTTTGAGACAATTAAAGTCTGTTAAGCAGAGTTGCTTTAAATGCGATTCACAGCATTATTGTGGCAACTCTGTAATGTTATGCCTCCTGAATGGTCAATCCACGTAGATGATGAGCTGTGGCACCTAACTCCTTCAGTCCGATTGATGATATTCCTGAAGCTCAGCGCGACGACCCGCTTCAGCCCCAGCAATCCATCCGTTTTCGGGGGATGACTCGCTGGATCATTTGGTTTTTGGTAGGTTTAGTGAGTGCGATTGCTGGGCTAGTCGTCTCTTGGTGGACGTATCAAGGCGTCGATAGTCCGGTACCTATAGCCCTACGACCGATGGTTAGTTCTTCACCTTCAGGGGGGGTTCCTCAAACAGAGGATGTTTCGACTAACGAGCCGCCTTCGATCAAGACGATACTCGGGCATCGTGCCTACGAAGAAGCTCCTGAATCCGAGCTGGTGAGTCTTGCCTATAACGGGTCGATCCAGCTGCAACCCGCAGCGGCTGAAAAATTTGAAACCATGATGGCGGCTGCTAAGGCCCAAGGGATTTACTTATCACCTATTTCTGGGTTTCGATCAATAGAAGACCAGAACTACTTGTTTTTCGAGGTCAAGGAAGACCGCGTCCAGGGGGCGGCGACTCGGGCTGAGGTAAGTGCTCCTCCGGGCTACAGCGAACACCACACGGGGTATGCGATCGATATTGGCGATGCCAATTACCCAGACACTGATTTGCAGATCCGTTTCGAGGAAACGCCAGCCTTTCAATGGCTAGAGCAAAATGCGCCGGCCTACAGTTTTGAGCTGTCTTTCCCCGAAGGAAATGCGCAGAACATTCAATATGAGCCCTGGCACTGGCGCTTTGTTGGTGACTCCGATAGCTTGGAAACTTTCTACCAAGACCGTTAGGCTAAAGAGACAGCTGACGTCTTGTGAGGAATGTTGTCTGAGTCATGGGCCAATTAACACTGAATTTAGTAGCGATCACCATTTTTCTGGTAACGATGGCAACGCTGCTAGGTCCGCTGCTAAAAATTCCTCAAGCGGTGCCGGTCATCGCGATCGCCACAGTCCTAAGCATTGCTGTCTTAGACCAAGCTAGCTGGAATGGCATCATTGGCAATCTTTTGACTGATCGCGTGTCGCGGTTTTCGGAAGAAAAACGACAGCGGGTATTACACCACGAGGCTGGGCACTTTCTAGTTGCTTTTCTATTAGATATTCCAGTAACAGACTACAGCCTTACCGCTTGGGATGCCTGGCGTAAGGGCTTGCCCGGTATAGGCGGCGTCCAGTTTGATACAACATCGCTGGAAGAACCCCTCGCTGCCGGTCAGATTCCAGCTCAGGTACTAAATCGCTATTGCACCGTGTGGATGGCAGGCATTGCAGCAGAGAAGAAAGTCTACGGCGAGGCCAAAGGCGGTCAGGACGATCGCCAGAAATTTGGGATTCTCTGGCAGCAGCTTCAGCGTCCTTTTCAGGAAGGGCAGGTGCGCCAACGTTGGGCCGTTCTGCAAGCCAAAAGCCTGCTGGACAAACACGCGGATGCCTACACGTCGCTAGTGACGGCCATGGCAGAGGGGACGCCGGCAGCGGAATGCATAACGCTATTGGAATCTTGCGTCAGCGATAAAGTTGAGGGCCAAACCTGCTGAGGAATCTAAACCTCAAGTCCTGTCAGAGTTCCCGCTGTTCCCTCTAGGGCTAAGAAGGAAACCGACTCTTTAATGTGGGCAATTTCGCTGTCTTTGGACTGCTCTTCGTGGACGCGAACACCAAAACCGGTGCTGGTGATGGTATCCAGACGGACATTGGCCGTATCGGACCCCCGATAGGAACCCAACTTGGCAATCAACGAAGGCGTGGTATCAAAGCTCTGAGCAAAGCTGACGATAGACCGATTGTGATTATAGTCTTGAGCCGTACTACTACTCTGTAAGAGGGTATCTGCATCGGCGGCGCTACCCTGTTCAATCGCCAGCCAGCCAATTGTTTCACTGGCATGGCCGCTCCGACTCAAGGCTTCCTCCTCCTGCATTGTGCTCCTAAAACGACTAGAGGATTGGCCTTTAATTCGGGTCGTGACCCATTCACTGTCATTAAAGGTTTGCACCTGGGAAAGCACTGTGGGTGTAGCGTCGAAGCCCGTGAGATTGATAGTATCGAAACCCCTCGTGCGATTAGAGTCGTAGGCCCCTGCTGAAACTCGGGTTCCATCGTTGAGAATCCAGTCGCCAGACTCAATCACAATGTAAGCTACCGACTCAGCCGCGTGTAGGTCATCTTGGACGGTAGGTTCCTGAAGTCGAATCTGGAATGCATCGCCCGTAACGTTTTGAAGCCGAACCGCAGCAGCTTCGCCTTCATTGAACGTAGGGTCGGACACAATCACAACGGGGTTGATGTAGTCGTTGCTAAGTGTAACGGTTTGCCAATCTTGAGTGAGGTCTAGGTTGCCATACTCAGCAAAGATCCCGCTGGATGATTCAACCGTTGGCAGTTCGACGGCGGGCGTTTCATCAACATCCGTCAGCGTTACGGTCGCGATCGCATCGTCTGTGAATTCACCATCGCCGACCTGAATCGGAATGATGAGGTTCGGGTTGGTCTCGTAGTCTAGCTCGTCACTATCGTTGACCAGCAGCTGATTGCCCTCCAGTCGGAAAGCGGCATTGCCATCACCGTCCGTATCAACAGTGCTGGCAATGCGGTAGCTCAAGGCATCTCCTTCCGGATCGGTTGCCGTCAAGGTGCCGACCACTGTGCCATCGACACTGTTCTCAGCAATGGCAAAGGCCGCATCATCCAGGAGAGGCGCTGTATTGGGGGGCAGCGGAGCGATCGCGGCCAGAGCTGCATCCGCCTGGATCAAGCCCGCCCCAGTGAGGCGGTCATACCCGGGTGTTGCCATGTCGAGAGCTGTGGTCTCCAATGCCTGCTCAATGGCTGCTGGAGTCAGCGTCGGGTCCAGTTCTAGCATTAATGCGGCTACCGCTGCCGCTTGGGGAGCCGCCGCCGAAGTCCCGAAGAAGTTCGGGAGGCCATCATTGTCGAAGTCGCTAGCGCCAAAGAATGTATTGTTGATGCCGTCTGGCGCTACAAAGTCAACGTTGTCACGATAGTCCGGTGTTGCCAGACGATTTCCCGCTGCATCAAACAAAATGGGAATACCACCCAGGGCCGAGAAGGATTCAGCGATCGCTGGCGTTTGACCAAATTCAGGGGTGTAGTCGTAGTAAGCCGCCCCGACCGCTAATGATCCCTCAGCATTGGTGTGACCAAAGCTAGTTGCGCTGTTAGTAAAGAATTCAGCATCGGTGATACCGCCATTAAAGTCAATGTACTTAATCAACGTCGGCGTGGGTCCGCCCTGGGGAGTATATTGACCAATGAGCAGGTCAAACGTCGCGGTTGCTCCCGTCGTATTCGTGAAAGAAATCACCTCAACAGCATCCGCACCGACATTGAAGTCATCCCCCGCGACCATGGTTTGGTCATTCTTATCCAGAATGAAGATGTCCAGATCGCTAGCCGAGCCAGGGCCACCCGCAGAAGCAAACGGCTGGTCCCACTGGAACGAAAGATAAATGGACTCATTGTTCGCTAGCGTGAACTCCTGCCGCGTATCCACGCCTGCTCCTGGATCAAAGTCGTGCCACAGGTAGCTGGGCTCCAAGTCAGGGTCGTTCACACCGCGAAAGACTGATTCATAGGACTGGTCAGCCTTGTTCCCCGCTGCTGAGAAGTAAGTCACCCCTGCCGCCACAGCCTGATCAACCGCCTGAGCAATGACGCCATCTTGGAACATCGGTTCGGTGTAGTAGAAGATGTCGTCGACGATGACGTCAGACCCCGCTGCTACCAAATCCAGAATGCCCTGGGCAAAGCTTGCCTGCCCCTCAAATGCAGTGTGAAACTGGATGTCAGCACCCGGTGCAATGTCATGCACCAGTTGGGCCATCGCGCGCCCTTCGTCTTTACCCTTGCCAGTATTCAGCTCATCTAAAACCTGAACATTTGCAGGTAGATCGCCGCTGGCAATATCGGCTGCTTCCCCCTTTAGATTGTCAAAGCTGTCCGATAAGATGCCGACCGTTACTCCCGAGCCATCCACAGCGAAGGTAGATCGTGCTGCATCGGTTCTCAGAGCAGCATCGCCTTGCCCTGCAACGGAGCCAGCATTGGTAATTGGTCCATAGCTGGGGCGAGCAAACTGAAGACTCTCTAGATGGGACGCTGCTTCAAGGTGGGCGATTGGCAGCTTCGCCGATATCATCCGGCCAAAGACCACCGGGTCTTTAGCGCCTAGCCTTTTGAGATCAACAGCTAGGGCTTCAGTGCTACCAGAAGCAACAAAATCAACTACGACATAGTCACCCGCTACAATCTGTAACGCCTTGTGCGCAGAGTCCACGTCTTGCGGAGTAATTGCGGCAGCAGCTTGACCCGATAGACCAGCCAACGTCTGCCCCATGATTTTGGCAACATCACTTGTCGGTTTCTTGAAGGAGAGCCACTCGGCTGCATCCTCGGCTCCCTTTGTCTGTATCGGAGGGGCACTGATGAGGTTTAGAGTGGCATCAACCAGCGCTGGTTGTCCAGGAAGGATAAGGTCACGACTATCCCAGTCGGCCTCAGCGTGAAGAGTGCCAGTGGAACCTGTGGGATCCGTGATTAGAGAAGCAGCGACTACCGGAAACCGATCAGACATCAGGAGTGATCTCCCTAAGAGACTTTAATGTTTATTCCAGAATCTGAAAACTAGATAGATGACCTAGCGAGACTAGACGCAAACACCTGATAGATCGCGGCAATGCCGATGGCTTTGGTTACAAAAACTGTATACCGCCTAACAAAAAATATCACGAATACTACGGAGGCTCTCATAAAGTTTGGATGAATCAGCTCCTGTTTTCTTAAAGCATTTATCTTATTTTCCTAGAATTCAGCCCCAGAAATTACCGCTACAGGTCAGCAGGTTTTACAAAGTCACTGGCGATCGCTCCCTGGACACGCTCACTCACATTTGCAGGGCGGCCAAGAATAATTTTTATTGATAAAGGGACTGCAAAGTGGCTTTCCAGAGCTTGGATTAGCTGTGGTACCAGTACAAACAATCTAAAGCCGATAAGCCTTAGTGACAACTGGTACAGCGATCAACAATACTCAACAAGGAAAGCAATTCCTCAACAGAGAGTAAGCACAACTGGAATTGATATCAGTAGCTCAAGTGCAACAACATCGTGCGGCTCAATCAAATTTAGAAAGCTATGAGGACAACGCCATCCCGAATCGATTTCTTAATTAATGGACTTTTAAGATTTCCGTTCTCAATTATTATTCAGTCTTAGCGATTAGACTATTTTGGAAGCGGCAGTGGCCCATCGACAGATCGAACAAGTGAAAGCCATATTTCTGTGAGAGGGCTTCAAAGACTTTGATTCCCCGGACACTGTTGCCGTTGCGGTCGAGGGGCGGCGAAAACACGGCAATGCCCGCTTGTCCTGGAATAACCGCTAGGATGCCGCCGGATACACCGCTTTTCGCAGGAATACCGACTCGATAGGCCCATTCGCCTGCGAAATTATACATACCGCAGGTATACATCACACTGAGAATATCGCGCACGTACTCCGGCTGAACCACCGGTTCGCCTGTGATTGGATGTTTGCCCCTGTTCGCGATCGCCGCCGCCATGGTTGCTAAATTCTGGCAGGAAACTAGCACTGAGCACTGCTGATAATACAAGTCCAATGCTTCTTCGACGTTTTCACCGATCATGCCAAAATTTAGCATCAGATGCGCCAAGGCCCGGTTGCGATGCCCGGTTGCCCGCTCCGAAAGAAACGTTGAAATATCAACATAGACCTCTCCTCCCATATAGCGCCGAAACATGGCCAAAAGTCGATTGAGGCGCTCTGTCGGGGTACTCCCTTTAATTAAGCTCGTCGTTGCGATCGCGCCCGCATTAATCATGGGATTATCCGGACGGTGAGAGTCTTCATCGAGGCGGATATGCGAATTAAAGGGATCGCCCGTCGGCTCTACCCCTACTTTTTCAAGCAAGCGATCGCGCCCCCAATCTTCGAGCACCATGCCATAGACAAACACCTTCGAGATGGACTGAATCGTAAACGGCTGCTCTACATCGCCAACCTGGAAAATCTGTCCATCTACCGTCACAATGCTGATGGCAAACCAGTCAGGATTCGCCTTCGCCAACTCTGGAATGTAGGAGGCTACGGTACCTGTGTTGAGATCGCGACATTGCTTGTAGAGGGAGTCTAAGAATGTTTGGATAGGCATGAATGGGGTAGATGGGTGGATGGGTAGATAGGTGGAAGGGGGGTGAACTTGTTCTCGTTTCTTCGTTCTTGATTGATGGTCCTTAGTTGGTGGTTGATGATTCTTTATTATGGTTGGCCTATCTCCACCAATCACTACCCCGTCACCCTGCTACCCTGCTACTCCCCCTCTCCCCCTAATCCACTGCCAGAAACTTTAAATAATCTCCGCTCAATTCCTTTACGGCTGCCTCATAGAACTGTTGCCCGTGCTCAGGAGTAGCGAGGGCTGGATTAGAGCCCATCCGTCCATCGGGATAATGGGTGCGAAAGTCTGTAGCGCTGTAGATGGGATAACCTGCAGGGGCGACTTCGGGCTCCAGGGCTGCATGCTTGATCTGGTCTGGATAGGCAAACTGAGTCAAGGCAACTTCGCTAGGGGTGGCATGGGAGCCTTCCTGATCGCCATATAGTTCCTTGGCGAGGGAATAAACTGAGCGGCACATAAACCAGTTAGCGATCTTACACCGTACCTGAGGAGCATTGGGGATGTTGAGGTCGGCTAGCAGGGCATAGGTTTCGGCGAAAGCCGCCTTCAGGGTGGCGATATTGCCGCCGTGACCGTTGATGAAGAAAAAGCGCTCAAATCCGTAGCGGGCAAGGGGTTTTACGTAATCTTGAATCACCGCAATGAGTGTTGTGGGACGCAGGCTGATACTGCCAGGAAACGCCGTGTGGTGCAATGCCATCCCCACATTGATAGTTGGCCCAACGATCGCGCCTGTTTCCTCTCCTACTCCGCGCGCGATTGTTTCGGCACAAATCGCATCAGTGCCAATTAGTCCTGTAGGACCATGCTGTTCCGTAGAACCAATTGGCAAAATAATGCCATTTGAGATCTGCAGGTAGGTTTCAATTTCAGGCCAAGTGGAGAGATGCAGTTGCATGATTAGCAGTCAGTCAATAAAAGGACGACACATGAAAGGGTAGACGATTCGTAAATCACCTACCCCTATATCTTTTGATAGCCGAGGCCTCAGGGAGACTTTTTTAAGCCATGGGAGCCGCTTCGGGCTGATTTAGGTAAGCCACTTGATGAATAATGCAGCCTTTAGTTGAGTCATAGGACGTCAACGCCACATTGACGCGATCGCCGACCTCAACAGGTGTGAAATTTTTCCGCATTTTATGCGAGAGGTCGCAGACCACTTCAGAGTCATGGTCAAGCTTGACCTTGAACGTAGCATCAGACATTGACTCGGTGATGGTGCCTTCGGTTTCAACGAAATAGTTTCTCATGAGTAACTCCTAGACGGACGGTTTAATAAATTGAGATGTGGTACAAGGCTGAAAGATATGTTTGGTATAGCAACAGAGAATTACAGCGAAATTTACGCAGCTAGCCATTTTTGCCCTGAACCTTCAATTCTCGAAAGTCAGCTTTTATAGCGAACGTAAAGTAAAGATAAGAAGACGTAGAGGCAGAATTGCTTCGCAAGAGGGATAGACCCCTGCCTGTGAAGACTTTTTCAGCAATCCAAATATCTCATCCACTAGCGATCGCTATAAGCCCTGTAGAATCGGGAGATTGTAGGGACAGTAACGCAAGTTCTATGCCGAACACCGCGTTTTTAAGCCAAAACAAATATTTCCCTGCAGCTATGTTTCTAATTTAGAGAATCCATAATCAATTGTGGGGATTCATTTAGAACCAAGAACTAATATCAAGAATTGTTCAGATATTTCCATACCCTGCTCCTAGCCAAATTCCCAGTTTTTGGCTAAGGAAAAACTCCCGTTTCTAAATCGGATGTGGTTTAGAACTCAAAGCGCTGATTATCTACCCAAAGCGCGATCGGCACTGTATTTCCCAGGACGCCAACGCGGAGCTCAACTTGCAATCGAGGCGAACTTTCAGGCGTTTGAGCTCGCCGAATGCGCTGTTCTAAATCAAGGTTGGCTACCTCTGGTAAATAGTATCGTTCCAAGCCATAGATGATTTGATTGCTGCGATAAGTGCCCTTAAGCGCGAACTGATTGTCGGGCAAGTTACGCGGACGTTGACGCGATACCGCAATCGGCTGCCAGGGTTCCGGGGCAGTGACCGTGCTGCTCGCTGCAGGAGCTTCAAGAATGACAAAAAAGGAACTACCGGGCTCCAAGAATGCCGTACTCCTAGACAGAGGCAAATCGGCTTCCAGGGTGTTCCACCCATTTAGCCTTTCCAGGAACCCCTGTTGGGAGATGTCGTACTCTAGCATGACGTAATAGCCTTGAAACGGATCAAATGGATCAACCGGTACCGTTTGCAAAACTACTGTTGTGCCTGTAACCCAAGCAATTGCAGACTGGAAGGGGACCGCGGCAATCAACCAAATTTGCAGCAACAATGGCAGCGCGATCGCCCAAGCACTCTGCCGCTTCATTCTGTCATTTGTCTCTGAGTCTGTTTTGGTCTTTGTCATACCGAATCTGTCTGCAAAGTCCGCACGTACCGTTCAAACCAAAGTCCCACTAGAATCACCGCAATACCGCAGAGTACAAACACCAGGGATTGGATCAAAAGGCTAGCTTCATACTCAATCACACGGCTGAGGATCTGGATAGTCAGCATGACTAATCCCCACCAAAAGGGCGCTCGGGTGCCTGAGCCTAATCCCTCCCGCATCAGGCCCAGCGATGTGACTGCCAAAAGGATATTGAAAACCGTTGTGGCCAAAACAGTAATGGGACCTACCACCGAGGCCGCCAGAAAGAGGCCTGCCGTCACCAATAGAAACACCAGCACAATGCCACTTGAGGAATCTAAGCGCCACGGCTGTTGCTGCCGCCATCCTAGATATCCCCAAGACAAAATCGTCCAGATACTGATGAGCAAGAGGGTCAGCATTACCCATTCACTGTTCTGCACCAGTGAGCTGTTGAGAAATTCTTCACTGAATGAGGAGGCTGTCCACTCATCTTGAAAGGAAAACACCCAATAGAAGATGCTCAGGCCAAATACCATCAGCCCTCGGGCAGCCGGTTGAAACAGCCGTTCCCTAGACTGAGCGGTTACGTTTGGTAACAGGAGGGTGGGTGACGTTGCCTCAGAAACCGTTGCCTCAGGATGAGCCGTGTTGCCTCGCAGGCGATCGCGAATCAGAATGCCAATAAATCCCCATAGCGTATCGTCGTAGGCCCACAGTAGGGCATAGGGCAGTATCATCAGCCACGCTTCCAGCATAGCCGGCAAGGCACCGGCAACATCGGCGATCAAAACCATTAGAGAGGTGGTGGCCGCGATCGCAGTGAGCGTAAACAGCACTTGCGATTGACAGGCGTATGCCAATGGCAAAAAGAGAGCGGTTACCACTAGCGGCATCCCCTGCAGGGTCCACATTCCTAGCAGCGAATTCTGGAGCCACTCCGTATGCCACACACCACTCCAATACCCGATACCCAAAAGCAATAGCGCCAACATGCCCAAAAACGTTAGCCGCACGCCATAGGCCATAGCGAGTACACCCAAGGCCCAAACTGTACACAATTCATAGCGGGTACTGCTGGTATGGGTAATCTGTACCATCAGGGCAAGGTTCGCTCCTAGCAGCAGCGCCCCCAACAGTAGTAATGCCTGCCCAATACGCCGCCAGCGATTTGTCGGCACATCAGGATTAATTAAGGCAAAGCCCCCCATATCGGCCAGCACCATAATTGTGAGCAACAGCCCTGCCTTAAGCGTCTGTGACAATGCCTGCCAGTTAGCCGCTACAAAGGTGATGGCTCCGATCCCAATCAGCAGGCTTCCCAGACCCAATAAAATCATGACGAAGCGATCGCGGGCAGCGGTATCGAGCGTATCCAGCTGATATTGCTGGGCTAGCTTTTGGAACTGATCTTCAGCAATCAGACCTTCTTCTAGCCAGCGCTGAGCTTCTTGCTGCAGCTCACGACGAAACCCATCTGAGGCCACGACATACCCCTGTCAATCTAATGGCTATCAGCTTGCCAGGGGTTTTAGGGAACTGCAAGCCCTGACGCTAATGATTTTACGGTTGGACAAGAACATCCTAAGATAGATGCCTACAAAACTTGAGACTCAAACATTCAATTGTGGGACATGGGTGACGTTAATACTGAGCTAGCGACTTTTGGGGCAGGGTGCTTTTGGCATACTGAACACGCCTTTCGTCAATTACCTGGAGTTATGAGTACGTCGGTGGGCTATATGGGCGGGCATTTTGAAAATCCCTGCTATTTGGATGTGCTGTCGCGCATTACGGGGCATGCCGAGGTAGCCCAAATCGTATACGACGTTAATCAAACCAGCTATGAAGCCTTGTTAGAGGTATTCTGGCAAATCCATGACCCCACCAGCCTCAACCGTCAGGGTGCTGATCGCGGCGAACAGTATCGGTCGGTGATTTTTTGCCACACGCCGGAACAGCAGGCGATCGCGGAGCGGTCCAAGGCTATGCTGGATGCCTCAGACCGTTATCCCAAATACATCGTTACGCAGATCGAACCCGCGACTACCTACTGGCTCGCCACAGAGGAACATCAGCAGTATTTTGAGAAAAAATCGATGAAAAAGCAGTAGCCTGCTGCAATTGCCAAGCTGCTGACGAGTGCTCCAGATCTCTGAACGCCTTTGATAGAGAGCGGTCTTTTCGTAATTCTGTCTTCCTGCTTCTGTCTTTGGCTATGCCTAGTACCGCTACGCGGAATTCAAAATTCAAAATTCAAAATTCAAACCTAAGGCAGATAAGCCTTCCCAGCATTCTGAATGGTGAGCATACTTCTGCCGTAATGTACTAGTCAGTCGGGGCTACCGAGAAGTCGATGCTCATCTCAGCGAGGTGCAGCTGATCATTCTCTAAATAAGTAATAACAGCTAAAGCCATGCCAGGCTCCATAGCAGCTTCATTCTGATAGTCGAATTCAAAGCGGCAAAGCCCGCTGCCAGAGCAACCCAACACCTCTTGATAGCCATTGTCGTAGAACCGTCGCTCTAGAGATGTGTAGTGGTCGAGCGCAACAGCTTTAGGGATCCAGCCTTGCTCAATTAAGAGTGCTCTAACAGTTGCGTAGAGCATTCCTTCCTCGATACCCTGCGGCAAGGATGGCTCTAACGGTAGCGATGAGTCCAACGGCAAGGATGGCTCTAAATTAGGAAACGAGAGCTGCTTAGTCTCCGGCTCGAAATATTGGTCGCCTTCGGTGTAGCAGGCAAAATCCACTAGGCTGACCATAGCTTCATTGCCGGGTGCCATGCGATAGGCAATCAAATCATTGTCTAGCAAGACTTCAGTAAGGACGTTATCAACACAGTCGACGACGGTGCTGCCTTGAGCCATGGTGCTGGCCATATCTACTTGTACAAACTGCACCTTGACTAGCTGCTCACAGCGAAGCGGATCGACGGCATCTGTACAATCGACTGGCTCGCTGTAGATGTAGTACACATCTTCACCCCTCTCGGTTTGGCCCATGTAGGGATAGTCGATGTAGCCAGGCTCTCCCGCTTCAAACTTGCTCGCAGCTGGCGGTGTCGAGGTGACCGCTGGCGATGTTTTTGCGGCGAGCGTATTGGCCGAGGACGTCTTGACTGGAGATATATCGACTGCAGAAGTTGTTTCATCGGGAATTGTTTCGTTCGCGATCGCGCTAGCTGACGGGCTGAGAGCCGTTGTAGTTTCGGCTGCAGGCTCAGCATGACTTGCTGCACATCCTGCTGTGATGGCTAATAGCGTTGCTAATGCAGAACATTGCATCAGTCTTGGAAGAAGCGAGACAGCTGTATTGCCTTGGAGAGGATGAGAGTGGCTAACAGAATAGTGAATTTTCATGGATCTCCAGTGATGCGTGTGCGGTTGGAACCTGTGAAAACGATGTCACGTCCAAACAGACGCTAGCTGTTTAGACTTGGCCTCTAAGGTTCCCCGCCCTGGGGAGTCGTTGAACAGTCCATCCTCATCCCCCCTCTTCCTCATTCCTAGTCTCCGGCTAGGAATACCCCAGCGGCTCTGCCGCTTTGAAGATCTTCTCCGCAGGAGCATAGAGGGATTACAGGCAGTCCCGTGTCTGGAGAGGCAATTTCAGACCGGATAACACCTGCATAGGGATGCTGACGCAAGGGGTTGCTAGATGCAGTAGCACCTGACAGCAAGACTCTCAACTTTTGGGGGTTGCTTGGCCTGCGCAAGATTGTGAGCACAGCATCGACAGGAACACCTCCACAGCAGGGGGATGAGGCGTTTGGGCTAAAGTAGCAACGCCGATAACCCGCTCTAAAGGTTCCGGGAGCGATCGCACCTGCACGGTATCTGGAATCGGCAGAGCGGCAAATCGTGGCAAGATAGCAGCTCCCAGCCCTTGCGCCACCATGCTGACGATGGTGGAATCCTCTTTAATCACGTAGGCCACTTTGAGTTCCTGCCCCCAACGAGTCCAGTGCTCACGGACGGCAGAGGTACATTCAGCGTAGTTGTAGAGCACAAAGTCGTACTGGGAAAGCTCTTGCCAAGTGAGGGGGTCTGGTAAGGAGCCCAGAGTTTTAGGGAGTAGGGCCACATACTCATCCCGAGCCACCTCCCACACAGCGAATTCTTCAGAGCGGGGTAGCGGCACGAGACCCAAATCGACTTGTCCTTCGCGCAAAGCCTGCTCTACCCCAGCCGGTTCTAGCTCGGCAAGGCTCACCTCCACCCGGGGAAATTGCTGGCGAAACCGAGCAATCGTGGGTGGCAGCAGGTGAGTGGCAGCGCTGCGAAAGGAGGCGAGCCGTAGTCGCCCAGCGTAGAGCCCCTTTTCGAGATTCGCTTCATATTCAATGCGCTCGCGCAAGTCCAGCATCTTTTGGGCATGGAACAGAACCCGCTCGCCTACTTGAGTCAGCTTGGCCCCAAAGCGTCCTCGTTTGAGGAGAGGGACACCTAACTCTTCCTCAAGCGAGGCGATCGCTCGACTGACTGCCGCCTGTGAAGTTTCCAGCACAATTGCAGCACTGGAGAAGCTGCCCTCGCGGGCGATCGCAGCCAGGACTTCGAGATGGTAAATGTTCATATCAGCAATCTATTCGGTTAGCGAATAGGTGGGAATCGGCAGCTGTTTTGATCCCTGATGGATGCAGAAGATACCTTAACGAACAAGCTGTTTTCCGATCGTCACTATGGGGTCTTTACGATGTTTGAACTACTTTCCTTCGAACGGTTTCGCGACACGCCCAGCGTCCAGTTCTTTAACATTACGGTACAAACCTCCAATGCCCGTGATTTGGTTTTCCATGAGGGTCCTGCCGTCAGTCCCAATAACGATTCTGCAGGATTCTGGCAGTTTTATCTGCACCCCAATCAAGAAGATAATCTGCTTGCTGTATCAGGAGGACGGACCTTTCATCTCGTGAACTTTGCCTGGCGCTATCCGTTTCACGAGGTGCGGTTACCCGCCAACCGTCACATTCTTCGTATTCCGCCGGGTACATTTCACCGTTCTGTCTCTGACCCCAAGGGTTCACTGGTCATCAATCAAGCAGTACGGACTCAGCAGGCAACGGTAGAAAGCGAGTTCCGCGTCTACAACAGCTATGCGATTCCTCGCTTACATCGCCTCCTGACGTCCGGTTTGCCTCCCCAACGCCACGGATTTGAGGAGTGGCCCATGGCTGCCTAGAGAGGTATCTTCTCCAAATCTTCTTGATTGCTGCCTAGCGTGTGATGTGAAGACAACTCGATGAACGCCCAGCGAACTGCTGCCTGCAGATCTCTGGGCGTTGGAGTGCCTACGTATCACACAAGGGAGTCATCATGAACAGGATGCAGATTTTGCAATATTGGCAAATATATTTAAGAACATTGCCGGAAGATCGGCAAACGCATCAGCCCTTCTTAGTCGATCAGTTTGGCGATACGGCTGAATTAGCCGACGAACTGGGGCAGCGAATCCTAGAGGGTATTAAAACAGCCACCTCTTCAGCACTTTGGGAATGGAAAGTAGAAAAGAATCCATTACCCTGCATCGGCTTGAAAACTATTGTTCTAAACGGAGCGAACCATCCCATCTGCGTAATCGAAACAACCGAAATTAAGATCTGTCCTTTCAATCAGGTGGACGCTCAATTTGCCTATGAAGAAGGCGAAGGCGATCGCTCATTAGAATTTTGGCGTCGTGAGCATTGGACGCATTTCTCTCGTGTGTTACCCAAAATCGGTAAAGCTCCTACATCAGAAATGCCGCTCGTCTGTGAACGATTTCGTGTCGTGTATTGACGATTTAACCAGATATGTATTGATAATTTAACCGGAGACGACTCTACCCTTCGGTATAGAGACGTTCTGAAGAACTATGACAATATGTCACCTAACACTAAATCTCTTCTTAAAAAGCATGAAGTTTAAAACTAGTCAGCTTCCGTCCGGACGGTGGGGCATCTTTGATAACTCACGTCTTCTGGCTACGATTGGATGTCAGAAGACGTTAGACATTATGCTTACCCAGTTAACAGAAAGCTACGGTCAAAATACGAGTGCCTTTAAGAAAACTAAGTCGTCTCCCAAACGAAATGCAAAGGCAGTTTCAAATACTAAGGGCTAGTGAAATCTGTCGTAGTCATGTGAAACAGTGAATGCAGTTTGCTCTGCAACGACCTATCGCATCCCAACAATTTGTCATCTCTGATGCATATCAAAGCATATGGTATTGAGGCAAGGGATAGAATAGTCTTCCCCTTGCCTCACTCTCTCGAAGTACTACACAACTTACTCAGGTCCAGCGACGACGGCGATAGCCCAGAAATCCTAAAATTCCTATGATTGCTGTACCGAAGGCTGAAACTGGCTCTGGGACGGTTGCAACCGTGTAAGTTACGGAACCATCATTAAAGCTTCCAGTTGAGAACTCGTCGGTGCCAAAAAACTGGCCGTCGAAGAAGAAGCTAGCATCGGAACTGATTGCGGCCTCATAAAGCAAGCCATCAATTAGGCCTGTTAAAGTGCCATCCGTAAATCCCAATTCGGGAAAGTCAGGAAAGCCGACATCATCAGAGAGAGAGTAAACGGCTGGTGTCTCTAGGTCCGGGCCAACGTAGGTGAATTCGAAGGCTTCTAATCCCGAGTCAACAGTCAAAACTTCAAATCCACTACCAGTCAAGAACGAATCATCGTAGGTTAGCGTTCCAAAGAACGTTTCACCTGAAAGCAAATCACCATCAACAATCTCTACCGTAATATCAGCAGCTATAGAAGCAGCCCTGACAGGAGCATCCGTTCCTAGAACTGCTGCTCCCGACAGAAGACTCACACCCATCAGCCGCAGCGATCGCGCCCTTGTTGCCATCTTTCACGTCCTAAAACTCTTTTCATCACAAAACTTTGCCAGGTAGGAATTGTCCTACCTGAGCGCAGTAAAGTCCTCCAACAATCAGGCGAAAAGCCTGTCGAATTGGACAAAAGCTATACTCAAACTCCCAGAAACAGCCTTGAAACTCGCAAAATAAGACAGCACAAACAGCTTGGTTCCACAGATATCTGCCTTGAACCAATCAGATTCTTTTCATCAAGCGCACCTTAATATTCCTGCTCAACCCAGTTAAGGCGTCCAACTCACATCTGAGATTCAACCTCGACACAAGGTAAGCAAAAGTTCTATCAAGTACTCCGTAGGCTGCCTGCTTTTGACAAACACACCCAGTAGTGGAATCACCTAAACAAATACCGTCACCTTTTCAGGGGAAACTGTATAAATCAGCACAAAAAATATTTTTTCGGATTGCTCTTTATTTTTGTTTTTCATGACAACTCAGTTGAGTTGGTTTGAGAGAAGAACTTGCAAAATCTTTCAGGCTTCTATTTCAAGGCAATTTCAGCTATTTTTCTGTCCGAAAGCGAGCGACTTGATCTAGCTTAATTGATGAAAATTGATGAAATAGAACACTTTCAATCAACTGACTTTAGCAATAAATTTACTCGCATAGCCTTTAATCTTTTGTTGAGAGATTTGATGAGTTGAAGTGACTATATTCATCGACTAATTGGCTGCATCTAATAAAAACTCACCCCAAAAACAAACGCTTTCATGACATTGCTATTTTGATCGCGAAAACCGTATCAAAATTTACTTTCTTACAGACAGATGGCCCTATAGGCTTTGCGTAACTGACCTTCTGCAGCCGTAAGGTCTACTCGCAGCAATCAAAGAATTTAAGCACCATTTGCTTCGAACATCGGATAGCAAGCCTTAGGTAATTTCGCGATTGGACTGTTTTTTGTTGGGATTTTTATTGAATCTCAGCATCAAAAGACTTTGCCGCCGGTGAGGTCGCTTTGTACTTGTGTCTTTTTTTCTCTTTGAGTATAGACGGAGTGCTTGTTAAGTGTGGCTTCGCTGGGTGAGTTTGTTGAGCCCAATTCGTAGTGGAATCGGGTTTCAGCTAAGCAAATTGAGGAGTTGGTATGAAGCGTCGAGACTTCATCGCCCTAGTTGCTGCATCAGGGGGTTCTGCCTATGCTGCAATGGAGGCGTTGGATTTAATTGCCAAGCCCGCGATCGCCCAAACGGGGCCACGTCGTCCAGGTCCGTTTCGTCTGGCTCAAAGTGGCGGGGGAGACAGGGTCATCATTTTGGGAGCGGGTTTAGGCGGGATGACGGCAGCCTATGAGCTGCGCAAGGTGGGTGGCTACGACATCACTATTTTGGAGGCGCGCGATCGCGCCGGCGGACGCTGCTGGACAGTCCGCGACGGTGACAGCATTACGGAAACGACCGGGACAACCCAACGCGCTCGACTACGGGCACGGGGTCAGACAGATTACTTCAATCCCGGCCCGGCCCGGATTCCTCAACACCATGTGACGATTGACTACTGCAAGGAATTGGGGGTTGCTCTGGAAGTCTTCGGTAACCTGAACTACCAGCAGTATTACTACAATGAGAATGTCCCTAGTGCCCTGAGTGGACGGCTAGTACGAGCCCGCGAGGCCAAGGCTGATATGCGTGGCTATATCGCTGAACTGCTGGCTAAAGCAACTGACCGAGGAGCAATTGACGCCCCTTTGAGCGCCGAGGATCGAGAGCGACTGGTTGAGTTTTTGCGACGGTATGGAGCGCTAGATCCAGACCTGTTTTACCGGGGATCGAGTCGACGCGGCTATCTAGAACCCGAAGGTGCTGGCGATCGACCCGGGGTCGTAGATAGCCCCTTTGATCTGGATGCCCTAATTAATCTTGGCTTTGCCAACTATGAAGCCTTTGAGCAGGGCTATGACCAGCAAATGCTGATGTTTGAGCCGATTGGCGGCATGGATGCGATCGCCAATGCCTTTGAGGAAGAAGTCGGTTCCCTGATTGAGTTCGAATCCGAGGTGACGGAGATTCGCAAAACTCCCAACGGTGTGCGGATTGTGTATCGGCAGGGTGGTTCAACCCGAGAAATCACCGGCGATTATTGCATTTGTAACATTCCGCTGTCGGTCCTGAGTTCAATTCCATCGGACTTTGCGCCCGACATGCAAGCCGCGATCGCGAGTGTGAACTATGCGGTCACGGGCAAAGGCGGTCTTATGTTCAATCGTCGTTTCTGGGAAGACGATGAGGATATTCTAGGCGGGATCACGGCTACCAACATTGGCTTAAGTACTGTCTGGTATCCTTCTCACGACTATCTCTCAGACGCAGGGCTGGTGGTGGGCTATTACAACTTTGGCAGCACCGCCGCTGAGTTCGGAGCACTTAACCCGCGCGAACGGATCGACCTTGCGCTTTCTTTAGGCAGCCGCATCCACGGCAGTCGTTATCGGCAACATTTCACCAGCGGAGTTTCTATTTATTGGCCACAAGTACCGTACAGTCTTGGCGGATGGGCTTCGTATTCCTCCGAAGTGCGCGAGCAGTTTTATCCACGCCTGAACGAACCAGACGGCAGAATTTACCTGTGTGGCGAACACCTCAGCTATCTCACGGGTTGGATGGCGGGTGCCTTTGAATCAGCCCGCGTTGTGGTGTCTCAAATCAATGCCCTTTAGAGGCGTAATATATCGCGCCTCTAAAGGAGGACGTATGCATCAATCTGAAAACATCAAGGATTCCCTAATGAAAATCTACCTGCATTCGTTTTTCACGCGCTTTGTTTCCTGGTTTAAGCACGATCGCTGGAGTTGGGTGCTCAGCAGTTTGGTCATGCTGGCGATCGTCTTCACAGGCAGTCGTGCCATGGCGGTTAGCCCTCCCCGGCAAGTCACGTTCTTTGGTAACCCCGCATCGTCTATTTCCTCAGGTGTGGCGGTCCCTCGTTATTCCAGCTTCTTTTTCACCAGTGGTTTGGTTCCTGGTCGGCTACCCGATGGCACCTTCGCACCCAGCACCTTTGACCAAGCTGTCGATATTTTGGGCCAAATTGAGGAACTCCTCGCTGAGGAAGGCCTTACGATGGAAGATGTGATTTACATCAACGCCTTTCTCACAGCAGACCCAGAAACTGGCGAAGTTGACTACCGTGGCTGGTTTGATGCCTACGCTGAGTTCTTCAACAATGAAGAGAATCCCACCAAAACCTCGCGCGTCACAGTGGCGGTTGATGGCTTAGTGCTACCAGACTGGCGCATCGAGATTTCTGCAACTGCCGTGTATCCGCGATAAGTAGAGTAGGAGGGGGGGAGGGGGGAGATGACAGAGTGACGGGGTAATGAGAGCTTGGCCATGAGCGTCCTTACCACCCTTATACCCTCCACCCTTCTACCCATCCACTCCATTACTCCCCACTCCTTCATTAAATAGATTATGAAAATTCGTGCTTTGAAGCTTCTTCTGCTGACTATAGGAACGCTAGCGATCACGGTTGGCATAAGTGTGTTTGCAGCGATCGCACTGGCCCAAACATCCGATTTGAATAGACAAGCGACTTCACAGCCGAGTTCGTTAACCACAACGGAGCCGGTTGAGGCCATAAACTACACGATTCCCTATGTCGAAGGACAAACCTTTCAGGCCATGATGGAGGAGGCCAGTGCGGCAGCGCGCCGACTCATCAATGAAGAATTTGCAGCGAATTCCACGGCAGCGGCAACGGCGGTCACTATTTTGAGCGATCGCAATGGTGAGGTGGTTCCGGTTCTGATGGTACGTGTCAGTCGAGCCGAGTGGCAGTCAAACCCGACAATCGAGCAATGGTCGCGATATTTGGGCAGCTATGCAATGCCACTACTGGCTTATGAAGGCGATGGTCAAGTTGAGCAATCCTCAGTTCGTCCATTTATCCCCATTTCGACCGGTACGCGGGAAGATTACGTGCTACCGGGAGCGTCTCTAGAGGAATCGGATCCGGGATATCGATGAGGCAGCAGTTGAGTTGAGATGGTGGACTATGGGTTCCTAACTGACTTTCTTATCTCAGCGTTCTTTCCCAAAAGATTCGAGCAGGTCGCTACTGAAACTGGTCTCACGCCGAAGCGCTTCTATGCCTTTACTCTGCTCGCTGTAACTTCGTCAGCTTCGGATCAATGATCTTGCGACCCTGTCCTGGAAACTTGATCGCCAAGCAAATCTTATTCCCCGCTCCAAAGATATGCGTCACTTCCCCGGCACCGTAGGCGTTGTGAACGGCAATATCACCCACACTCCAGTCAAATTCGTGAGCCCCACTGCCGGGTTGGGCCGCGGCCTCCTTCTTCTGGCGAACATCACGGATAGGCGTGGTCATGCGTTGGGGAAGTCCGATGCCAGCGTTGGTGCTGATGTAGTCCATCGGCAGTTCACCCAGGAATAGAGAAGGGCTGGCCGGTTCGCGACTGCCGTAAAGTCGGCGTTCACGGGCGTAAGAAATGAACAGACGCTCCTTAGCACGGGTAATGCCAACATAACAGAGGCGGCGTTCTTCTTCGGTTGCTGCGGGATCTTCCAAAGAGCGGAAGTTGGGGAAGAGGCCCTGTTCCAGACCGACGAGAAACACCACGGGAAATTCCAAGCCCTTGGAGGAGTGCAGGGTCATCAGAGATACGACTTTGCCCCCTTCCTGAACGTCGTCTAAGTCAGAAGCGAGGGACGCATTGGCGAGGAAAGCGATAAGCGAGTTATCTTCGTTTTCTTCTTCAAACTGCAGGATGGCGTTGTACAGCTCCTGTACGTTACTGACGCGATCGAGGGCTTCATCCGTACCTTCGCGCTGCAGGTCTTCAATGTAGCCCGAGTCTTCCAGCAGTTCCTGAACAATTTCGGAGCCCTTAGCAGACTCCAACCGTTCTCTGTACTTCTTGATTAGCGCAGCAAAGGCCAGCACTCCTTTGGCCGATCGCCCGGCTAAGGTTTTTACAGAGGTCTCATCGCTGAGAATTTCCCATAGGGGAATACCCCCCAGCGTCTGCGTCGCCTGATCGAGTTTGTCCAAGGTACCTTTACCGACGCCCCGCCGAGGCACATTGATAACCCGCTTGATGCTGACCGTGTCAGCGGGGTTGGCAATTGTCCTCAAGTAAGCCAGGACATCTTTGATTTCACGGCGATCGTAGAACCGCAGACCCCCCACGACCTGGTAGGGAATGCTGTAGCGGGTCAGCACTTCCTCAAAAGCCCGCGATTGGGCATTGGTGCGGTACAGAATGGCAAAATCACCCCAGGTCAGCTCAGGATTCTGATATTCCAGGTTTCGTAATTGACCCACCACGAAATCGGCCTCGTGGTTTTCATCGTCAGCGCGGTAACAGAAGATAGCTTCCCCTTCGCCACGGGTAGGCCGCAGGACTTTGTCGATGCGCTCAGTATTGTTCTCAATAATGTGGTTAGCGACTTCCAAAATGTTGGAGGTAGACCGATAGTTTTCCTCCAGTTTCACCATGGTGCGGGTGTCATCATCCGGCAACCCATCCCCAAAGTCGTCCTGGAAGTTCATCAGAATGGTGAAATCGGCAGCACGGAAGGAATAGATACTCTGGTCCGCATCGCCCACAACGAAGGTGGAGCGGTTTTTCCAGTCATTGAAGCGCTGAATGTCTTCGCCATTAGTCGTAAGGAGGCGAATCAGGTCGTATTGGGTGCGGTTGGTGTCCTGGTACTCGTCCACCAAAATGTGGCGGAAGCGGTTGTGCCAGTAGCCCAATACGGTCTCGTTCTGCTGGAAGAGTTTGACGGGAATTAAAATCAGGTCGTCAAAGTCGAGGCTGTTGTTTTCGGCCAGGGCTTTTTCGTAGCGACGATAGACATCGGCAATGATGCGTCCCCGATAGTTGGGCTGGTCTTTTTCAAACTCGTCGGGGGTAAAGTTCTGGTTTTTGGCATTACTGATGGCATAGCGCACCGATCGCGGATTGAATTTCTTGTCATCCAGGTTCAACTCACGGACGACGATTTGCTTTACCAAACTCTGGGCATCGGACTCGTCAAAAATCGAGAAGGTCTTTTTCCAGGTGTAGCCTTCAGGATGCTGGTATTTCTCAATATCGAACCGCAAAATACGGGAGCACAAGGCATGGAAGGTGCCAATCCACAGGTACTTGGTGACGGTTTTATAGACCTGTGATTTGAGTTTGGTCTGCTCGTACTCCGGTAGCGCCGACAAGCGCTTGCCATGTTTGGCCTGGGCTTCTTGTTCGGCAAACAGCACCTCGATCCGCTCTTTCATCTCCTTAGCAGCTTTATTGGTGAAGGTCACCGCCAGGATATTTTCGGGATCTACCCGGTGATTCAGGACTAGATTGGCAATACGGAAGGTAAGGGCGCGGGTCTTGCCAGAGCCTGCTCCGGCGACAACGAGGAGAGGACCACAGAAGTGCTCGACAGCGCGACGCTGAGAGGGGTTGAGCTTGGCCAAAAAGTCGGTGGAAGCCGGCATAGACAGGGGGCAAATGAGTTGCAAACATCCCTTAGTATGACACTCTTGACAGAATCGCTCCGTTGCAGGGATGTGGAGCTTCCCTTAGGTACTACCGCTGTGACTGGGAATGTGGAGCATATTTCCCCTTGGCGCGATCGCGATCGCCTGGGCGCATAGGCTTTGTATTAAGATGCCATACAGATTGAGAACCGACGGACTGTATGAAAGCATTAGTCACGGGTGCCAACGGATTTACCGGATCTCACTTGGTTCGAGCCTTGGAAGCGCGAGGCGACACTGTGGTGGGACTGGTACGCCAAACCAGTAATCTGGCTCGTTTAGCTAACTCCAATGTGCAGCTAGTGTATGGCGACATTACCAATGGCGCTGCCCTTAAAACGGCAATGGATGGCATTGATACCGTCTTCCACACGGCAGCCTGTGTGGATTTGGGTACGGTGGATGAGGCTGAAATGGAGCGGGTGAATGTAGACGGTACTCGCACAGTTCTGGAAGCAGCGCAGGCCGCATCGGTACAAAAACTGGTTTACTGCAGCACGATCGGGGTTTTGGGGGATACCCAAGGTCAGGTGGTAGATGAGACCTACCAGCGTACGCAGAAAGATTTTTCATCCGCCTACGATCGCACTAAATACGAAGCCCAGCACTGGGTAGACCGTTTTGCGGCTCAAGGCTTACCCGTTGTGAGTATCCTGCCAGCCGGTATTCTGGGCACCGACGACCCTCATTTTGGTCCAGTGTTTCGACTGTTTCTCAGCGGACGCTTGAAGCTATGGCCGGGGGGCGATCGCATGACGGGCATCGTCCATGTGGATGACTTGGTAACCGCAATGCTGCTAGCAGCAGCGAAGGGCACCCCGGGCGATCGCTTCATCATTTCAGCCGGGGAGCTTAAAACGCGGGAAATGTTTGCCTGCATTGGGGCGATTACTGGGGTGTCGGTGCCTGCTGATGCGCCCGAATGGCTGATCCGCTTGGTCGGCAATCTCCTCGATCCGATTGGCCAACTCACCGGCTGGAATCTGCCCCTGAATCGGGAGCGGGTACACTACATCTACGATCGCTGCGTACGCGTAGATGCCACGAAGGCACGGGAGGTGCTGGGATGGCAGCCGCGCTCTATTGAGGAAACACTGCGATCGGCTTTGCCAGCCAGCCAATGAGGGGGTAGTGAGAAAGATTAGGAAGCGATCGTGTCTCACTGCAAGTTAATAAAGAAAAGGGATAAGTGCGCGAGGTGATTTCGCTATATTTTAAGGTGTGAATAATCGGTCGTTCCAATCATGATGCAAGCTGTTGGCTTACCTGTTGTACAGGCACCGATGTCTCTGCAAGCGTTTCTTGCTTGGGATACTGGTGACGATCAGCGATATGAATTAATCGAGGGTGAGCCGGTGCCAATGAGCGACCCGACCGCCAATTATGAAGATGTGGCGGATAATATTTGTAATCAGCTAAGACTCCATTGCCAAGAAAAAAAGCTACCCCTCGTCCCCAAACGGTCTAAGTTGATTGCTATTGGCTCACGAAATGGCCGGGAAACGGCTAGGCGGGGCGATATTGTTGTGTTTGAGCAAGCCGAATGGCAACGAATGAAAGGACTGTCCAGTTCAGCGATGGCCTATATTTCTCCACCGTTGGTTATTGAGGTCGTCTCGACGAATTGGCGTGATGATTATTTAACTAAACTAGCCGAATATGAATCGATTAACGTCCAGGAGTATTGGCTCGTAGATTATGCGGCAATTGGAGGGATGCGTTACATTGGCCAACCCAAGCAACCGACACTGTCTATCTACAACATGGACATCGAGCAGGGCGAATTTGGCAATGCAAAGCAGTTTCGAGACGATGATTGTATCGAGTCTACTGTCTTGCCTGACTTTACATTAAAAGCCAGTGTTCTATGGAGAGCCAGCCAACCAAATTTATGACTTCTCGGAGCGCTCAATTAGTAGCTCTTGAATGCTGTTCTTGAACCTTAGTATGCAGAGGGATTCTCAGTCAGGAATCGGCAGTCTTCATCTATTCGTCAACCTGTTTGAAGCAATCGCACACGGCGTTTAAACTCAACGGCCACGTCGCACTTGGCAATAAATTTGAAACGTAGCGAGAAATTCACCCAGCCAGGAAAGAATTTACCACTTGTAGGATGCCGTATAGTCCTCCGGACATGACTCCGCTAAAGCGAAGTGTGGCGCCAATTTGTATTTTTATTCCTGAAAATCTCTTTAGCTTTTAATATGCGCCCTGTGAGTAAGTAAGCTCATAACTATGAGAGTAAATCTCGAATATTAGACCAAATGGATCTTCTACATAGACCATTTTGTAGGGCTTTTCGCCTGGATAATACTCACGAATCGGCATTCTTTGTTTGCCACCATGAGCCACTATTTTTTCTACAAGTCCTTCTATATCTGGATCCTGTACGCAAAAGTGGAAAGTACTCGTTTTCCAGTACTCAAAACCTGTTGGTTGCTCATTGTTTTTGAACTCAAACATCTCTACGCCAATTCTGTCACAAGTGGACATATGTGCAATTTTGAAAGAGCCCCAGCCAGTTCCGAAGACATCGATACACATTTGGCCTATGGGTGTCTCGGATTCTTCCGTAATCACGGTTGGTTTCATAATTAGATACCAGCCCATAACTGCCCGATAAAACTCAACGGCTTTCTCTACATTAGGAACAGAAATGCCAATATGTGAGAAGTTTTTGGGGTAGTTGTCCATCAAATTTTTCCTTGCAATATACTGCCTACATACCAACAGCTAACGTTCAACTTTATCGACGACTGATTGACTGACAAAGCTCTCATCCCCCATTTTGCCGTAGATTGAGTGAGCGCCAGCATACCTAATGAAACCACTGCTAGGGTTAGGTGCCGTTTGGTGCCGCCCAACCCAAACGAGAAACTTTTGGCAGTCAATCAGCATTGACGGATAGGGGCCATGACATTCGCATGGCGAAGGGAGCCACTCCTAAACCGAGAAACAGAATCATCCCATGTCCTCGCCACACATCCAGGGGATAGCCGATTGGCACGCCGCCCAATAGGAGCGTGGCAGCAGTAGTCATGCAGGCAATCAAAGTAATCCGCTCAGCTAGTTCGCAACCAACCCGGGGTAGAAGAAGACTGCCAGCAAATCCAGCAGCGATCAGCAATACCGCTGGCACCGGAGCATTCGTGGCAAGCGACGCGCAGGAAACCGTGACCCAAATGCCTGATTCCACCCAGTCTGAAAACCGAAAACCGCCAGCCCAAAATAGAGTACCGCTAGCTACCAGAATCGCAGCTGCAACGGCTCCTGCAATGGAGTCGAGCTGCGGCCACAGCAATCCGACCGACCAGAGCGGTACTGTCAGAGCCATGGCACGACGAAACAGTGCCACGCGATTAGGTTTCCAAGGAGTAACCAGTGCCACGCCCAGTACGTTGAGGCCAACATCCAATAGGCTGGTTACACGGGTCGAAAATAGTTGGAGGACTTCGATACTGACGCTAGCGATCGCCCCTAACCAAATTGCGCGATGCCAAGTGCATCGCTGCGTCCGCAGCACTAGCCCCAGCGGTACGAACAAAACGACATTAGCCGGTATATCGAGCCAGGACCCACGCCAGGCAATGTGCCCCATTTCTGTCGGCCAGCCAAAGTAAAAAGGATTGGCAGTGATCAGGAACAAAAAAACAATGTGGAACAGCAGTAAGGGGTCAAAGCGTGTCTTCATTGGCAACGTGAAACCGGCAACTGCAAGACAACATGGCAACAGCCGTCGAAAGGGGAGCGGCTGCTTATTTAGGGAAGAGCAACATCATGTCTTTCTAGATGGCAGTTGTGACAATTCCTTTATAGTCTTCAGGAGGAAGTCTATTGACTTGCCTATACTCATGGACAGGACATCTTTGAGATTGCGACCTTGAGCCTGAAAGATCTCAAGATTCAGGATGAATACCGCAGCGATCGCGACAACCTTATTCAGGATTTTTATATTCCTTGTCTGGAGAAGGCTACAGTCTATGATCGTGCGGTAGGCTTCTTCTCCAGCTCATCAATGGCAGCCGTTGCCCAGGGACTGACTGCTTTTATCCGTTCGGGTGGGCAGATGCGGTTAGTGACATCACCCCAACTATCGGCAGAGGATGTCGAAGCAATTGAGCAAGGACTTAAAAACCGCGAGCAGATTATTACAGACGCCCTCCTGCGAGCGGTGGAGGTAGAGCTTCCCCAGGTAATCCACGATCGGTTGGCTGCATTGGTTTGGTTACTCAGCAAAGACCTGCTGGAAATTAAGCTAGCTATCCCCAAAGCATGGCGAAAACAAGGAATTTATCACGAGAAATTGGGGATTTTTTCGGATGAATACGGTCATGTTGTGGCGTTTGCCGGCTCGGCAAATGAAAGTGCCAGCGCGCTGATTGATAACTTTGAATGTCTTGAAGTCTACTGTTCTTGGGACAAGGGCGTTCAAAAGCGATCGCTGCGGAAAGCTCAGCATTTTGAGGATTTATGGAACAATCAAACACACAATGTTGAAATCATTGCCTTTCCTGAAGCGGTAGCACGATCCCTAGTGGCAACCTATTGCCCCGATTCTTCCCCCACCCAAGAACCGCTGGCTGCCAGCCCCGAAGGTCTGTATGACCCGACGTCGCCAGCGATACCGGATAACTCAACGCCGCCAGGAACACCGAGATTACCCACTGATTTAGTGCTGCGTCCATACCAGCAGCAAGCGATCGCGAACTGGTTCCAAAATAAGGGGCGCGGCACCCTGAAGATGGCAACCGGCAGTGGCAAAACGATTACGGCACTCGCGATCGCTGCCGAACTCTACACCAAGATTCAGCTTCAAGCTCTGCTAGTGGTGTGTCCTTATCGTCATCTGGTTAACCAGTGGGCCAGAGTGTGCAAACAGTTTGGGTTGCGCCCTATTTTGGCCTTTGATAGCGTGCAGTCTTGGCAAGGGGAACTGTCACGGCATCTCTACACAGTAAGGAGTGGCAGTAGCGCTTTTCTCACCGTCATCACAACGAATGCCACTTTAATGAGAACGGCCTTGCAGTCGCAACTCTCCTACTTTCCTGAAAAGACGTTGATTATCGGGGACGAAGCGCACAATCTAGGTTCCCAAAAGCTCGCCACTAGTTTGCCGCGCACGGTGGGTCTACGGCTGGCGCTCTCAGCCACACCCGAACGGTACTTCGACGACATGGGCACCCAGCATCTGTTGGACTACTTTGGCCCTGTCCTGCAGCCGGAATTCACTCTGGCAGATGCGCTGCGGGCAGGGGCACTAGTGCGTTACCACTACTATCCCTTACTGATTGAACTTACCGATGTAGAGGCGCAGCGCTACAGCAAGCTCACCAGTAAAATTGGCCGAGCGATGTCAATGGACGAAGATCCGGAATCGAACTCGGCCCTAGCAGCGTTGTCTATGCAGCGGGCTAAGCTAATTGCAAATGCTGCCCACAAGTTGACGGCGCTGCGATCGCTCATGCAGCCCCGATTACAAACCAGTCACACACTGTTTTACTGTGGTGATGGAACAGTGGAAAGTGCTTCCCAAGAATCCACCCGTCACTTAGATGCCGTGACCCAACTGCTAGGCAAAGAATTAGGCTATCGCGTCGGTACCTACACCGCTGCAACGTCCTTAGATGAGCGGGAAACGCTCCGCCAGCAGTTTGAATCGGGCGAACTTCAGGGTTTGGTTGCGATTCGCTGTTTGGATGAAGGAGTGGATATTCCAGCCACCCGAACAGCCGTGATTCTGGCTAGCAGTAACAACCCACGGCAGTTTATTCAGCGTCGGGGCCGAGTGCTACGGCCTGCTCCAGGCAAAGAGCGGGCTGAGATTTTTGACATGGTAGTGCTGCCCCCTGATCTGGAGCGCAAAACCATGGAAGCCGAGCGATCGCTCCTTCGTAAAGAACTGCGGCGCTTCATTGAGTTTGCGGACTTGGCTGACAATGCTGGTGCAGCCCGCGTCAAATTGCTGGACCTGCAGAAACGCTATGACCTGCTGGACATGTAAAGCTATCACACCGTATCGGGATCAACCCCCAGTTCTCTCAGCCGAGCTGCCAATCGCTGGGCTTGCTCCTGAGCCTGTTCCACTTGCTCCTGAGCCTGTTCCACTTGCTGTTGAGCCTGTTCTGCCTCCTGTTGAGCCTGTTCCACTTGCTGTTGAGCCTGTTCTGCCTCCTGCTGAGCCTGTTCTGCTTCCCGTTGTGCCGCTTTCGCCGCCTCTGGAGGTGTGGGGACTAGCTCTCCGTCAGGGGTAAAGAACCGCAGTTTACCGTCATGGAGTCCTAAATACAGATTGAACTGCCGACTCCAGAGCTGCCCCGCCTCATTTGGTTCAATGGGCTGATACTCACCTGCCATGAGGACAAACCCAGCAAATTCCAAACTGTCAGGATCAATCCAAAAATACTCTGGGGTACGGAACGTATCTTGATAAATCTGTTTCTTAGTAGTGCGATCAGCCTTCGCCGTTGTACTCGACAGGACTTCAATAATGACGTTGGGATACTTGCCATCTTCCTCCCAGACGACCCAACTTTTGCGCGTGCGACGCTCAGTATCCAAAACAACGAAAAAGTCAGGACCTCGGAAATCTTGATTCTTAATTTGCTTGGGACTGAAGTAAATGGTCAGGTTACCAGAGGCAAAAAAGTCGTCTCGGTCATCCCAAAGCCATTCCAGACTGCTCAAAAGCGCCAAAATCTGCCGTAGATGTAAATCGGTTTCCAATTGAGGTTCGTCACTATAAAGATCACCAGGCGGCACTACAATTTCTGGAGCTTCAGGAGGGGGAGCCGATTGAATATCCTTTGATTGAATGTCCTTTGCAGTTACCATGGCGAACACATGTACGCATAAAAGGTAGATTTATTGTAACTTGCTGCTGAAGACTTTCACAGGAGCTGCAAATGTATCGGTGAAGCACCTGGTTTCTGGCGCAGAGGCCGCGATCACTGGCTGTTCTTTCCAGAAAGCCCAAATTCCTGGATGCGTTAATGCCTATCACATAGCCTGCCGGACAGAACTAGTGGGTCGTTTGCCTCGAATATAGCCATTACTTGATCGCTCAATTCAGCATCATCAGGACAAGTAGCCCTTTTAAGAATGGCCATGTACAAACCAAACGACCCACTAGAGCTGGTCCTGAAAGTCTTCTAAAACTCTTACAAGAGCGCTCATACAGGTAGCGGGAATTAGATCCAAGAGAGCAACCTGCTTACGGCCTGCACCCAACGGTACTGGAATATCTTCGAGAATCTTCGTGATTTCAGCTTCGTTGATGCGGCCATCAGCAATCAGCGGATACATGCGCTGAGCGACCAATGTATGCAGCTTGGCGTCATTGAGGTAGAGGTGCCACTTAGCCACATCCATGTAGACGGCTTCGCCGATATTGGCAGCCAAAGACTCAACGGATTCGACGGGGGCAGAGTAAGACATTAGCTTTCTTCCTGAGGAGCGTCTTCTATATCAATAACGTAAGAGCCCGAATAATCAGCGATCCCAAAGATATAAATTGCATGGGCTATTAAGATCGCCAACCAGATCAGCGTTACTTTGCTGACCCACTGCACCCAATCGCCATTGAGCTGATGAACGAACCACAGCCCTGAATTAATGACCGCGAAAACAGCCACGTGGACGGCAAAGTTCATGCGGTCGTCGAGCTTACGGTAGGCGGGGTCGCGGCGATCGGGCTTGCGGGGCCAGCGGGGAGGCATAGAGACACATCCAAAAAATTCACCCCTTTATTCTAAAGGGCAGTCTGATAGTCGCCTGACTTTCCCCCCTTTTTTCTCAGCAAACGGATGGTTTGAATCTCCATCGATTTTTCCAGCGCTTTAGCCATGTCATAAAGGGTCAACGCTGCGACTGAAACTGCTGTGAGAGCTTCCATCTCAACCCCGGTCTCAGCCTTAGTCCGTACGGTTGCGAGTATGCGATAGCCCGGCAGCGTTTCATCCGGCTCAATTTCAACTTTCACTTTACTCAAAGGAAGGGGGTGACACAGCGGAATCAAAGTTGCGGTTTGTTTAGCGGCCATAATGCCTGCAAGGCGTGCGGTTCCTAACACGTCGCCCTTCGGCAGATTACCCGCTTCAATCTGTGCTAGCGTCGCCGCTGTCATCCGAATTGTCCCTTCAGCAGTCGCCTCTCTGACCGTCTGGGGTTTGGCTGAAACATCTACCATGTGTGCCTCGCCTCGGGTATCCAAGTGGGTCAGTTGTGAGGGAGAATTTTCAGAAGATGTCATGGCGAAAACCTATCTTGGTGTTGAAGTCTGTGTTACTATTTAACTCCTGTGAGGTTATGCCTCGCGAGGGCGTGTAGCTCAGTGGACTAGAGCACGTGGCTACGGACCACGGTGTCGGGGGTTCGAATCCCTCCTCGCCCGTTTTGAGGAGACGCGGACGCAAGGCGCGGGCGCGAGATGCGAGACGCGGATGCAAGACGCGAGACGCGGATGCAAGACACGAGACGCGATCAATCGCGTCTTTACTTGGCTGCATATACGTCGTGTCCCTGCCCTAGGGAGAAGCGGAGGGAGTGGGCGAGGTCTTTGCTGGATGCGGTGATAAAGATCAGGATGGCTAGAAGCGTCATTAGACCAGCAAGCCCAAAGCTATCCCGGTAGCTGATCCAGTCGGCGAAGGTGCCGAATAAGGGACCGGCAAGGGCAATACCGATGTCAAAGCCAACCATTGCCAGCCCAAAGATTTTGCCGCGCTCATCGGGCTGCGAGCGATCGCCCATCAAGGCTGCAATCATAGGAATCAGTGTCCCACCAGCGCTGCCGTGGATCAGTCCGGCTATGAGGAAAACTATTGGCGTTTGAGCTTGCCAGAATACCAACATAGATAGGGTATATAGCAGTAGACCCATCGTGATGAAACGGCCCCGGCCATGGCGATCAGATGCGCGCCCTACAATCAAGCGGCTCATAAAGCTGGCGATCGCGGAAGCTGTATAAATTAGACCCACATTCAGATCAATCCCGGTTTCGCGGACAAATAGCGGTACGAAGGTGCTCAATGTGCCAAAAGCGAGTCCTACCAGCAGTAAAATTGCTGCCGGTGTTCGTACGCGGGGAGTCCACAGCAGACGCCAAAAGAGGGGCTTGGGCTGAGCCTTGGGCATGTCTTTGGGGATTGGCTGATAGGTCTCTTTCACCTGACTCACTAGAACGATACCCAGAATCCCCGCAATTCCCATGGCCAGAAACGCCACTGAGAAACTATTGCTCCACTCCAGCAAAAAGCCACCGAGGGCAGGTCCTAGCGCCATCCCCATTGGATTTACCAAGCTCATGTAGCCAATCAGTTCACCTCGGTTCGCTGGCGGCGAGATATCAATCACAAGCGCGCTGTAGGCAACGACAAAGGCTGCGATACTAAGGCCATGAAACGCGCGAAATATCATCATCAGCACGAGTAGCCCATTGACTGTGAAGGCGCGGTCACCCCACGTTATTTCCCAAGCCAGTGGCGGCAGCACAATTGCGAGCAAATAGAGAAAAGGCGCGATCGCGATCGCGATAATCCCAATCATTAGCACCAACTTGCGGCCTCGCTCATCGGCCAGCTGCGATAACCAAGGACGCGTTGCCAAAAGGCCAACAGCAAACGAGGCCATCACTATGCCAATTTGCGATCCGGTCGCCCCCAAGGTCTCGATAAAGAGCGGCAGCGTTGGCAAAAGCCCCGCTAGTCCTGCCCAAAAGCACAGTCCGGCACAAAATAAAATCACTAGATTCCAACGCAGTGCTGGACTAAACGTGGCAAAAATTCTCACAGTTATTCTCTCTCCCAGTTTGGGGCCTATCGTAATGTTAATAAATATTACAAAGTCTTATTGGCAATTCTTGTTAAGGCTCGAATATCCGCCCAGAGACTCTGCTCAATCTTGCGTATCGTAGTGAGTACTCTGCAGCTTGTTTGAGCGTGTCTGCTGTTGGTACCATGCCAATGCAGCAGGTTCGAGGTCCTTAATCCAAGCATCTTTGCCATCGTTGTAGGCCGCAACATCAGCTGGGTGGCGAGCATACACCTGGCGTTTAAGATCAGCATAGGCTCGTCGCGCTGACTCATGGTGCCTGAGGAAGGCGCAGAATGCTAAGTGGCGATCAATTTCAGGGTTGCCGACTTGATAGATATGAATATTGTGGGTGCGATAGCCATCGCGATCTTTAGTGAAAAAGCGTCGTCCTGGCAAACCATACTCGCCCCACGACTTATAGCCGGCCCTCTGAAGCTTAGCTGTGCATCCGTCAATTCGCTGAATCGTGTGGACAATGAGCAGTAGATCGATGATAGGTTTGGCGGCTAGTTCGGGCACAGAAGTACTGCCAATATGGTGGATTGTGACGACTTCTGAGTCTATGATTGCCTGTAACCTGTCTGCCTCTTGTCTGAACTGCTCCGGCCAGTCAGGGGAGTAATCTGTAAAAGTATAGAGGCTTGGCATGTTAGTCCTCTTGACCTAACGTGAGGAGTACCATTGATAAATAGTTTGAGGGATTGTTGGATGATTCATTACTCAGCGACCTCACTAGCCTGCTCTTCGTTAATTGCCTGTACTTTGCTGCTAACTAGCTGTGCAGGTTCAGGGCCTGTCCCCAACAGTAACGCACCGCCGACTGAACCCGTAACCTCGTCTCAAGAAGAAACGTCATCTCAGATAGAAACTATGTTTGCAAATGTAACGGCGGTTGAAATTAGCGGCGAATCCGGGGTGTATACATTCGCGGTGACGATACAAAGCCCGGATACAGGTTGCGATCAGTACGCTAATTGGTGGGAAGTGGTGAGTGAAGAGGGCGACCTGCTCTATCGTAGGATTCTGGCCCATAGCCATGTGGAGGAACAACCGTTTCGCCGTTCCGGTGGTCCTGTTTCAGTTCAGCCCGATCAATCGGTGATTGTGCGAGCCCATATGGATCCGCAGGGCTATGGTACGCAAGCAATGCAGGGTACTGCCATCACTGGCTTTGAGGAGGTTACTCTGCCCGAAGGCTTTGCTGCTGATTTGGCCAACGCTGACCCCCAACCCCAAGGATGCACTTTCTAAGGGGATTTCTCGCAATGAATATATCGCTGTAGACACTGCTTAGGCTGCTGGGAGTCAAGTGCTTAGAGGCGCTCATTTTTTCGCGTCGAATCCTCACCGGATTTAAGTCCACTATCGATAACTCTTGCGGGGTCAATCCGGCAAAGACAGCCAAAACTTACCTAAGATTATTCTGTTTAGAAAGTTTTAACATTCAGCAGGCGGAAGACATAGAATTTCTGTCGAAAGGCTGAAGGAATTTAGCTAACGTTTAGGTTGAAAAATACCTCTAGGGATATGAAGCCTGAAGATAGTCCCTTTACCTACCTGACTTTCAACCGTAACGATTCCCTCCATCATGCTGACAAGTGAGTAGACAATTGCCAACCCCAAACCAGTTCCAGCATATTTTCGTTGTGTCGTTTGATCACCTTGGCGAAAGGGTTGAAAGATACGGCTGAGTTGCTCAGGTGCAATTCCTATGCCTGTATCCTCCACTATGATTTCAATGCTATTTAGAGCTGCAGCATTGACTTCAATTTTGACGTAGCCTACGTCAGTAAATTTAATCGCGTTAGAGATTAGATTTACTAGTATTTGCTTAAGCCTTTTTGGGTCATTGTAGACTTCTGAATCTTTCAGGTTGATAAATGTTTGAACCTTCAGATTTTTCTTATCTGCCAGCGATCGCAATTCAGCGATCGTTGTCTGAATTAACTCACTGATGTCAAAATGACTTGCCCTAAACTCAAGCCGGTCAGCTTCGATGGTTGACATGTCAAGAATATCGTTGACTAGAGCAAGCAAATTTTCACCGTTAGTGAAAATTCGATCAACCATGCTTCGCTGATAATCGTTCAAAGAGCCTTTCGCTTCACTCTTCAAAACCTGAGAAAATCCCATGATGGCATTCAAGGGTGTTCTAATTTCATGCGTAACGGTGGCTAAAAACTCAGATTTGAGTCGGCTAGTCTCTAGCAACTGGAGATTTTGCTGTTCGATTTGATGACGCTGTTCTTCAAGCTCTTTATTTTGCTGCCTCAGGAGAATATTAGTCTGTCGTAGCTGCTTCTGCGCGTCTTGAGTCCGCTGCTCTGCTTTATAAACCTTCATCGCGTTGCGGATCGAACGCGACAGGCTCTCCGACGATAAGCGTGACTTTGACAAATAGTCTGAAGCGCCTGCCTTCATAATATCGACAGCGGTTTGTTCATCACCTTGCCCTGTGAGGATAATGACAGGAGCGGTGATGCCTTCGAAGCGAATCTGTTTGACCAGGTCAACTCCGTTTTTATCCGGCAGACGATAATCTAAAAAAATGCAGCTGAACGTCTGCTGATGCAGATAGCTGAGGGCCGTATCAGCATCTTGCGCTTCGGTGACATTGGCGTCTATGCAAGCTTTGGTGAGATGACGTCGGACCGCGATTCGATCCACTTCATCATCATCTACGATTAAAACTTGTAAGGTTTCCGTCATTTTTGTCAGCGTATCAAGTTCTAATTCCATTACGTTTATGGCATTTCACATAATGTCCAATATCGATTGAGAGCAGCCATGACTTCGGCAAAACTTGAGAATGTTACAGGTTTTAAGATATAGCCGGCCACATTGAGTCTGTAAGCTTCTACACGATCTTGGTCTTCATTAGAGGTCGTCAGCACGATAACTGGCGTATGAGCTATCGACGGATCCTTCCGCAGCTCATGCAAGAACTCAATACCGTTCATTTTTGGCATATTGATATCTAATAGGATAATCCGTCGACTATCTGGCATCGATGCTCCACTTTGCCTCTCACCCCGGAGCATTGCGAGGGCCTCTAGTCCATTACCAGCAACGTAAAGGGGGTTCGTGATATTGTTTCGCTGGAATGCGCGCTTGACATTCATTACATCAACTTCGTCATCCTCAACCAGCAGAACATTAACCACACGATCTTCCACCTGTTTCTCCTTTTCAAGGCTGCTTTCCAAACAAAACCCACCCGTGCACTGGGAGGTAAGATTGAGTCTAGGCATCGGTAGGTTACGGCAAGGGGTACGATCTTGGCTTCCTCAAAGGTAAGTCAATGCCCGTACAAGTACGACGTCAGTTCAGCAAGAGCCATTGCCATCTAGAGGGCTTTGGCCATCATCCAAAGATCTTGCCTACTTCAGGGAATCTAGTGACCTACAAACCTAAATGCTCATTTTGCATATCCATTTTATGCAGTGTTTCCGCATGTATTGTCTTCCCTAGGGAGGAATTACTATCCGGTTAAACAGGGCCCATCATTTAGGCCAGGTAAATCGAAACGTGGCTCCTTTTCTTACCATAGACTCAAGTTGAATCTCACCCCCCTCTGCCTCAACAATCTTTTTCACGATCGATAGACCAATGCCAGTACTTTTCAGCTAAGCGACCTTGCGATATCGCCCAATGTAAACTCTGAGTCGGCCAAATCAGGCGATATTCCTCCGACAAGAGTTCTTCGGTCTCGAGCGTATGGGCAATTGCGGCTTCAACTCGGGCGAAATCATCGGGATGCACACACTAAGCCCAGGCATCATAGCTGGGCTCGGCTTTACCTGGCGCAAACCTCATGATTTCCCCCGTTTTAGGTGACCCGGGGAAATAAATGCCTCCCCTGATACGGTGAACTGGAGTAAACCCATACGATTGTCCTGAGCGTGCTACTGGCTTGCTTGAAAATTAGGAAAACTACGTAGATCTGTCCTAAATACTGTGTTAATTCCTTAAAATAAGCTATGTATCAGCTGTGTATCTTAAATATCAGCCGTACATCTCAAATAATGCAATGAATGGAGACTTACATCTGTACATTCGGATAGAGTCGGCCAGATTGTAACCTCTGCCGCTGGGGATATGCGCCATGATGGACTTTTCGAGATAGTGTTTGATGATATGTACCTGCCGATTGACTATCTGTAGAAGTACCTTCGTTTCAAGACGTGCTTGAGAGAGTTCCAAGATGCCAAACATCCGAATCGCCCTCATTGAAGACCATCACCTCACTCGAATGGGGCTGAAGGCAGCTTTTAAGGGACAGCCCGACTTCGATTTTGTTGGCGAAGCGACTGACGGTCAGGGGGGGATGAGTTTGCTGCGAATGCACCAACCTGATGTTGCGCTAGTTGATATTGGTCTACCTGACATTGACGGTATCGAGCTAGTACGTCGTTTTCGAGCCGCCCAAAGGGAAGATGGTACGTCTAACACCAAGATTTTAATGCTGACAATGCACGACAGTGAAGATGCTGTCATGGCAGCATTTGCAGCTGGAGCTGATTCCTACTGCATGAAGCAAACTGAGCTTGATGATTTGATGGTTGCTGTCCGGGAAACCCAAGCTGGTAATTCGTGGATTGATCCTGCGATCGCAAGTATTGTTCTACGTCGGGTTAGGAAGCCAGTTGCTGCTGGGGGTGGAGATGATCGAGTGATCTCCATTAACGCAGTTGAACCAGAATATGAGCAGGTCCTGGAATCCTATCCACTTACCGAGCGGGAACTCGAAATTTTGGAGCTTATTGTAGAAGGCTGCAGTAACGCCGAAATTTCGGAGCGCTCTTACATCACGGTTGGAACCGTCAAAACCCACGTGCGTAATATTTTGAACAAGCTAGGAGTAGATGACCGTACAAAGGCTGCGGTGAGAGCATTGCGAGCTGGTTTAGTGAACTAAGAGAACTAGCAAAGTCCTAACGCTTTCTGGCGCTTTCTGGCGCTTTCTGAAGGGCTGGTAGTAAAGTTTTGGACTGTAGAATTTCGTATTCTGCAGTTGCAGCTTTCGGTAATCTTAGGGTCAATAACGCATAAAGCAGACTTCTAATCGGTGAGCGTACCTCTAATCGTTAGCCGCAGCAGTGGAAAGTCAAAATTTTAGGATCCTTGTCTGCTAACCAGTTGACGAATCACCTGGGAAATTTCATCGGGAATTTCCAGGGGCATCAAATGCCCCGTACCAGAAAGTTCAACCAGCTCAACTTTAGGAAGCAACCCCATAACATCCTGCTGAATTGTTTCATATGGAATAACGGGATCATCATGAGAAGCAATGACGGTTACAGGCACCTGCACATTTTGCATTTGATCAGCGATCGAGTTATTCATACCCTCTAGTAACCACCAGTTCCAAGCAGATTCCTCAGCTTGCATATGAGTTTGAATAGCTGTTTCTTTTCGCGAGTCAGGCAATTCTTTTTGTGTTGACTCTTCAACCGTAGTTTCAGCGCTGATACGACTGGGGTGGTTATTCAGGAGTCGCTCTTTGTTCTCTTGAGGCATCGGTTCTTGTGTTGGGGGCGAGGGGGCTACTAACACAACCTGCCTAAGACCTTTAATGCGAGGTTCAGCCGCGACCTGAAGCGCGATTTTCCCTCCCATTGAATGGCCGATCAGAACAAACTCACCGAGCTCTAGCTCAGCTAATGCCTGTCTGACAGACGTAGCGTAACCCTGTAGTGATGGGTGTGTTAGCGATGGCGCATCCCCAAACCCTGGCAAATCAAAGGCAACACAACGAAAGTTTGGTTCCAGTTTCTCGATAACCCACTGCCAGCTGACTGCTGCACCGCTAAAGTAGTGCAAAAACACCAGAGCTAAGTCACAACCTCTTGCTTTAGCAGAAGAGAAACTGGCAGATTTGGACTCCATCGTTTTAGTTATTTCTTACCTGGAATTGATTACGTTGAGTGTACAAAAATCAGGCAGTACTAACCTCTATCTTTCTACGGATAGAGATCTTATGACTGCTAATCTCAGCCATAGAGAATACGTCATTGGCTAGATGTTCTGACCATATAAAATCGATTGGATTAAAGGCATATACAGCCGTTTGGAAAATGCCATGACAGGACATGCACACAGTCAGCTAATAATGCTGCTGGCTCAACTATCCGATCCAGGGATAGATACACCCGAGGAGGCCGCCCTGATTTTCTCGGGACCTCAGTTTTTTATTGCCTTGCTCGCAGGGTTGGTCTTGGCCTTTGGATTCCAGCTGCTGTTAACTAACTTATCAGTTGCTGCAGGAATCTCTTATGTGAGCCGTAGCTCCTCTGATAGCTCCTCTGGGGGGCCTGGTGCCGGTAAAATTAGTGCTGCCCTGGGTATTTGGACGCTGGTTACGGTCAGTTTGGCTCTATTTTTCGCCTGCTGGTTAGCCGTCAAGCTAAGTCTCTACAACAGCTCTCTGTTGGGGGCCATCACAGGCCTAGTCATTTGGGGAACTTACTTCACGCTACTGTTTTGGGTGAGTTCCACAACAGTTGGGTCGCTAATTGGTTCTGTCGTTAAGACCGCGACGGCTAGTTTCAATGCTCTGGTAGGAACCGCTACTTCTGCCTTTGGAGCTAAGGCTGCTGGCAATCAAGTAATCGAAACCGCAGAGGCTGTCGCATCGGCTGTTCGCAAAGAGTTATCCCAGACCTTTGATAACGAGGATTTGAGGGATTCGCTGAATGAATACGTAGCGACGCTGCGATCGCCTCAGCTCGAAACTAGCGATCTGGAAGCCGAATTTGAGCGCTTGATTCGAGAGTCGGACATTGCCACCTCAGCCGATTACGATACCCTTCGTCAATTAGATCGCGCCTCATTTGAAAAACTGGTCAGCAGCCGCACGGATTTGTCTCGACAGGAAGTGAAGCGGGTTGCCAATCAGCTCTACCGTACCTGGCAGCGAAATCTCAATCAAGCTGCAGGGGGTAATTCTCTGGCGGAGCTTGTAGACTACGTCAAATCGGCAGGGCCAGATGAAAAAATAGCTGACCGGCTGGGTGACCGGCTCGATCAGTTTCTTGATGAATATCGGAAGCGGGGCCAATCGCAATCATCGAGCGCCCTATCGCAAAGCTTATCGCAAGGGTTTAATGCCTTGATGGGTGTCGTCATGGGGCGAATTGACCTATCCGATATGGATGTCGAAAAGATTGCTAATCAGGTCAATCAGGCTAAGTCGCAGTTGGTGGATCAAGGGGGTAAACTCGCCCGCCAGCTTGAGAGTAATGAGACGCACTACAGCATCGTTAAGGCAGATGTCGAGACCTACTTGCTTAATACGTATCCTTGGCAGTTGCGGTCAGCAGAAATGAAAACACAGTTCCGTGAACTGTTGCATGATGCTAAGGCTAATCCCAGTATCCTACGTCAGGAAATTGCTGCCCTCAGTCGCTCCGATTTTGAATCACTGCTGCAGTCACGGGGCCTTCTGACGCCTGAAGAAATTGACCACACAGCCTCGCAGCTAGAGCAGATAAGAACTGAGGTTCTCAGGGAAGTGACCGATATCGATCGCTTCGAGCAAGCCAAAGCACTTAAAAGCAAGGTAAATACCTTTCTTCAAATTACGCCCAAGACAGAATTGATATCAGATATGGGCGATCGCGCATTTCGAGCACTGGTCGAGGACGCTGATGCCAGCTATGAAGATATGCAAGTTCGATTTTCGGAGCTAGGCTACGATCCCTTTGTGCTGGTCCTGAGAGCGCGGGGTGACCTCAATGCGAGCGAAATACATGACGTTGCAACTCACTATGACCGTTTGCTCAAGGAAGCATTAGCAGATGCCCATAACCTGCAAGATGCAGCTAAGACCCGCATCGATAATCAATGGCAGCAGCTCCAAGATTACCTGCGCAATACGGACCGAACCGAGCTGAACCCAGAAGGCATCAAAGCCGATATCAAAGCCCTGATGCAGGAACCAGATGCAGGTATCCGACGCCTACGACAGCGGTTAGCAAGATTCGATCGCGAAACTCTGATTCAACTTCTTAATCAGCGGCATGATTTGGATGAGCAAGCGATCCGTCAGGTTGTCAGTGAAGTAGAGCGTAATTGGTATCAAGCCGTCAATGCTCCGGCAGCTCTAGCAGCTCAAGCTCAGGCTAAATATGATGAAGCGACCCGCACATTGGCGAACTACCTGCGCCGGACGGGCAAGCCTGAGCTAAATCCTGACGGCATTAAGCGCGATCTGCAAGCCCTAGTGGATACTCCTAAAGTGGGTGTGCAGGCCATGCGAGAGCGGTTATCGCAGATGGATCGCGACACTTTGGTGCAGCTGCTCAGTCAACGCGGTGATCTCAGCGAAGAAGAAGTCAACCAGATTATTGACGATATTCTGCAAAACATCCGTGACATCTTGAAAGCGCCCCAACGGCTGGCGCGACGGGCTCAACAGCAGGTCCTCTCGTTTGAGCAGTCCCTTGAGGAGTATTTACGGAATACTGACAAAGCCGCGTTGAATCCTGATGGCATCAAGCGTGACCTACAGCTGTTGTTAAACGATCCACGACTGGGCGGTCAGCGCCTGCAAGACCGGCTCGCCCAAATTGATCGCGACACCGTTGTCGCTCTGTTGGCTCAGCGCCAAGACATGACTCATGAGGAAGCCGCCGCCGCCGTCGATCAGGTACTGGCTGTACGGGACCAAATCCTCAGTCAACTTCAGAAGGTGCAGCTGCGCGTACAGGCCATGCTCAACCGCCTACTGGCTCGTATTCGAGCCTATCTGAACTCACTCGACCGCCCAGAATTATCCTACGAAGGCATTCGACGCGACTTGCGGCGGCTATTTGACGATCCTCAATCAGGCTTTGAGGCCTTAAAGTATCGCTTCTCTCAGTTTGATCGCAATACGCTGGTTGCGATTGTTAGCTCTCACGACAACGTATCGGAGGCCGATGCTAACAAAGTTATCGACCAAATTGAATCGGTCCGCGACAGCGCCTTGCAGAAGGCTGAGCGACTGGAGCGCGAAGTCGAGAATCGAGTCCAGGCACTGAAGCAACAAGCCCATCAGCAAGTCGAAGATACCCGTAAAGCAGCTGAACTTGCGGCGTGGTGGATATTTGGAACAGCCACTGTCTCAGCTGTGGCGGCAGCGATTGGCGGCAGTCTGGCCGTCTTAGGCTAAGCCTTTACAAACGTTCCTTCAACCGAACAATTAGAGCAGCTTCTTAGGAGGCTGCTTTTTTTGAAGACTGTTGGCATCGGTTGATCGATAGATAAATTTTCTCAAAGCTTCAATCTTAAGAATGTTTCCAGTTCGTTTCCTTTTTTTTAATATTTAGGTGTGATGCGAGACTGCACGAGCATTCATCACCGTAAGCTTGCGACTACAGATCTCCTGCAATGTCACGGTTAGCTGGGACTCTCGGCTGGTTTACCAGCAAAGACTCGCAGCTAACGGTCAACTTCAATATAGATACAAAATGAGAGAAGCAAATCTGAAGACACCTACACGCGGCCAGATTGAGCGAACGTTGTCGCAGCGATTTCAGAAACTTTATCGCGAGCATCTGGATCATGCTACTGGAAAAGTTAGCTGCCAGCTTTTCAAGGATAAGCTCGTCATCATTATTGAAAATGCGCTGACGCAACCAGAGCAGTTGCTGCTCCAAAAGAAAAACGATAAGCAGCTGGTTGAGCAAGTTCGCTCAGACCTTGATGATGCAATCCGGCCCAGGATGATTAGCCTGGTTGAGGAGATTTTAGACCGGCAGGTTGCTGACCTGATTAGTGATACAACCCTTGACACAGGGCGTTCTGGCGTCATCGTTATCTTATCGGCTGAAGTCTAGTCCTAGCGAGTTGACAAGCTTCAAAATTCCACCCGTGAAAGCCGTCAGACCCATCCATAACTTGTTCAAAGTATCTTATCCATAATCTATCTAGAGAGAGAAAAAGGAAGGGATAAAGTTCAGTCTTCAGACGGTTCTTAAGCTTTCTCCGGGTTTATACAATAACGTCCGTGGTAATAAGCATACCCATCTGCTTATCGCTAACAATTTTCAGCGTTAAAGTGCGCCTAATATCATTGCATAGGTTGGCGACTGTCTTTCCTGTCATGATGAAGAGGCGCAAATGATAACAAACTTTCTTAGATATCGAGATGAACGTCATAACTTCAGAGGAGCCTACTCGCAAACAGCTTGAGCGATCGCTCTCCAAGCAACTTCAAGAACTTTATCTTGAGCGCCTTGCTCACAAGACAGATAAAGTCAGCTGTCAACTGCTGAATGGCAACCTTACGATTGTGATTGAAGGTTCCCTTACTCAGCCGGAACAATTTTTGCTTAAAGAACAGGATCAGACTCAGACTGTGACGAGAGTCCGCTCTGGCTTAGATGAGATCATGCGTCCCGAAGTCATTAATCTGATCGAAAAAACGCTCAATCGTAAAGTAGTAGATTTTATGAGTAACACGACTTTATCAACAAGCCGCACAGGAGCGCTCGTCATCTTATCAGATCGGTAACCTTAGAGTGCATAACTGGATTCAGAATTGCGAATGAGATAGGAATGCATTAGCTTTTCTAAGTCCTTAAGCAAATAAGGCTTGGTAACGTAGTGATCACATCCCATACACAAAATTGCTTCGCGGTTCTTACGGCCAGCCAGCGCTGTAACCACAATAATTGGAATTCTGTGAGCAGTTTCGTCACGTTTGAGCAAGCGAATAATCTCCAGGCCACTTAATTCTGGCAGCCGAATATCCATAATGATGAGGTCAGGCTTATGCGTCAAGATAGTGTCTAGCGCAATTTGCCCGTTCATCTCGCACAGCGGCACACATACAAACTGCTCTAGCACATGGCACGCTAATACCAAGCTATCAGTATCGTCATCAACAACCAGAACAACAGGAGCCTGAAACTGCTGCTCGGTTGCCAAGTTGGCTGAACTAATTGAAGGTGTGGATATGTCAAGTGAGTCAAGAGTGTCTGCTTTGTCAAGCATAGTTAGCCTAAGCAACAATAGCTTGGTGAGGCACTCTTCAAGTGGGCTGATAGCACTTGAAAAAGACTGGCTCAAACCTTTAAGAGCTAAGTCTCAGCTAGCTCCACCATGCAGTTACAAGGTAGAGGTAAACCGAGTCTAGGCAAACCATAGACTTGCATTAATGATACTGTCATGACCGCAAGCTAGATCATGACAAAAGGATCTACCAGCAATTATACGGTTTTATAGACCTGTTGAATTACAGGAGCCATCATTCTGATAAAAATGTTTAAGCAGCTGACAGGTTTCCTTAGAAAAAATGTAAAGTTATTTAATTGTTCATTTATTAAAGCATATAAACAAGCAATATTTCTGTAATTGCCGTAGCAAAATTTGAGTGCCTACATCGAATGGTACTGAATTGAGGTCGGTGTACAATGCCAACTCTAGCGAATATCAAGGGTTCTAGCGATTCAAAGATGCTTGCGTCAGGGCCATTTGTACCTATGCAGGCTTCATACCCATATATGTAATGAGGAACCTGGCATAGCCAAGTCCCCCATCAAAGTGAAGCAGGTTTTGTCGTACGTTGCCGCTGTTAGCGATCGGGCGCTGAACTATCGAGCATGTTCTCTGCCTTTTCACGCAACGAGGTGGCCTCTTGTGAGTCGCCTGGGGTATTCATCTTATTCGCCCCAGCGCTTCCCTGAACTCCATTTAGACCATTTTCCGCTTTGCTTTGAACTTCTTCAAGACTTCTGGATTCACCCCTAACAGCCTGTTTAGAGGTTGCTTGAAGATCATTCATTTCCGCCGTACCCTTAGATGGGCTGCTAGGAGAGCTGCCAAAAGCGACAGCTGGAGACACTGCGCCAAACATGAGTAAGGCACACGCAGCGACTGCTAGGGCAGCTCGCACAATCTTTTTACCGAAACCCAAAAAAGACGTTTTCATTCAAATTCTCCTTCAACGTGTAGGTTCTATTGCCATCAACGTATCTACTGACCAAAGAAATCCTTGACGGAATCGACGATACCTTCAGCCGAATCCTGGGCCGTATCAGCAGCATCCTCAACCGCTTCCTGAGTCCGACCAATATCTTTCTGCGCCCGTCCAGCAGCCTGCTTAGCAGCACCATCAACTTGGCTTGTTGTCTTGTCTACCTGACGTTGCACTTTGCCAACACCCTCCTTCACCTGGCCTTCAATCTGATTGGCCGTACCGGAGCCGGCAACCCGATCAAGCTCCTGCTCAGCACGGGCTTGAACAGCACTAGCCGCTCTCTCGCCAGCCAAAGCTACTGAGCCCCAGCCAAACATGACCCCAGAACAGAGCATCAGAGCTGCAGTACTAATACAGAGAGCCTGCCTGAGTTTATTCACAACTGCTCTTAATTTCATACAACCTCCTGAGAGAAAGATGCCTTTAAAGACACCTCATTTGGTTTTCCTCCCTATGTATATGTGAGCGGGGGACTGAAAACATCAATCTCAGGAAATAAGTCAAAAGGTATAAGAGTTGGCAGAAATCCACACGTAAATTTTCGCCAACTTTTAGTAGATTTTTCAACGGCGACGAGGACGTGTAAATAAACTTAAAGCTGCAACGAAAATTATCGATCCGATAATTGACCAGACAATTGGAAATACAACTCCGTCACCAACATTAACCACTAAAAATTCAGGAAGTTGTAGTTCACGTGCAAGCCAAGTTCCCAACAATGCTCCGATAAATCCTAATACGATAGAGCCCAAACAACCTCCCCTTGAATAGCCCACAATCGCCTGCCCTAACCCACCACAGATACCTGCAACGATTAACAACAGCAGAAGGTCAATTAGAGACATGGAATCACCTCCAAGGCAAACATCAGCACAAGCACACATGCCAATGTAGCAATGTTTCGACGAAAAATTTGTATGCCAAAAGCTGCCTTGAAATGCTTCAAAGCAGCTTTTAGGTCTTAAAAACGCCAGCTAAGTACCTCGTACTTTGGCGTATCTTGCTATATAGGATACTTCGAGCTACCGCTTGAGGATGATCCAGACTGCATGAATAATGCCTGGAACATAGCCCAGCAGCGTCAAAACGATATTCAACCAAAATTGAGGCTTCAACCCTACCTGCAGAAATACTCCGACCGGGGGCAAAAAGATAGCGCAGAGAAGTCTTAGCAAATCCATTTCTTACTTCCTTTTTTCTTGAAACTTGAGTAAATCTTGCCACCTATTACACTTAGAAGCATCTATCGCTAGCTGTAGACAGCGCTCATAGAAGTGTAGCGAACGGTAGAGTTTCTATGCTATGACAGCTAGGTAATTGACTCGCGAAAACCGGGATACAGGGTCAACCCACCATCAATAAATAGCGTCTGTCCAGTGATATAGGCTGCGTCATCAGAGGCTAAAAAGAGAGCTGCCATTGCCATTTCTTCTGGCTGCCCGACCCGTCCCATAGGAATAAACTCTTTAACTTTCGAGAGTGCCTCCGGGTCATTAACCCAGTCGTTGATAGGCGTAGCTGTAGCACCAGGGCCAATTGCATTTACCCGAATACCCTGACGAGCGTACTCCAATGCCAGGGTACGAGTCATATTTTCCATGCCGCCTTTGCTGATGGTATACCCTAAATAACCTGGCCGGGGAATCACCTCATGAACGCTAGAGTTGTTGATAATAACGCCCTGAATACCCTGGTCGAGAAAATGCTGTAAAGCTTGACGGGCGCACAAATACGCCCCTCGCAAATTGATCGCAATCATCTTGTCAAATGCAGCAATATCAATTTCGTGAGAAGCCCCTTCTACCTGCATTCCCGCATTGTTGATCAAGACATCAAGACTGCCTAAAGCAGATAACGCTTCATCAAATAATCTCTCGACGTCCTCTTGCTTGGAAACATCAGCTTGAATTACCGCTGGCTTGATACCGCAGCTTTCCATTTCCTTACAAACTTCCAGCATCCGCTGCTGCGTTTCTTCCGCTTCATCTTGACTGCTGTAGTAGTTGATCGCCACATTCGCACCGACCTTAGCAAACTGAATTGCGATCGCCCGACCGATGCCGGTGCTGGCTCCCGTAATCAATACGTTTTTACCTTCAAGCCCCTTCATTCCACCTACCTGCCTAGCAACATCTCAGCTAATGATTTTAGGAAATGAATATCATCTAAAAATCCTTCCCGCGAGAGAGAACATAGGAAAAGCATAGTTTCGGAATGGCTCATTTCTCGAACGAGTTACCTAACACCAACCCATTCGTTTTCAGGATTTAGGCGAGATATCTGTCTTTTGCCGGATGAGATTCTTATAAGTATTAAGCGACGCTTACTCTGAGTATCGAAACTTTATTATTTTGCAGGAGTGTTATGACTATCTCAAAAAACGACGCCTATGATGGCAAAGGTGCAAGTGCAGGCGGTATCAACCCCGACCCCGAGCAAGACACGGTTGAAGAGTTAGCGACTCAAGCTGGACTTAACTTATCTGAAGGGGAGATTGTTGATACGCAATCAAAGCTTCAGGCAAGAGATGAAAACCGCTGGGAATTGGACCCTGACTCCGCCCAACCCGGCCTGAAGTAAGGATTTTTACAAAAAGCATACGTGCTTTTAATGCTGAGAAGCACGTATGCTAGCTAGGAGAGCAAATTTTCGAATTACTGACTTGGGAAACAGCATTGCAGATAACTGCATCAAGCCCTTGAAGCTGCAAGCAGTTGCCGCAATGTGGAATCGATAAGGCCCAAAGTCAAACTACTTTTCTACTTCAGGAACGATATCGGGACGCTCTTTGTCTTCCCATCCAGCAGGACGCTTAGAGTTGTACCAAGCAATAGAACCAATGGTGACTGCCGCTATGAATCCTACGCCAATCAGAATGGAGAGTGAAGATAAGTAGGGTGCGCCATCTGCAGCCTGCATTAGTGTATTCATGCTAAACCTCTCTATTAGTTTACTGACACGTTAAACAAGCCATTAATGCTAAACATCTATCTAAGTGTAGAGACAGGAAAGATGCAGAGAGTCAAGGTATACCCTGCGAAAGAGGATTAGTCATACCTTTAGAAAGGTGATTACACCCTTTCTTCTGCAGCTAAATTCTAAGTAACGAAGCCTAACTAATTCGACGAATTTACCGTGAGGAAGAATCCTGCTAAAGCCGCTGAGCGAGTCGGTTTACGATATGTTACCGATCAGATGCCAGGAGTTCGGCGTCAGAAAGTAGGGCGTGGATTTAGCTATTTCGATACAGATGGACAGCGCATTCAAAATCGTGACGAGCGCGATCGCCTCAAGCAGTTAGCGATTCCACCTTCTTGGCAAGAGGTCTGGATTTGTCCTGTTGAGAATGGTCACTTGCAGGCGACAGGGCGAGATGCCAAGGGGCGCAAACAATATCGCTATCATCCTGAATGGCGCAAAATCCGCAGTCAAGCAAAATTTGACCATCTCGTCACTTTTGGGCAAGCCTTACCAACCATTCGACAGCAAACCGATACCCACCTCCACTTACGAGGACTACCTCGGGAAAAAGTTTTGGCACTTGTGGTGCAACTGCTAGAAAGTACGCTGATTCGAATTGGCAACGTAGCTTACGCCCGCAACAACCAATCCTACGGCCTAACAACGCTGAGAACTCGCCATGTTGATATCTTTGACAATCAAGTCGAATTTGAATTCACAGGTAAGAGCGGAGTCGAACATCACATTGAGTTGAATGACAAACGTATAGTAGCTGTCATCAAGCAATGCTATGAAATCCCTGGCTACACTGTCTTTCAATACTTAGATAAAGAGGGTCAGCGTCAGCAAGTTGACTCTGGCGATGTTAATGATTATCTCCGCAAGATAACGGGGGAAGACTTTACTGCCAAAGAGTTTCGCACTTGGGCAGGTACCGTTTTAACCGCTCAGGAACTCGGGGGTTTGGCAACCGCGCCACCTAAGACAGAAGCTCAACAACACGTAACTGAGGCTATTAAGGTTGTTGCTAAACAGTTAGGTAATCGTCCAGCAACGTGTCGTAAATATTACGTGCACCCCAAGGTTCCTGAAGCATATTTAGCTGGCGAGCTTGTTTCTCTAGTGCGATCAGTTCGTTCACGATCAGATCATTTAGAACCCCATGAATGTGCAGTACTGAAGTTGCTGGCCTCGTAAATGATACAGCTGCTTTCAACCTACGTTTACCCAAATCTACCTCATAGCAGAGGCAGCTATTAGCCTGAGCACCTAGATTGAGTTTGTAGAAACAAATTTTGAGATACAAAGTCAAAGGAGGCTATATGTTGCCTATTCTGTTATCCGGTCTTGTAACGGCCTTAAGTCTTTTAGTTGTTGATCTGATTGTTCCTGGTGTGGAACTGGATACCGTGACGGCAGCTGCGATCGCGGCTGCATCTATTGGTATTGTCAATGCGCTAGTTAAGCCAGTCATCAGTGCCCTGTCGCTACCGGCGTCCATCGTTTCATTGGGGGCGTTTTCTTTAGTAGTTAATGGCCTCTGTTTCTGGCTATCATCATTGCTAGTACCAGGGTTTTACGTACGTGGCATTCTAGGATTTTTCTTAGGACCCATTGTGCTGTCTTTTGTCGGCACCTTCCTTACCAAATACTTGGCTGACAAGTATCCTCAGATGACAGGGGTTTCTAGCGATCAGCTTGAAGGAGACTCTGATTCCATTGTTACTGGGAACTAGATTTCTCAATCAACATTTGTTAGCAGTAGCTGCGAACGGGTCTTGACCGTTCGCAGATTTTTAATGCAGACCTTTAATTTCTTTTATCTATACCAGCGATGATAGAAACCCTTGAACATCTCCTAACGGAACCGATCGTTACATTCGCAATTCTGCTGGCAGTCATTCTTTCCGTGCCTGTTTTGTTCGAGCGCTTACGTTTGCCTGGGTTAGTAGGACTGTTAGCAGCTGGTATTATTCTGGGACCTCATAGCCTGCAGTTGCTAAGCCAAGAGGATCCCATCATCCAACTGCTGTCGGATATCGGGTTGCTATATCTAATGTTTGTGGCGGGCTTGGAAATTGATATGGAGCAATTTCAAAAGATGAAATATCGCTCCGCTACTTTTGGTAGTCTGACCTTTTTCCTGCCTCTGATAACTGGTACAGGGATTGGTTATTTCAGTGGCTTTTCCTGGGCAAGTTCAATTCTACTGGGCTCGTTGATTGCTTCTCACAGTTTATTAACGTATCCCATTTTGAGTCAATTCGATGTCACCCGTAATAGCGCCGTTATTACAACTCTGGGCGCGACCATTTTTACTGACATTGGAGCTTTACTTGTATTAGCCATCTGCGTCAGTGTTGGTGAAGGCGATTTTAGTGCCGGTCGCTTGCTGGGATTAGTCATTGGGTTGGGATTGTATGCGATCGCTATTCTCGTTGGGTTTAATCGACTAGGTAAGATTTTCTTCCGGCGTTCAGACAACAATCAGGGTAATCAGTTCCTCTTCATTCTGTTAGTTATCTTTATTGCTGCATTGGGTGCTGAAATCATTGGCGTCGAGAAAATTGTTGGAGCCTTTTTGGTCGGTTTGGCGGTTAACGAGGTAGTCGGTAATAGCCCTGTTAAAGAGAAGATTGTCTTCGTCGGTACGGTTCTTTTCATCCCTATCTTTTTCGTCGATATTGGGCTACTCATTGATGTGCCTGCCTTTTTCAGCAGTCCCCGAGCTTTAGGCTTTGCGGTCGTGATCATCGCTGCGCTTCTGATTAGCAAACTGGCTGCGGCAGTAGTTGCCAAATTCCTCTATGGTTATGGACGCCGAGAGCTACTGACAATATGGGGGATGACGTTACCGCAGGTTGCCACCACGTTAGCAGCGGCTCTCGTCGGCAATCGAGCTGGCTTAATTAGCGAAGATGTGCTTAACAGCGTTGTTGTCATGATGTTGGTAACGTCCACGTTGGGGCCACTCCTAGTTCGGCAGACCGCCAAAAACCTACCCCTACCGGATGAACCCCTGCCAACTGAAGAGTCAGAGGATTGGAGTCTATCGGCGGCAGCTAAGCTCTTCACTGTGCTGGTGCCGGTCTACAATCCCAACACCGAAAAATATCTGGTTGAGTTGGCTGCACTCATTGCCAAGGGAAAAAAAGGAGTCGTGAAGCCATTGGCGATCGCCAACGCTCAAGCGCAAATGGACTCGCCTAAGATGAATGAGCTGTTTGCTCAGCGAGAAGCTCTCCTGCAGACAGCAACGGGTTTGGGTGAGGATTTAGATGTATCGGTTGAGCCCTTACTCCGCATTGATAGACATGTTGCCGAGGGGATTAGCCGCGCAGCCAGAGAGCAAAACGCCCAGCTGATTGTCATGGGGTTGGGTAAACGTTCCGGCTTTAAAAATCGACTCTTCGGGAGCTTAATCGACAATGTTCTTTGGGCATCGCATTGCCCACTGGCCATTACTCGGCTGTGTCAATCACCTAAATTAATTCGCTCCATTTTGGTGCCTATCAAACGATTTTCAGTTTCAGAAATTCACAAAGTACAGCTAGCGATGGCACTCGCCAGTCATCGCGATGTTACCGTTACGCTATTGCACATAACTGCGAATCCACCGTCCCAACAGCAAGAAGATTCGGCCAAAGGCAGGCTTCTTGAACTTGCCGGAGAAACCGTCAAAGATATCAAAGTTGTGACTCAGGTTATCTATCGGGCCAATGTCGCAAGGGCTATTTTGCAAGAGTCCAAATCACACGATTTGATGATCATGCGAACGCGGCGGCGGCGCACCAGTGCCGGCGGTCTAGCGATCGGGAATGTATCGAGCCGAATTGTGCGCGAACTGGATTGTTCTTTGATTCTCTTAGGAGAGCCGAGTAGTAAGCAGGTCGGTTCTGCTGCCCCAGCCAGACCGCAAAAGGCTGTAGTTCGTAGCGCCGTAAGTTAATAGGGCTGAGCGCTTGCATTAGCACATCGAGAGTCTGCCAATTGCAAGGCTGGCCACAAGGTTAACCAATAGTATCCCACACGCTCACGACGAAGCCTTGCTATGCTATTGCTCTTAGTAAACATCCCTTGAGCGAAGTCGAAGCCAACGACTTCGCTCAGCTGACTGTGGTTAGGGGGCAGTTGCTTACCCTTTTTATGTCGATTTTGGGCAATCCTATGGATTCACAATGCATAAGCATGACTTGTGAAAGGGGATTGCTTGGTATCTCCCTCCTCCTCCTGCATAGGTTTGTTAAACTAATCATCGACCATACATCCACCTCCCTCAGGAAGGACACAGCTTCATGACCGCCGCCATTACTCCCAGCAAGCTGCGCCTCACACAGGAAATCCCCGCCTTAGATTTTCAGACGACGCGCGATCGCTTCGACGCATCTTGGCGCGATCCTCTCTCCACGTTACTGGGACTAGGTCGAGCGGCAGGGGCCGACTTCATTGAATTTTTCCTAGAGCGTAACCAGTTCATCAGTTGCTTGGCCGAAGACGATGCCATTACGAGTATTTCGCCTCGCTTAGTTACAGGTGCCGGTGTGCGTGTCTTCTTAGGCAAAGCCGACTGCTACGTCAGCACCAATGACCTAACCTTCAGTGGTCTTCGGAGTGCTCTCGAAAAAGGGCTGTCCATCATGGGGCTGACCTTACCGGGACCAGCATCCTCCATTTCTGAAACCAACCTTGAATTGCTACGAGACTACGCTAAAACGAAGGACAAGGAGGCATGGCTGGGTGCCTGCAGTTCGATGCAGGAAATGGGGGAAATTTTGGTGTCGGCGAATGGCGCCCTGGCTCAGCACGCAAATCACGTACAGGCTCGTCGGGCAGCTTATTTCCGTGACTGGCAAGAAGTCATGGTCGCGGCCAGTGATGGAACGTTTGCCCGCGATATTCGCCTCACACAGTCCGTAGGCTACAACCTGCTGTGTGCTGATGGTGAGCACCGTTCCTCGATTGGTCAGCGCTTAGGGGATACCAGCGACCCTGGTTTCCTGAGAACGTGGGATTATGATGCGACCGCCCAAGAAGTCGCTGATTCTGCTGGCAAGATGCTTTACGCCGATTATGTCGAGTCGGGTACTTACCCCATCGTGATGGCGAACCATTTTGGGGGTGTAATTTTCCATGAAGCCTGCGGCCACTTGCTCGAAACCACTCAGATTGAGAAAGAGACAACTCCTTTCATGAACAAGAAGGGAGAGAAGATTGCGCACGAAAATCTAACTGCCTGGGATGAAGGCTTGTCGGATGATGCCTTTGGCACGCTGGATATGGATGATGAAGGCATGCCGACCCAGCGAACGCTATTGATTGAGAACGGTATCTTGAAGAACTTTTTGAGCGATCGCGCCGGGTCCATGCGAACCGGGCATCCTCGTACAGGCAGTGGGCGTCGCCAGAGCTACACGTTTGCGGCTGCTTCGCGGATGCGGAACACATATATTGCCAGCGGTGACGCTTCTATTGACGACCTGTTCGGCTCCATTGACAAAGGCATCTACTGCAAAAAGATGGGCGGCGGTAGTGTTGGCCCCACAGGACAGTTCAATTTTGGGGTAGACGAAGCTTACCTCATTGAGGGCGGTCAAATTACCAAGCCGCTTAAGGGCGCGACTTTAATTGGTGAGGCCACTGAGATTATGCAGCGGATCTCGATGTGCTCCAATGACCTCAGTCTGGCTCCTGGCTTCTGTGGTTCCGTCAGCGGCAGCATCTATGTCACGGTTGGACAACCCCACCTAAAGGTGGACGCCATCACGGTAGGTGGACGCTGATCCACATAAAAAATCTAAAATGTAAAGGACACTACTATAAGCAAACTGCCTGAACATCAACTCGTATATGAGGCTAGGCAGTTGCTAGTATCAAGGTCCTAGCTGCTCTGAGACTCTTCATTGACTGATAGTGTTGGTTTTAGCAGTAACTTTTTCATTATTTGTTTAAACGGTCTCACCCTTAGGCGAGTCTTTTATGATAATATTGAAGTCCTTATCTACGCTTGATCAGGAATATACATTAGAGCTATTAAAGCTTATCTAAGAAACTCAGTTGAGTAGACAGTAATGCAGGTATTGGCCTGTTGGCGAAAGAATCATATTAATTTGTCTGACTCTATTTTATCTGTGTTCTCATTCTCTTGTAAGACAGATTGATATTTACTGAAACGCCTTGACTCAGTATTTAAAGTGCGATCTCACTAGACTTAGATGAAATAGTAACCATTTAGAAAGACAGGACTTGTAAAAGAATTTTTTGATTGATTTTGATATAAAAGCGTAAAATATGCTGGAGTACTTTGGCTTTTCAGGCAACAACTGACTGGCTAAAACCCTGATTTCAGTGATCGATACCGAGTTTCAGTATCGATCATCACTCAAAGGATCTAGTTCGATACTTGGGGTGGCACAAAAAAGCTTTGCTTCGAAGCAATTATTTTAGTAGTGCTTGTCCATCATCTGGTAGCTCTATATTAGGAAACTAGTTCTTGGTTAATTATGAAACCTCGAAACGCAAGCCTGAGAATAACTGTTATATTTTTTTCCCTAACCTTCTTCTTAGTGGCTGGAATACCCAATTTAGGGTCTTCGACAGGTGTAGTGGGAGAAACATACTATGAAGAGACTGAACAGTTATACAGCCAAAATGTAGATAATCAACAGGAGAGTGAGGGAGCAATACCAAGTCAGGAAAGGTTCTTGATATTTGGGTATAGTGCTGATGCAACACCAATCTCTGACGAAAAGGGTCAGGGTTCTGATCGAATTAATGAAGATACTTTCTGTGGCAAGATTTACGAAAGACTAAGTGAAGATATTGAAAACGAAGGAAGCTACTTCAAGGGCTATAGAGTTAGAACAGTCAAGCTAGACTCTTCACAAAGATTCAAAGGGCTTTTGGAACACGAAAGATTATCCGATATTGCTTTTCAACGGGAAATAGGACTCAATGAGGGTGAAGAAATTACGAACGAAGTGAAGAGGAGTTTTTTTGAGGATAATTTAGGTTTAGAGTGTGGACCCAACAGTATCACAGATGAAAGAGAAGACACTCTTAAAGCAATCAACGGTACTTTTTCAAACAAGTTCTACACAACAGGTGCGAAAGTCTTGATTCATCGAGATAAAAGACATCTGTTGTATCAGCCTGGTTTTTTTGCAGATGATTCCAACGAACCAAGCACTCTTATAGGCGTGGTTGGTGGAGAAAGGCAGAATGACGAAGTTCCTAACGGATGTCCAGAGGAGATAGAAAATGACGTAGAGATTGGGACCACTACTGGATATGCAGTACAAGCGATTTATGGTGCTCAAGTAAAAGTTCTTGTCCTTAGAGAACAAGCCAAAGAGTGTCTTGTCGATGACAAGATTGCTGCATACTCGTCCGATGAAATTCTTCTAAGGGGAATGCTCGACGTATACTCTGACGACCTTCGAGATTATGTTATCGAACCTCATATTGCTCCTTTGACACATGAGGCATATGGAATTGTCGCTTATGGCAATGACGATGCACGAGATAGTCTAGTGCAGCGTATTAACCAATGGTCAGGCGAACTAGGGGAATATCTTAAAGAGAATGAGGAGAAACTACCGAAGTACTCTGTCAAACAGAACAATAGTTCTTGGATAGAGTCAAGCTGGCATCAAATCGATTCTTTTTATAGATCGTTACTTCCTCTTTTCCTTTTGAAGTCCAGCCGAACAAGCCTAATATTAGTATCCTGTGTTCTAACTTTAGTCTCAGCTACAGCTATAGTCCTAATTTTGACACACAGATGGATCGCAACTCCGATTGCAAAATTATTTCCTTGGTTGTTCCGATGGCCTCTTGGGCTTATAGAGAAATTGAGGATAAAGGGTTACAGTGACAACAGTAAAGTACTTCAACTGTTAGCTGATATGTTAAGGGGGCCAGAGCAACTTATTCGAGAAATCTACAACAAGAGTCAGGGCATAAATAAGAGTGAGATTGATTCTTATGACGTTGTGCAAGTATTTGAGGCTCAGGTTAAGTTCGCAAAGCAAGTTCGATCAGAAGAAGAAGTAGAAGAGGAAGAGATTGCGACAAATATTGCTGAGCAAATAAAAACAGATCCACATGCGCGCCGGGTAGTGAATGAGCTTTTCAGGTTATTCACTACATCTTTGGTTAATAAGCTCGGTACGCAAGTTGGCGAAAAGTCAGGTGATAAATTCATGAATGTACTCACTCGAATTGCTGAGCAAGTATACAGAGCAGACTAGAAACTTTAGCTTTAAGACACGCTTCTTTGCCCATACGTATTCTGAGCATTGGTCATGAGGGTGGTCGGCCTAAAATACCGCCTTTAAATCAGTATGAAATGGAGAGATATCTTAAGTAATAATCTTACTTTAAAGTCAGTCGTCAATTCTGCTCGCATAGAGGCTATAAATGTATCCTCTTTCTCCATTTGGGAGAAATATAGGATACCAGCCACTATTCCGATCTATATCTATTCTTTGATCTGCGGTAAGAGAGCTGAAAGTTTGTTTATCGATCATCAGAACAGTTCCATATTCCGCTTGAGACAAAATAGCATCATTTATGCTCGGACCAGATCGAATGTTTACTATATCACCTAGTACCATAACAACTTCATCTTCTTCTGAAACCCCTATCCGCTCCATCGCTGTAAGAATTTCTGGAGCGAGAGTAGGATCACAATTCTGAATAGCAACTTCGAGTTTTTTGGTGCTTCTGTACAATAGTATTAATTGCCTCTCGAACTCGCCTTCTGGCTCTCTTTCCCAACTTATAGACGCTAGTAATCCTGCAAACCTAGGAATACCTGAAAGTTCAGAAAAGGCGGTCACTACACATCGCCTCAATCTTTCTTCCACCTCAGGCGAAAAAGCGTCATCGTAGTAATTTTCAGTTTTTCTTAAGCGTGTTTGTGTAGCATTTGATTGGTGTTGTGTAGATGATTTCACTCCTTCTACGCTACGTATTCTAGCCAGGATATCTCGAAATAAAGAGGCTGCTCCTCCGAAGTTACTAAGCAAAGAGATACTTACTGCTGAGATAATGATTAACTTAAATGGGGGTTTGGATAATTCTGATTTTTGGATTACATCAGAAGGCGTGTTCTCAGCTTTTTCTATGTAAGATTGAGTGAGTTCAACTTTGCCATAAACTATCCCATTTTCCCAAGGAGCTTGAGAAGGATTAGGAGGCTTAACTGTGTATTTTTCAGGAGGTATAATTCTTGTCTGATAATTCCCAGGAGGGACATCTGAAAACTTATATTCTTGAATTCCATTGATAGGGACAGAAATAGTCTGTCGGTCAACTTCTTGACCCGATAAATTTTCCAGAAGGACTGTAACGTCAATATCTCTGTTTGACATATACGCTCATCCTTACCTAGAACGCAAACATAATGGTTCTTGCGAATGTTTCTGAAGATGTAGGTATAGACGATGCTGTGATATTAATCCTAATTTCCTTAAACTTAATGCATACGCAGGAATTTGATACAGAATCTTAATTTTTCAAAAAGCTAAGTTAAGATCATTCAGAAGCATTACTCTTTTTACTCAGAGTATTATTCTTTTTATTTTACAGCCAAGTTCGGTCTAGAGATTCTATCGGTTGAAGTAAAGTAGAGGAGGTTAACACTTTCTGAATACCAGGATTCTATTTACTTTAGGGAATATTGAAATACCCGCAAACTATACTGCTATACATTTAGAACTTTAGCTATGCGGGAGAAATTTGCTTGAACCAGAAAACAAATGGTCAAACGGGGCGATGATTCCTCTGTTATTCATTAGTGATTGAAGATAACATACAGCAGAACCCATACCGATTTAGGTATGCTTGGGTACACGTCTTCGAGCCTAGTAGTCCTGTTTTGTTCACCTTTCATCCGTACCGGTGGATAAGGCTCTAGCTCTAGTCATCCTGCAACCAACTGTGTGGGTACTGTCCGCCACAGCTCCTTCAGCTTGGTTGCCGGGATCGTTAGATACAGAACATCCTGGTGGCCTAATACATGGTGCAGCAGCTCAAACCCGTGCAGCGTTCCCTCTGGGGTTTCGACGTAAAGCGGCACCAGATTAGCTTCCTGAGCAACCTTAGACACTGATTTGTCAAAAAATGGATGGCCGCTGGTAATCAAGGTTCCCAGAGTTACCAAAAGGTTGCTGCCAGTGATCCCATTGCCCAAAACTTTGCCACCCAGAGCCGCTGCTGCAAAAGCTGGGGCCGCCAATTCTGTGGGGCTCATAACTCGATCAAATTCAAATACCTGCTGCACCTGCTGAGCAAAATCTGGGTCTTGGTTCCGCACAACAATCGGTAGCTTAGGGACTAGGCTCCTGGCGGTGAGCGCAATCTCTAGATTAACGGTGTCATGACTCGTAACAACGAGTAAAGCTGCTGCTGTAGCGATATTGGCTGCATTCAAGGTTTCTGGCAGGCTAGCATCGTCGATAATTACGGGAATGTTGAGCGATCGCGTGCCGTTGATAAATCGCCCATGAGGCTCCCGCTCAATGACGACTACCTCATGTCCGCTTTGTTTTAGCTGCTGGGCAATTTGAAAGCCCACTCCCCCCAAACCACAGACGATGTAGTGATGGTGCAGCGGTAGACGGGCGGCATTCCAAACTTGATGAAAATGGCTGCCTAAAACCAAGTCATTGAGCAAAGCATAAAACACCCCAATCACGCCGGCGCCTATCAGCATCATCACAGCCGTAAATAGCTTAATAGCAACGGGGGACTGCTCGGCGACCTCTTCATGGCCGCCAGCTCCAGTCAACATACCGACGGTAAAGTACAGGGCGTCCGGCAGCGCAATGTTGAAGTTGACGCTGAGGTAAATTAGGGTCGATAGCGCGATCAGCAGCAGCAGCACGAGGGTAATCAGCAAGGCGGCCTGACTTTGGCGGCGAAATTGAATCAGCCCCGCCATAACACTCTGCAGTCGTCGCTTCCAGGAAAGACGCTGGGCTTTAGCCACGCTGGGTCGAGTTGCCACGATGAGGCGATCGCCGGTTGCCAGTTGCTGTTTATTGAGAACCGCAGAGACTAAATCAGCCTGGTGTTTGCCAGCGAGATAATAGATCAACATGCGATCGCGATTTTGCCAAAGATCTTGCAAGCAAAGGCCATTCCAGGGATGGTTGGGGGTGATATGCTCCTCATACATCGGCCAGGTGTGGCCCATCAGATGAATTTGACCAATTGCATTGTTGCCGAGCGCGGCAAAGGCGAAGATAGGCCCGGCTAAGGCTGATACGCTCATCGAGACATGGTAGGCCAAGGTCTGGTCAAGGCGCTCACCCAGACGCGTATTAAACAGTCGATTGATGATGTGAATATGAGGATTCAATACTCGTGCTTGCGTCAAAATTGCAAGATTCAACGCATCATCAGAGCCCATCAGAAGCAAAGCAGACGCCTCATAAATACCTGCGTCGATGAGGGTGGCTGAGGCTTGCAAATCACCCACAATAATGTCTTTTTCGTCCGAAGGGCGATCGCTAACGCCCACAACCTCAGCCCCCTGTTGCTTAAGCAGAGAGAAGACTCGGTAACCTGTCTGTCCCAATCCACAGACAATGATCTTGAGTTTCATGTCATGAACCAAAGGCACCGCACAAACCAGAGCTGCTTGCGCAAAGTCGATACAAGGCTGCAAATTTCATCAAAGAAGCCAAGTTCCTCAGCGCTGTTCCCCAAGCTTATAGCGAAATGCAGTGACGTCCAGTAACCCCCATTACCCCGTCAAAGAATTTGGAATTCGGAATTCGGAGTTCGGAATTTAGAATTCTCTGCGAGAAGTACAGAGACGGAATTCGCTCCCGTATCACTGGTTAGGATAGGTTTTGAGCGCAAGTGACGGAATTTCCCAATAAATACACGGCTAAACCTGCCCAAAAGTTACTTTCGGGTTTCGTATCATCCATCCACCCATCCACCGTATTCCCTGCGGGAAGGCTACGCTCACGGCGAAGCCCTTCTACCCATCCACCCTTCTACCCGTCACCCATGCCACTCCCCTTCCTGTTCCCTGTTCCCTATCCCCAACCTACTCCTCGCGCAAATTTCCCCGCAGCGCCTTGAGATGCCCCCGTCTCGCTTTGCTATCCAACCGCTTTTTCGTAGCACGGCGAGAGGGCTTAGTCGGTTTGCGTTTTTTGGGCTTAGCGGTAACGCTTCGGATCAGTGTCTGGAGTCGTTTGAGCGCGTCTTCTTTGTTCTGTTCCTGAGTCCGATACTGCTGAGCCTTGATGATAATAATCCCGTCCTTTGTGATCCGACCATCTCTAAGGCTTAGCAAGCGCTCTTTGTAGAGCGGGGACAAAGATGATGACTGAATATCAAACCGCAGGTGAATAGCCGTCGCCACTTTGTTGACGTTCTGGCCCCCCGCCCCTTGCGATCGCACCGCACTTAGCTCAATTTCACTGAGTGGAATGGCCACGCGCTCCGTAATCTGCAGCATGGGTTAAAACGCTACGCAACACCATAGTCAGTGTACGGGCTTATCTAAAGGTCGGTTGGCGACTCAACGGATACGGGTTGTCGCAGCGCCACAGAATTCATAGGGCCCTCGATGGACGCCTTGAGCAATGGCGTATGGCTGATCGAATTATTCGCCAGCGTAAATAGAGGATTGGAAAGGATTCCGGCCAAGGAAGTCGCCACAACTGCCACGACTAGACTGACCTGCAGAGGACGCATTCCCGGCAGATCCCAGCGGACTTCAGGGTAGTTAGCGATCGCATCCGATACCTCTTGGGGTTCTTTAACCACCATCATCTTGACAACCCGGATGTAGTAGTAGATGGAGATGACGCTGGTGATTAAACCTACCAAAACCAGCCCATACGCACCAGCCTGCCAGCCAGCCCAGAAGATGTAGAGCTTACCGAAGAAGCCTGCCAGTGGTGGAATGCCTCCCAAGGAGAGCAGACAAATACTCAGGCCCAGAGTTAGCAGGGGATCTTTTTGGTAAAGGCCACTGTACTCGCTGATTTGGTCGGTCCCAGTCCGCAGCGAAAAGAGAATGACACAGGTAAAGCCCCCCAGATTCATAAACAGGTAGACCATCAAATAGAAAACCATGCTGGCGTAGCCTGCTTCCGTTCCAATGATGAGGCCAATCATCAAGTAACCTGCCTGGGCAATTGAAGAATATGCCAGGAGGCGCTTCATGCTGGTTTGAGCGAGCGCGACTACGTTGCCTAGGACCATACTGAGAATGGCAAGCGCAGTGAAGACAAAGTGCCATTGTTCGGACACTAGCGGGAACGCAGCCACTAACAAACGAATCGCTAAGGCAAAGCCAGCCGCCTTAGAGCCCACAGACAGAAATGCCACAACCGGAGTGGGCGACCCCTCGTAGACATCAGGCGTCCACTGATGGAAAGGAACTGCCGCAATTTTGAAGGCAATACCAGCGATGACGAACACCAACGCTACCACCAAGCCAATCGGTGCATCATTGTTGGCGGCTGTCAGGTTAGTTGCAATGTCGGTGAGGAGGGTTTTGCCTCCTGAGAGGCCGTACAGCAAAGAGCTGCCGTATAAAAAGATAGCGGAGCTAGCTGCTCCGATCAGCAGGTACTTCAAAGCAGCTTCGTTGGAACGAGGATCCCGCTTCATGTAGCCTGTCAGCAGGTAAGAAGAGATACTAAGGGTCTCTAGGGATACGAAGATCATGACCAAATCGTTGGCTCCCGACAAAAACATGCCGCCCAACGATGCCGTCATCAAAATAACCAAGAATTCGGCCAGCGAAGTGCCCGACTGCTCGATGTAGCGTACGGACATTGGAACTGTAGCAATTGCCGACAGGGCAATGATCCCTCGAAATACGATGCTCAGGTCATCGCCATTGAAGCTGCCTAAAAAACTGACAGGGGTAGTCGTATCCCATTGAGTCACGAGCACTGCGATCGCAATGAGCAGACCCGCGATCGTCGCATAAGGGGTCCACCGAGATGAAGCCCGCCCACCAATCAAGTCACCCACCAAAACAACCAGCAGCGTGGCAATCACAATTCCCTCAGGAAGAATAATGCCCGCATTCAACTGAGCGGCAATATTCGAAAAGTCCATCCGGCTGAACGCTCCAACAAAGTGTACGTAGCTATGCTAAAGACATTAGCAAAGAGAGCGAACATCAGCAGCCCCTTTTTGGGTAGATTGTCGCTGTTTCCGAAATTACGGGTATTCCCTCATCCAGATGCGCTAATTTCGATTTTAAGTAGAGATGTGTTAGGAGTGGAGTGGAAGTTCACATCAAACCTTTGGATCGGGTTTCAAAGATGAAATCTTAGTTAACAATCCACCTCCGACTGTGCATTTGTTGGCTACCGTCACGGAATCGAAAAACTACGCAGCGATAACCCATGTCCACCCTCGTCATTGTTGAGTCACCTACTAAAGCTAAGACGATTCGTAACTACCTGCCCCGAGGGTATCGAGTCGAGGCGTCGATGGGACATGTGCGCGATTTACCGCGATCGGCTAGCGAGATTCCCGCATCGGTCAAGGGTGAAAAATGGGCGCAGTTGGGCGTGAATCCAGAGGCTGATTTTGAGCCTATCTACGTCGTGCCGTCGGACAAAAAGAAAGTTGTTAAGTCGCTCAAAGATGCCTTGAAGGGAGTTGATGAGCTCGTCCTTGCCACTGACGAAGACCGGGAAGGCGAAAGCATAAGCTGGCATCAGCTGCAGGTGCTAAAGCCGAAGGTTCCCATCAAGCGCATGGTCTTCCACGAGATTACGGAAGAGGCCATTCAAGCCGCCCTGGATAACTGCCGCGATATTGACGATCAGCTGGTGCGGGCTCAAGAGACCCGGCGTATTCTGGATCGCCTAGTGGGCTACACCCTTTCGCCCCTGCTGTGGAAAAAAATTGCCTGGGGATTGTCTGCCGGACGGGTGCAGTCAGTCGCTGTCAAGCTTCTGGTAGAACGAGAGCGGGCTCGAAGGGCTTTCCGCCGAGGAACCTACTGGGACCTGAAGGCAGAACTGCTAAAGGAAGAAAACGCCTTCGAAGCCAAGCTGGTGGCCTTAGACGGTAAGCGGCTGGCAACGGGCGGCGATTTTGACGAGAATACAGGACAGATTGCGGCTGGCCGCGATGTTGTCCTGCTGGACGAGGCTCAGGCTACTGCCCTACAGGCTCGACTGCGAGAAGGCGTTTGGACGGTTGCCAGCCTAGAAGAGCGACCTTCTACCCGTAAGCCTTCAGCTCCCTTCACCACATCGACACTGCAGCAGGAATCCAACCGCAAGCTGCGCCTATCGGCTCGGGATACGATGCGAGTGGCTCAGAGCCTGTATGAGCAGGGCTACATTACGTACATGCGAACGGACTCTGTCCACCTATCGCAGCAGGCGATTGCGGCAGCCCGCGATTGCGTCGAGCAGAAGTACGGCAGCAACTATCTCAGCCCTAAACCCCGTCAGTACGCCACTAAGAGCAAAGGTGCACAAGAAGCTCACGAAGCCATTCGCCCCGCTGGTAGCTCGTTCCGGACACCGCAGGAAACAGGGTTAAGTGGCCGGGAACTGTCGCTGTACGACCTCATCTGGAAGCGGACAGTGGCGACGCAGATGGCCGAGGCACGGCAAACGCACATTACCGTCCAGATTGAGGTGGACAATGCTGTTTTCAAAGCGACAGGTAAGCGCATTGACTTTCCGGGCTTTTTTAGAGCGTATGTTGAGGGCTCTGATGATCCGGCTGCGGCGTTGGAAAACCAGGAAGTACTGCTACCTCAACTGGCCGAAGGCGATAGTGTGAACTGTAACGAGCTGGAGGCGATCGGACACGAGACGCAACCCCCTGCCCGCTACACTGAGGCGACCTTAGTTAAAACTCTAGAAAGTGAAGGGATTGGACGTCCCAGTACCTACGCCAGCGTCATCGGCACCATTATTGATCGTGGCTATGTTACTTCCAACGGCAACAGCCTAACGCCAACGTTCACGGCCTTTGCCGTTACTGAGCTGCTGGACAAGCATTTCCCTGATTTAGTGGATGTCGGCTTCACAGCTCGTATGGAGCGCACCCTGGATGAAATCTCCACGGGGGAAGCCAGCTGGTTACCTTATCTGAAAGATTTCTATGCCGGTGACAAGGGACTTGAAACCCAGGTTCAGGAGCAGGAAACCCAGATCGATCCGGCTGAGGCTCGCACCGTTGACCTAGCGGGTCTGGAAGCTAAGGTCCGCATCGGACGCTATGGTCCCTATGTTGAAACTGAGGACGAAAGTGGACCTGTCAAAGCCTCAATCCCTCAAGACGTTTCGCCAGCTGATTTGGACGCTGATCAAGTTACCCTCTTGCTCAAGCAGAAAACGGAAGGTCCAGAAAAGCTCGGTCTTCATCCTGAGACAGGTGAGCCTATCTATGTCTTAGTGGGTGCCTATGGTCCATATGTGCAGCTTGGAGAGGCCACAGAAGAGCGCCCTAAGCCTAAGCGAGCATCGTTACCCAAGGGCGTCACCACGGACAAGGTCACGCTGGATATGGCCGTGGGATTGTTAGCCTTGCCTCGACTTTTGGGTGTGCATCCCGAAACAGGAGCGTCGATAAAAGCAAGTCTGGGTCGCTTTGGTCCCTATGTGGTCCATGACCAGGGCAAAGAGGGCAAAGACTATCGATCGCTCAAAGCCGAAGATGATGTGTTGACGGTCACTCTAGACAGAGCACTAGAGTTGCTAGCCCAGCCTAAAGGGGGGCGCGGACGCCGCAAGGCAGAACCTTTGAAGGAATTGGGACCCCACCCGGATGATGGGGAATTGGTTGCTGTTTACAAAGGTCCCTATGGCCATTACGTGAAGCATGGCAAAGTTAACGCTGGATTGCCGGAAGGTAAAACGCCTGAGGATATGACCCTAGAATTAGCACTGGAGCTTATCGCGGCTAAAGCCGGAACTAAGAAAAAAACCACACGCAAGAAAGCGGCAACCAAGACCAAGGCTAAAACTGGAACGAAGAAGGCTGCAGCGAAGAAGGAAACAACCAAGAAGACGACAGCCAAGACAGCAGCGAAGAAAACAACGACGAAGAAAGCCACAACAACCAAGCAGGCAGCAGCAGCAAAGTCTACTGGAGCGAAGAAGACTACGGCTAAGCAAACAACCACACGGAAGTCTACAGCAGTAAAGAGCGACAAGGTCAAAGAGGATGCTGAAGAGTAGTGCTAAATCTTAGGGGGAAATGCTGCTAACGTAAGCGTCTGGGAAGTCTCAGACCCCTTGATATTTCGCGGGCTGGACATGTCCGTTAGTCTCAATCAGCGTCATTCCTCTATATGACTATGGCTATGGGGCTATGGATATTCTTCAGAAGTTGCTGAGGAAATCTGCTTAAGCTATCAGTACACAGCAAGAAACGGCTCTGCGCCGATATTTATCGATTGCCGTAGATATGAATGCTGGTGTTATTGGGCTTTTAGAAAACTATCCTCGCTGACACAGCCATTCGTCTACCAATCAGACGAGTCCTTTGGAAGTTGACCCAGTAGATTTGGACAGAATGCCTTGTTGTCTGAAGGTTAAAGATGGACTAGCACGAAAGGTTCTGGCAAGAACCTGCGATCGCTGCGTAGCACTGCAACAAATACGAATGTAGAAAAGCGCCCTATTGCACTTGCCCTTTCCCCTGTCTGGCAGCTATGAACATAATGTCAATGTCAGCTTATTTATTCACCACTAGGAACTACTAATGTTGTCAGCTGTCGAGCCCAGATTGAACACCGATAATCAGACCGTTTATTTTCGCTGCATCGCGGGCTGTTCCGCTAAGCACTCAATCTATGACGTAATCTATACTTGCCCATCCTGCGGCAGTCTACTAGAAGTCCATCATGAACGGGAACCGCTGCAAAAACGCAGCGCCGATGAATGGAAGCAGCTATTCGACTCTCGTATTGGTACCACCAACTGGCCCTACGGTAGCGGTGTGTGGGGCCTGCGGGAGTGGGTCATTCCTTCGCTGGCTGATAAAAACGTGGTCAGCATGTTCGAAGGCAATACGAACTTGTTTTGGGCTGAACGATTGGGGAAGCAGCTTGGTGTTCCCGATTTGTGGATTAAGCTCTGCGGCAATAGTCACACGGGCAGCTTCAAAGACCTTGGGATGACCGTACTAGTTAGCGTTGTCAAACAAATGATGGCCCAAGGCAGCCCAGTTAGGGCTGTTGCCTGTGCTAGTACCGGTGACACAAGTGCAGCACTGGCTGCCTATGCAGCTTACGCCGGTATTCCAGCGGTTATCTTCTTGCCCGCAGGCAAGGTCAGTACAGCACAGCTAATTCAACCAGTTGCCAATGGTGCCCATGTGCTGGCGCTAGATACCGACTTCGATGGCTGCATGAAGATTGTTCAAGAAGTTACGCAAGACAATTCGATTTACCTTGCCAACTCAATGAATAGTCTGCGTATCGAAGGTCAAAAGACCGTCGGTATTGAAATCATTCGCCAGTTCGACTGGGAAGTTCCCGACTGGATCATCATTCCGGTTGGCAATCTCGGTAACATCAGTGCGCTTTACAAGGGATTCAAGCTGATGATGGACCTCGGATTAATTACTCGTATGCCGAGGCTAGTTGCTGCCCAAGCGGCTAGAGCCAATCCTTTTTATGAATCCTACAAAATTGGATTCAAAGAAAAAATCAGCGTGACCGCGCAGAATACGTTAGCCAACGCTATCAGAATTGGTGATCCCGTCAGCTACACGAAAGCCATCAAGGCGATCGCCGAAACAGACGGCATTGTTGAACAGGCCACTGAAAACGAATTGGCTGCTGCCGCTGCCCATGCTGATTTGACTGGCATGTTCACCTGTCCCCATACGGGCGTTGCGCTGGCCGTGCTGACTAAACTGATTCAGCGAGGCGTGATCAAGTCAGGTGACAAGACGGTAGTGATTAGCACAGCCCATGGCTTGAAGTTCACCGACTTCAAAGTTGGATATCACGAATCAACGCTGGAAGAAGTAACCAGCCAATACGCTAATCCTGCTGTTCACTTACCCGCTAGCGCGGCTGCTGTAAAAGCCGAAATCGAAAATCGACTTAGCCGCTAGCGAACCAATTCCCGTACTCATTTCAAATAGTAAGGGGACTGAAATTACGCAAAGGCAGATAAATCTAGCGACTCAATCGCCTTAAAGAAGGCCAGCAGGCGATCGCGAATTTTAGCGACGCCTCCCTCAACGTTGGATTCAATATTCAGCGGTAAAACAGGGTCATGAAGCGAGAGCCGGAGTAGGAACCAGCCGTTTTCCTCCGGCGACTGGCAAGACACTCGGATGCCCTCGTAGTTGTTGGGCACCATCGCCCAGTCCGGCTGCTGATCGACAAAAGCTCTCAGTTGTTCAATCACGCCATTACCGTAAGCCTTAAAATCCTCTACCTCAATTTTGATGCGAATTTCGCAGCTTTCCTGGGGTTCCTCAAGGGCTGCAATCAGGTCGGTAATGGACTGATCAGCTTGTCTGGCTTTTGCCAGTTCAATCAGCAGTTTGCTGACCAGATAAGCCCCATCATCCAGGAAATAGTTTTCCCGCATGGCTCCATGACCCGAGGTTTCGATCGCCAACCAAGACTCTTCACCCGCCTGATTAAGACGAATTGCCTCATTGATGACGTTCTTATACCCCCGCTTAAAGCGGTGGTGCTTGCCCTCTAAGTCAGCCTCAATAAACTGGGTCAGCCCATCGGAGGTAATCGAGTCGGTAACAATGGTGGACCCAGGATGTTCGCGCAGTACGATCGCCGCAATGAGCGCAATGAGCCGGTTACGGTTCAGCTCCTGCCCTTGGTGATCCACTGCCGCAGCGCGATCTACATCGGTGTCAAAGATGATGCCAAAATCAGCGTTGTGGGCTTTCACAGCGGCTCGAATGGCAGCCATCGCATCTTTGTTTTCTGGATTAGGGATGTGATTGGGAAACATGCCATCCGGTTCCAGAAACTGACTACCTTGGGTATCTGCGCCTAGCGGCTCTAAAACTTTACTGACATAAAATCCTCCTGCTCCATTCCCCGCATCCACGACGATCTTTAACCCTTGCAAGGGTTCATCGAAATGGTCAGGATGGTTGACAGCTGTTCGGATCTTTTGCACGAGCTGATCAGCGTAGACAGCGATGAAGTCTCGGGTTTTGATGGCTCTTGCCTTAGCACTCACTGGAAAATCGTCTTGCTCAGCCAAGGTCAAAATCTCAGCAATATCAGATTTTCCTAATCCACCCTGAGCCGTAAAAAACTTGAGCCCGTTGCGATTGAACGGCAAATGGCTAGCTGTCAACATAACCGCCCCATCACAGTTGAATCCTGCTGTTACGGTACTCATGAACATCGCTGGCGTTGAGGCCATGCCAAAGTCATATACTTGCTTGCCCTGAACTGACATGCCTTCCATGACGGCCTGCATCAAAATCGGGCCGGATATCCGGCTATCGCGGCCTACTGCTAGTCGCAGTGTCGTTGCCGGTTTTCCTACCTTGGCGGCTAACCAAATCACAAAGGCTTGCCCCAAACGGCGTACCACTTCAGGGGTGAGGTTAACAGGTTCACCGGGGATTCCCGCGATCGCTACGCCACGGATATCAGAGCCGTTTTGTAGTTTCTTCCAGCTAAAATCTTGCATAGTCAATTTAGGAAGTTTCCATAGGTTGCCAGTGGTAGAGCGACCAAGGCTTCGTTCAAACTCCTCCAATCATGCCGCAGAGATGGCAGAATGCGAGAAATCTAACACTTTTGTCAAAAATCTGATGTCCTACAGCTAGGCTAAGGTCTGACAGGATATACCGCTTAATTCATAACCATCAGTAGGGAAACCGCTAAACACCGCCCTGCACTGAAAGTGTCAGGGCTCACTGACTCAAACCCCTAAAGGGGTTGAAGGGCGTGTAATCCTTATGCATCAATGGGTTTAGCCTTTGTAGTCCCTTTAGGGACTTGGCTCAGTGAGCGCTGAGGTTTCAACTCGGCGCGGATGTCTGGGCATGGCCAGCTGGGTGCAAGATCTAAGTTATAGGCGATAAGAGAAGGAGTTGTTTGCTTTTTCTTAATATTTGAATAATGCGCCTATCTTTGAATCCTTTGCCCTGCGGGTCTTCTCAAAACTTTACGCGCTGAAACGACGGCAAAGAAGCATGAATTGACAAGTTCGGGAGTGGCGGAATCTTTACCGTCACAATTACAATAGAGTCATAGCGGAGACGAAAGTTTCCGTTCACTCCTCACACCACACTCCGCTCGGGGCTTTTAGCTTCGGGCGGTTCCTCTTTTGAGGAAAGTGTTGTGGGTTGTGGGTCTTTCGTTTGATCCTGCGAGAAGGACACAGCTCTACGTTTTCTGTCCGCTCACCCTTTATCCTTCACGCCACCCATATCCCATCCCCCCTACCCCATCACGCCTTGTCCCCCTTTACCCTTCTACTCATCTTCCACTCCAACTCCAGCACTCACGATTCCGGGCTGTCGGAGCTATTCCTATTCCCTTCGATAGATTTTGCCGAAGTGTGTCCGAATGCAAACCCTCTCGCAGAAGGAGCACGATATTGGCTATGGTAATATTCTGGTGATCAAAATGGTAAGGACATCAAGGATGGCAGCCTCACAAGTAACAGACTCTTCTTTCAAGCAAGAGGTGCTTGAGAGCGAAGTTCCAGTATTAGTAGATTTTTGGGCCCCTTGGTGTGGCCCCTGCAGAATGGTTGCCCCTGTGGTTGACGAAATTTCTGAGCAGTACGACGGCCAGATCAAGGTTGTCAAGGTCAATACTGACGAAAACCCCAGCGTTGCTAGCCAGTACGGTATTCGCAGCATACCCACGCTGATGATCTTTAAGGGAGGGCAACGGGTCGATATGGTTGTCGGTGCTGTACCGAAGACAACGCTGTCGAATACTCTAGAAAAGTATCTTTAGGCTTATAGGGCAAAAGAGCTTTCTTGGGTTTCATGCTGGAGTTGTGACATTAGCTTATGGATAGCGTCGCGGAATATTCTGCGGCGCTATTTAAGTCTTGAGCACAGAAAATTTAACCAGACGAGGCTGCTCTGAACGTATTGGTACAAAGAATGTATACCCTGGCTGAAGTCAATCAGTTCTCTCAGGCGGAGTTTGTAGCAGTATTTGGGGCGGTATTTGAAGCGACACCCGCGATCGCTGCTGACGTTTGGCATGATCGCCCATTTGTTTCTGTACGAGCACTTCATCAGGCCATGTGTGAGGCCGTAGAAAAGCGCGATCGCGCCGCCAACCTGCAACTCTTGCAGGCTCATCCTGACTTAGGAAGTCGGGTGAAAATGGCCATGGCCTCGGTGCAAGAGCAAGCCAGTGTAGGACTCGATGCCTTGACAGAAGAGGAGTTTGCTCGCTTCCAGCAGCTGAATCAAGCTTATCGAGAGCGGTTTGGATTTCCATTTATTATTGCAGTGCGGAATCAAACCAAAGACAGCATTCTGCAGCAATTTGAAGTGCGATCGCGCAACAGCACCGAGCAGGAATACACCACAGCGCTGTCCGAAGTTAGGCAGATTGCTTGGTATCGTCTGACGAGCTTGGTTTTGGAAGGTGCTTAAGGAGCGACGGATTCTAGATTTGTAATTTTGGATTTCGCTTACGGGGCTCCTCAGTTGAACTATTAGATCTCGGACCTCAACGCCAACCTTGTAGGTAAGAGATGTCTCACCAAGATTTATCTTGGCAGTCTATCGCGCAGGGGAGCGACTCCAACGCCACCCTCAAGCCTCTAGCTGGCAAAGCCACCTTCGATAGCGTCTGCTGGTCTCGATGAAAGGCATCGGTCTCCCAACTGCTGGAATCGGGTGGGGCGAACTTGGCTCGGTTGAGAACGTGGGCACCGCTCACCAACGGGCCGCCTTTGCCGGATTGACCCCGCAAGAGTTTCAGTCCAGTACCTCGATTCCAGGCAAGACGTGTTTGTGTAAGCTTGGCAATGCCCATCGGCGCGAGGCGCTTTACTTCCCAGCCTTCCTCATGTTTCGCTACTGTCCTGAAATACAGCGTTTTGCGCGAAACTGCTGGCCGCGAGGAAGCACAAGCTGCCGGTCGGGGGCGCTGTGATGTACAAGCTCATTCGGGGCATCAATGGTGGGCTTAAGTCCGGTGTGGAGATGTGATTTATTACATCTCCATTACACGATTTTGTGGCGCGTAATGGGCGATCGCAAAACCAGCGTTGCCCAAGCATTAGAACGCAACGTCACGAAGGGAGCCTGCGAGTCAGAATGGGTTTCCTCCTGCGATAAACTCGCCCGATTCAAATCTTCTAGGATCGCTCTAGCAACGGGTAGCGCCTCAGCAATACTTGCCAGCTGATCATTAGAGGATCGAAACCCAGGTGTGCGAATAGCCTTCCAGGTTTCATAAAACGGCTGCGTACACGCGATCGCAAACAACTCCATCGAAGATAAGCGCTGCCACAGCATTCCGTTATCTGGCTGATTGGGAAATTTAAGCTGGCTCCCCGGCAACAATTGACTGCTGTCCGCTACAGCGTTGATGGTCTGCTCTGCTGACGTAGCCTGTTCCGCAGTTGGGCAATAAACAAACAGGCGGTTCCTCTCGACTACGCTGAGGATTAGGTAGTACAAAGTTTGCTGTCCCAAATTTAACAGCTGTATCTGAAATTTGGGGTTGCCTGACTGACTGTCTTCCTCCAAAATTGGCTGGCTCTGCTGAGCAGCTGTGGTTTTGGCAAACTGACGCGCTCGCAACGTTTCTTCGACGGACAAAAGCTGCCCGGTTGGCTCCAATGTCTGCAGACTCAACCGAATGGGCAGCTGCGAAGACATGGGATTGGTCGTTAGCCGCAACAGCTTAATTGCCAGCAGCTCTTGGAGCGGATGAGCTAAACGACCGACTGCTGTTTTAACGGCTTCACTGTCTTCAGTGGGAGCAGTGCCTGCAATTAAGGTATGGTCTGGAGAAAACAGGCTATATCCAGACTGAACAACCGCCCCTGACTTGGGAGGGGGCGCGGCTCCTTCCGATGCCGACTCAGTACTATCCATTTCGCGCTGAGGCTGCTCCATCGCTCTATAGCGACCAAACAAGCAGTCGACCTGCTGTTCTCCCGGAGCCGTCGTGGTGATTTCGGGAAACCCCGCCAAGGCGCTCGTGGCATCGACGCGCTCGATGCGTTCTAGCGCGGGATCCAGTGCCACAATCAAATCGATTTCACGCGGTAAGCGCCGTTCTTGCTCAACTAAAGGTGTGCCTGGAGCCAAAGAACCGGCCTTTAGCAGTTCTGCTTTCGCGGTCAGCCCCTTAAGGGTTTTGACCATCAGTGTTCCTTGAGGCACAGTAGCCAATCCCGGTAAGGCAGGCAGCGGCTGCAGCTGCAGACCGAGCGTACAGTAAGGTAGCAGTGAGGCTCCTAATCCCCCCAGCCACAAGGTAGCATTTTGGTTGCGTTCATCAATGCTTTTAATAAAGCCATCAGCTGCAGGCTTGGGGATGCCGCCTGCGGTCAATAGGTCGCCTCTGTCTTTGGTTGATAGTTCGCCCTGTAGCTGAGGCGATGCTTCGGCCCCAGACCAGGTTTTCATCTTGTATTCAGCCCGTTGAAAAATCCAGTATTGCCGCTGAGAGGGAAAGCTATTCCAAATTTGTTGGGTTAAGGCATAGGTGAATACCCCGGCACTGAACCCATTCCAGGCTCCTTCAAGCGCCGGGGCACCCGGCTTACTGGCCCGCAGCAACAACCCGGGCCAAGTGGTCGAAAGCGTCTCAGTCGTTTTGTTGGGCACCAAAAGTGACATGCCAGGGGGAGATTCCCAAGTACCCGTAGGCACTGTAAGACGCGATCGCACCCGAAAATTGCCCTGATAAGGGGATAAGCGAGGCCCGACACCGCTGGCATCCAAGATGGTTAGGACCCGGACTCTTTGCAAACTACCTAAAACCTGTGCCAGGGTCTCCTCAAACAAATCGTGAATAACGTCATCTTCTTTGCTGGGAGGAATACCGTCTACAGGTACCAAGGTGGGTACTCGTTCATCGGAGGGATGCCCAGCTAGATGGACCTGGCTGCCCAAGCCGCTAAAGTGAAAAATGAGCGTGTCCCCGGGCTGTGCCTGATCGGCAAGATGTCCTTGAATGGCATCTAAAATGCCTTTACTAGTGGCCTGCTCATTGACCAGCGTCACAATATCAGCCGATGCCACGCCAAAGCGATGAATCAGCAATTCTCGCTGGAGTTCCACATCCATCACCGCACCCTGCAAGAAAGCCCCCTTTTCATTGGGGGCTTTCTCTTGCCATACAGCATCAGGGTAGTGATCAACCCCTACCAAGAGAGCCAATCGACGAGAGGAGCGGGCAAGGGCCTGCTGATAGGTCTTGCTAAAGCCTGTCAATGTCGTATCAGCAAGGCCCAGGGCAGCAAGTGCTAAGCCTAGCCGCTGCAAAAACTCTCGTCGTCCCAGCGTCACAGTAGGGCTATCCCATTCCTAAACTTCTTGAGCGACTTTCATAGCTCGGGCCAGCTCTGCTGCGACCTCGGGGCGAGAGAACTGAGGAGGCGGCAATTCGCCTCGACGGAGCATTTCACGCACTTTGGTGCCCGACAGATGAACTCGATCCTCCGGACCGCTGGGGCTGGTCTTAGTCGTTGCCATGGTTTCTGTGCGTTTGCAATAGAACGCATGCTCAAATTTCAAGGGTTCAATACCTAGTTCCCCAGGCTGAAACTCTTCAAAAATATATTGAGCGTCGTAGGTGCCATAGTAGTCACCTACACCTGCATGGTCACGTCCCACGATGAAGTGGGTACAGCCATAGTTCTTCCGGATAAGGGCGTGGAAAATTGCTTCTCTGGGACCAGCGTATCGCATTGCCGAGGGATTAATTGCCAAAATTACGCGATTTTTTGGAAAGTAATGCTCGAGCATGATTTCATAACATCGCATCCGCACATCAGCAGGGATGTCATCTTTCTTAGTCGCTCCTACTAGCGGGTGTAGAAAGAGGCCATCGACGATCTCTAGAGCACATTTTTGGATGTACTCATGAGCCCGGTGAATCGGGTTGCGGGTTTGGAAGCCTACCACTGTCTTCCAACCTTTTTCGTCGAACAAAGCCCGCGAAGCAGCCGGATCAATTTGATACTTAGGAAAGAGAGGATGGGGATCCCGCTCCAGCAGCCAAACTGGACCCGCCAAGTTGATCGGACCCTGCTCGTAGACAACTTTGACACCGGGATGTTTTTCTTCGTCAGTGCGATAGACGTTGATGGCTTCTTTCTTCTTGTCGTAGGTGTATTTTTGAGCCAGTTCGAGGACTCCGACAAAGCGGCCAGTAGGATCGTCTAAACGAACAAGAGCCCCCTCTTGCAGCGGCGCAGCTACTGATTCATCGACGGAAAGGGTGACCGGAATGGCCCAGGGCAATCCATCGGCAAGCCGCATATCGGTAACAACCGTGTTATAGTCGGCTTCTCCCATAAAGCCAGTCAGGGGACTAAACCCCCCGATTGCAATCATGACTAGGTCGGAAAAGGCACGCTCGTCCAGCGTTACACGGGGTAATGAGTCTGCCTTACTTAAAAATGTCTCTTTTTTGTCAGAGGGTGCAATTCTATCGATTAGAGTGCCGCCATGAGCTGCATTGAGTCCATGTGCTGTAGTAGTCAAGATACGATTCCTCTCTAACTTGCAAATTGAGTCTTATCCAATATTCCCAAGGTCACTGCTATATCAGCACTTTTACTTAGGGAATTCCCGAGCTCTGAATTACGGACCTCAGACTCCGTTGTCGCGAGTGCTTGACTGGGCCAAAGCGACTGCAACCCGTTGCTCTGTAGAAAGCGGCTCGATGATGCCGCCGCCAAGGACCTTATCACCCTCATACCAAACAGCCGCCTGCCCGGGAGTGACCCCAAACTGAGGCTCCTGAAAAACAACCTTGACCCTCTCAGCAAGGCTTGCTGCCTTGTCTGAGTTTATTGGCATCACAGTTGCCGGTACGGCAGGTGATCGATAACGGATCTGGACCGTGACATCTAGCGGCTCCGTTGGTGGAGCTACCGACACCCAGTTTACGCGGTGAACGATACATTCGGGGTAGTTAACGCTAGCGCGATCGCCGACAATGACCTGATTGCGCCCGGCATCGATGGCCACTACATACAAAGGGTAGGCGGCTGCGATACCGAGTCCCTTACGCTGACCGATGGTGTAGTGATGAATGCCATCATGGCGCCCTAAGATATGCCCGGACGTATCGACAATGTCACCAGGTTTAGGGGCTAAGTATTTATCCAAAAAAGAGCGCATTGAGCCGTGCTGCTCAATCAGGCAAAGATCCTGACTCTCTGGCTTCGCGGCGGTGTGTAATCCGAGCTCAGTCGCAATTCGTCGTGTCTCTGCCTTCGTTTGTTCACCCAAAGGGAAGCGGCTGGCAGCCAGCATCGTTTGGGTCAGATCATAGAGAAAATAAGACTGGTCTTTGCTCCGATCAACAGCTCTGTGTAACTCATACCGCTGGGTTAGCTCGTTGTGATGGATGCGGGCATAGTGCCCCGTAGCGATCGCCTCAGCCCCTAATTCTGTTTGGGCGTATTGAATCATGGGACCAAATTTGACCGTACGGTTGCACTGAGAACACGGTAGCGGCGTTACACCAGCGCTATAGCCTGTCACTAGATAATCCACAATGTAGTCCTGAAACGTATCGCGACTATCGACTAAATGATGGGGAATGCCTAGTTCATCACAGAGTTGAACAGCGTCCACCATGCCTTCAGAGCAGCACTGCCCCTTTCCTTTCATCAGCCACAGCGTCAGACCAACAACGTCATGACCCTGATGATGCAACGTTGCAGCGGCTACTGAACTATCCACCCCGCCTGACAAACCGACAACAATTTTGCTCATCGCTCGAAAAAATCTGGAATTTTTTTAGGAAAGTATCTATCCTAAGCTAGCATTCGCCTTAACGGTTCGTAGCAATGTTGAGGCGGGCTTATGGATTCCCATCGATTGCCGTCCCCATCAGCTTTAGGCTGCACAGATCCATGAAATTGAGTGACTCATCCATTGTTCCTGTGGCATTCTTAACGACCTTGATGTTGCCAGTCAGAACACAAGCATCCTATCGTCAGCCATGGCCGCGGGCTCTGCTCACAGGCGGGTTGGGGGCGATTGCCGCGATCGCCACGAGTACATCCTTAAGCGCGATCGCTAGCGAACTTCCCACTTTGCCGATTGCCCAAACGCCTATTGATCTGCCGCCTATCCCCTATGCCAGTACAGGGAGCAATACTTTTCCGAGCGAACAGTATGTTGTCTTTGTCAATGGCAATAGTGATTTGCTGCTGGCTCAGATCCGTCAAGTTGCGCCGGATGCCTTTATCACCAGGATTGATGGTAGTTCTGTGATTCAAGTAGGACGGTTTAATTCGCTCCAGAATGCACAGCTGCGGGCTGACGAATTAGCCCTTTTCGGCATTGGTGCTCAAGTTCAGCCAACCGCTTTCAGCAGCGCCCCGATCGCGATCGCGTCTCCTACTAGTTACCCCGCATCCATTCCTGTCAACGCGACGGCTAGTATTGCCGGTGATTTGCCGCCCCTTCCCGTTTCAGCCACATCGCCTGCGGTTGAATTTGGGCAGGTGTCGCCCTTCCAAACTGTACCGCCGCCCCCTACCTCGGCCTATCCCACAGACGTGGCACCCCCGACTGCTAATGCTGTCCCCATTGCTCAGCAGGCTAATACCTCTGGGTATTACATCGTAGTGCCGGGTCGCGACACTGAGCTATTCGATCTGGCTAATCAAGTTATCAATCTGGGAGCGCCCCGTAGTCTTGTGCAAACGCGAACCACGCCTCGCGGCCCTCACGTCGCTGTTGGCCCCTATAACGATTTCGGCATTGCCAACGAATGGAGCAACTATCTACGGGATGCGGGGTTGCTGAATGCGAGAGTGCATTTTGAGTAGTAGTTGGATGTTGGTTGGTGGTAGGTAGTCGTTAGTGGTTGGTGGTTGGACAGGACGTATGCCCGATTACTCACTCTCTACTAACCGCTCACTCCACTACGCCCCTTGCTCCTTAGTACTCCGTGGCTCCGAGCGATCGCAGCATTAGTCGCTCGGAATCAGTGAGACCTGTGCAGCCAGCAATTTGCATGGCTTCGTAGGGACGATCAACCCGGAGTTGGCCTCGTAGTTCACCGGAAGCCAGCGTCCAGACATTAATTTCGCCAGCATGGCTAGCGCTGACGAGCCATGTGCCCTCAGGGCTAGTGCTAACATGCCAGATGCTTTCGTGATGGGGGGGGAGACGGTAGCAGCAGGTATCGGTATCAAGATCCCACACCTCCAGTGACTCAGTATCGCTCACAACGGCCAAAACACGGCTTTGCTCATCTTGAACAACACAGTGAATCAAGCGATCGCCCGAGTCATCACTGCGCTGCCAGGTGTGCTTACAGATATAGGTTGACAAATCCCAACAGCAGACGGTGAAGTCGTAACTGCCGCTATACAAGATGTTGCTATCAGCGGAGAGACATAACGTGTGAACCCGACGACGATGTTCGGTGAGGGTCGCCACACAATTTCCCTCACTATCCCAAGCTTGGATCGTCCGATCACGACTCCCGCTAAACAGACGGCCATCAGCGGCCAGTGTCAGGGCTGTGATTTTATCAGCATGGGCTTGCGTCTGTTGCCAGCAGAAACGGCTATCCCCCAAATGCCATAAGGCTACGGTGCCGGTAGCATCGCCAACAGCCAGGACCGTCTCATCGGGGCTGAAGGTCAAAGCTGTGATGCTACTCGGCAGATAGATAGGAACCATCAGCCACTGCTGCTGGCTAGCCTGCCAAATATGGACAGTGCCAGCTTCGGTGCCGATGGCTTGGTACTGTCCCAGAGGACTGGCGATGACGGCACTCATCAACGTGTCAGTCGGAATCCGTAGCCGCTTGTAGGGTAACCACCGATCGCTGCCTTCAGCTGGACGCCAACAGCGCAGCGTTTGGTCGTCGTGAGTACTCAGGAGCTCTAGAGGGTAAGGGGCTAGAGCAATATCAATAGCGGGATGGCGATCGCTACGCCAGCTTCGTAAACATTCCCCTGAACTCACGTGCCAGCGCTGAACAACATAGTCACAGCCCGTCATCAGCTCTTTTCCATCAGGGCTAAAGACCAGTGCAGCGATAGGGGCTTGCGAATCCGGAAACTGATATAGGCGTGATCGCTCAGCCACATTCCACATCGAGAGCGTGTTGCTCACTTCACTAACGGCTAAGTGACGACCATTCGGGCTCAAAGCCAGGGCCATAACCATATCCCCAATTTCGGTTAAGACCCGTAGCGGGCGAGCCGAGGGAATATCCCAAATCACGATTTGACCTTCGTCACGGCCTACGACTACGGCCTGTAGCCCGGAACCCGTCAAAGCCGGAAGGTAGGCAACGGTGCCTAACCAGTTGGTGAGGCGCCCTTGAAAGCGATGCTGCGAGGCTCCGGTGGCAACCTCCCATTCCACTGCCGCGCAGTCTTGGCCACAGGTGAGTAACCGTTGACTGCCCGGCTCAAAGGCGATCGCGGTGATCGGAGCCTCATGGGCGGCAATGCGATAAATTTGCTCACCCGAGGCGAGTCGCCAGATGTGTAAATAGCCCGCTTCGTCGCCTCCAGCTAACAGGTGCCCATCCGGGCTAAAGGCTAGTGCCTTCACGGGCGAGTCAGCCGTTGCCACAAAGGACTCGGGGACATAGTCAGACTGCAAATTCCACAGCCGCACGCGGCCATCTTGGCGTCCTTCGGCCAGAGTGCTGCCCTCGGTGCTGAAGGCGATCACTTCGACGGCCTCCGGTACACTTAGCATCGCTCGCTGCAGGCGGCCATCGCGGAGGTTCCACAGCAGCAGCCGCCCATCTTGATCGCCAATGGCTACCTGCTGCTGATTAGGGCTAATGGCAATAACAGGAGACTGTCCTAGGGGACGAGCCAGAACCGTCTGTGACAGGTCACTTTCGGTAAACGCTACACCCTGAAAACAGTCGGCCTGCAAATCAGCATCCTGTAGCACCAGACGCTGGCAGTCAAGCGCTACCAGCGACAACTGCCATTGTTGGGCGAGGTTGATCAGATTGCCGGCACTGTAGCCATTCGGTGCATTGTCGAGCGATCGCTGACGGCTGACCTGGAAGGCTCGCTGCAAAAATGCCTGTTGATCCGCACGATGCGGTAGCTTCTCAGCAATCAGCTTGGCAATCACCTCTAGCAACGTCTGTCTTTGCCACTGGCGGACACTTTCGGGAGCTTCTGCCTGCAACAGAGGATAGCGATGTAAAGCTTGCATCCACCGGGGCTCACCGCGTGCCTGAAACGGTTCGAGCAGGCGATCGCACACATAAGGACCGACCAAATCAGAGAGCACAGTCTCCCAATGCGGCTCACCTTCGACGACGACCGAGCGGCAGATGCCATGCTCACATAGAGACTCGATGGCTGCTAAGGGCATGGAAATGCCAAGGAATTCACTCAGCTGTCTCAGTGAAAGGGGGCGGCGGCTAATGGTCAGCCATGTGAGGATACTCCATTCAGTTTGTGACAGGGGTGCTAGCCATTCCTCCAAATAGTCGTAGATGAGCTGATTGTCCTGCTGCAGGGTCGCTAAACAAGCCGCCAAATTATTGCCAAAGGGAACCAGTCGTGGCACGACACCCTGGATGAGGGAAAGCACTCCCCCGTAGCGATCGCGTAGGTGTTGCCAGTCATCATCACTGGCGTATAAATCGGCTGGCCAAAAGGTCAGTTCCGCCAACTCCTCTGGGGTAAGTCCAGTGACCGGATGAAGGCGGCAGCTAGACCCGGCAAAGTGAGCTGAAGAACGGGGTAAGGAACGGCCTACCCATAAAACACAGCTTTGATGGTCGTAGGTTGTCAGGGTTTCGAGAACTTGAGCATAGTCTTCGAAGGGGGCTTCGTAGGTGCCTGCAAATGCACCCGGTCGGCAGAAGGCTTCTGTCCCGTCTAAGACAATCAGGCTATTTTTTTGAGCCAGAACCTGCGCCAAAATTTCCAGGCACTCGGGCAAATCAGCATCGGAGGATACTGCAACCTGCAGGCGCTCCAGTAAGTCTAAGATCAGATCTACGGGTTCTGGACGATGCCCCAGATCGCGGTAAATGACGTATTGGAAGTCATCCTGGACACAGTGCATTAATTTCACCGAGAGCCAGGTTTTGCCTACACCGGGCATCCCGAAGAGACACAGCAGGCGACCGCGATCGCTAGCAATCCACTTAGAAAGGTCGGCTAGCTCCTCCCGCCGCCCCCGAAAGTCAGTGATGTCAATCTGAGGACCGTCTTGCTCGCGGATGGGAGCAGGCGTGTCGATATCTTCTGTGGAAACTACTGGAGCGACTGCGGCGTTCGGCAGAGGGTTCTCCTTCGACCATCGCTCAATCGCCGTCCGAAAATTTGTCTTCTTGACCTGCATGCCCAGCGCTTTGGACAGCAACAGCCAAAGCGCTGGCCCTACATCACGACTCAGGTAGCCCTCGGTGTAACCTGCATCGAGAGCAATTTGCTGATACGTCTGTCGGTTCCAGGATCCTTCTAGTACGACCCGTTCAATATCCCGCAGTCCCTCTACGCGGATAGAGCGTACGGCTAGATCAGCTGCCTGGAAAGCCTCCTCGAACCCCATTGATCCCGATGAGTAAACCGAATACCCCGACAATTGTTTGAGTGTACCGTGTCTGCTCTGAATTTTTCTGAAGTTTTCTGAGCTTTCGCGATTCCTTCAAATCAAAAGCCGATTGGTGAAGGAGCGCGGAGTGACTATCAGTAAAGGCTTTTATACGCTACGAAGATAAACGAGTTTCACTAAATTTTCTTTTTGAGAATTTTTTGAAGTCTTGCGCAGCCGCGAAAGGTCTCAATGCTTAGCCGCAAGGTCTATCAATGTGATTTCTTTATGCCTTTACCTTAAAGCTGTTTCCTGCTAGCTCAATGGCTGAATCCGAGCACTGAAAGCAGTGTCTAGCAAGGCTTACAGACTCCAAAATCGTCAGCTTACAGTCACAAGATGAACACAATTTCACACATAGCTCTTTAAGAGCAAATGGATTTTAACCTCTGATAGCTCTAATCCAAATGCGTAAATTTGCGGCAAATAAGATGAATGACTCTTTGGGAACTTTTTTTCACTTTTTGGGAACTTCATACGCCCTATTCAGTCTTCATATCGGGTAGCGCTAAATCTCGGTGCTTATTTAGGCGCACCTGCGGCTACCTGCATGTACCATTCCGAAGGTAATACGACCGGACTAAAAGGGTGACTGTCTGCCTGGTTCGAGCTTAGTTATGGGTAGATATGGTCGTAGTTCAACCTTCTTCTCAAGACGCCCCCAGCGCTGCTTTCCTCAGGAGAAACGGCGTTGAGTCTTGCCCCGAAGTTTGCCTTTACTTATAGGTTTGCCCTTACTCATTTACGTTACTGATTGCACTGTGGGCTACAGGCAGCGCTTTGTCGTGCTGTTTATACGTTTTGGCACGCAGCACGTTTTGACACGTAGCAACTGAGCAAGTCATTTGGAGGTGTAGTTTTGTTTTCTGATCAGACTAATAAGCCTGACTCAGCTAATCCTGGTCAAGAGTCTAGTCCCCTTAATATCGATACTGCGAATAGCGCTTCTGCCCTGGAAAACCTGTCTTTTGATGCCAATCCAACGGCGCTCGATACCCTGGAGGAACAGTACCTCAATCAGGCGCTCAACCAGCAGCAGGTCAGTGGAGAGGCTCCTCTGATTGGAACAACTAGCAGTGACCAGCTAAAGGGGGGCGATACCGCCGATCTGATTGCGGGTGGCCTTGGCAATGACCTTATTTATGGTTTCGCAGGGAGCGACGTTCTTCGTGGCGATCGCAACAGCCGATCGGCAGGCGGTTCCCAAGGCGGTAACGACCTTATTTTTGGTGGCGATGGCAACGACTTTATCGGGGGTAAAGGGGGTGACGACACCCTCCTCGGTGAGAGCGGTGATGACAACATCTGGGGCGACGCCGGTAATGACTATATTCGAGGTGGCTTAGGCAACGATCGCTTAGTCGGCGATAACTATTCAGGCGCTCGCGGCCAGGATACGTTTGTGCTGGCCAATGGCGAAGGCACCGATACCATCATGGACTTCCGCGTTGGCGAAGACACCATCGGTCTTGCCAACGGTCTCACCTTTAACGGCCTCAATATTGCCCAGGGTACTGGCAATAAAGCCGACGATACGCTCATCAGCAACCTTAAAACGGGTGAGGTGCTAGCCGTCCTCAAAGATGTAGACAGCAGCACCCTCGATGGCGACAGCTTCACCACCGAGCTGCCCGATATTGCTGATGGCTCTGGCAGTGAACCCGACCCCGCTGAGCCTGGAGAACCTGCGGATCCAATAGACGACCCCGTCGATGAGACTCCGGCAGACGAGGAGCCCATCGATGAAGACCCCGTCGAAGAGGAGCCAGTAGATGAGCAGCCCATAGAAGAAGAACCAGAACCAACTCAAGAAGAACCTGAAGACCAAGTCCCAGAAAAAGTCTTCAACACTAATCAATGCAGGGCAGCCAATGGTTGGCCCACCGATTTCGGAAGAA